>JAGBHK010000021.1 GCA_017935565.1 Lachnospiraceae bacterium
CCACCTATCTGAGTGATTTCTTTTAATTTACCCTGATGCTCTGCATTATTGATATATGTATTACCAGTATAGCAAAATCTAAGTGGCATATCATTATGCATATAATATTTAGATACCGCTCTTGCAATAGCTGGTGTAATATCAGGACGCAAAACCAATGTATTTCCTTCTCTGTCAAAGAATTTATACAAATTCTTTGATTCTATACTGCCTTTATCTTTGCTATATATTTCAAAAAATTCAAATGTAGGTGTTTGAATATCACTAAAACCATATGATTTAATAGTTTTGTACATTGTTTCCTGCAAATATAATTTCTTTGAACATTCGTCATTATAAATGTCTCTAACACCTTCAGGTGTATGTAATAAATTAATACTCATAATATTTCAACTCCGTGCGCTTCATCTTGTTAAATCGATAACGAATTATCGAAACTTGTGTTATTATATTATTAATATGAAAAAAAGTCAACATTTTTCAAGAAAATTATCGTTTACTTAAATCTAAATTAATCATTTCCAAAAAATGTAATGGTACACCTTTGTTCTGACTAATCAAGTAATCTTTATCAATTTCTTCAAATCTAAAACTCTTTCTTCCACCATTTTGTGCTCTATCGTAAAACATTTTAATATCTTTAAATGGAATATAATATGCTTCATTCTTTCCCGTATAATATAAGATAATAAATGCAATTCCATTTTGATTTTCGAATTCTTCCATAAATTCAATCTGATGAGCATGAATATTTTGCATTGAAAATGTGTCTACATTACATTCTTTTGCGTCAAAACACACGGGAATTCCTTGGACAACACCAATATAATCGACAGTACTTTTCATTTCAAAATAAGCAAGAGTTATGTGCCTTGTATTATTGTCAATATTAATTGGTTTAATAGGTGTAGGAATCTTTTGAATCAACGCAAGTTTACTATCTCTATATCTATCAATTGTAATGTTGATTAATTCTTCTAATGCTGAACCTCTAAGTCCTCTTGAATTCCAAGTGGCCATAAGTTTCCTCCTTCTAATACCTTTTTATACACATTTGGAATAGGTGCAATAAAGGTTTTTCCCTTCAATTTTTCCAATAAAAGGTCTTCCTTTGGAAATGTTAATGAATAGGAATGTAATAGCTGATATTTAATATTAAAATCTGCTCTTAAAATATTGTTTGTACTTATACAACCGTATTTTGTATCACCAAATATCGGATGATTTATGCTTGATAAATGCGCTCTGATTTGATGTGGCTTACCAGTGTGAAGCTTTACCTTTAATAAAGTCCCTTCAATATTCTTATACTTAAATGAGCCTAACGGAATATACGTTGTTTTTATGTATTCACTGTCATCTATTTGGCTTGAATGAATTGAAACTTTATTAGTTTTCTCATCTTTGTGTAAATATCCCTCAATTGATTTTTTTTCATTTACAACACCTTTAACTAAAGTTATATAGTACTTGTCAATGTCTCTGTCTTTAAATAACCTAGACAATTCCTGAAGACCAATCAAGGATTTTCCACAAGCAATCAAGCCGGTTGTGTTTCTATCTAATCGATTACAAACAGAAGGTTTAAATGTATTCAATGATTCCTTAGAAACTTTATTATTGTTAACAAGGTAAGAAATCATCATTTCATTTATAGATACATCCTTTGCTTCAGCCTTTTGTGATAATATTCCGGCTTTTTTATTTATTAACAAGATATCATCATCTTCAAAAATTATATCTTTTTTTGAAATGCTAGGAATATTAGTAACATTAGCGGATTTACTTTCTCTGAATTTTTCAATCGTTTCAACTGCAAGAAATAGTTTAACGCTATCACCTTCACATAATTTCTCGTCACCGGTAGATTTCTTTCCATTCAATACAATATTCTTTTTTCTAAGCATTTTGTATACAAAACTTTTTGGGGCAGCATTTAAATATTTAAACAGAAACTTATCGAATCTCTGTCCTGCCTCATTTTTTGATATGTTGACTTCTACCATTTCGTAAATCCTACTTTCAATTATAAATTAGCTCATAAATTTCAAAATAATTCCGTGAGGAACTACTTTCGTTGCTATATTAAATGCATTCATAACAACGCCACATACTGAAACATCCTTTTTATTGATTGAATCAATAATTGCTTTTTCGACAATTTTGTCAGGTTCAATCATTACATATTTTTTGTAACTAGCCATTTCAGTTTGTTCTTCTGCAATGTGGAAGAAATTTGTAGGACTTGGTCCGGGACAAACAGCTGTTGCATAAATATCATTCTTTCTTAATTCTGCATTTAATGCTCTTGTAAAACTTAAAACATATGATTTTGTTGCTGCATAAACCGCGAATCCTGCTTGTGGCATGAATGCAGCACTTGAAGCTATGTTTATGATTCTGGAATTTTCATCCATGTACTTAATAAGTCTTTTAGATAAAACAGCTAAAGCGCTACAGTTGATATCAGTCATTCCATAAATATCATTATAATCCATATCAGCAACTTTGCCGATTTTTCCATATCCAGCTGAATTAATTAACATCTTTATTTTAGCGTGACTTGATTTTACAGCATCAACTAATGTGTCAATGGATTCAGGTTTTGACATATCAAGTGCAAAAACTTTTGATTTATGATTTAAACAAAGACTGAGTTTGTTTAAATTCTCTTCATTTCTAGCAACCAACCAATATTCATCTATACATTTAATTTTGTTGTCTAATTGTAATGCAAATTCTTTTCCAAATCCTGAAGATGCACCTGTAATAATTGCTATTCTCTTCATATTATCATCCCTTTCTCTTATGAACATTGCGAATAGTTTTCTTCTTTTTTGCTACATTTGTTTTTTTGTTTTTATCTACGTTTTTTGATATTGGTCCGTTTTGCTTTTTAGGACTATCCTTTCTTGGACGAATAAGACATTTCTTATCAAAACCAATTAAATCCTCTCTATGTGCCAATACAAGTGCTTCATGTACTAAATCGTAATTTTTAGGATTACGGTATTGAATCAAAGCCCTCTGCATAGCTTTTTCGTGTGGATTAATTGGAACATATACTTTTTCCATTGTTCTAGGATCAAGCCCTGTATAATACATACATGTTGAAATTGTTGATGGTGTTGGATAAAAATCCTGCACCTGTTCTGGCATATATCCTAAATCTCTTAAATACTCAGCTAAAATAATGGCATCCTTCATTGTTGAACCGGGATGCGAAGACATCAAATATGGAACAACAAACTGATTCATACCTAATTTTTTATTTAAAGCCTTATATTTATCAATGAATTTTTTATAAACATCGTTAGATGGTTTTCCCATTTTAGACAATACATTGTCTGATACATGCTCTGGTGCAACCTTTAACTGTCCACTGATATGATTTTTTACCATTTCTTCAAAAAATTCATCATTTTTATCTGCAACCAAATAGTCAAATCGAATACCTGAACGTATAAATACTTTTTTTACATTAGGTAGTTCTCTTAATTTCTTTAATAAACTAAGATAATCCTTGTGGTCAACCTTAAGATTCTGACAAGGTTTAGGAAACAAGCATTGCTTATTCTTACATACGCCATGTTCTAACTGTTTTTCGCAAGATGTATGTCTGAAATTAGCTGTAGGGCCACCGACATCATGAATATATCCTTTAAAATCTTTGTCCCATATTATTTTCTTTGCTTCTTCTATAATCGATTCATGACTTCTAGTTTGAATAATTCTTCCTTGATGGAAGGTTAATGCACAAAATGAACATCCACCAAAACAACCTCTATTACTAACAAGGCTGAATTTAACCTCTTCAATGGCTGCAACACCGCCAAGTTCCTCGTAACTTGGATGATAAGTTCTCATATAAGGATACGAATAAACTCTATCCATTTCAGCTGTAGACAATGGTTTTGCTGGCGTATTTTGAACTACATAAACACCATTAGAATATGGTTCAACCAAAGTCTTTGAAGTGAATGGGTCAGTGTTTGTATACTGAGTATAAAAACTTTTAGCGTAAGAAGGCTTGTCTTCTTTTATGGTGTCATAATCCGGTAACATAATATACTCATAACCATCGTGTAATTCTTTAGTTTTATATACACTTCCTTCAACGTAAGTTATATCTTTAATATCAATACCTGAATCTAATGCATTAGCAACTTCTAAAATTGAACGTTCTCCCATTCCATACAAAAGTAAATCCGCTCCTGAATCAAGAAGAATTGAACGTTTAACCTTATTAGACCAATAATCATAGTGAGCTAGTCTTCTAAGCGAGGCTTCTATACCTCCGATTATGATTGGTTTAGTCTTATAGGTCTGTCTAATCAAGTTACAATAAACAGTTGTTGCGTAATCAGGACGTTTGCCCATCACTCCACCTGGTGTAAAAGCATCAACTGATCTTCTTTTCTTTGAAACACTGTAATGATTAACCATTGAATCCATATTTCCGCCCATTACAAGAAATCCAAGTCTAGGCTCGCCAAGGATATTGATACTATCCTTATCCTTCCAATCAGGTTGAGAAATAATACCAACGCTGTATCCGTTAGCATCTAAAACTCTGCTTATTATTGCATGACCAAAAGAAGGATGATCAACATATGCATCTCCAATAACATAGACAAAATCCAATTGTTCAATGCCTAAAGCATTCATATCTTCTTTTGAAATAGGTAAAAATCCGTTAGTCATGATTTAACTCCGTTCGTAATTAACAATAATCTTCTAAAAATTTATCAAAATCAACTGTATAATAATCTGCCAATTCAGCCTTTTTATCTTTAACATCTAAAGAATAATTATCTTCTACTGCACAAGTTGTCATTCCTGCATTCTTGCCAGCCATAATACCACTTATAATGTCTTCAAATACAAAACATTTTTGAGGCGAAATATTTAATCTGTCAGCTACTTTTAAGTAAATTTCAGGATTTGGTTTACCGCATGTAATATCTGTACCTGTGACAATTGTATCAAAATAATCATCAATATTCATAGATTTTAATACTGCCGCTGTTAAATGTGCTGAATTACTTGTAGCAATAGCTAATTTTTTTCCTTTAGATTTAATATGCTCTAGTATATTTACAACACCCTTTTTTAATGTAACCTTTGTTGTGTACATTTCATAGGACATAACATTCCATACTTCCATTATTTCCTCGATTGTTTCAGGTAATGAAAATCGCTCTTTAAAATAAACGGCAGTTTCCATAAAACTTTTACCTTCAATCTTTTGCTGTAAATCGTCTGGTAAAGGAATGCCCTTTTCTCCTAAATAATCTATATCAATTTGATGCCAGATACCCATAGAATCAATGAGTGTTCCGTCTAAATCAAATATGACACAATCAAATTTATCAAACATAGTTATGTTTATTCTCCTTTTAACAAACAAAGTTCTTCATCGGTAAGTTCTCTGTATTCGCCTGGCTTCAAACTTTCATCCAACATTAACTTAGACATACTAATTCTTTTTAAAAATGTCACTGTAGGTCCAACTGATTTAAACATCCTTTTTACCTGATGAAAACGCCCTTCTGTTATTGTTAAATAAGCTTTATTTGTGTTAGAGTTATCAACTTTTATAATCTCAATCTTTGCAGGTAATGTAGGTTTTTCATCACCTATATCGACGCCTTTTTCAAGTTTATCTGCCATTTCATCGGTAATAATCGCATCTGTTTCAACGTAATAAGTCTTATCAACGTGTTTTTTAGGGCTAAGTAAAGAATGACTTAATTCACCGTCATTGGTTATAATAAGCAATCCTTCAGTATCCTTATCAAGTCTTCCAACTGGAAATAATCCACTTTTTGCAGGATTTTTAATAAGTTCTAACACAGTTTTGCAGGTGTTATCATTTGTAGCTGATACAACACCTGCAGGTTTATTTAACATATAATATACAAATTCTGCATAATTCAAGTTTTGTCCGTCAACAACAATCTTATCAGAATCAGGGTTAACCTTTAATTCTGGTGTTAAAACAATATTATCGTTTACTAAAACCTTTTTCTTTTTAATAAGTTCCTTGACTTGACTTCTTGAATAATCAAAAGAATTTGAAATAAGTTTATCCAATCTTTGAATTTTACCAGCCATTACTCTAATTCTTCCTCTACACCTTGTGCTCTGTAACCTTCAGCTATAACATCCAATTCATTTAAGAAGTGTTGTAATGATTGAATATCATCTTTTTTATAAATTCTGAAGAATTCATCTTGAATTTTAGTAATTTCTCGCTTGTTAGCCACTCTGTAAAGATTCTGTATAAGATTAAGAATCTCAGTAATAATATGTGACTTAATTCTAAATGAGTTCTGAGAGTCCATAATTTCATCTCTAATTGAACTCATTTCAGTATCTAATGCAATAATAGCCTGCGAAGCACCAGAAAGTCTTTCTCTAATATGTTCAGGCATATTTTGACGATACTTATACTGCAATGAATGCTCGATGGTTGCCCAGAAATTCATTGCAAGTGTACGAATCTGAATCTCAACCTTTATAGGAGTTGGTCCTTTGATTGTTTGTATTTCATACTCAACAATCATATGATAACTTCTATAACCGCTAGGCTTCATATTTGTAACGTAATCCTTTGAATGTAAAACCTTTATATCAGTTCTGTTTTCAATAATTTCAACAACTTTGTGAATATCTTCAACAAATTGACAAATGATTCTAATTCCAGCTATATCCTCGATTTTATCAGAAATATCATCAATTTCAATGTTCTTTTTTTGACATTTCTCCAAAATACTGGGAATACGTTTAACTCTTCCTGAAACCAACTCTATCGGAGAATAGATACCTTCTTTTCTGTATTCTTTTATTATGTTTTCGAATTTAAGTGTAAGTTCATCTACCGCCATTTCATAAGGGTAGAGAATCTCTCTCCACAACTTTATATCCATATTAAACCTCCATTAACTCCATTAACTCCAATACAATTCAATAATATCACCATCGTGGACTGGGTCCATAAATGTTGCTGTGTTGCCATTTATAGTCATTACGACCTCTTTGCCACCAGCTGTTTTTGTATCGAATGGATAATAATCAAGTATATCAACAAATATATATGATGATTTACCAGACATATTAATAACTTGCGTATTTACAATAACGTAAATCTTGTCCGATGCTTTAGTTTCTTCTACGGCAACGGGTTCTTCAGACTTAGAATCTGAATTTTCAACTTCATCTTCGTTATTATCAGCATCTTCATTTGCTTCTTCGATAATTTCTTCTTCATAAACATCTTCGGAAACTTCTTCTTCAATAATTTCCTCTACAACTGGTTCGGTTACCTTTTCTTTAATTGTAATATTAAAGCCTTCATAAACTGGTTCGTCTATAGCGGCATTGTGACCATTTACTGTAACATCATATTGTGCAAAATCCATATCCATAAAAGTCATTATCTGCTCAACAGTATAGCTATCTAAGATTTCAATAACGTCGCCATCTTGAATTTCGTATGAACCAGTAACAAGTTCGTTATTAACATTTACGAATTTAGGACATTCAATACTGTTGCCGTTAACTGTGAATTTAATGAGACTCTTAAATCCAGGAATCTGCTCAACCTTATACTTTGCGGCTTCACCCAATGTAGATGGAGTGATAATAATCTTATCATTTTTCTTAATCTTAGTAGTAATATTACCAAGTTCACCATTAACCAAAATAACCGCAGGCTCGCCAATTTCACCCTTAATCATCTTTTCAACACCGTTGATAGTGTAATTAATTGAAGCGCCTCGTCTAGGGAATAATTCCTCGTTAGGGAAATTAACCTGAGCTGCCGCATCAACAACTGTAAGTTTATCATTGTCATACAATTTAATCTTTTGGTCGTTAATTGTAACATAAATGAAACTGTTCTTTTGGTTGTAATGATTTACACAAATACCAATAGGTGTAACAAGTAATGGATCTTTTGTAACATTATCCATTAAGAAGTCAACATCACCAAGTACTTCCGCACCTCTTAGAGCAACTCTTTCTTTTGGAAGATTTAAATATTTTGCAAGTTTATCAGTAAAACCATAAGCTTTACCACCACCGCCAACAACAAATACCGCATTAACAGCCTTTCCACCATTAAGTTCAATGATTTTTTCAGCAATTTCTCTGGTTGTATTATCGACGATTTCTGAATATATAGAGCGTACCTTCTTACTTGTCACTGTATTAGGCAATCCCAAAATATCCGTATATGTTATATCATCATCCAAAATCGAAGCTCGTTTAATCTCTTCTGCATTATTAAAATCAACAAGACATTTGTGTGCAATGGCCTCAGTAATCTCATCTCCTGCATGAGGAATCATACCATAAGCAATAATGCTACCATCTTTTGTTATGGAAATATCGCTTGTTCCAGCGCCAACATCGACTAATGCGATATTAAGCAATCTAAAATGTTCTGGTATAGCAATATTAATAGCTGCAATAGGCTCTAATGTAAGGCTGGCTACCTCTAATTCTGCAATAGATACAGCAGAATATAAACCTTCAATAACATCATTTGGTAAGAATGTTGCAAGAATATCCGCACCAATCTTCTTTGCCTTATGGCCTTCAAGATTATTGATATAATAATCATTCATGTAATATTTGATAACTGAATAACCAACACAATAAAAAGATGTATCGCTATACATCTGTCTAATCTCATCATAAGCTTTATCGATACCAAGTGATTCAAGAGCATAAACATCTTCGCTAGTTATTGGTAAATCAGTATCTCTTTCAAAATCAATATGTACATTAAGCGTTTTTAACACACGACCAGCCGCTGCAATACATACTTCCTTCAATGGTCTGCCAATCTGATTTTCTAATTCGCGTTTCACATCATCAATGGTATTTCCAACCATAGAAATATCATGAATCTGACCATCCATCATAGCTCTGGTTTCATGCTCTTTAACAAAATGAGCAACCACTTTAAATTTGTTTCTGTCCATATAGCCTACAGAACCAACTATACTTCTTGTACCAATATCAAGTCCAAACACCATGTGTTCAGGTAATTTTCCTACATTTGACATAAACTTTAGTTCCTTCCGAATACAAAATTTGACTTATTATTTAATTATAGCAGAAATTCATATGTTTTTCTATCTGAATTTTACTATATTTGAAATCATTTCCATTATCGATTAAAACATTGCAATTTGCTTTAAATTCAGCATCTGATAATTGATTGTCCATTATGTCGATACATTTGTTTCTTGAATAACCTCTCGACGACATAAGTCTTTTAATTCGTTCTTCTTTACTGGCGTAAATGTACCACAATTCATTACATACTCTTTTATATCCCGCTTCTATCAATAAAGCCGCTTCAATAACAAATAATTTTTTCGAATTTTCATACTCTAAAATAATATTATCCGCAATATATTGTTCAACCGCTGGATGAATTATTGAGTTAAGATATTCAAGTTTTTCTGTATTATTAAAAACTAAATTCGACAAGGCTTTTCGGTCAATTTGAAGGTTCATATCTAATATATCTTCGCCAAAATATTGAACAATCTTATCGTAAGCCAAATTACCTCTTTGCATTACAATGTGACCTATATCATCGGCTTTAAACACAGTGGCATTATATTGCTCTTTAATATAATCAACTATCGTTGATTTTCCGCAACCAACACCACCTGTTATGCCTATTACGGTTATTTTATTGTCTTTTACTAAATCGATAACTCTATTCAAATTAGTGTGCCTCCAACCAGTTTTTACCAACACCAACAGAAACTTCTAATGCAACCTTTAATTTTGCTGCATTGCTCATTTCGTGTACAACAATTTCTTTAACTTGCTCGACCTCTTTAGTTGGAACTTCAAGGAGAAGTTCGTCATGAACCTGAAGAACGATTTTCGCATTTAATCCAGCATTTTCAAGGGCTTTATCGACATTAATCATTGCAATCTTCATAATATCGGCAGCAGTTCCTTGAATAGGTGAATTCATTGCAATTCTTTCACCAAAGCTTCTTTGCATAAAGTTTGATGACTTTAATTCTGGAATAGGTCTTAATCTGTTAAACATAGTTGTAACAAAACCTGTATTTTTTGCATCGGCCACATTCTTATCAAGAAATTCCTTGATTTTTGGATAAGTTGCAAAATACTGCTCAATATATTCGTTAGCCTGTTTTTTAGAAATGCTTAAATCTTGGCTTAAGCCAAAAGAACTTATACCATACACAATACCAAAATTTACAGCCTTTGCATTACTTCTTTGAACATCAGTTACCTCGTCCAATGGTGTATTAAATACCTTTGCCGCTGTAATTTTATGAATATCACTGTATGAATTATATGCATCAATTAAAGCCTCATCATCAGACATATGAGCAAGAATTCTAAGTTCTATCTGTGAATAGTCAGCATCAATGAACACATGACCTTCTTTAGGTACAAAAACCTTACGAATTTCCTTTCCTAAAGGGAATCTAATAGGAATATTTTGAAGGTTTGGTTCTGTACTACTAATTCTACCAGTTGCAGTAATTGTCTGATTAAAAGTACCATGAATTCTATTATCTGCACCAACATAGTTTATCAATCCATCTGCATATGTTGATTTAAGTTTAGTTAACTGTCTGTACTGCAATATTTTATCAACAACAGGATACTGTGAAGACATCTTTTCTAAAACATCAGCAGATGTTGAATAACCAGTTTTTGTCTTTTTACCGCCTTCATAGCCTAGTTTTTCAAAAAGTACTTCGCCTAATTGTTTTGGAGAGTTAATATTAAACTCAACACCAGTATCTTCGTATATTTCCTTTTCAAGAACAGATATACCTTCGGCTAATTTAACGCCATAATCCTTTAATTCAGATGCATTTATCTTTATACCTTCATTTTCCATCTTAAACAATGAAAATACTAAAGGAAGTTCAACATTTAAATATAAATCAGCCATATTTGCACTTGAAACCTTGTCCCAAAGCACATTTAAAGATGAATTTGCAATGTATGAATTAAGACAAGTTAACATAATATATTTATGTGAATCTTCATTGTATAACTTTTTAATATTTTCCGGTTCAAACTTCTCTACAAATGAATCAATCAATAAATTCAAATGCTCTGCTGCAATATCAAATGCTGAATAAAAGTTTTTGTTTGGATTTAATAGATACGCAAGTATACTAACATCAAACAACTGATTATTCTTATCAAATCCAAAATCATATAATCTGTCCTTTAATGCAAACAATGAAACCTTTATCTGTTTTTTATTAGTTAATGTTGCGATAAATTCATCAATTTCATTTCTTTTTACGTTTTTACTTGAAATATAATAAGCCATATCATCAACGCATACAGCTATATTTACATCATCTGATGAATCATTACTTCCGCCAAAGAAATCAAAACTTAACTGATAATTTTCAGTCTTATAGATATTTCCTGCAAATCCATACTTGCCTTTTTCGTCAATTAATTTTAATATATTTTTTAATTCACTAGAATTTTCAACAATTTTAATATGTTCTTCCAGATTGAAATCTGCACTCTTCATAGTCGATGAATCAAAATATTTACTGATAAGGGATTTAAAACCTAATTCCAAAAAGAAATTATATGCCTTATCATTAAACATTTCGTTTATAACACCATCATTTAATGTAATTTCAAGAGGTACGTTTGTATTAATAGTTGCAAGAACTTTGCTCATTCTAGCATCTTCTTTATATTCTTCGATTGCAGTCTTTGCACGATTAGGTGTTATCTCAGCGACATTTGCAATTGCATTTTCAATATTTTTATACTTAGAAATAATTGAAATAGCTGTTTTTTCACCAATTCCTTTTACACCAGGAATATTATCCGATGTATCACCCATCAACGCCTTCAAATCAATGAATTCCGTTGGAGTTACGCCATATTTTGCAAAAACATCATCTTCATAATAATTTTCAACAGTAGTCTTACCACCAATAGTTTTAGGAATTCTAATCATGACTTTCTTTGTAGCCAACTGCAATAAATCCCTGTCACCAGAGATAATACGAACATCATAATCTTCTTTTTCTGCCATTACACCAAGTGTACCTAAAATATCGTCAGCTTCAAAGCCTGGCTTTTCAACAATCTTTATATTCATAGACTGAAGCACTTCTTTTATAACAGGCAACTGCTCGCGCAAATTGTCAGGCATTGGTTTTCTGGTTCCTTTATATTCCTTAAACATTTCATGTCTAAATGTAGGATGTTTAACATCAAAAGCCACAAATAACGTATCAGGCTTTTCTTCCTCTAATATTTTGAGCATAATGTTAAGAAAACCTAAAATCGCATTGGTATGAAGACCTTTCGCATTGGTCAATTCAGGTAATCCGTAAAACGCTCTATTTAAAATACTATTTCCATCAATTAATACAATTTTCTTTAAATTATTCAAAACAAGTAACCTCTCAAACTATATATAATAACTCATAATATTATACTACAAAATGTATAAAAATAAAATAGAATTTGCATAGTACATTGTTTTTATAAAGTTACAAATTTTTACTTGTTTTACTTACACACCCATACTGGTTATAAGATTATTATTTTTCAAATCACTGCAAGATAATAATGATATAAAACTTCGCATACACAAACTCACAAGCTACGCTTGTTCAAACAGTGTGTATTGCGAAGTTACATTAATTATCTTGCAGCGATTGAAAAATTAAATAATCTTATAAATGTATGTTTATGTAAGTAAAACAAGCAAAAATCTGTAACTCATAAAATCTTCACTATGCAAATTCTATATATCTTTACCAATCTTATACAAATAAAAAAGAGCAGTTACTTCTGCTCTTTCAAAAAAATATAATGCCGGTGGCGGGACTTGAACCCGCACGTGGGTAACCACAACAGATTTTGAGTCTGCATCGTCTGCCATTCCGACACACCGGCTAATCAGCACAAGGGATATTCTAACATACAACACTAATTATTGCAAGCAAAAATTTAATTTTGTTTGATGTTTTTTTCTCTCTCGATTTTAGAATACACACACCCACAATAATCCTGTCTATATAACTCATACTCCTTTGATAATTCAACACTTCTCTTGTATCCATTACGCTTTTTAAAATCCGAAGTTAAATGTTTAATTTGATATATCTCGCCTATTTCTTCGCCAACTTCATTTAATACTTCACTATTTTTCAATGGACTTATAGACAATGTAGTCGTAAAATAATCAAAATTATTCTCCTTGGCAATTTTAGCTGCATATTCAAGTCTTAATTTAAAACATTCTCTGCATCTTGCACCGCCTTCAGGCTCATTTTCAAGACCTTTAGCGATGTCATAGAACTTTTCAGGCTCATAATTTGTAGCAACGAAGGAAATCGGATGCTTTGCTGGTAAATTTTTAATCAACCTTGCCTGTTCATTGATTCGATATTCATATTCTTCTTTAGGGAAAATATTAGGGTTATAATATAAAACTGTTATTTCAAAATAATTTGACAAATACTCTAAAACGTAGCTACTGCAAGGCGCACAACAGCTGTGTAAAAGTAATTTAGGCACAAAATTATTTTTCACATTTTCTTCAATTATTTTATCTAATTCCTTCTGATAATTTCGTTTATTCATAATATCCTCATTAATTTATTGCATCTGCAATTTCTTTTGCAATACCTACTGCTGGGAAAGTGTTTTCATCGATATTTTCAACCACTACAACAATTGCGTAACATTTACCATCCTTTTCAACAAATCCGGTAAACCATGAATTTGCAAGGCCTTCACTTCCAACCTGTGCTGTACCAGTTTTGCCGTAGGCAACATATTCGTCACTCTTAAGTTTAGATGCAGTACCGTTTAAAACAACTTCTCGCATATATTCTTTTAAAATATCTGCTTGTTCTTTAGTAAACAATGTTGCATATTCCTCTGCTTCATATTCATCCAATATCTTATTTGCAGGATCGACAGTAGCCTTATATAATGTTGGCGCCATTACAACACCATCATTTGCAATGCCACTAACAATCATAGCCATATGCATTGGAGTTACCAATGTTTTTCCCTGTCCTATAACAGTTTGCGCCACATCAAACTCAGACATATCGTTACCAATATAAGATATACTACTTTCGCATTCAAAGTCAAGGGACAAATCCTTGTTAAATAATAATTTATTGCATAATTTGTTTAATTCATCTAAATCAATGTTTTTACCAATATTCACAAAGGAACAATTGCAAGATTTGGCTAAGGAACGCATTAAATCACAGTTTCCATGAATGGCATTTCTACTGCAATGCATATCAAAACCTTTTAACGAGTAAGTACCTTTACAATTATAACGATAGTCTTCGTAAGTATCTGGATTTTCATTTATATACTGTAGCATTGTAATTGTTTTGAAGGTTGAGCCAGGTGTATAAAGTCCGTGAGTGACTCTATTAATCAGTATTCCTGATTCATTTTCCAGGTTTGAATCCTCCAAAAATAATGTATCATTTGGATTATAAGTAGGTTTTGAAACCATTGAAAGAATTTCGCCATTTGATACGTCCATAACAATTGCAGCGCCTGCATTATCACCTAAAGCATCAAAAGCAGCACTTTGTGTGACTACGTCCAATGTTGTAACAATACTATTTCCTTGTAATTTATTATTATTTAACTCGCTATAAATTCTAGCTATGATATTTGTATTGACTTCCAATAAATCATAATTGTATTTCGCCTCTAAACCAGACAAACCATTAGTTGTTCGACCAATAACATTTGCAAACAGTTCTTCATAAGGATAATATCTAATCTGGTTGCCATTTGCATCATATTGAGTTTGAGCTAATGTATTATAATCTTTCGAATAAATTCTGCCTTTATCAATTCTTTTAGAAATTACTTCATATCTTTTGTTGTACGGATTATTAATTATACTTTCACCCTGCCATGTTGAAAATATAAATAAATACACCGACATTGCAATCATTAAAGCTGAAAATATTACTGTTGTTCTAAAAGCATAGTTATTGCGTTTTTTCATAACCAAAACTTCTTCTTTATGAATTTTGACATTATCATACTGTCTTAACTCAACACCTAAAGTAATGAAAAACATTGTAATAAGCGAAACAACTGAACTTCTACCATAACTTATAAATGGTAATGTCACGCCTGTGGATGGAATAAATTTTATAGTTCCACCGATAGCTAAAAATACTTGGAAAATAAATAAAACACCGAATCCAGTCACGCATAATTTATAGAAATTATCTTTACAATTAAAACCAATTTTAATAAAAATCATAAAAATACTGATAATTACAAGAATTAAACCGATTCCAAATAATGCACCGTACTCTTCGCATATTGCAGAGAAAATAAAATCTTCATCCACAACGGGTATGGTTCCTGGCATTCCTTGATAAATACCCATTCCAAAATTACCACCTGTGGCTATAGCAAATAATGACTGTGTAATCTGGTATCCTTTATTATCTATCAGTGGCCATGGATTTAAAAATGCTTCAACTCTAGTTGCAACGTGGTCAAATGCCAAATACGCAACATAAGCTGCTCCACTTCCAAGTAACAGACCTCCGAATAAATAAACGCCTTTTCCTGATGCAATATATATCACAAATAACAATGTCACTGCAAAAATTAAGGCTGTACCTAAATCCTTACACATAATCAATATAACAACATGAAGTCCGGCAATTAAAGAAGTTATAATAACATTCTTAAAATTCGCCTTATTAGCTAAAATGCCTGCAATACACATTACAAAACTTATTTTAACAAATTCGGATGGTTGAACAGAAAAACCTCCTATAGCAATGCTTAATTTAGCTCCATATGTATATGAACCCATAATAAAAACAAGTAAAAGAGCACATATTCCTACGATTGCATACAAATAAGACAGTTTTCTAAATCCTACTGCCTTTTCTATTATTTTAGGAATAATCATTGCAACAACCGATATGATAATGCACATTACAAATTGTCTAACGGCCTTTGTGTAATTTAATCTTGTAAGTGTTGAAAAACCAACGGTCATAAGAAAAATCATACCGTTAATTAAAGTTCTATTGTATCTCGGATATAAATTTCTTAAAGCAATAATAAGTCCACCAAAATAAAGAATTATTGCACCTAAAAATACAATAAACTTATCCTGTGGCACAGCCAAATACATTGCAAAATATGAAAATGTTAACACAAAAAATGTGCATAAAATCTGCAATGCATTGTATCTTTTAGCATTTTCTTCGCTTATTTTTGTTATTGATTTAAACGAAAAATATGCATAAAGTAATATCAGTATTATATTTATATATTTAGTAAGTGCAATAATAATTTGTGTCATTATACCCCTCTTTTCAAGTGTCCTTTAGTATAATCAATATTTAAAGGTACTTTATTTTTTATAAATCCATCCAAAACGCTTTTAGTTTCATTTGAATCCTCTATGGTGAAGTTCAATCTAAAGTTTTTAATGTCATTTTCAATCAATGTACTCATTTCATCAATCGCGCACAAAGGAATATCACTATATATAATATTATAGCAATATCTACAGTTATTTATAACTTTGAATTTAGCATTCATTCTATCCTTAAGCACAATATATGCATTTGAATTAATATTATCTTTATTGCATTTTCCTGCGGTTTTCTGTACACAGTTGGCACTTAACATAACTGGTATATGTCCATAAGCATTAATCTCAAGATTATATTTATTCATATCTTTTAGTTCGTTGATATTATGCTCATATGAGGCAGTTAATATATCTGCGCCTATTGATTTATAATAGTCGTATGAATAATTATTAAATGTATAAATATTACTGTCAAAAACAACCTTTTTCATCGAGATTTTGTTGTTTTTTAAAAGAAAATATGTTTCAATGTTTCTAAACATAAACCCGTCAAAGTTATTTTCTTGATAAAATGATTTATTATTAATAAAATCTGAATCAAACTTATCACGGGTAATGTGAGCCAATGATAAAATCGCTTTTTTGCCACTATTATGAATCATGCTGCACATTGAATTCAATGTATCATATGAATTAAATGCTTGTTCAACATATACATTGCTTATTTCGTCGTACTCAAGGACAATATTTAACTGTTCAATGTTGTATACACTTGCTGAAAATTCAATATTTTCATTTATCTCATAACAAATTTTCTCAATTGTAACATCATTATTCACTTCTTGACGTTTAAAGGCGTTTAAATACGCTTTTTCAAACAAAGCCAAACCCTCGCGCCTAATATTATTTAATTGTCCCATTGGAATGAACAATCCATCATCCAAACTAATATCAATATTTTCAAACGCAAAATGTTCATTTCCAGTTTTATTTAACTGTTTTAATACAGTTTCCTTATCCACTGCTTTATTTAAAGCTTTGGAAGGAATTTCAGAAACATACTCAACTTCTAAGCCATTGTATGATAATTTTAAAACAATCGGCTTATCTTTTTGAAGCATCATCTCTGCATTGATTTTCAATTTATTATCTAAAATATCATTAGATAGATATTTTTCTTGAATACATTGACTCCATGCATTATTTTTAGTTCTATATATGGAGGTGTCACCTAAATCGTTGATATTTCGAACATTCTTTTTATAGAGATAACCAATACAATCTTTTCCTGCTTCATAATCTGCACCAAGATTGAAACTTATATATTCATTGTTCTTTAATTTAATCTCCAAAACATCGTTTTTATTTAACTTGATTTGGCTTTTAAAATATATAGTGTCATTCTTCACAGAATTAATGGTTCCAGCTAAAACACCCATATGGTTAGGACGTTTAGTGTATATAATATCCTTTGAATTCTGTTTATAAAAAAATCCGTCTGTAAATCCACCTCTATTGTAAATGTCAAGAAGTCTGTCCAAATCTTCGGTAGCAACTTTGTAACCAACTCTTCCATATTTTTCATACATATCAATGTATTTTCTATAAATCGATGTCACTGTCGCAACATACTCAGGATTTTTCATTCTACCTTCGATTTTCAATGAAAATACGCCGTTTTCTAATAAATCTGGTAAAATATTTAAGGCACACAGATCCTTTGGACTTAAATAATATTCTCTTTTAGAATCGTTTACAGAATATGGTAATCTGCAAGGTTGTGCGCATTTTCCTCTATTTCCACTTCTAGCGCCAATTAGACTACTAAGCAAACATTGTCCTGAATAACAATAGCACAAAGCTCCATGAACAAAGGTCTCTATCTCAAGACCTGTTTTCTCGTATATATTATTAATTTCCTTCAAGGACAATTCTCTAGGTGTAACAACTCTTGAAACACCTAATTTTCTTAATTCATCAGCAAATTCACTTCCAAGAACAGTCATTTGTGTACTTGCATGAATATCTAAATTAGGAAAATTAGTTTTAATAAACTTTAAAACACCTAAATCCTGCACGATAACCGCATCCAAACCACCCTCATATAAAGGTTTGATGTATGAATACAAATTCTCATCAATCTCTTTATTCTTAAGCAAAGTATTTACTGTAAGATACAATTGTTTACCATACAAATGACAATAATCAATAGCCTCTATCAATTCTTCATTTGAAAAGTTGTTAGCAAAGGCTCTGGCACCAAACATATTGCCGCCAACATAAACCGCATCGCAACCAGCACTAACAGCAGCTTTTAATGCATCAAAACTACCTGCAGGAGCTAATAATTCATATTTAGTTTTATTTATAAGCTGTTTTCTCATAATTACTCCATATCTAAAAAGCCGGAACTTAAGTCCGGCTTAAATATTAATCACTAACTGTTGCTGTAGTCGCTGTTGTTGATGATTTTGTTCTTCTCTTTGGTGTAGAAGCTTCTGAAAGTTCTGTTTCTAATTTAACAATCTTAAGATTATTTTCATTTATAATCTGAGTAAGATTAGCAATCTCTTTCTCCTGGGCTTCAATTTTAATCTGAGCACTAATCAAATCATGCTTTATATCATATAACTGCTTATCCTTGCTCTCTAAATCCTTCTCAATACTGTCTGCCTGCTTTTTTGCCTTAAAATAATCATCAGCAATATTAAGTTCAAGCAAAGTTCTCTGCATATCATGACTTAATCTTGTATAAGATTCATTTGTCTTATATTCATTAATCTTATTGTTAATATATGTAGCTACCTTCTGAAGGTATTCTTCACTTTCATATCCGCTTAAAGTATATATTTTACCATTTATAATAACTTCTGTAACATTTTTTGTCGACATTTGCACTACTCCGTTCCAAGAAAATTTTATACAAATAAATAATAACATTAAATGCGAAAATAAACAAGTCAAAATGATATTTTTAAGGTTTTATTTCAAGCCTAAATGAATATATGCATTATCAGTAGCAATTCGACCTCTAGGAGTTCTTTGTATAAATCCATTCATAATCAAATATGGCTCATACACATCTTCTATAGTTCCAGTATCTTCACCTAATGCCGCCGCCAATGTGTCAAGACCTACTGGACCACCTCCGAATTTGTTGATAATTGTTTCTAAAATATTTCTATCACCGTTATCAAGACCGTACTTATCTACCTCCATCAAATCAAGTGCTTTGTCAGCAACTTCAGTGGTTATAACTCCGTCATACATAACTTGCGCATAATCTCTAACTCGTTTTAATAAACGATTGGCAAGTCGTGGAGTTCCCCTTGAACGTTTAGCCATAGATACTGCTCCTTCTACATCAATATCAATGCCAAGTACATTAGCCGAACGCATAATAATGTCGGTTAATTCTTTGATATTATAAAACTCAAGTTTATTAATAACACCAAATCTATCCCTAAGAGGCGCAGTTAACAAGCCTGCTCTTGTTGTAGCTCCGATTAATGTAAATTTAGGTAAATCAATTCTCAATGATTTAGCTGCTGGTCCTTTACCAATAACAACATCAATAGCAAAATCTTCCATAGCAGGATATAAAACTTCTTCAACCTGTCTGTTTAACCTATGAATCTCATCAATGAATAAAACATCACCTTCATTTAATCCGTTCAAAATAGCTGCCAAATCTCCTGGTTTTTCAATGGCCGGTCCACTAGTAATCTTAATCTTAACGCCCATCTCATTGGCAATTATACAAGATAATGTTGTTTTGCCAAGTCCTGGAGGTCCGTAAAAAAGCACATGATCCAAAGGTTCATTACGACGTTTAGCTGCTTCAATATAAATCTTAAGATTCTCTTTAGCTTTACTTTGACCTATATATTCATCTATAGCACCAGGGCGAAGATTTGCTTCGTATGATTTATCTTCCCTAATCATCTCTGTATTAATAACACGTCTTTCCATAATCTTAACCTTTCTATACCAATGCTCTTAATGCCTTCTTAATAACATCTTCTGATGTAATGCACTGTGAAGTATCAACTGATTTAACAGCCTTACAAGCCTCTGAATGCGTATATCCAAGCGCCGTAAGAGCCATAATCGCTTCTTGTCTAATATCATTACTTTCAGATGTATATGTAACATCAACACCAGTATCAAGTGTGTTACTTATAGCATCTTCTAATTTTAGTTTATCTTTAAGTTCAAGAATAAGTTTAGAAGCCGTTTTAGCGCCGATTCCAGGTGATTTAGCAATAGTTTTAGCATCATCCGCTGCAACAGCAAACCTTAAATCATCCGCAGTCATACAAGATAAAATAGATAAGGCACCTTTTGGTCCGATACCATTAACTGTAATCAGTAATTTGAATACATTCAACTCATCTCTATCAGCAAATCCAAATAATTGCATAGCATCTTCTCTAACATTTAGATATGTAAATAATTTAATCTCTTCACCAATGGATGGCATATTGTTAAGAATCTTACCTGAAATAAAAACATTATAACCAATACCACCAACATTAATCACTAAAATATCTGCGCCAATATATTCAACTTCTCCTTTAACAAATGCAATCATCTTTTTAAAATCTCCTTTAAAACTTTTATAATAACACCTGAAACACAGCCAATAGCTATACCTGTAATAATTCCACCAATGAGTAAAACTGGCATATAAAATAAAATACCACTAATCTTCGTTATAATCAAAGCAGCTAAAAGCTGGCCAAAATTATGAGAAACAGCGCCTAAAACACTCACTGTAATCAATGATAATGTCTTACATCGTTTAGCAAAAGCCATAACTATAACACTTAATATTCCGCCAAACAAACTAAATATAAGGCTGAAAACATTACCAAACAATAAACCCGATATAAATATCCTGACAAGGTTAACTACCAGTGCTTCCTTAAATGAAAATACGTATAATACACTAATTATCGCAACATTTGCCAGGCCTAATTTAAGTCCGTAACCAAATGAAAACGGAAAAAGCACTTCTAAATATGACAATATAAGTGAAATCGCAACAAATAGCGATAAAATCACCATATTCTTTGTCTTTTTTCTACTAGTTTCCAATGAAATGCCTCCTAATACATCATTTTTCTATGATTTCAATTATAAACTTTTCAGGCAAACAAACTATAGTATCACCTATAGAACTGATTTTACCTTTGTTCATACATATCTTATCGCGACAATCGCTGTCCGTAACACTAATCATAGAATCAGATATGATTACATGATGACCAGTATCAAACGATAAGTCCGCATCATCTTCGAGTGAATATACACCTACAACTTGACCATCTATTGAAATAGATGCATATCGGCCATCCTTTTTGCATATACTTATTATAATGGTGATAAGTATAGCAACAATAAGCAAAATCATAATAACAATAATATCTGTTTTATATTTTTTAATCAAAGCGACCTCCAAAATACGAACTTATGTTCTTATATTAACATATTGTTATTAAATATTCAAGAAAAATATTGTTTTTTTGCCAAAAACTTATTATTATATACATATAAACATTGTGGAGTTAAATTATGAAACAAAAAAAATACTTACTATACTTTTTTATAATGGTAATGCTTACCATTGCATTGATTTTAATAAAAAAATATTTAACTAAAGAAGAATATTCTAATGAGCTTATATCAAAATCTGATTTTTATTTCGACACAGTCGTAACAATCCAGATATATGATTGTAAGGAAAACTATAATTCTGATGTACAGGAACGTGAAGATATTGAGGAACTTATAGATAACGCTATGGCTCTTTGCAAAAGATATGAAACTATATTTTCAAAAACTAATCCTGATAGTGAATTATACAAGATTAATAATGGTGAAAATCAAAATGTTCGTATTTCCAAAGAATTATATGATGTACTTTCAAAATCCATTGAGTATTCGAAACTTTCCGAAGGTAAATTTGATGTTACAATTTCGAAATTATCAGATCAATGGAATTTTAAGAACAAAAAGATTCCAAGCGATTATTTAATTAATTCTTTAATAGTTGATGTAAATTACGAAAACATAGTATTGTCCGAGATAAATGATAATTATTATCTATCTGTCAAAGGTGCTTCTACTATTGATTTAGGTGGTATTGCAAAAGGATATGTTGCTGATAAAATCAAATTTTATTTAACAAAACATGGTATTAAAAGCGGTATAATTAACCTTGGTGGAAATATTGTTGTTATCGGTGATAAACCAGACTCGTCACCATATAATATAGGAATCAACAAACCTTTTTCAGCTTCTGGCGAAACCATTTGTACAGTAAATATTGAAGATAAGTCAATCGTTACTTCTGGCATTTATGAAAGAATGTTTGAAGAAAATGGCAAAATTTATCATCATATTATTGACCCTGATACCGGTTATCCTGCAGATACAGATGTTTATTCAGCAACCATTATCTGTAATAATTCCGCTACTGCCGACGCATTAAGCACAGTATGCGTATTACTCGGAACTGAAAAAGCATTAGATTTGATTAATTCGATAGATGATGTTGATTGCATAATTATAACAAATGAATACGAAGTTAAAACCTCATTCAATTTAAAGAAACATCAAAACATAATAAAAATAAGATAGGTTCACTTTTGAAACCTATCTTATTTTTATTTATATTATTACTTCTTGTGAATTCTTAATATTGTGATTGAATATTTTGGTAATTTTTGAGTGAATTCACCTGATACTTCTGTTTGGAATTCTTCTGGCACAATGTGTTCAGGATCTTCATAAGTGTTTTCCTCTGTTAAATACTCGCCTTTTAACATAATAGCATCAGCTGTTGAATTATATTTATCAAAATCATCAATTGTAACATTTACTGTTGCTTCTTCTGATGCAATATTTACAAGTTTAATAATGATATCACCTGATTCATCCGTACTTGTTACTTGATAAACATTTTCACTCTTTTCATGAGTATAATCAATCATTAACACCTTATTTAAATAACATTTAACGTTATTTCCTGAAACAACAACCTTTATTTCATATTCATAATCAGATTTTAATGAAATATCTGAAACTGTTCCTGATACCTGGTCGCTCTTTGAACCACCCTCAACAATCTGAAGGCATGAAACTGTATTGCCCCATCCACCAATATTCCAGAAAATATTGTCATTTGCACTTTGTACAGCAATTGGAATAAGGAAACCTTCGTTACCGCCTGTCTTTGTGGCTGTACAAGTAAATGTATAATCAGAGAAAGAAGTATCACCAAAGTATACAACATCACCTGTTTTTTCATTTGTTGTATTACCAACATAAGATTGTACAAGTTGACCATCTTTCACTGAAAAACTACCAGCAATAATCTTGCCTTCCTTAAGTGAACCGTTTTCTTCAAAATCCTGCTCATATAATACAGAATCATCCTTGTTTGACACAATTTTAATATTATCAAATGTTGCACTTGTACTCCATGTACCAACACCAACCATACCCTTTAAAGAGTTACTTGTTTCAGATGTTGGTGCAAATTCAGTGTCAAGAAGTGTTGAACCAACATTTGTAGAGAACATCTTCTGTACATAATAGTTGATTGAGCCAAATACTGAATTATTATCTAACCAAATCATATCAGGTACCCACTGGGTTCTTGTATTACCAAATAATGGCGCGTAACAAGCCATTTCTACAACGTCACCATTTCTCTCTAAAGCAGTCATAAATGCAGCTTCTGCAAGGGCAGCCTTAAGAGTGTTTGATTTTGCAGCATATTCTCCTAAAAATACTTTTGTAGTATTTCTTTCGTATGAATCATATCTGTTTGTGTTTGAGAAGAACCATTCTGGAGTCTGATAATAATGTTCATCTACTAAAGCAGCATAATCAAGCCCACCGTTTTCTTCAACCTTATCCCATCCAAATCTATCACTTGATACTGGTCCGTTTGCAACAATGAGTTCGATATCTCCATACATTGCAGGGTTTTGTTTTGCAGCCTCATCAAAAGCTTCAACAAATTTCTTATAATGCTTAAAGTATTCATCCTGCCACTGTTCATTACCAATACCAATATATTTTAATTCAAATGGTTCTGCGTGACCCATTCCAATTCTAACAGCGCCCCATTTTGTCGAAGCATCACCTCTACAAAATTCAACTAAATCAAGAGCGTCCTGTACATATTGCTTAAATTCTTCACTATCTGTTGAATAGTAATGATATGAAGGACTCTGTATAGGACAAAGCATACCTGCATTTAAAATAGGAATAGCTAATGCATCTAAATCTTCACATAAAAGGAAATATTCATAGAAACCAACACCGTATGTCATGTAATATGGATTACTACTTGTTCCATGTATATCAGCCCAAATATCGATTCCTTGAGGTCTTGCAGCCACATCTCCATATGTTTTTTGTCCATTAATTACAAATTCTAAACCATTTCCAATAGAATCCTTCCAACTGTACTGTGATTCATATGTTTTACCTTCAACTACACATCCACCTGGGAAACGAATGAATTTAGGCTCTAATGCTTCTAAATAAGCAACAATATCTGCTCTTAAGCCATTTTCTCTATTCTTATATGTATCAACTGGCATAAATGAAACCATATCAATAGCAATCTTGCCTTCATTTATTAACACATGTAATCTTAATCTGTCACTACCAGAAACATTTGCTTTCATTATGGCAGTATATTTCCACCATTCATCTGAAACTTTTTCGATTCTAGCGCTACCCATTCCTAATGAATATTCACCCTGCTCGTACATACCAATTTCAACAGGACCTGTATATCCATCTAAACCTTTAATGAATGCAGTAAATCTGTATTCTTTGCCCTCTTCGATTGCAAACCCATCAAGAAGACCTCTGTTACGAATACCAGACATTTCAGAACCAGTATTTTCAATAATTGCATAATGAGTATTGTTTTCATTTAAACAAGTTCCATCTTCAGAGCCATCAACAACTTCAAATTCAGCATAATCATTTGCTGCCCAACCTGTATAAGGACCATCATCAGCAATATCACCATACTCAAACGAACGGTTTTTAACCATTTCAGCGTAAATACCACCATCAATAGCATAGTTAATATCTTCGAAGAAAATACCATATAAAATATCACTAATATCATAAGATTCATCGAGAACTGATGTATCTGTTTTAATTGATAAATTATAATCCAATGCTTTTTCTTCGACTATAGGTTTTGCAGTATTAGCATTTACCTTGTTTTTGGAATCGTCTTTCTTAGATTCTTCTGTTACAGCTGCATCATCTTCTGATTTTTTAGAATCATTACAAGAACAGCCTGCAAGCAATGTTACAATAAGCATTAATGAAAATGCCTGTTTTAACACACTTTTAATTCTTTTCTTCATATTGTACCTCCTCTATATACCCCATTTTTCAACTAACGCATTATACTCTTCCATAGTTATAGGTACGAACGAACCATGTTTTGCACCATCTGGCATTTTAAATTCGCCGTCCTTTAATCTTCTAAAATTACCTTTTTCCAAATCTTCAAGAGATTCAGCAATCAATGGGAAATAGCCAACTCCTGCATTTTCATTTGCATAACCATCCATATACAGACACCATTTTTCTTCACCATTAATTTTATAAATACCAGGACCTTCAACACCCCATTGATTTGCAATTCTTGTTGTAATTAAGCTATATTCACCTAAAAGTTTATCACTTTTTTCAACAAGAATAGTAATTTCATTCTCATTCTTCGTAAATCTGTAATAAACACCATTGTATTTAGTTATTGAAGTATCAATAAATGTGATTCCATCCTCTACATCTTTGAACACCTTTGCTTCTGTGAAGGTATAGAAGTCTCTTGTTTTTACATAATAAATCTTCTTACCATTTCCACCAACTATTCCTGTTGCGAAATACACCACATATTCCCCTGTTGATTCGTCATAGAAGCATTCAGGTGCCCACATACAACCTGCACCTTTTGGAGCAATATCTATCAATCGCTCTTCAGACCAATTAACCAAATCTGTTGACTCCCATACTCTTATTGCTTTACTTCCGTTATTTGCATAAGCGCCCCAATCGCCGCCGTTTGCATCAAGGTCAGTACCAATAAGATAGAATTTATCACCATATGGTGAACGAATTAAGAAGGAATCTCTAACGCCTTTTGTACCTTTTTCAGCCTTTAATACAGGTTTATTATCATTTAAATCATCCCAAAAATATCCATCCTTACTAACTGCTAAATGAATATGCTGACTTTCACCTTTTCCATATATATTTCCTTGGAAATACGTATAAATATATGCTTCATAAGTCTTTTCTTCAGGTTTTGCTTTTATTGTAAGTTCATATTCAAAATCTTTACTATGAAGCTCTCCACCAATTTCAACAGATGCGTTGGCTACCAATGTAACCTTTTTATCCACATCGCCTCTTGTAATTACACCTGCAGGTATCTCACCATTATCACCAGTTGCAGTCATAGTGATAATATCAGCATTTACATCATCTTTTAGTTTCCAAGTTACAGCAATGTTATTATTTAGGCCTGTTTTATCAACCAATGTAATGTTATCTCGCACATCATCAGTATTATGCAAAAGATTATTACCATAAATATCTAGCATCTTAATCGCTGCATTTTCTTTACCTAATACTACAAATTTGTAATATCTAACCTTTTTACCAATACTAGCTGAAATAGTAACCGTTTCATCTTCAACATTTTTACCTGTAAGATAGCCCTTTTTAGTAACAGCTGAGTTATCTAAAACTTCATATCTAATTACATAATCATCAATTTTTGTTGCCAATGTCAAATTATATACTACTTCATCAGCCGAATCATTATCGCCAAGCATTGTTTTAAATATCTTTTTTGATATTGAATCTGTATCATCATTTGAATATGTAATATCACTTAAATCTATTTCGTCATCTTTAACAGATGAATTTCCTACAACAGTTGCAGGCTCTGTTTCGGCCTCGTCTGAAGCTTTATTACATGATATCATAACAAATGATGTAACTAAAATAACCGAAATTACTAATAAATGCTTAATTTTCATTACATAGTCACCCCTTTCTCACTTTGTATCTGAAATCATTATATCATATTGTTGCGCAAAATAAAAATGAACGATTTATAAATTTTGTTTATAAATCATTCATTTTTAATAACTTTTTTATATATTTTCACTAAAATTATTTAATAATTTTAACAGGACACTTAGATGCGCATAAACCACAATTTTTACATTTAGAATAATCAATTTTAGCCACATTGTCTTCGATAACTATAGCATCAAATTTACAGTTTTTAGCACATAATCCGCATCCTATACAGCCAACGCTACATACAGCTTTAACTTCTTTTCCTTTGTCTTTATTGCTGCAAGAAACTCTGTATTTAGCATCATATGGAATAATTTCAATAAGTTTTTTAGGACAGACTTTTGTACATTTGCCACAAGCAACACATTTATCCGGATCAATCTTTGCAATTCCATCAACTATAGAAATTGCTCCAAATTCACAGACATTTGCACAAGAACCTAATCCCATACAACCATATGCGCATTTTTTTGGACCTGCTCCAGTAACATTTGCAGCATCTATACATGATTTACTACCATGATATTCATATTTATCAGGTGCAACATTACAATCACCACTGCATTTAATATATGCAACATTTTTTGTAACTGAAACTTCGATTCCTAAAATCTTACCAATTTCTTCAGCAACCTTTGCTCCGCCAACTGGACAAGCATTAGGTTCAGCCTTTCCCGATGCCACAGCCTTCGCATAATCATCACAGCCTGCAAAACCACAGCCACCACAATTATTTCCTGGTAAAACCTCTCTTACCTTTGCTTCTTTTTCATCTATTTCAACAGAAAAGAATTTACCGGCAACTCCAAGAAGAACACCTATGATAAGACCTGTACCGCCGACAATTAAGCCAGCAATCAATATACCACCCATAACTATTCCTCCTTTCTAAAGTAAACCTGCAAAACCGCTAAATGCCATAGCCATAAGTCCTGCTGTAAGCAAAATAATCGGTGTGCCTTTAAAACTTTCAGGAACATCATTATATTCCATTTTTTCTCTAAGTCCAGCAAGTATTACAATTGCAATAGTAAAACCGATTGCTGTACCAAGACCATTTACAACGCTTTGTACAAATGTATAACTATCTGAAATATTTGTAATTGCAACACCTAAAACAGCGCAATTTGTTGTAATCAATGGTAAATATACTCCGAGTGCACTATAAAGTGGTGGACTCATTTTCTTTAGCACCATTTCTACAAACTGAACCAATGCAGCAATAAGCAAAATAAATACAATAGTTTCTAAATATTCGATATTTAATCTATCAAGAATTTGATAATATACAATATGTGTCAATGCACTAGCGATAGTTATAACAAATATAACCGCAGCGCCCATTCCTGCAGCCGTTTTTGTTTTCTTTGAAACACCAATGAAAGGACAAAGACCTAAAAATTGGCTAAGAACAACATTATTAATCATCGCAGCTGCGATAGCAATTTTCAATAAATCAGCCATTTAGTTCTCCTCCTTCTTTTCAGCTTCTTTTGATGCTACTTTAGCAAATTCTTCTTTATCCGAAGCAATAACACTTTTCACTCTATCAATACATGTTTTACAACTTCCACAATCACTTGTACAAGCCTCTACAACAACTTCACCTTTTTCTTTTCTAGATGCTTTAATCTTATTTTGAGCTGCAACTAAAAACGCTAAAACAAAGAATGCACCAGGCGCTAGACCGATTAATCTAATAGGTTCTAACGATTCTGGGAAAATATAAATACCAAAAATTGAACCCGCACCAAGAATTTCTCTAAATGCACCTAAAGCACCAAGGCCAACAGTAAAACCAAGTCCCATACCAACACCGTCAAATATAGATGGAATCACTGGGTTTTTAGAAGCATAACTTTCCGCTCTACCTAAAATAATACAGTTAACTACAATAAGTGGAATATATATTCCCAATGCATCATTTAAAGAAGGTAAATAAGCTTCTAACATAAACTGAACCAATGTAACAAAGCTGGCAACAACAACGATAAATGATGGCACTCTAACCTTTTCAGGAATTATGTTTCTCATAAGAGAAATAAGCATATTTGAAAGAGTTAATACAACTGTTGTTGTAAGTCCCATACCAATACCATTAATACAAGATGTTGTAACTGCAAGAGTTGGACACATACCAAGCATCATAACAAATGTTGGATTTTCTTTAATAATACCATTAAAAAGTCTTTCCTTAATAATTTGTACATTATTATTCATTTGCTTCACCTCCTGCTACAGTTGTTTCAGTTGTTGCACCTGTTTCCGGAACCAATGTGGTATCAGTTTCAGGTATAGATTCAGTTTCAAATGTTACATCTAAAACTGGAATGCAAGTATATGCTATAGATGCTGCATTTACACCATCAGTCATTGCTCTTGATGTAATTGTTGCTCCCGAAATCGAGTCAACCTTATTTTCATCTTCTGAAGGACTGTCCTTATCTACAGCAAATATACCTATTTTATCAATGAAGTTTTTTAAGAAATCATCTTCCTTAGCCTTCATACCAAGTCCTGGAGTTTCGCTTATTGATAAAATGGAGATACCTGTTACTGTTCCAACTGTATCAAATCCAACTGAAAATGAAATATCTCCGCCGTAACCACCTTTTGCAGTTACATTTATAACATATCCAACATGCTCATTATTTGAATTATAAGTTTCAACTAGGCCATCAATAGTAGCCCTTCCATCTAAACCATTTTCATTAAGTTTATCATCTAAGTCAACTAATGTAGCAACGTCAAGTTCCTCAAAAGTAAATTCAGAGACATCCATATCCTTATAAGCATCATTATCCTCATAAACAGCCATATAAGCCTTGTTTTGAGCTATCTGCTTTTGTTTTTCACGAGGTCCTTTTGTAATCTCATAAACACCACCGAGAAGTAAACCTGCAACAAGGGTAATTAAAGCTAAAATCAAAGCGTCTTTCTTCATGCTTTCTTACCCCCTTTTTTCTTTTTTCCATAACCAAATACTGTAGGCATAGTTACTTTTTCTATCAATGGTACAAGAATATTACCAAAGATGATTGCAAACGATACACCTTCTGCATTTGGTCCAAAAATTCTAAATAAACCAGTTAATACACCAAGAATAATACCGTAAATAACTTTTCCCATAGGGGTAATAGGCGCTGTTACATAATCTGTAGCCATAAAGAATGCACCAAGCATCAAGCCACCGCCACATAAATGCATTGCAAGGTATTCCAAATCAAATCTATTATCACCAAATATTAATATAAATACTGAAAACGATGCAATATAAGCAAATGGAATTCTATAATCAATAATTCTTCGTATTAAAAGATATGCAGCACCAATAAGTATTGCAATGGTTGATGTTTCACCTAATGTTCCGCCAACATTACCCATGAACATATTTCGAAGAGGTGTTGTAACATCACCATTCTTTAATTCTGCAAGAGGTGTAGGTTTTGTAACACCATCAATAACAAAATTTGTCATATGACTAGTAAATGATAAGAACAGAAAACATCTTGCAGCCAACGCTGGGTTCATAATATTCTGACCAATACCTCCAAATATCTGTTTAACAACAACGATTGCAAAAAGCGCACCAATTACAGCCATCCATAACGGAAAATTACAAGGCAAATTAAGCGCCAATAAAAGTCCTGTAACCACAGCGCTTAAATCATTAATAGTTGTCTTTTTATTTAATAATTTTTGAAATAATAATTCAGACAAAACGCATGTAGTTACTGTAATGAAAATAAGTAATGCGCTATACATTCTATAATCACCTGAATTATATACTCCAAATAATGTAGTTGGAATCAATGCAATAAGCACATCCATCATAATTGTCGTTGTACTTTCACAATCCCTTACATGAGGGTTTGATGAAACTTTTAACATTTTATTATCTTCCATATTACCCTCCTACTTCTTCTTAGACGCAAGTACCGACTTACGCATAGTTTTAATCGACTGAGTAAGATTGCGTTTTGCAGGACAAATATATGAGCAACATCCGCATTCGCAACACTCAAGACCTTTCATCTTAACGAATTCATCAACATTACCATGTTCAGCATGAAGAGCAAGTCTTGCAGGTAAAACATGAGCCGGACAGACATCTACGCATCTACCACAATTTATACAATTACTTGCTTCATGTTTTGCGACCTCATCCTTACTAAAACAAAGGATAGCTGACGTACCTTTGGTAACAGGTGTATTAATATCGAAAATTGCAGTTCCCATCATAGGACCACCTGAAATAATCTTTTCAGGCTGACCTTTAAATCCACCTGCTTCTTCAATAATATCTGCAATAGATGTACCTACACAAACCTCAAGATTGCATGGATTCTTAATAGCATCACCTGATACAGTAACAATCCTACTAATAAGTGGCTGATTATTCTTAACAGCCTGATAAATAGCACAAACAGTATCAATATTATTCACAATACAACCAACATCTGCCGGTAACATCTTTGAATTAATCTCTCTATCTGTAACCGCTTTAATCAAAGTCCTTTCTCCACCTTGTGGATACTTTGTATATACAGTCTTTATGGAAATTCTATCATAATTTTTGATGTAACCACGCATTTTAATAATGGCATCCATCTTATTATCCTCAATGGCAATAATACCTTTCGCATTCTCAAACAATGATAAAATAATATTAAGACCTTCGACAATAACTTCAGGACTCTCAATCATTCTTCTGTAATCGGATGTAAGGTAAGGCTCACATTCAGCACCATTAACAACGATATACTCAATGTCTTTTGGATGCTTAGGTGACAATTTAACGTGAGTTGGGAAACCAGCTCCACCCATACCTACAATACCTGCTTCTTTAATAGCATTTAAAATAGAATTTTTAGAACCATCACATTTAAATGGGTCCTTTGCCTTTTCATATTTATCATCATTTTCAATAATAACACAATTAACTTTTAAGCCATTAGCCATCATTCTAGGCTCAACAGCCTTAACAACACCTGAAACAGGTGAATAAATATTTGCAGAAACCGCACCTTGGGCCGCCCCTACCTTTCCATTAACCAAAACATAATCTCCAACAGCCACTGTAGGTGATGCAGGCGCACCAATATGCTGGCCAAGAGCTAAAACAACTTCTTTGCCAGGCAAAACCTTTCTTATAGGGGCTGATTTCGACAATTCTTTGCCTTCTTTAGGATGTACACCACCCCTAAATGTTAAAACAGACATAGAATTCCTCCATTCATACATAATACATCTATTTTAATACAAAATGACGTTTTTCTCAATAGATTTTTATGGTTTATTGATGTATAATTGAAATATATTTTCACGAAAGGAATACTTATCAATGAAATGTTTCGAGCAAATAACGGAAATTAACTTTCAAGATTTAAAATGTGATTACTTTGATTTAGAACATTCTGTCTTTTTCGACATTGAAACCACAGGTTTTTCACCAAAAAATTCATATATTTATCTTATTGGATGTATGTATAAATCCGGTGATAAAATGGCTATAAAACAATGGTTTCTTGACGATTATAATACAGAAAAGGAGTTATTGTGTGATTTTATGAATTTTATTAATAGCTACGCCACTTTAATCACATTTAATGGTGATAATTTTGATATTCCTTTTGTTAATGGTCGCCTTAACAGACATAAGATATTAAAAAATCTTGATAATTTTACTAGCCATGACCTATATAAATATGCTTCAAAATTAAAAAAGATGCTTCGACTGCCTAATTTAAAATTAAAAACAATTGAAAGTTTCCTAGGTATCAATCGTGAAGACGTATTTAGCGGTGGTGATTTGATAAATGTTTATCATGCATACTCTGAATCAAAAGATGAAAAATTACTCAAAGTACTTCTGCTACATAATTTTGAAGATGTTTTAGCTATGCCAACATTGTTAAATATTTATGCATATCAGGAAATTATTGATGGTAGATTTGATGTGACTGAAATTTCAATTAATGAGAGAAACGAAAATTCTGATAAAAAAGAGGCACTAATTTCTTGTTGTTTACATAATAATATTATGTCAAGAGTTTCATTTGGTGTTGGAGATTATTACTGTACCGCATTTGGTAATTCATTAAAATTTAAAATTAATATATATAATGGTGAATTAAAATATTTTTATAAAGACTACAAAGACTACTACTATCTTCCGGATGAAGACAGAGCAATACATAAAAGTGTTGCGTTTTATGTAGATAAAGACTATAGAGTTAAGGCTAAAGCCGCTACATGTTATAGCAAGAAAACATCAACTTTCATACCACAACCAAGCGAATTGTTGGATAATTATTTTAAAATTGAATATGCTGATAAGACATCGTATATTGAACTAGATGAAGAATTTATCAACAATAAAGATATAATTAAAGAATACTTAATGGGACTTTTAAAATATTTAGTTTAATAATATTCAAGCAAAAAGCAAGAGCACTACTACTTATGTAATAGTGCTCTTTACAGTTTTTATGTACAAAAAATCAATTAATCAATATTGACTATTCTGTAACTCTTTTCTTGTTCAATACAACAATTGCTGCACAAGCAACGCCTGCTAAAAGAACGAAGAATAATACATTTGAAGCATCTCCTGTATTTACGTCAGAGTTATCTGTGTCTGTATCAAGGCCAGCACCGCCGTTTGCATCTGAGTCAGCATCTGAATCTGAACCTGCACCTGCATTGTTATCATCTGATTCTGATTCGCTTTCAGATTCTGATTCGCCTTCAGATTCTGATTCGCTCTCTGATTCTGATTCTGATTCTGATTCGCTTTCTGATTCGCTTTCTGATTCATCTTCAGCTGCTGTAACTGTGATTTCAACTTCATCTTCTACATCGCCAACTGCAACTGTAATTGTAACTGTACCAGCAGCTACACCTGTAACAACACCATTAGCATTAACAGTTGCAATTGTATTATCAGATGATGTAAATGTAACTGTTGTGTCTTCTGTTGTATTATCTGGTGTAACAACAACTGAAACATTAGCTGTACCACCAACTTCGATTGAAGTTTTGTCAGAAGATGCTTCAACACCTTCGATTGGAATAACTTCTTCAGTTACTGTTACTTCACAAGTTGCTGTTTTTACTTTAGTATTATCTGCTGTAGATTTAACTGTTGCTGTAATAGTTGTTGTACCTGGTGCAACTGCTGTAACAGCACCATCTTCATCAACTGTTGCAACATCTTCATCAGACGAAGACCATTCAACTTCATATCCTTCATTTGAATTAGCAGGTGTAACACTTGCTACAAGTGATGAAGTGTTTCCTTCAACTAATGACATAGTTGTTCTATCAACCTGTGCAGAATCAAACTCAACCAAACCGTTAACTACAGTCATATCCGAGAGAACCGCATTATCAGGACCCAACTTAAGTGTAACATCATCACCAACATTTTCAATAACAGCTTTAGAACCAACATTGTTATTTACAAAATAAACAACAACATCATCACCATCTAAATAAGCAACAGTAAGGAAACCTACACCGTCAGCTTTTCTTGCTAACCAATTAGCCCATCCTGGATCAGCACCTGCTCGATAAAGATTATCTGTGATAGTTGTTGTGTATCCATCTACTGGATTTGCGTAAACATCCGAACGAATAATACTACAAACAGTGTCTCCATCATACACAAAAACAGTTGCCCCGCTCCATGCATCAGTACTAGAATTTGAAAGAGCTGTACCAGAAATATATACAGGATCTTCTGAAAGAGTTACAGCTTCTGTATACGCTGACAAATAAGCACCACTAACATCAGTTAATTCTACCGAATCATATGATGCACTCAAAGTATTATATGTAATATTAGTAATATCACAATGATCAGCAATAAGTGTTACATAATTTTTCTTTGTTGTATCAACCTTTACCTTTGAATATGTAACGAATTGTCCATTAGCACTAAACTCAATAATAGCTGAATCACCAACTAAATAACCAACCATTTTATAAGATAATTCGAGTTCAACATCGTTTTCTTTAGTATACGCACCAAATAAACCATATGCAGATGAATTACCAAGAGATTCCCATCTTTGACCAATCTTATCCCAACAATAATTATCCGATCTGCCTACAAAATAGCACGCAGCTTGCGCAGTATCTGTTACTACATTTTCAGTAGAATCATCTTCAGCATAATACACTGCAAACTGTGGTGAATACCATGAGGTATTCGTTGTCATTTTTGCATCAAAAGTCACTTCAAAACCGTCCTCTGTTAATTCAAAACCTTTACTAACTTTTGAACTTGTAGCACTTGTGATCATATCATCAAGAGTCGCACCAACTGATGAAATTGCACTTGATACAACCATAATAGCTGCCATAGCAACTGTTAAAAGTTTCTTTTTCATTTTTTAAAACCTCCATAAATTATTTTTTGTTCATAAAAAACTAACTTTAGTATACTACAACAAATGTTCAATGTCAATTTTTTATTTAGTAAAATTGTCAATTTTTTGCATATTTTATCGAATAATATTGTAAAAAGAGACTAACCAAAAAATTGATTAGCCTCTCTTACTAAATTCACATTAAATTAATATGGTTTGTAAGTTAAACTTACTATTTGCCTGACATCTGCTTTTCCTGTGCTTCAATCATCTTCTTAACCATATAACCACCAACAGAACCGTTCTGTGCTGATGTTAAGTTACCATTGTAACCATCTGTTAAAGGTACTCCAAGTTCGTTAGCAACTTCCATTTTAAATCTGTTCATAGCTGACTTAGCTTCTGGAACATTTGTCTTATTTCTGCTCATTTTCATATCCTCCATATAATAAAAAGAAAATTTGTTGTAAAAGATACTTGTTTATTGGCACCTTTTACACTGATAGTATATGGAGGGCGAATTTTTATATACTGGTAATTTTTAGATAATTTCACTATCTTCCTTCAGCAATTTTTCCGCCATATGTTTTTGCAAGCCATTTACCTGCCTGAGATAAATCATCATAGTTCCACCAAGTTGTACTTGAATTCCAACTATTAATCATAGCCGATGCTTCCTGTTTGTTACACCAATTCCACATTACATAACTTATATGATTATCTTTTAAGAAATTAATCCATGTATTAGCTTCATTTTCATCAATCCAACCGTTTCCACTAGCTTCACAGATACCAAATTCTGAAACAAATATTGGTAACTTTGAATTTCTTGCTGTAGTAACCTTATTACGCATATCCTGTCTATGTGTTGACGCGTAAAAATGGAATGCATACATTATGTTATCATATCCTGTAATTCTGTCATTGGCAACGATGTCAACATCCTGCGACCAATTAGGTGTTCCAACTATTATTATTGCATCTTTATCATTTTCTCTAATAACTGGAATAACCTGTAAAGCGTAATTTTTAATATCAGACCATGATGTTCCACCGCAAGGTTCATTACAAATTTCATAAATTACATTATCATAATCTTTATACTTAGAAGACATTTCTCTGAAAAATGCAATCGCCTGATCCTTGTATTTATTTGGGTTATTGTCATTTAACACATGCCAGTCGATGATTACATACATATTGTTATCTGTAGCATATTTTACACCATTGTGTACAATTTGTTTTAATGAATTTTGGTCTCCGCCTTCACAATAACCATTATATTCAGCTGTATAAAGGGCAAGACGGAATACATTCGCACCCATCTGTTCCTTACAGTATTTTACAGATTCTGCGTTTACATAATCAGGGAACCAAGCTAAACCGTGTGTACTTATACCCTGAAGTTTTGCTTCACTTCCATTTTCACCAACTAAAATACCATCACTATTAACTGAAAGTTTTCCAAATGGAAGTTTCGAATTAACAGTTGTATTATTGTTGTTATTTTCTGGTTTCTTTGTAGTTTCCTCTTCTTTAGATGTTTGTTCTTCCTTTTTAGTAGTTTCTACAGGTTTTAAAGTAGTTTCTTCCTCTTTTGAAGAATTTTCCTCCGAAGTAGTTTCATCATCCTTTAATGATGTTTCCTCATCATCAGAATCCACTTCATTTGATTCTTCATCCACATCATTTGAATTATCTTTATTATCATTATCTTCAAGTAATTCATATAAAATACTATTATTTTCTTTTACTAATGAATTATTTTCTTCGTGCAAAGCCTTTCTATCCTTGATTGACAAAGATAATAACATTATTAATGCAACAATTGCCAATATTGCAACGACCATAACGCCAATGCATGATAATACTACTTTCTTTTCTCTTTTTGTTTCAAATTTAAACATTTTATCTTACCTTCAATTCATCTAATATTTTTGTAAAATTCATTGAATGAGACGCTTTTAGTAAAACTGTATCATCTTGTTTAAGTAGATTGTCACATTCATTAATAAACATATCAACACTATCATAATGATAAGTATTTCCTGTAAATCCATCACAAGAAGTACCAGAGTTTATATTCTTACTTAAACCACCGATTGTTATCAAAGTATCAATGTCCTTTTTCGCAACATACTGGCCAACTTCATAATGCATCTTGACTTCATCTTTTCCAAGTTCGAACATATCACCAAGAATGGCAATTTTTCTACCTGTAGCATGCTCAAGTACATCAACTGAAGCCTTCATTGAAACAGGATTTGCATTATAACAATCATCAATTATTGTGTATTTATTTGTTTTAACAACATTTACACGTCCGCTTACAGTCTTCATATTCATAAGACCGGTTTTAATTTCATCTTCATTCAAACCAAAATATTCACCTGCAGCATATGCAGCCAATGCATTTAAAACCATATGTTCACCAGGGATTGGTGTGGATAAATTAATATTTTTACCATCCTTTTGTAATACAAATTCGCAACCTGTTATTCCGTGATTAACTATATCCTTTGCAATGTATTCATTATTTTCATTTTTTCCATAAAACAATGTTTTTTTACCACATACTTCAGTGATTGTCGACAATTTAGCATCATCACCATTTAACACAACGAACGCATCTTTAGCGCAATAATTAAACATTTCAGATTTAGCCTTTAATACACCGTCTAAATCTCCCAATGCCTCTAAATGACAAGGGCCGATATTTGTAATAACACAAACATCAGGTTTAGCAATCTTACTCAAAACGTTCATTTCGTTGAAATCGCTGATACCCATCTCGAGTACTGCGATTTTATGCTCGTCTCTTATTTTAAGAATCGTTAACGGTAATCCGATTTCATTATTATAATTTCCAGCAGTTTTTAAAACCTTGTATTTTTCTTCTAAAACTGCGGCAATAAACTCTTTTGTGGATGTTTTTCCAACACTACCAGTTATTCCAACAATCTTTACATCAAGTATACTTCTGTAGTATGTAGCTAGCATTCTTAAACTTTCAGTTGATGATTCAACTAAAATATAAGGAATCTTAGCATCTTTAATTTCTCTTTCACAAAATGCACAAATTGCACCTTTTGTTGCGACATCATCCATAAAATCATGACCATCTACTCGTTCGCCTTTTATACAAACAAAAAGATAATCCTTTTCAACAAGTCTACTATTAATAGTCACACCATCAATAGTTCTATCTTCATAAATCTTGTCGCAATATAATTTACCGCCAACAACATTAGCGATATTTTTCAATGTTAACCCAGTCATTTAATAACTCCTTTATCTTGATTTTAAAGATATTTCAATCAATTTTTCGCATAATGAATTATAATCTATTCCAATTACAGCCGCTTCCTGTGGTAAAAGACTTGTAGGTGTCATTCCTGGCAATGTATTTGCCTCAAGACAATAGCAATTCTCATTTTCATCAGTCAAAACATCAACTCTACAATAAACATCAAGTTTTAATGCTTTCGCAGCTTTTACGGCAGCATCCTGAATCTTTTTAGTCAATTCATCTGAAATCTGTGCTGGACATACTTCCTTTGTAAGTCCGTTATATTTATTTTCATAATCATAATTTCCATCTGCAATGATTTCGATAACAGGAAGCGCATCATAACCTATAACGCCAACTGAAAACTCTCTTCCAGAAACCTTTTCTTCAATGATTACTTCATCTTCATATTTAAAGCAAGCATTTAAACCATCAACAAATTCAGCATAGTCATTTGCAAAAAATACACCAATGCTTGAACCACCGCAACTTGGCTTAATTACAACTGGATACTTAACACCCATTTCGTCAGGTGTGCAATATGGCTGTTTTTTGTTAATTGCATAACCATTTGACTGTGGGACATCATATGCCTTGAAAATAGCTTTAGTAACCGCTTTACTCATGGCCATAGCACTTGGAAGACAATCGCAACCAGTATACTTAATTCCCATCAAATCAAATGTAGCTTGAATCTTACCATCCTCACCATTACTTCCATGAAGACCTAAGAAAACAACATCTGCCTCATTACAAATCCTCAAAACATTTGGACCTAAGAAAGATTTTCTTGTTTTCTTTATATTTTTAATATCTTTACCTCTTTTTTGAATGTCTAAAAGAGCTGCTTCAACATCATAATAATCAGTAAATCCAACAAATGAATCAAGTCCTAAAAAGACATCTAGTAATATTGCTTTGTGTCCTTTGGCTCTAAGAGCATTGCAAACACCTTTACTTGTTACCAGTGAAACATCTCTTTCTGTGCTTGTTCCACCACATAAAACTACTATATTTTTATTTTCCATGGATTATACCTCGCTTAATTTTTTTTCCAACAATATACAATTATACTACAAGTTTAGCTTCATGTGTAGTCGTAAAATATCATTTATTTTATTTAATAAAATATTTTTTTCATCATTTGTAATGTCATATTGATTATTTTCAAGTTTTTTTACTACATCTGAAGTCATCTTTAAGACATCGGCATCGTTGAAAATATCGGCCATTTTAAACTCCATATCACCACTTTGCCTTACACCAAAGAAATCTCCACTACCTCTTAGTTTCAAATCTTCACTAGCAATATAGAAACCGTCGTTTGATTTATTTACAATTTCCAGTCTTTCAGTGGGTGTTTTGCTTTTATTTCCCGAAACAAATACACAATATGATTGATGTGCACCTCTTCCTACACGACCTCTTAACTGATGTAATGAAGCAAGACCAAATCTGTCGGCATCCTCAATAATCATCACTGTAGCATTTGGGACATTGACACCAACCTCAACAACTGTTGTAGAAACTAATACATTTATGTTATTTTTAGCAAATTCTTCCATTATGTGATTCTTTTCATCAGCCTTCATTTTACCGTGTAAAAATTCAATACTTATGTATTCCGGAAGATTTTCCTTTAACATTTTTGTATATGAAACAACATCACTTGAATCAATGTTTTCATTTTCCCAGACCATCGGACAAATAACATAAGCCTGACGGCCCTCTGAAACTTGTTTTTCAATGAATTTCAATGCCTTTCTTCTGTCTTCTCTTGGTATTACACAGTTTTTTATCGGCAATCTATTTGCTGGCATTGTATCAACTATGGAAATATCAAGGTCTCCATATAATATAATTCCTAATGTTCTAGGAATTGGCGTCGCGCTCATAACTAGTACATGTGGTGAATTTCCTTTATTTGATAACTTTTCCCTTTGTTTTACACCAAATCTGTGTTGCTCGTCAGTTATTACCAAACCTAAATTTTTATATTCAACCACATCTTCGATTATAGCATGTGTACCAATAACTATATTTACTTCATTGTTCTTGATTTTATCATATATTTCAAGTTTTTCTTTTCTCTTTGTCGAGCCAGTTAATAATACAGGCTCAATATTTAAGTTTAAACTTTCTTTTAATTCTAAAAGCCCTTCATAATGCTGCTTTGCAAGAACTTCTGTTGGTGCCATCATTGCTGTTTGATAACCATTTGCAATGAAATCGAACATTGTAAGAAATGCAATAATTGTTTTACCACAACCAACATCCCCTTGTATAAGTCTATTCATTAATCTCGAACTTGACACATCATTTCTAATTTCTTCTATAACTTTCAACTGAGCATCAGTCAATGAAAAAGCCAGCCTATTAATAATCTCATTTGAATATGAAAAATCCGAAAAACATATATCTGTGTTTTTTGACACTTCATCATTTTTTAATGATTTCAAAGCATATAAAAACATAAAAAACTCATTAAAAACCAATCTTTTATGGGCCTGTTTTAGTTCCGTATCATTCGCCGGAAAATGAACTTTTCTAATTGCATCTTCAAAACTTATCATTTGATTTTCATCAAGAATAGCTTTAGGAATAAATTCATTCAAATAATCAGATACAAAGTCTTTGTTATTAAGACACTCTTTTACAGCCTTATTAATAGAGTTGCTTGTTATTCCTTTTTTCAATCTGTAGATTGGCTGCAACAAATTGAGTTTTTCTTCATATTTTTCCAATGTATATATTTCAGGCTGTTCCATCGCATCAATAATATTGAATTGTTTAGATGAAACTCGTCCTCTAAATACGAATTTGTAGCCTATTTTTAATAATTTATTAATATACGGCATATTAAACCATGTAAGTTTTAATGTATCACCATTTTCGTCCCTTACATTTACATTTGTGATAGTAAGATTTCTAACCTTTTTCATAGTTGGATTAGAAGCTACTACGGCTTTAATTGCAACAATTCCTAAACAATCAGACTCTTTAATGGATTTAGGTTCTTTAAATTCATCATAATCACGCGGAAAATAATTAACCAAGTCCACAGGTTCAAATATATCCAATTTATTAAAGTTTTCAGCAGTTTTTTCACCAACGCCTTTTATATCTGTTAATTTCACCTTGTACTCCTATACGATAATAAATTAGCAAGAGCCAAGACTCTTGCTAATCATTAAATAATATAATCTTATTCTACTGACATAATGTAATAGTAAACTGGCTGACCACCAAAACTTACTTCTACATCAACACTTGGATATGCCTTTGTAATCTCTTCAGCAACCATTTCTGCATCTTCTTCTGTCATATCAGCACCATAGTAAATGCTTACTAATTCAGAATCATCATCAATAAGTTCGTTGATAGTTTCAAAAGCTGTGCTATTAATATTCTGTCCAACAGCAACAATGGCTTTATCACCGATACCCATGATATCGTTTTCTTTGATTTCAAAGCCATCAAGTTCTGTATCTCTTACTGCATATGTTACCTGACCAGTTTTTACTCTAGTCATTTCTTCTGTCATTCTTTCAGTATTTTCCTCTGTGCTTCTCTCGTCAATGAAATTGATTAAAGCTGTAATACCCTGAGGTATAGACTTTGAAGGAATAACAACTACTTCCTTATCTTCTACAAGATAACTTGCCTGATTTGCAGCAAGGATAATATTGCTATTATTAGGGAATACATAAACTGTATCTGCATTAACCTTATCAATAGCATTAATAATATCTTCTGTACTTGGGTTCATTGTCTGACCACCTTCGATAATCTCATCAACGCCAAGTCCCTTAAATATTTCACTTAAACCTTCACCAACAGAAACTGATATGAATCCAACTGGTTTTCTAGGGCCTTCAGCCTTTACAGGTTCTTCCTTTATCTCTACAACAGTATCGTCTTTATCAAGAATTTCTGTTTCAACAGCTTCCTCAACAGTCGCAGACTCTTCTACTGGTGTATCAACAGTTTCTTCTACCTTTTCTTCTACATTAGTTTCCACATTAACTTCTTCACTAGTTTCTGTGTCAGTTTTTTGCGCTTCCTTAAAGAGTTTTTCTTCATGTTCTTCACGCATATTGTCAATCTTCATACTTGTCAACTGACCAAATGTCAATGCTTTCTGAATAGCAAGACCTGGATCATTTGTATGAACATGAACTTTTACAATATCGTCCATAGAAACTACTACAATAGAGTCACCAAGAGATTCTAAGTATGCCTTAAAATCCTTCTCAATCTTTTCGTTCCAATCTTTCTCTAACATAATAATAAATTCTGTACAATAACCGAATTTAATATCTGATGTATCAATAGACTCGCTTGACATTCTAACTGCACCACTACCATTAGCAGTTGCTCCCTGTGTAAAGTCAATTTCTTTACCACAGAATGCATCATAGCAGCCTTTTAATATCTGCATAAGTCCCTGTCCGCCTGAATCTACAACGCCAGCTTGTTTAAGAACTGGTAACATCTCTGGTGTCTGACTTAAAACATAATCACCGTGTTCAAGAGCGGCTTTAAAGATTTCATCTAAATTATCTGTAGTTTGTGCTACTTCAACTGCCTTTTCAGCAACACCCTTTGCTACTGTAAGGATTGTACCTTCCTTTGGCTTCATAACCGCCTTGTATGCAGTTTCAACAGCTCTAGTGAAAGCTATAGCTATAACCTCTGAATCAATATATTCAACTTCCTTAATCTCTTTTGTGAACCCTCTGAATAACTGAGACAAAATAACACCTGAATTACCTCTAGCACCTCTTAATGAGCCTGTAGAAATAGCCTTTGCAAGTTCAGCAAGTGTTGGATTTTCAAACTTACTTACCTCTCTGGCAGCTGCCATAATTGTCATAGACATATTTGTACCTGTATCACCATCTGGAACAGGAAATACGTTTAATTCATTTATCCATTCTTTTTTCGCTTCAAGATTACTAGCACCTGCTAAAAACATTTTTTGCAGAAGCTTCGCATCAATACTGGTCTTAATCACAACTAAGTCCTCCTTTAAAACAATCGACTAATCAATAACTCTAACGCCTTCAACATAGATGTTAATCTTCTCAATTTTTAACCCTGTAAATTCTTCAACCTTATACTTAACATTATCGATAAGATTGTCAGTAACTGATAAAATATTTACTCCATATGAAACTATTACATGAAAATCGATTACAATGCGATTGTCTTCGCTTATCTCAACATTTATACCCTTTGTGAGGCTATCCTTTTTCAGTAATTTTACCAAACCATCTGCCATACTAACAGCTGCCCTACCTACTATACCAAAACATTCCACAGCTGTAGTGCCAGCATATTTTGCAATAACAGATTCATCAATTAAAATGTCGCCATATGATGTGTTTACTTTTCCCTTCATATTGAATCCTCCTATCGTTTTTTACATATGTTTGGATATATAAATCAACATATATTTATTTATTTTACCATAATAAATACATTTTGAAAATAGAAATCTTGCAAAAACTTACAAAACCTTTATATAGTACCTTTACCAAGCATATATCTGATACCTTTTTTCATATGCTTATTAACATACACAATATTATGAATTATTAAAACTAAAAACATAATAAGCACCGAAAAGACAAATGTATAAAAGTTTGTTTTGTTACTGTAATCTAAAATGTTTAACAAGGAATTGATTAGTTCAATACGCTTTAATAGAACTGATATCACCATTGATATAATAATCGATATTGGAAATGCGATTATTATTTGCGCCAAAGGCTCAACAATACAAATACCATATATTTTTCTTTTATTATATCCTAATATTGTGTAAATACCCATTTGCGTTAGCATCGACCTTAACTGTAAATTTCTAATTAATATCAATGTTACCGCCGCAAAAATTATGATTACAAACATAATTATTTTCATACTTGAAACTATCATATCTGTTCTTTGAACAAAAAATGGATCATTTGATATTTGCTGTTTTAGCAAACTATCAAAATTTGAGTCTTGTCTGGCCGTTAAAATTTTTGTTAATACATTAACAGAAACTTCAATAAAAACTAAATCCACCACCCAAAATATCAGGTATAAATAAAATATTTTCTTTTCAATCACAAATTTATTTTTTAAATAAGATATCATTACTAATTCCCTTTATTTGATAAAATTTTGTAATTCTTCTATCGTACAATCAAACAAATTCATTTCTTCTCCAGCTTGATTTACAATCTTGACTTCTCTAATATTTATATTTGTATATTTATTATCAATAGAACCACCAATTGTATTATATCTTTCAACCAACAAATAACATGTAGAATCTTGAATAGGAAATTTATATTTTATCACAAGAAATTCCTCACCACATTCATGCAAGGCAGTATCTGTTTCCAAAAATGTATGTGCATATGAAAAATAATCCTTATATTCAAAACTTTTATTCTGTTTGTTTTCAATTACTTTATCAATTGAAATATTATGAATATATTTATCATATATATCCTGAAGTTTATTTTTTATATCTTCATCATAAACAATTGAATATTTTCCAACTAAATCATTAGTGTCAATTTCGGACTTTGATATCCCTTCATAGTACGAGGCACTTGCAGTTATATTAACAACCTGTGCGTTATCATATTCACATGATTCTGATGCAAAATCTATGGAATGTTCATAATTTGGATTAAAAATTCTTATTTTCCACAAATCTCCTGTAATTATATCAGCAACTTTATCTTCACTACCAACAAGCTCTATATCCTTAAGTAAATCTATAATTTCATCCATCACTTGTGCATTGTCAATATAATAATTATCAAATTCTTTTGTTTCTTTATTATACAAACCAAAAACAACCAGATTAATATCTGAAGCATCCCAATTGTACAAATCCAAAATATCATTATAATTTGCTTTTTTTCCATTTTCATAAATAATCATAGGATTGTCATCCACTTCATTAATTTTCTTATTAAACTTTTCTTTTTCATGTAAAAATTTAATCAAAAAAACACATATGCATCCAATACAAACAACACCCAATAAAATTAAAAATTTTTTTGCTGTAAATTTTTTTAATTTATTCATGAGTCTTCCTCCATTCTAGTGTATATAATAATACAAATTAATTATCTGATTTTAACTCTTTTGCAACTTCTATATTTTTTATCGACTCTCTTGCTGCTATAACACTAATTAAAGCTGTTAATGAAACCACTACTATTGCTATGACAACATTATCCGGATAAACTAAATACAAATATGTTTTTTTCCAATATTCCAAAAACATTTTTGAATAGCATGTTATACCTGCACAGAACAAACCAACTGTAATTATTGATAAAACTAACGCTTTAAAGAGATTTATTAACTTTTCAATAAAAAATACTTTTGTAATATCACTACGTGTATAACCCATAGACATTTTTAATGCAAATTCCCATTTTCGCTCTTTTACTTCATTTAAAGAAGATATAATAATGTTTACAACACCAATTAATAGTAACAAGATGGATATAAGATTTCCTATTCCTGCCACATATTCATAATAACCAATTACAGTTGGATCTGCCATTACATATCTATCAGGATTTACTAATTCTGTTTCATCCTTAATATCATTTATAAATTTATCAACATCCTCGCTTTCTTTTACATACATGGCAAAATAACGTTGAGGTTCTGGGATGTATTGTTCTTCTACTGGAAGACCTTCATTTAAAAGTAAATTTAATTCTAAATCTGCTTTATCATCCATCTCTTTAATTTCAAGCATTACATCTAGGTTTACAAATGATAATGTGGATTTTGTTCTCGCTTCAAGATTGTCATAAGTACCTATTACTTTAAATTCGTAATCCAATCTATCTAAATCATTATATGTTGAATACTGTAACTTTATAGTCTTTCCAATAAGTTCATCACCATTGAAAAAATTTTTTTCATCATACACACCAATATCAAACATATATCTTGGAATTATAATCTCATCTACATCCGGTTTTTTCTTTTCACCTTTATAATCATAATCAAAGACTGCTTCAAAACAATTTAATATATGTAAATAATTATCTTTTGTATGTACATATTCCTCTGAATCTAACCAACTTGTTTCACATTCAAAATAAAATTCACTAACTTCTCTTACACGCTTATCCTTACTATACTCATCGAAAATAAGTTTCTCTACAGATTCATATTGTTCTTCAAGACAGGTTTCAAAAATAATCCGAGAAACAAATGAATTAACGCTTTTATCAATTTCATCATTGATTGATTTGCAATATGAATTAACTCCTAAATAAACTGTAAGGGACAAAAAAATCAAAACAAAAGATATAACATTTGTTTTCCTGTGAGATTTTAAATCCTGTATGCCTGTTTTTATTATATCTTTAATGCTTAACATAATGTAAACCCTCTCTTAAATACTATAAAAACAACTTAAATGTATGTACATCTAAGTTGTTTTTATTTTTAATCATAAAGCACTGATAACTTATCACACATAATATGTGTATCATCACATTGAATAGCAACAAAATATTGTTGATTTTTTGTTAAATATATTCTTGCCGTTGTGAATCCTGAATCATATGTATGTAAAACACTTTTTTTTCTAGTTTTACATGATACATACTTTCCATACTTATCTTTCTGATATACGCCTGTTGTAAAAGAACCATTTCCAGTGATATAGTCATAATGCAATGTAAAACTACTGTAATCAGTTTCTTTAGGTGCAATCTGTTCAGATGTGTAATTCTTCACACCATCTAATAAATATTTATCACAGAAAAAATATGCATTTTTACTATAACCAAACACACAAATACACATAGCAACAGATATAACTGTAATAATCAAAAACGATAATATTAATCGAAACTTTTTCATATGATAACCTCCTTTCATAATTTTTATACTGTAATAATACTTTATTATTATATCACATTTTTTTTTTATGTAAATAAAAAACTATGTATCTATATAAAAATAAAAAAAAACTCTTGCAAAATATCTTTTCTTCTGTTAGAATATCATTTGTTGTGATTAAGAATAATAATCAAGTTAACTTAAGGAGGTGCAATTATGGCAAAGTGTTCAATTTGTAACAAAGGTGCTCATTTCGGTATTGCTGTGAGCCATTCTCATAGAAGAAACAATAAGATGTGGAAGTCTAACGTTAAGTCTGTTAGAGTAAGCGTAAATGGCGGAACAAAGAAAATGTACGTATGTACAGGTTGTTTAAGATCAGGTTTAGTAGAAAGAGCTTAGTCTTTGTACGTAATAATGAGCCAAGCGCCTCAAGGCGATTGTGAAATAAAGAAGAGAAAGAAATTTATTTTTAAAATTTCTTTCTCTTTTTTGTTACTTATCCAAACACTTTCTTAGCAATATCTACTGCTTCTTTAGCATCTTTTGCATAAAAGTTAGCATCTATCTTTTTAGCATATTCAGGTGTTAACACCGCTCCACCAACCATAACTTTTACATCATCAAAGTTTTCTCTGATTAATTTTATTGTATCTTCCATCGATCCTAAAGTTGTTGTCATAAGCGCTGAAAGACCAACCAACTTCACATTATGTTGCTTTACAGCCTCCACAACTTTTGATGGGTCAACGTCTTTTCCTAAATCGATAACTGTGTATCCATAGTTTTCTAATAATACCTTTACAATATTCTTTCCAATGTCATGAATATCACCTTTTACAGTTGCAAGGACAATTTTACCTCTTTCAATCTGTTTTTCACCGCTTTTTGACAATGATTCTTTTATAACTTCAAATGCATTTTGTGCGGCAGTTGCAGATAAAATAAGCTGTGGCAAGAAAATTTTTCCCTGTTCAAACTGTGTTCCCGCTTTATCAAGGGCTGGAATCAAGATGTTATTTACCAAATCCATTGTATTATAGCCATCATTTATAAGTTCTCTGGTGTAATTTGTTGCTTCAACCTTCAAACCAGTTTCAATAGCATTAACTAATTTTTCTTCCTTTGTATCTCCACTAGCACCCTTTGAATCAGTATTAACAGACATTTTATTATCAACACTTGTTTTTATAGTTTTGTCACCAAAATATGAAACAAAGTTTGTAGAATTAACATCTATTGCATTTAAAACCTTATAACCCATAAATGCGCCCATCATTGAATGAATATTAGGATTCATAATAGGTAAGTCAAGTCCACTATTTAATGCCATTGTTAAAAATGTAGAATTAATAAGTTCTCTATTTGGCAATCCAAATGAAATATTCGAAACGCCAAGAACAGTTTTTAATCCAAGTTCATTTTTCACTCTATTAAGTGCTGTAAGTGTTTCTTTGGCACCTTCCTGCTCTGCAGATACAGTAAGTGTAAGACAATCTATAAATACATTTTCCTTAGGAATGCCGTAAGAAATAGCTCTTTCCATTATTTTTTTAGCAATTTCAAATCTGCCTTCACTAGTTTTTGGAATACCGTTTTCATCAAGAGTAAGACCTACAACACATGCGCCGTATTTCTTTACCAATGGTAACACAGTACTTAAAGATTTTTCCTCGCCATTAACAGAGTTTACAATAGGTTTACCATTATAAATTCTAAGAGCACCTTCTAAAACTTCAGGAATTGTTGAATCAATCTGTAATGGTACATCTATTACTTCCTGTAAGGCCTTAATAACACTAATTATCATTTCCTTCTCATCTATTCCAGGAAGACCAACATTTACATCTAATATATCTGCATTTGCATTAATCTGCTCAACTGCCTGGCCTAAAATATAATTAATGTCATTATTAAGCAATGCTTCTTTAAATTTCTTCTTTCCTGTAGGATTGATTCTTTCACCAATAACTCTAGGCTCATCAATTAAACAAACATTTGTTGCAGAACAAACAGCAGGAATGCCTTTAAATTCCTGTTCTACAACTTCTGTATTTGTAAAATCAATATTTTCCAAAGTGTTTTTCAATTCAAAAATGAATTCTTCGTTTGTTCCACAACATCCACCGTAGAATTTAACATTATATTTGACAAATTCCTTCATAAGACTGGCAAATTCCTGTGGTGTAACATTATATGTATTAGTTTCAGGATCTGGTAAACCTGCATTTGGTATCAAACATAATGGTAGGCTTGTCCATTTACGAAGTTCACATACAACTGGCAAAAGTTCCTTTGGTCCTAATGAACAGTTAATACCAATGGCACAAACCCCTAAACCTTCCAATGTCAATGCCATTGAAGATATTGCACATCCAGTAAATGTACGCATATTTTCTTCAAATGTCATTGTAACAATAATTGGCTTATCTGTATTTTCTTTCGCAGCAAGAACAGCCGCTTTAACTTCCATTAAATCTGTTTGAGTTTCAATAACAATAACATCTGCCTTACTTCCTGCAAGCATCTGTCTTTTATAATATTCATAAGCTGTATCAAACGGCAATGTGCCTGTTGGTTCAAGCATTTGCCCAATCGGTCCTAAATCAAGCGCAACCAAAGCCTCTTTTCCAGATTCAACAACAGCCTCTTTAGCATTATTAATACCTGCAGTAATCAAATCCTCAACTGAATACTGACTTTTAGATAATTTATATGGATTTGCTCCAAATGTATTAGCATAAATTATATCAGCACCAGCATTAAGATAAAGTTTATGAATGTCTTTAATTAATTCCTTATCAGTAATATTTAATTCTTCACATAAGCCTCCGATTTTAAGACCTCTTCTTTGAAGCATTGTTCCCATTGCTCCGTCAAGTAATACATAATCCTTATTCAATAAACTATTAAAATCCACAATGACCTCCATCTGCCCTATACTGACATACATCTTTCATATTACATGTTACGCATCCTCTAGACTTTTTATCTAAAGGATTTTTACTTAAACCTATAACACAGGCTACAGATTTTCTAGGTGTCAACAAAAATGATTCATTTGTAGTCACACCTATAACCTTACCTGCATCAAGAATATTTAAAAAAATAGGTTCAAGCTTAAGCGGCAAATCGCCGTAACCAAGACCGAACCTATAGGTAAAATACATATCCTTGTACTTTTCTTTCAATTCAGTTTCGATATCATCACAAAAATCATCTATTCTGACTGACGCAACGCTATCTGCTATCAATGCCTTAGACATATCCTTTAATTCGCATAATTTTATGTATTTATCAACCTGCATGCCTAATGTTGCGCATAACAGTATGACTGCATTGCATCCTTTGAGATGATTAGTTATTGATTTTCCAGTAAGACTAAGGTTTGTACCAAGAACCTCCACACTGTCTTCCTTAAATTCGATATCAAAAACTTTATATACATATCCGGAATTTTCGTTTTCAAGCACCTCTTGTTTACATAATTTAATTATGTTAAGAACATTCTCGTCCGGTATATTTCCTTTATATCCTAAATATTTATAAATTAATTTATCATTCAACTTAATACATAACCTCTTAATTAAGTAAGCTTCCAACAGCTTCTGAAATTCTTTTCGCTACATATGGACTATTCATTGTATAAAGATGAATTCCATCTACGCCTTGAGATATTAAATCAACTATTTGATCGATTGCATAGGCTATACCCGCATCTCTTAAGGCTTCAGGCTTATCTGCATACTTATTCATAATCTTTGAAAATTTTGCTGGTAAGCTGGCACCACACATGGATACCATTCTTTCAATCTGGCTCTTGTTGGTTACAGGCATAATTCCAGCTTCAACAGGAACCTTAATGTCCGCAATTTCAACCTTTTCCATAAAATTATAAAATGCATTATTATCGAAAAACAACTGTGAAATCAAATGACTAGCACCACACTCTACCTTATACTTAAGGTTCTTAATATCAGCCGCCATACTGTCAGCTTCCATATGACCTTCTGGATAACAAGCCGCAGCAATATCAAAATCACCATTTTCTTTAACAAACTTAATTAAATCACTAGCATACTTAAATTCTTCACATCTAGGAATATCAGGCACAATATCTCCTCTGAGGGCAAGAATGTTCTCGATTCCATTGTTTTTAAGGTTATTAAGTTCTGCTAAAACCTGCTCTTTTCCAGAGTTCACACATGTAAGATGTGCAACTGGCTCAATATTGTACTTATGCTTAATAACAGAAGCAATTTCACAAGTTTTACTATTTCCTGCTTCTAAACCACCTGCTCCATAAGTAACACTAATAAAATCAGGCTTTAAATTCTTTAGTTCTTCTAATGTGTTGTAAATTGTATCAATACTGCTTGTCTTCTTTGGTGGAAATATCTCAAAAGAAAAAACAGTCTCTTTTTCTTGAAAAACCGATGCTAATTTCATTGTTAATTCTCTCCTTACTTAAGAACAGAACAGATTATAGCCTATAATAAGCATTGCTGAAATCATAAGCAAAAACCAAAAATTAAAATCAATATACATTCCTATTGCTATGCCAATTCCTAGCCAAAATAGTATAAATCCACATAATCTACGCATATAAAAATCTCGTTTTTAATATTATATGCGAATGATTAGAAATAATTAATCTTATTTTTCTTCAGTCTGTTCCTGTGCTGCATTTAAAATTTCTTCATCTGTAAGTTCGTTATCTTTTTTCTTTGTAATCTTATTAATGATATCTGGAACCATATCAAGAATCTTTGAAACTCCATCCTGATTCTTTACACTAATAATCTTGCTTGAACCATTGTGAATAACAAGTACTGCTGTAGGAGACATTTTTGCACCCATACCGCCACTGGCAGTTGCCTTAGTACCATCACCCTTTGTACCAGCACCCATACCAAATGATACATCTACCAAAGGTAAGATGATAGTATCTTCAATATGAATAGCTTCACCTACAACTGTCTTTGTAGACATAAACTTGTTCATTCCATCAAATAATGAACTTACTGCTCCATCAAAATTAATTTTTTCTGACATAAAAATCCTCCATTCTAAAGCTTTATTTTAATGCTTCTTGATAAATTTTAATAATTTCTTAATCCACTTGTTTCTCCATAATTTGAATGCTAAAACTACAAATCTATACAATCTTATTCGACCTTTAAACTTGACATTAGCTTCAAACACTTTATTATCAAAATCCGGTTCTAAGGTAATATTATCAGCATACACACCATGGAAAATGCATATTGCACCTAATGCCTTACCTGTAGTCTCCGGATTATCGAAACCAAATTTTACATTACCTTTAAGTTTAGTAGGTAATACATACAAAAGCAAATCCAACAACATTTTTAATATCAATTTAATATTTGTAATGGATTCCTCTGTTGTAAGAAAATCTTTATAATCAGTAATCTTTTTGAGGACATTCTTGATTTTATCACAAATATTTTTAATTTTAAATTTGATATTATTTATAACCTCTAATAGTTTTTGACTAATACTCTTTTTTTCTTTTGTTTCTGTTTGGTTTTTTGCATGCGAAGGTTCTTTTTTATCATCCGGCTCCGTTTTAGGTTCTTCTTGTTTTTTAGGTTCTTCTTGCTTTTTAGGTTCTTCTTGCTTTTTAGGTTCTTCTTGCTTTTTAGCCTCAACCTCTTTTGTTTCCTTAGTTTTCTTTGGCTTTTTAGGTTTTTCGCTATTTAATATAGTTATTCCCAAAATCTTTATTTTATATTTCAGTTTTTTATCAATAAATTCCAGCCTAACCGATATCAAATGCAATAACCACGTAACCTTTGCCTTTACGTCAATATTATTTACATTTGCATTATACCTTATTGGAACAAATAACACTATTAATATTAATCCAACAATTAATCCCAAGGTTATGGCTAAAAGGATACCGATAACTTTTAAAGTTGTAAGCAATATATGTATCATTTAGCCACCCCGTTCTTAATATATTCCGAAACATTAAAGCTATTTGTCTTTTTATAACATTCAAGAATAATTGAAGACATTAGATTTAATGCTTTCTTCCTGCTATCTGCAATCCCGACTATATATAAATCAAGATTTTTATATGCAGGTTGTAATAGCACATAGGATGGATATAATTCAAGGATTCCATCATTACCAACAGGCAAAGTAATAACAAATGCAGAAAACTGCAATTTGTTATTCTTAATATTTTTGATTATTTTTCGCTTGTTTTTTATATCCTTGTTAAAATATATCCTATCGTGCCAAACCATTATTATTTCTCCACTAAAGTTAATCTTCCATTAATGAGTACAAAATCTCTTTACATGCTATTTTTTCAGCCTCATCACTGCAACCTACCATAGAATTATAAATATAATCCTGAATTTCGCTGATATTACCAAAGAATACAGGTAATCCACTTAATATATTTGCCATTGCAGCCCTAACAAATGCTTTAGAATTCAATGATGCAAACATATTATAGTCTTCGGTAAACTTTTTATACATTTCATCAACATAATCTTCAGTCACAGCTTCTCTTTGTTCTTCAACAACTTCCTCTTCTTCAAACTCAATGAAAATACTTACTGACTGCAATTTTTCCATTAAACGAAGTGATTCATACTGGTGAGAAAGCATTAATGAACCAATTAAATCTGTATATGAATTTTCAATAACATCAAATATATATTCATATTTTCCAATAAAACTTGAATATTTTTCCTGCTTACCTTCAAGTTGCATAAGATGTTCTTCTAGTTCTTCATCTGTATTATTAATATTTTCAACAATAATCTTACAGATATCTTTTTCTTCGCAATCCATTGATACATAAGGCATTGCAAGTAAAATTACATACAAATCGTTAACGAGTTCCTGAAAAAGCATATAATCACTTGCAGTTTTTTCAATATAAGTAGCTGCGTAATTCAACAATTCAGACATACTGTCATACTCGTCCTTTGAAATGTTCTTGTAATCAACATTTTTAAGTTTTTCAAGTATTTCAGTAATATCATCCGAAACAGTAAATGCCTCCGATGAAACATCAATTGTTGCCGCTGTTCTAAGCATATACATAAAATCATCGAGGCTCTTCTTTTCGCTTCCTTTGTACACTTTCATTCCTTCGTATACATATTCTAAAAATCTAGCCTTAAGCATTCTAACAGGTAATTGACGAACAACATCGCAAATCTTCATTGAGATTACCATCTTATCCTCGTCAGACACAATGTAACGCATTACATCTCTTGTGAAATCTTCATCCTTAATTTTTCCGAATTTATCATCTTCTTTGAATCTATATTCAACTCTATTAAGACAATATTCATACATATTTAGGATATCAACAACACTGGTAATACCTTTCATATCTGTAATTACAGCATTTCTAATATCATCGATTTCCTTAATTGCGTCAGTTAATTCAGCTACATTAGGATTCTTTAATACGAATTTATCTACAAGATAATTGAATCGCTCAAATAATGCTTCTAATTTACTGTTTCTATTAGCATTTTCTTCTATAAAACTGTCATAATATGTGTAATAATTCATTGTAAATCTTACATAAGAATTTTTACAATAATTATCCATCATACCTTCAAAATACTGTGGAAAGTTTATTTCTAAATCCTTTCCATTTGTAATATTATTAACTATATTTTTCATGATATAAACCTCTGATTACTTTAAAATATCACAGAAATCAAATGTAGCAAAATAATCATCAATTGTTTCTGCTCTTCTAATCATTTGAACACTTCCATCTTCCTTAAGAAGAAGTTCTGCGCTTCTAAGTTTACCATTGTAATTGTAACCCATTGCATATCCATGAGCTCCTGTATCATGAATGAATAAATAGTCGCCCATATCAATCTTTGGCATCATTCTATCAACAGCAAACTTATCGTTATTTTCACAAAGTGAACCAGTAATATCGTACTTATATTCACAAGGAGCGTTTTCTTTTCCAAGAACTGTAATATGATGATAAGCACCATACATTGCAGGTCTCATAAGATTACATGCACAAGCATCACATCCGATGTATTCTTTGTAAATGTGCTTTTCATGTACGGCCTTTGTTACAAGTGCACCATATGGTCCCATCATAAATCTACCAAGTTCTGTGCAAAGAGCAACATCACCCATTCCCGCTGGCACTAAAACTTCCTCGTAAACCTTTCTTACTCCTTCACCAATAACCATAATGTCATTAGCATCCTGTTCTGGTCTATAAGGTATACCAATACCGCCTGAAAGATTGATAAATGTAATATGGCAGCCTGTAGCTTCCTTAACTTCTACAGCTGTTTCAAACAATGTTTTAGCAAGTGTTGGATAATATTCATTTGTAACAGTGTTACTAGCAAGGAATGCATGAATACCAAATTCCTTAACACCTTTTTCCTTTAAAATCTTGAATCCTTCAATAAGCTGTTCCTTTGTAACACCATACTTAGCTTCACCAGGATTATCCATAATTGTTGTACTAATTTTAAATGTTCCACCAGGATTGTATCTCATCGAAATCTTTTCTGGAATTCCTGCGCATTTTTCAAGGAAATCAATATGTGTAAAGTCATCAAGATTGATGATTGCACCAATTTCTTTAGCATATACAAATTCTTCAGCTGGTGTTGCATTTGATGAGAACATAATTCCATCAGCCATATCCTTGCCACCAAAACCAAGCTTATTAGCCATAACAAGCTCTGACATTGAAGAACAATCGCAACCACAACCATATTCCTTTAAAATATTAATTAAAAACGGATTTGGAGTAGCCTTAACTGCAAAATATTCTCTAAAGCCTTTATTCCAACTAAATGCCTCTTTAACCTTCTTTACATTTTCTCTAATACCCTTTTCATCATAAATGTGAAATGGTGTTGGGTATGTTTTTGTTATTTCCTTAATCTGTTCCAATGTTACAAATGGTTTCTTTTCCATAATTCTTATCTCCATTCTGCGTCTGTTATTTCGCTCTTTCTATCTCTTCCCATAAGTGAAGCAATTGCTTCATTCATAGACTTATTTTCAAATAATACAGCATTTACCTCATTTACGATAGGCATATTTACACCATATTTTGTGGCAAGTTTCTTTGCTGCCTTAGCTGAATACACGCCTTCAACAACCTGTTTAACTTCAGCCATCGCTTCCTCCCTAGTCAAACCTTGACCCATGAGTTTTCCTGCGCGACGATTTCTACTATGCTGACTTTGACATGTAACAATCAAGTCACCTACGCCAGATAAACCATTAAGTGTTTCAATCTTCGCACCCATAGCGACACCTAGTCTTGTGATTTCAGCCATACCTCTTGTAATAAGAGCAGCCATTGAATTATCACCAAATCCAACACCATCAAGCATACCTGCCGCTAACGCAATAACATTTTTTATAGAACCACCAAGTTCAATACCTAAAATATCAGGACTTATGTAAATTCTAAATGTATCATTCATAAATGCATTTTGTACCAATTCAGCTGTTGTCTTTGATTTAGCACCAACTACACACAATGTAGGTAAACCGCGGCTTACTTCTTCTGCATGTGTAGGTCCGGATAATACACAAACATCTGCGGTAGGTAACTCATCACTTATAATATCAGTCATTGTCATAAGTGTATCTTCTTCAATACCTTTTGCCACATTGACGATAATCTGCTTATCCTTAATATAAGGTCTAATAGTCGCTGATGTGCTTCTAATAAACTTTGATGCAACAGCAAGAACTATTATTGCCTTATCATGAACAGCACTTGCAATATCTGTTGTAATTTCAATACTTTCAGGAATCTTAATCCCCGGAAGGCTTATTGTATTTTCTCTTTGATTTGTAAGCATTTCAGCTTCACTTTCAAGTTTTGTCCAAACAGTAACATTGTTACCATTTTTATTTAATTCAAGAGCAAGCGCTAAGCCCCATGCTCCTGCACCTAATACACATACGTCTGACATAATTAATCTTCCTTTCCCTCTTGAGTCTTTTTCTGACCAACTTTATTTTCTGTACCATTCATTAATCTTACAATATTTGCTTTATGTCTAACAACTGAAAGAATTGCAAGAAATAGTACTAATAAGTAACATTCAACTAAATATTCACTCATTGAATCCATTCCCCAAAGAATGTCTGCCTGTGTAAAAACAACTATCTGAATAAAAAATGAAACAAGCAATACCATTGAGCCAACTGAAACATATTTTGTAATATAAACCACAAGGGCAAATACAATTATTGAAATAATCCACATTCTAACATCAAGAGTTGCACCTATAACGCCAGATGATGCGGCAATTCCTTTTCCACCCTTAAATCCCATATAAAATGGGAAATTATGTCCAAGTATTACACCAACACAAGTATACATCATAATTAAAAATGCAAAATCTTCACTTGTATCAAGTATGACACCACACACTACGAATCTCATAAGACAACCTGAAATCATGGCTTTCAACATATCCCCGCGTATGTCATAATTCCAGCCTTTTTGCCGAGAACTCTCATGGCATTTGTTGTACCTGCATTGCCACTACCATGTTCTCTAATGTCAATACCTTTCATCTTGCCATAAATATATCCGGTATTAAACAATCCGAAAAAATAACCAACCACAATGGCCATAACTCTTAATAAAATTTCCATTTTACTGCTCCTTTTCTTTTCTTTCACGTATTATAAATCTAAGAGGTGTTCCTTTGAAAAGAAAAGCTTCTCTTATCTTGTTTTCAATATATCTCGTATATGAGAAATGCATTAATTCTTTATCATTTACAAAAATAACAAACGTTGGTGGTTTAACTGAAACCTGAGTAATATAATAAAGTTTAAGTCTCTTACCCTTGTCTGAAGGTGGCTGCTGCATTGCAACTGCCTCCGCCATAATTTCATTTAACACACCAGTACCAACACGCATTGCATGATTTTCAATAACAACATCAATTAAATCAAACAATTTGTTAAGTCTTTGACCTGTAAGTGCTGAAATAAATAACATTTCAGCATAAGGCATAAATGATAATGTATCTTTAATCTTATTTGTGTATTCATAAATGGTTTTATCGTTCTTTTCAACAGCATCCCATTTATTTACAACAATAATGACACCTTTACCTTTATCGTGAGCAATACCTGCAATCTTGGCATCCTGTTCTGTAACACCTTCAACTGCATCAATCATCATAACGACAACATCTGCTCGTTCAACCGCAGTAACTGTACGAATAATCGAATATCTTTCGATTTCTTCCTTAATCTTGCTCTTTCTTCTAATACCAGCTGTATCAATAAATACATACTCGTTATCATTTCTCTTAACCACAGTATCAACCGCATCTCTTGTTGTACCTGCAATATTTGAAACAATAAGTCTGTTTTCACCTAAAAGTTTGTTTATAAGTGAAGATTTACCAACATTTGGCTTACCAATAATGGCAACTCTTGGTCTTTCATCTTCCTCATCAGCGCCTTCTATATCTGCAAAATGTTTTGTAACTTCATCAAGCATATCGCCAAGACCTTGCTTACCTACAGCTGATACTGGGAATGGGTCGCCAAGACCTAAATTATAGAATTCATAAACATCTGCCTGTTGTTTTGCAAAGTTATCAACCTTGTTTACAACTAAAACAATAGGTTTATTACTTCTTCTAAGCATATCAGCAACCTTGCCATCACTATCCACAAGACCTTGCTTAACATCAACCATAAACATAATTACATCTGCTGTTGCAATGGCGATCTCAGCCTGCTCTCTCATCTGCGACAAAATAATGTCTTTAGAGTCTGGCTCAATACCGCCTGTATCAATCATTGTAAATGATTTATCAAGCCATGTAATATCTGCATAAATACGGTCTCTAGTTACGCCAGGTGTGTCCTTTACTATTGAAATGTTTTCTCCTGCCAATGCATTGAACAATGTTGATTTACCAACATTTGGACGTCCAACTATGGCTACAACTGGTTTACTCATTTTTCCTCCATCTGTCAGGATATGCAGTGATATAAACAAAATTATCACATTCCTGATTTTTATTTATAATATTAATGTCATCTTCTAACACTGATTTTACAAAGGCTTCACCGCTATTATTTATAACATAACAAGGTGTATCAAGCGCTTTTGCAACCTCTGTCAATGTGACATCATCTAAAAATACTTCCTCACCACTTCTTACGATATTATGTGGAAGGAGTATTCTATCACCTAGTTCCTTACCCTTTAACTGATTAATTATATCTCCACCTGTAATAAGACCTGAAACTGTAATCGTTTCGCCAAAGAAATCGTTTCTTATGGCATATACATTAATATTAACATTTTTATACAGTTTCATAATTTTTTCCGAAAAGTCTTTAATCATACCAAAGGCTAGTCTACCTGTTACAATGGATACATTTCGCTGTCTATCATCACCCTGTAAGGTGTTATAATATTCCTCGAATTCATCCATTAATAATCTCATCATACCAACGCCATTTTCCAACTGAATATATCCATCGTAAGTTTCTTCCTTCGGAAACTCTCTTTCGGCAAGTATGTAAAACTCATCGCTTGCATGAATGAAATGTAAGCCATACTCATCAAAAAACTTCTTTTGATATTTTTCAATGGTATCAATGACTTCAATGGCATCTTCCTTTGTAAACAATTCCAAAGGATACAAGCCTTCACGGTATTTTGTAAGCCCTGCAGGAACAACTGATACACTCCTCATAAATGGCAGATTCTTTGATAAATCTTCAATAGAACGGACAAGCTCGTCCTTATCATTGACTCCTTTACACAAAACAATCTGACCATTCATCTCAATGCAAGCCTCTCTTAACCTTTCAATCTTGTCCAATGCATCTCCTGCAAAGCGATTATTAAGCATTTTGCATCTTAATTCCTTATTGGTTGTCTGTACAGAAATATTTATCGGACATAAGTGATATTTAATAATTCTATCAATATCTTTGTCCTTCATATTAGTCAAGGTTATGTAATTCCCCTGCAAAAATGATAATCTTGAATCATCATCCTTAAAATACAGCGTCTCTCTCATTCCCTTTGGCATCTGGTCAATGAAGCAGAAAATACACTTATTGGTGCAAGATTTATATTCGTCCATAAGGCTTTGCTCAAATTCAATACCTAAATCTTCATCATAGTCCTTATAAACTTCTAAAATCCACTCCTCACCATTCTCCTTGATAACAGTTAATTCGATATATTCATCATTAATCATATAATGATAATCAAATACATCTTCAATGATGTCATCACCTATTTTCATAAGTCTGTCACCACTTTGTAATTCAAGTTCTTCGGCTATGGAATTTTCTTTAACACTCTTAATCAGATGTCCGTTATATTTCCTCAATTTAAACAGTTCCTTTCGGTAGTCAACAAACTAATTGTGACTAAAATATTCCCACATTAATTTATACCAAAATCCCTTGCTATAGTCAAGGAATTAAAGTATAATAAATCATCGAAATTTCTTTAAAAATCTATGAAAAATAACGAAAGTGAACTATATATGACTAATATCATTCAAAAAAACGCAAGAAAAACAGGAACAATTATTGAAAACGCAGTCTGCGAATACTTAAAATCAAAGGGATACACTATAATCATGCAAAATTATAGATGTAAACTCGGAGAAATCGATATAATTGCAAAAGAAGATGATGTTCTAGTATTTATTGAAGTTAAATACAGAAAAAATGTGACCTCTGGATATCCTGAAGAATCAGTTAATTTTACAAAACAGCGAAAAATCATCAACTCTTCTCTTAAATATATCCAAGAAAATCACATTTTTCTTAATACTAACTTTAGATATGATGTTGTTTCCATCACAGGAAATAAAGTTAAAATAATACGCAATGCATTTACTTTGTAGTTAAATCCTTAAATGCAATATTTAAATCACATTCGCCTTCAATTCCTTCAACTATGCCAGTGCAAGAATACTGCCAAATAGCCAATTCATAAGGGAAATACAATTCATAGTCATAGTAGGCAAACCATTTTTCATAGTCCGCAACTTCCTCATAATCTACCATTGAAAACATGGTTGCAAGATTACCATATAACATAGGTGTATAGCCAGCTTCCTTTATACGTTCGCAAAAGGCTTGAACTATTTTTACACGTTCTTCCTTAGTAAGATTCTTTGTTCTTGCAATGTCATCATTTACCTTTTCAAGGTCAAAGGCAACCGGATAATTTATATCATAATCCTTTAATATATCAATAACAAAATCCGCTTCTTCTATAGCCTCTGCTTCATTTATTGCCTGAGTATAAAAATACACACCTGTCTTAATACCATTATTTAAAGAACCTTCAAGGTTTTGTCTTGCCTTTTCATCTTCTTTTATAACGCCAGTTTCATAGCCTCTATAACCAACTCTTACAAATGAAAAATCAATTCCAGATGCAGCAACTGCCTCCCAATCAATATCCCCTTGAAACTTAGATACATCAATACCTTTGAATGATTCAAAATCACCATCTCTATATGTTACAGTATAGGTTGATAAATCTTTGTCATTAACGATAAATTTATCTTTATTAAGCGTATTTAAAGGAAATTCCTTATTAATTGGTTCAAATACATATTCACCTTCATAAGTGTATACAATATCATCCTTGAAAATCTTTCTTAATGTAGGATTCACGCCGTTTCCAGAAAGGAGCCCCTCTTTTATAGCCTCAAGCAATGTATCATATCCCTTGTCGTAGCCATTTTCCATGCATATTGCAGCAATATTTTTAATCTCCTCTTCAGAATATACCAAATTAGCATCAGCATTAGCTTCAACTACTTCCCCTGTTTCTTTAGAATCATTCTTAACTAATTTGTAAATCATAAATCCATTACAAGCTAGTGTCATAATTAACATAATTACAATAATAATATTAAATATAGGTTTTTTCTTCTTTTCTTCCATTTGTACTCCTTACTTCATTTTACTTCGAATTTTATCCATTCTGTCTACAAATACTAATACTTCCGCAACAACTCCATATAATTCGGGTGGAATCATCTCCCCAAGTTCAAGTTTTGACAATGTTTTCGCCAACTTTTCATCCTCATACACAGGAACATCTGCTTCCTTAGCCTTATCTAAAATCTTTTCAGCAAGCACACCGCGTCCTGTAGCTATAACTTTAGGCGCCTGTTCGTCCGGATCATAAGTCAATGCGACAGCAACTTTATTAAGTTTTTCATTTTCATTCTTATGCTCTGACATCCAATGTGTACCTCTTTATAAAACTCTTTGGTTCTTCAAGTTGCATTACTTTTTCAAATGGCGATAATTGCTCACTTGCAGTTTCCCTATTAACCTCTTCAATTAAAACCGTCGCTTCATAACCTTTTTCTTCTAATCGTTTCTTAAGTTCTGGCAAATGTTCTTCAACAATATCTTGAGAAACTGTATCTTCCAATGTAAATTTGGTTGTTAACTGCCCCTTTTCAAGTCGAATATTAACATCTGTAACTCCTAAATTTTCCATATCGAGATGTAAAAATGCAGTTAATACATCAGAATCATTGACTTTACCTTTATGTCTGTTCATGACATATAATTCACCATGTGCTTCACTTTCATTGAATTTCACTGGTATTTGAACATATAATGCCATATTATTTAAATCATTCATAAAATTAAGATTAGCCTTAATATTATTTACATTTTTATATAGTGCAGATTTCTCCAATCCCGCATTTTCAAGAAGATTCATAAGACGTTCAGATTTATTCTCAACCTCTTTATAGTATTTCTCAAGTTCAGCTTTTATCTCATCTTCAGGCTTTTCTAAAATTGATTCATCAAGCAATAACGACTTTTCAATAGTTTTCTTTAAAACTTCCTTAAATTCTTCTGTAAAAATCTGATTCGTATTATTTTGCGGCATTAGTTTTTCAGTGACATTTTCCTTTAATACAACTGTATCTTCTGCATTTTCAGAAGCAACTTCTACATGATTTTTTAATTGTTCGTTAACTGCCTGCTCCGTATTTTGTTGCTTTACACTATCAGTAAGTTGAGAATCAACTTGAGAAATACTCTGCTCACTTATAGGCTCATCCATTTGACTGATTTGAGCATCTATTTGATTACCATTTAGAGATAATTCAGTTTTATGCTGCTCATACAAAGATTCTAATGAAAAACTTTCATCTCCTGTCAGCGTCTTAAGTATGCTATCAGCCAATTTTAGCATACTTTCCGTATTATTTCCTTCATCAAAATTTACCAATGTATCGACTATATCATTTGTAATAGACTGAAAATTATTAAGCAATTTATTGTTATTTTCAACATAATTATTAAATTGAGAAACATTATCAGATGTTATCGGAATATCATGTTTATACATACTTACAGCACCTTTAACATCAAGTTCTGTAAAACTGTTCAAATTACTTACCAATGTTTTGATTGTGTTTTTATCAACAGGTTGACCATTATCAACCAATTCTTTTACAAGTGCGATATTTCTCTCGTTCACTGGTACGTTTGCAGATTCTAAGGCAGACATTAACATATTAAGACCATTACTTGAATTACCTTCAGAAATAGCCTTAACTAACATACTCACACCTGTATTACTTTCAACTCTAAAATTTAAAATATCTCCAATATTTAACGAAACACCAGCCTGCGTTCTGGCATTTAGAATATTATTTCCAGATAACAATATCTTTACAGCATTATTTCTAACATCCAAAACTTCGCCTTTAAACACACTGCCTTCCTTCAATGCAGCAATATAATCCGGCAAATTACTTATTTTACCGGATATCGCAGGTTTACCTTCTGAAACCTTATTATCAATATTTTTATTAAATCCAAAGTTATTGTTTAGAAAAATACTCACACTAATCTCCATTCCGAAGCGTAGCGTAGGAATCGCGCAACAGAAAGTCGCTTATGCGATTTCTGTTGTCGCATCAAGGCTCTTTTGTGACGCTTCGGCACAAAAAGCCGTGTGAAAAATCAGCACATCGGTGTGATTTTTCACACTAATCTCCCTTTTATCTTCTATACAAAATTCTTAGTAAAACTTCTTCTATGAATTTCGCAAAGTCCCATTTCCTTTATTCCTTCAATGTGGCTTGCTGAACCATAACCTTTATTACTAGCAAAATCATATCCAGGATACTCTTTATCAAGTTCAACCATCATTCTGTCTCTTGTAACTTTTGCAATAATGCTGGCAGCAGCTATAGATACACTCTTTGCATCACCCTTGATAATCGGAACCTGTTTAATATCAACAAGTGGAATAGTAACCGCGTCATTTAATAAAACATCTGGTTTTACAGATAAATTATTAATAGCTTTTCTCATGGCACTATATGTTGCCTGCAAAATATTGAGTTCATCAATCACTTCATGACTTTCAATTCCAATACCAACCGCAATCGCTTTTTCCATTATTTCATCATATAATTCTTCTCGCTTTTTTTCAGAAAGTTTTTTAGAATCATTTACATATAATATATCGACATCTTTTGGTAAAATTACAGCGCAAGCTACAACTGGCCCCGCTAAAGGACCACGTCCAACTTCATCAATACCGCAAACATAGCCCATATGAGCATATTCTTTCTCGAAAGTCTTCATTATTTCAATACGCTGCAATTCTTTATGATATTTATCCAAGTGCTTATTATACTTTTCTACAATTTTCTTCACAGCACTTCTTTCATCATCTGCGTATTTACTGATTTCAGCCTCTAATAACTTTATATCTGTGTTTTTTAGTAATTCATCAATTTCTTTTGCGTTCATTTCCTACTCCATTACTTTATTTTTCCAAAATCAGTTATTGGTAAAATTTTATAATCTGCTCTACCAATAATAATATCCCTACTTATAGGACCAAATTTTCTACTGTCATCACTGTCATTTCTATTGTCGCCTAAAACGAAATATTCATTTTCACCTAGAACAATTTCTTCTTCGGCAACACCACAATAAAACGGCATATCCATATCGTAATAACCGTAATATTCTTCGAGAGGTTCTTCGTTAATGTATATTACGGCATTGGAAATACGAATAATATCATTAGGCATACCAATAACTCGTTTGATATAAAATACCTCTTTCTGCATTACTTCGTTATAATGCGGAAATACAACAACATCAAAACGTTCGATATCATTATTCTTATATTCAAGTTTATTTACAAATACACTGTCGCCATCTTCAAGTGTTGGATACATAGAATCGCCAATTATTATTGTTCTCTGTCCTAAGAAAGACAACACCCAGTATATTGCACCTAAAATAATAATTGCAAATACTAAAAATCTTATCCAATCCCAAAATGCTTCTTTTTTTCTGTTTCTCATAATTTACTCCATAAATTATTGGTATTTTAATGAACCAAAACTATTAAAATCCCAAATTCTAAATACCGCTCTGCCTAAAATCAAATCTTTTGTTATAGGTCCAAAGTTCCTGCTGTCATCACTAACATAACGATTATCTCCAATGACAAAATATTCATCCTTACCCAATTTTGTCTTTGGATAATCACTTAAATAACTAATAATATCAGGGCTTTCTCTGGCATCACTAAATGCACCATAAAATTCGTTTAAACGCTCACCATCAATGTAAATTACATTATCAATAATTTCAATTGTCTCATTAGGTAAACCTATAATTCGCTTCAAATACACATCTTTGTTATCATATACATATTTAAATGCAATTATATCGAATCGCTCATACTCATCTTCTTTTACAGTTTTATCAATAAGTATGATATCCTTATCATTTAATGCTGGTTTCATCGAATCACCATTTACCTTAATAAGCGATACCAAGCATTTGTTAATGACAAATAAAATTGATAATACAATTACAATAGAAATCCCTAATTTTATAAATTCTTTTTTATTATCTCTAAAAAAATCCATAATTTACTACATCGGTAACTCTAAAGTTATCCTTCCTAATCGTCCACTTCTAAAATCATCAATAAATAAGGTCGCTGCCTTATCAAAATCTAACTGATCACCTTTAAGTTTACATCCTCTTACCTTTGCAATTTCTTCTAAAATTGCAACTGGTTCAAGGTCCGCCTCTATATTGTATCTTTCTTTTAACACTGAAGGATAGTTTTCATTTAAAATTTTGATAAGTTCAAGTGCCAATTCACCTAAGTTTAATATATCATCTTTTATGGAACCTAACAATGCCAATTTTATACCAACTTGTTGGTCTTCAAATTTAGGCCATAAGATTCCTGGTGTATCCAAAAGTTCTAATGTTTTACTTAATTTAATCCATTGCTTTCCTTTTGTAACACCTGGTTTATTGCCTGTTTTTGTGCATGCCTTTTTTGCATAAGAATTTATAAATGTAGACTTTCCTACATTTGGTATTCCAACAACCATCGCTCTTACTGGACGATTGTGAATTCCGCGTCTCTTATCTCTTTCAATTTTTTCCTTACATGCAGTCGCAATAATCCCATTAATTTGGTTGATTCCTTTACCTGATTTAGAATTAATCTCAAGAACATGAAAACCTTTATTTTTAAAGAATTCCATCCATTTTACATTTGCGCTCTCATCAGATAAGTCGGATTTATTTAATAATACAAGTCTAGCTTTATTTTTACCAAGAGTATCAATATCAGGATTTCTGCTACTCATTGGGGACCTTGCATCAACAATCTCAATAACTAAATCTATTAATTTAATATCCTCTTCCATCATTCTTTTAGCTTTAGTCATATGACCAGGATACCATTGAATATTCATAATTTCACCACTTTCTATAACATTCTTAATTTATTAAATGGGTAACATACAAACCATATCTTACCAAGAATATCATCTTTACTAATATTTCCTACATATTCAAAACGACTATCTTCACTAACATTTCGATTATCACCCATAACAAAATATTCATTGTCACCAATTACAATCGCTTCATCAACATAACCACTTTCAAATTTTCCATCAAAATATTTATCTTCTATTTCTTCACCATCAATATATATTGTATTATCAATAATTTGAACAGTTTCACCTGGCAATCCGATTATTCTTTTTATTGATACATCACCACTTCTAGATACATATGCAATAACATCAAATCTTTTGGGTTCTTTTAATTCATATGACAATTGGTCTAATAATACCATTTCCTCATTTTCAACAATAGGATTCATCGAATTACCTGAAACAACTGCACTTTCACCATAATAATTAATAATAAACAATGCAAATACAACAACTAGAATAATATCAACTACCCATTTTAGTATAACATCAAATATTAAATTTTTCTTTGAATCTTCATCATTCATTCTCATAATATCACCTTAAAACACAAAGAGACAAATACAATCGCTTGCATTTGTCTCATTTTAATTGAATTATTTTACTAATTCTTTAACCTTAGCAGCCTTACCTACTCTGTCTCTTAAGTAGTTAAGTTTAGCTCTTCTTACCTTACCAAGTCTTACAACTTCAATCTTTTCGATTGTTGGTGAGTGTAATGGCCATGTCTTTTCTACGCCGATACCATTAGAGTTCTTTCTAACTGTGAAAGTTTCTCTTGAGCTTCCGCCCTGTCTCTTAATAACAGTTCCTTCGAAAACCTGAACTCTTTCTCTGTTACCTTCTTTGATTTTAGCATAAACTTTAACTGTATCACCTACGTTAAATTCTGCTACTTCTTTTAACTGAGCTGCTTCAATATTTTTGATAATTTCGTTCATTTGTGTGAACCTCCTTAAAATAATCGATGTTCTTAAATACCTAAATATGTAACAGAGGAACATCTCGTCTTAATCACAACATTCAAATATTATCATAAAAACTATATATATGCAAGTGTTTTTTTAAATTATTGTACAACCAATACTAATTTTTCTTTATTTGATACATTCTTATCACTATCAGTTACATAATATGTAAGATTATATGTTCCTGGAACATTTACATCATATTCACCAATAATGATAACTCGTCTACTAACATCATCTTTATCATCATACCACTCGCCAAGGGCTGACATGAAATTAAATCGTTCACCCTTTTTAATAACCATGCGACTGTATTTCATCCTTATCTGAGGTATACCTGTCTCATCAACTTCAGCTCTATTAATTGGCTCAAATACAATTGTCTCATCTTCTAATTGTTCAACCTGAGTTGTCGTTGTAGTTTCAATTTCTTGTGGTTCTTTTTTTGTAGTAGTTTCTTCAGCTTTTGTTGTAGTTTCACCAGGTGTTTCATTTTCAATCGAACTTGATGTCACATTTGAATCACTTGATGAAGTCTCATTATTAACCGAACTTGAACTTGCATCGTTAGCACTTTCTTCGCCCGACTCTTCACCTGATTCTTCGCCTGACTCTTCATCATTAAAAATTGCTTCATCTAATACTGAAAAATCAATAAACTCTTTAGTGCCAGTATATGCAATTGCTTTTGACACCTCTGTTACATTGTTACTACTATCTTTTGCTGAATAATGAACAATAATTTCACCTCTATCAACAAAAACATTAATATTCTGTATTCTTATAGAATCTGTAACATCACCATCTTTGTCATCAAGTGCTGTAACACCTTGTAATAACAATTCAACATCATCATTTTCATTGAAAGTCGAAACGCAATCATCTGTAAAATCAATATAAGGACCTACTCTATCTCTGCTTCCAACTATCAAAATAACTAGAAGAAATATGATGGCTGATATAACCAATATTAATTTAGGTAAAGTTCTATTTTTCATAAATGCACCTAAACCTTTCGCCTAACTATTCTTTTTCGTAACTACCGTAAGAACCATAACTTCCGTAATATTTACCATAATACTTACCATAATATTTGCCATAGTAACCATTATCACCTGTTGGAACCTTATTAAGTACCGCACCAAGTATCTTACAGTTACATTTTTCTAACTGAAGTTTTGTGTTTTTAGCAAATTTATGACTGATTTCACCGTGACCTATAACAAATATAGCGCCATCACTATTCTGTGCTACAATTACACCGTCAACAACACTTCCAATAGGTGGTGTATCCAAAATAATGTAGTCATATACTGATTTTTGTTTTCTAAGCATTGACTTAAATTTGTTACCACCTAAAAGTTCAGCTGGGTTAGGTGGTACAGGACCTGAGAATATAACATGAAGATTTTCAACATTTGTTGCATAAACAACTTCTTCATAATCATTAAGTCCTGAAAGATACTGAGATAAACCTTTAACACTCTTATTTACCTTATATCTTCCGATAAGAACGGATTTTCTCATATCACAGTCAACAAATGCAACCTTTTTACCAACCTCTGCCAATGATTTAGCAAGATTAAAAGCAACTGAACTTTTTCCTTCATTTGGAATGTTACTTGTTACAGAAATAATCTTAACCTCTTCACCACAAAGCTGTACATTAGTTCTAAGTCTCTTATATGCTTCATTTACAACATTATCAAGTTTTTTAATTTTATCTATATTTATACTTTGCATATCATCTATTCCTTTCCTTAAGTTGAATTATACTATCTAACAACTTCTCTCTTTTGTTTCTTTTCTGGACGAAGAGGTTTCTTGTTTGTTGGTTTCTTTTCTCCGTCATACTCAGCTTCTTCCATAATTGGAATAGATGCAAGTGTACTCATTCCTAAATATCTTTCAATATCTTCTGGTGATTTAATTGTATCATCCATAATAAATCTAACAACGATAACTACAATCGACAAAAACACACCAACTAAAGCACCGATAATAACATTTCTTGCCACATTTGGGCTAGAAGGTGATTTTGGATATGTTGCAGCATCCACACACTGAACACCAGGTACATCAACTATTCTAACAATAGCTTTTTCTGATGCAATTCTAACAGCATTAGCTATCTCCTGTGCTCTACCAGGGTCTGTGTCTTCAACTGTTATCTTAATAATCTGTGTATCAGTAATGTTCTCAACTTTAACCATTCCTTTAAGTTTTGCAACACTCATATCAAGTTCAAGAACATCAATAACTTCTTCAAAAACCGTGTTACTTTGAACTATTTCAACGTAGTTCTTTGATAAATAATTACCTGTAACAAAGTCGCTCTGATCAAGATTTCCAGACTGCTCCTCATTTTTTACTACAAATGTTGTTGTAACCGACTGATAAGTAGGTTTTACCAATAATTTTGTGTAAGCAAATGCTAAAACTCCAACTAATACTCCGCATGCAAGAATAATAAATAACTTGTCTAATAACAAATAAAATATCTGCTTTAAGTCAATTTCTACTTCTTCTCTGTTGTTCTGTTCCATTAGTCTAACCTGGCCTTTCATTATATTATCTTGTTATATTAAAATACTTAACAGGATTATTGATTAACAATTCATCCCTGTATTCTTTACCGAATTTTTTTTCGATATAATCTGCGCACTTTTTCATATCAGGCGTACGCTCCTTTATGTCATGAGCATCAGTCCCAATAAAATGCAACATATCATACTTCATAAGCATCTTTATGAATTTTTTAACCTTACCACCGATTTTTCCAATCACTGATGACGCATTAACCTGAATCAATGCACCTCTATTTATAATTTCCTCAATATCATCATACGCTTCAATCATAGAAACATATCTTTCGACATGAGCAAGCACTGGTGTATACCCGCAGCAAGTAATCTTATAAAGACAATCTTTTATATATTTAGCACTATCCATAGGTCTAAACTCAACCAAGATATGCTTCGAATCATTCATCGACAAAATCTTGTCATTTTCCAACAGTTCAATGCAATCCTCACTAAACATAAGTTCAGTTCCCAAATATAAATTAACATCAAAACCATTGTCTTTGACATGTTTTTTTAAAGTTTCAAGTTCTTTAAAAAACCGCTCTTTACTATGCTCTAATCTTCCCGGTTTATAATGTGGTGTCAAAATGATATCTGTAATTCCGCTTTTAGCAGCAATCTCAATCATACCAATAGATTCAGCCAAATCTTTTGAACCATCATCCACCCCTGGAATTATATGACAATGTATATCACAGTATCCCATTTAAGATACCTCCTTTACCACATTGTATTCTATCATAGAAAGACTTTTTATTCAACACTTCTATGGATAAACTTTTCATATAAATCAGGTCTTTTTTCTTTTGTTTCCCTTATCGACTCTGCCATGCGCCATTCCTCAATTTTTTTATGATTTCCACTGAGTAAAACTTCTGGTACTTTCATATCCATAAAAGTCTCTGGTCTGGTGTATTGAGGATGTTCAAGTAAATCATCTGTAAAACTTTCAGTAACTGCTGAATCCTCATTGTTAAGCACGCCTTTAATATGCCTTGAAATAGCATCAATCATAACCATTGCAGGCAATTCGCCACCTGTAAGCACAAAATCACCAAGTGAAACTTCATCTGTAACAATCAAATCCAAAGCTCTTTGGTCAATGCCTTCGTAATGACCGCATAAAAAGACAATATTTTCTTCTTTTGCAAGTTCTGTCGCCATTTTTTGATTAAAAACCTTACCTTTAGGTGACATAAATAAAACTTTTGGTGGTTTTCCCGTCATTTTCTGTCGAATATCTTGAAAACAATCATATACTGGAGCAGCCTTTATTACCATTCCCGCACCTCCACCGTATGGATAATCATCAACGTGGCCATGCTTATCATTAGAATAATCTCTTATATTCACTGGATTAATTGAAATAAGACCGTTATTCACTGCTCGTCCAATAATGCTTTCATTGAGTCCGTTCATTACCATTTCAGGAAACAATGTCATAATATAATAATTCATAATCTAAATCCCTTTATAATAAACCATCAAGAATATGCACTGTGATTTTATTTTCATCTAAATTAACATCAAGTACTGTTTCATCGATAACAGGCAATAATAACTCTCTACCGTCATCTAAATTTATAACGTAAACATCATTAGCGCCAGTCTGCATAACATCATATAATACGCCAATTTTGTTTCCTTCCTCATCATAAATGTCCATATCAATTAAATCTGCAATGTAATACTCATTTTCCTCAAGTGGTACCGCATTTTCTCTTGATACGTATAAATCTTTACCTTTATATTTTTCAACATCATTGATATCATCAATGCCTTCAAACTTAACAATAACAAGATTCTTAAAGAATCTAACATTTTTTATTTTCAATGTAATGTTTTCCTTTTCAGGATTAATTACAACTTCTTTCAAATCATAATATCTATCAGCATCATCAGTTGTAGGAAAAACCTTAACTTCGCCCTTTAATCCGTGAGTATTTGTAATAACACCAACTCTAAAATAATTTTCCATAGCACACTAACCTCCATTATTTGCAACAAAGGTGAGCCAGGCTTTTGTCTGACTCACCTTAAATCTTACTGTAAAATGTCTACAATAACTTTCTTATCTTCCTTTGTAGAAGCTGCCTTTACAACAGAACGAATAGCCTTAGCTATACGACCCTGCTTACCGATAACCTTACCCATATCATTCTTTGCTACCTTAAGCTCGATAATAAGTGCGTTGCCATCTTCTCTTTCAGTTACAACAACTTCTTCAGGAGAATCTACTAATGCTTTTGCAATTATTTCTACTAATTCTCTCATTGTTGCCTCTTTTCTGCAAATTCGCAGTATCTATTATTTTTCGATACCAGCCTGCTTTAATAACTTAGCTACTGTTTCTGTTGGCTGTGCACCATTGCCTAACCACTTCTTTGTTAATTCTTCATTGAATGTTACTGCACTTGGTTCAACTGTTGGGTCATAAGTACCTACTTCTTCGATAAATCTTCCATCTCTTGGTGATCTTGAATCTGCAACTACTATTCTATAGAAAGGTGCTTTCTTCTGACCCATTCTTCTTAATCTCATCTTTACTGCCATTTTTAATTTCCTCCATTTTTAAAATAAAATAATTAAATGTTTTTAGAGCCATATTTACACAGCTCTGTGATATAGTTAGAATGGAAACTTAAATCGTCCCATTTTACCACCGCGTTTACCGCCCATCATACCTGAAAACTGTTTCATCATCTTTTTAGACTGTTCGAACTGCTTCACAAGTCTGTTTACTTCTGCAATATCAACACCTGCACCTTTTGCAATTCGATACTTTCTCGAAGGATTCAGTATACTAGGGTTACTCCTTTCTTTAGGAGTCATGGATAATATGATTGCTTCAATTCTACCTAAAGCCTTTTCATCTGGCAACTGCGCACCTTTAAGTTGTGCACCCATACCAGGCATCATATTAAGGATTTCAGCCATACCACCCATATTTTTCATCTGAGCCATAGATTCAAGATAATCGTTAAAGTCAAATTCGGCCTTACGCATCTTCTTTTCCATCTCTTTGGCTTTTTCAGCATCAATATTTGCCTCGGCCTTTTCAATGAGAGAAAGTACATCTCCCATACCTAAGATTCTTGAAGCCATTCTATCAGGATGGAACTGCTCAATGTCTGTTAATTTTTCACCTGTTGATACATACAAAATAGGTTTTCCTGTGACACTCTTAATCGAAAGTGCCGCACCACCTCTTGTATCACCATCAAGTTTTGTAAGGATTACACCGTCAATACCAATCTTTTCTTCAAAGTTAGATGCAACATTTACCGCATCCTGACCTGTCATAGAGTCAACAACTAATATAGTCTGATGTATATCTATGTTCTCTCTGATTTTAGCAAGTTCGTTCATCATGTCCTCATCAACATGAAGTCGACCAGCCGTATCAAGGATAACCACATTCATACCATTGCTCTTTGCATGCTCAATAGCAGCCTTTGCAATGTTTACCGGTTCATGTTTTGTACCCATCTCAAATACAGGTACATCAACCTTTTCACCATTAATCTTCAACTGTTCAATCGCTGCAGGTCTGTAAATATCACAACCAACTAAAAGTGGCTTACGACCTTTGCTCTTAAACTTTGATGCTAACTTTGCAGCAGTTGTTGTCTTACCTGCACCCTGAAGACCCATCATCATAATGACTGTAATCTCGTTAGATGGCTTCAATGAAATCTCAGTGGTTTCAGAACCCATAAGGCTAACCATCTCTTCATTAACAATCTTTATAACCATCTGTCCAGGTGTAAGACTTGTCATTACTTCAGAACCAACGGCTCTTTCGGTAACGCTGTTAATGAACTGCTTAACAACTTTAAAACTAACGTCCGCTTCCAAAAGCGCCATCTTAACTTCTTTTAAAGCAGCCTTTACATCACTTTCAGTAAGTTTACCCTTGCTTCTTAAGTTTTTGAAAATATTTTGCAATTTATCTGACAAGCTTTCAAATGCCATAACAAATCCTTTCCGAATCTACATCTCTTCTAGTATACTCTGTGTAATTTTAGTAATCTCTTTAACTAATTCAATATCCTTAGTTTCTTCTAATTTGATTGCAAGTTTTTCAATATTCGCAACTTCATCCTTTGCTTTTAAAAACTTTTCTACCAAATGAAGTTTTTCTTCGTAGCCTTCAAGAATCTTACCACATCTTTTCACAAGATCATGTACACCCTGACGACTAATGCCTCTTTCAAGAGCAATCTCACTAAGCCCTATGTCATTTAAAATATAATCTTCATAGACACTCTTTTGATGTTCAGTTAAAAGTTCTCCATAAAAATCATACAATAAAGCTTGTTTTACAATACTTTCCATAAAACACCTACTTTGATACTTTTAGCACCGTAGGATATAATACAACATAAAAAAGAATGTGTCAAGTATTTTTTCTTGACACATTCAAAATATCCTACAAATTTGTTCTAACAATCTTTGGCTTATAACCCATTTCCTCTAACTTATCAACTATCTGCTGCTTATGTTCTGCACCAAATGTTTCAAGTGTAATTCTAAGTTCTACCTGAGCATTTCTGTTAATATTTACAAACTGATTATGCTCCAATTTAACAACATTACCCTGCTGTTCTGCAACAACCTGTGCAACACGTACAAGTTCACCTGGCTTATCAGGAAGAAGTACTGATACAGTAAAGATTCTTCCTCTCTGGATAAGTCCATGCTGTAATGTAGATGACATTGTGATAATATCCATATTACCACCACTTAAGATAGATACAACCTTCTTATCCTTGCAGTCAAGATGTTTAAGCGCAGCAACTGTAAGTAAACCAGAGTTCTCGCATACCATCTTGTGATTTTCAACCATATCAAGGAATACATCTATAAGTTCATCATCGCTTACAGTAATGATATCATCAATATTCTTCTGAATATAAGGGAATACAATGCTACCGCCAGTCTTAACTGCTGTACCATCAGCAATTGTAAGAGCCGAAGGCAATGTAACGATTTCGCCCTTTTCTAAAGAAGCCTTCATACAAGCAGCGCCTTCTGGTTCAACACCGATAACCTTAATGTTTGGATTAAGCATCTTTGCCAATGCACTAACACCACAAGCAAGTCCGCCGCCACCAATTGGTACAAGTATGTAATCAACTGTTGGAAGTTCCTTGAAAATTTCCATAGCGATTGTTCCCTGTCCTGTGGCAACTTCTAAATCATCGAAAGGATGTACAAATGTAAGTCCCTTTTCTTCTGATAATCTATAAGCCTCAGCGCAAGCTTCGTCGTATACATTTCCATGAAGCACAACATTTGCACCATAGCTTCTTGTTCTGTTAACTTTCATAAGAGGTGTAACTGTAGGCATAACAACTGTTGCATCAACACCATACATTTTCGCTGCATTGGCAACACCCTGGGCATGGTTACCAGCAGAAGCTGTAACAAGTCCCTTTGCTCTTTCTTCTTCAGTTAACTGGCTAATCTTATAATAAGCACCTCTAACCTTATATGCACCTGTAAACTGCATATTTTCAGGTTTTAAATAAACCTTATTGCCACACTGATTACTAAAAAAATCACTGTATACAAGATTTGTAGGCAATGTAACCTTTTTAACTATCTCTGAGGCTTCCTCAAATTTTTCCAATGTCAATTCTGTCATCATAATAAACTACCTTCCTTATTCTTGTGTAAATAACGCATTAACAAATTGTTCTGAATTAAACTTCTCCAAATCGTCAATCTGCTCGCCTACACAAATATATTTAACTGGTATAGAAAGCTCTGACTGAATAGCAACTGCAATACCACCCTTGGCTGTACCATCAAGTTTTGTAAGCACGATACCAGTAATGTTTGCAGCATTCATAAACTCTCTAGCCTGCACTAGCGCATTCTGCCCAGTTGTTCCATCAAGAACAATAAGTGTTTCCCTATACACATTAGGATATTCCTTTTCGAGGATTCTGTCAATCTTCTTTAACTCTTCCATGAGATTTTTTTTGTTATGAAGACGACCTGCTGTATCAATAATGAGCACATCTGCATTTCTTGCTTTCGCAGCACCTACCGCATCGTAGATAACTGCACCTGGGTCGCCACCTTCATTTCCTGAAATAATGTCAACACCTGCTCTGTTAGCCCATTCTTCAAGCTGTTTTATAGCACCTGCTCTAAATGTATCGGCAGCAGCTAATACAACCTTCTTACCCTGTGCTTTAAGATTACCAGCAAGTTTACCAATGGATGTAGTCTTACCAACACCATTTACACCGATAACAAGGATAACGCTTTTCTGATTTTCAAATTCGTAAGCATTTTCACCTATATCCATCTGCTCTTTAATGGTGTTAATAAGGAGTTCCTTACATTCCTCAGGTTCCTTTATTTTATTTTCTTTTACTTTTTCTTTGAGGCCTTCAATGATTTTTTCAGTAGTAACAACACCGATATCACCCATTATAAGAATCTCTTCAAGTTCCTCATAAAAGTCATCATCAATCTTGCTAAAGCCCTTGAAAATACTATCAATACCGGATACGATATTGCTTCTGGTTTTTGAAAGACCTGAAATTAATTTGGCAAAAAAGCCTTTCTTTTCTTCTGACATATTATCACTCCAATCCCTTATGAAAAATTCTTCTCATCAATCAAATTAACTGAAACCAATGTAGATACACCCTTCTCCTGCATTGTAATACCATACAGTCTGTCTGACGCATTCATTGTACCTCTTCTATGTGTGATTACAATGAACTGTGTATGGTCAGTAAGTTTGTGTAAGTATTCTGCAAATCTTACAACGTTCGAGTCGTCAAGCGCTGCCTCGATTTCATCAAGAAGACAGAATGGTGATGGTTTCAAGTTCTGAATAGCAAATAACAACGCAATGGCTGTCAATGCCTTTTCACCACCTGATAACTGCATCATGTTCTGTAATTTCTTTCCTGGTGGCTGTGAAATAATATTGATTCCAGCCTCAAGGATATCTTCATCGTCATTTAATTCAATTGTACCCTGGCCACCGCCAAATAATTCCTTAAATACTTTGTCGAACTCAACCTTAATTTCAGCAAATTTTTCTGTGAACTGTTTCTTCATGCCGTCATCAAGTTCTTCAATAATCTTAAGAAGTGAATTTTCAGCAGTAATAAGGTCATCATGCTGAGTCTTTAAGAATTCATATCTTTCAGATACTTCCTTATACTCTTCGATGGCATTTACATTAACTGAACCTAAATTCTTAATCTGCGACTTCAAACTACTGATGTTCTTTCTAAGATTAGCAGTGCTGTCACCTAATTCTTCATTCTTAAGTTCAAGAGCTGTACCATATGTAAGCTCATATTCTTCCCACATATAGTTAACAAACTTCTCGTTTGATTCTTCTAATTTTTCCTTTTGATTTGACAATCTGTAAATTTCTTTATCAAGATTTGAAATCAAATCGGTGATTTCTTCACGTTTAGCAAAGAATTCTTTGTGCTCTTTACTCTGTGAATCCTTATCCTTAGATAATTCATCAATCTTAGTTTTAAGCACGTCTGCCTCTGAAACTGCCGCTTCAATAGTTTTATTTATCGCTTCAATATTTGCATACTTCTCATCTGCCTGGCCTGCTGCGATTTTTCTATTTTCATTGATACTTTCAATTTCTTCATTAAGTTTTGAAATTTCAGCATCAATTCTATCAATATTATCATTGATAAATGTCTTTTTCTGATTAAGGTTAGAAAGATTAATTCTTAATTCCTCGTTATCCTTCATCATATTAGACTCTTGCTCTTTAGCCGCCTCAATCTTACCATTTAATTCAATAATCTCATTTTCAATAAGTTTATTTCTTTCATCAAATGTATCAAGTTCAGTCTTTAATGCTTCATAATTTGCGTTGATATCAACAATCTGAGCACCAATCTCATCCTTTTCTCTGTTGAAATCATCAAATATATTTGAAAGTTCATTTTTCTTTTCATCTGCAGTATTAAGGTTCATCTTAACAGTATTCTGTACAAGGAACTGTTCATTTAATGTAATCTTAATCTGTTCGAGTTCTTCATTATAAACCTTCTTAAGTTCTGCATTCTTCGCAATCTGCTTATCTGTGTCAGACATTTTAACTTTAAGTTCTTCAATAAGTTTCTCAAGTTCCTGCAATTCTCTTCTTCTACCAAGAAGATTGCTATTATTCTTGAACGCACCACCGGACATTGAACCGCCTGCATTAAGAAGTTCACCTTCAAGTGTAACTATACGAAGTGTATAGTTATATTTTCTCGCAAGGCTCAATGCATTATCAATAGTATCAGCAACAACTATTCTACCAAGAAGGAATTTGCTGATATTTTCATATTCTTTCTTAATAGTTACAAGGTCACTTGCAAGACCGATAACACCTTTTTCTTCGAATACTCGGTCATTTGTAAAGCCTGTTTTATTGGCAATGCTGCTAAGTGGAAGGAATGTTGCTCGTCCATATTTACCCTGTTTTAAGAATTCAATAGCTTCTTTTGCTGTGATTTCATTGTCTGTAACAACATTTTGAATATTACCACCAAGCGCTGTTTCAATGGCAACTTCATACTTCTTGTCAACCTTGATAATATCAGCAACAACACCGATAATACCTTTTTTAGTTTCCTTAAGTTCCATTATTTTCTTGATACTATTGCCGTAACCTTCGTATCTTTCAGTAATGTTCTTTAAAGTCTCAAGTTGTGATACCGCCTGATTGTACTGTCTGTCATAAGCGTTCTTATTCTTGAACAATTCATCAGTACTTCTCTTTATTTCATTAAGTTTGTCTTCTGCTGCATTTTGTTCATCAGTGATTTCAATGATTTTAGCGTTTACTTCCTTTAATTCTTCTGTAAGTTCATTGATAATCTCTTCCTGTCTTGTCGCATCACTCTTTGATTTAACAAGTTTTTGATTAAGTTCTGCTTTTCTTAAATTTATCTGCTCAAGCATAGTATCGTAACGCTGGATTTTAGCTGATACGCCTGCTTTTTCATTTAAGAGGTTAATGATATCGTTTTTCTTACCTTCAACCTGTTCAGATAAATCTTCCACTTCCTTAGTGTATACTGCAACCTTGCTGTCTGCATCAGCCTTGAGGCTTTCAGCATTTTTTGACATATCTTTTAACTGTTCTTTTTCTTCAAGATATGCTTTCTTTTCAGTATTTTTGCTATTTATTTCTTCATTAATGGCATCAATACGATTTTTGTAATGTGTATCATTAATCTTATCTGAATTTATCTGCTCATTTAATACTTTAACTTCACCTTCAAGCTTTTCCTTAGTTAAATTCACTTCATTTAACTTATTCTTCATTTCTTCAAGGTTATTGTCAAGGTCTTCAATGAATTTATCAAGTTCATCATATTTATTCTTAATTTCTTCTAAAGCTTCTTTACTTTCTTCGAAATCATTTTGTGCAATTGCGTATTTATCATCAACTTCAGCAAGTTGTTTTCTAATTGCACCAATTTCAAGAAGGAATAAATTAATATCATATGACTTTAATTCTTCTTTTAATTTAAGATATGTTCTTGCAGTTTCAGACTGTCTTGACAATGGTCCAACCTGCTTTTCAAGTTCACTTAAAATATCAGATACACGAGTTAAATTCTGTCTCTGATTCTCAAGTTTCTTGATGGCTTCAAGTTTTCTTCTCTTAAACTTTACAATACCTGCAGCTTCATCGAAAAGTTCTCTCTTTTCTTCAGGCTTACCGCTAAGGATTTTATCAATCTGACCCTGTCCGATAATAGAATAACCTTCCTTACCGATACCTGTGTCATAGAACAGTTCATGAACATCCTTAAGACGGCAAATAGCACCATTTATCAAATATTCACTTTCACCTGAACGATACAATCTTCTAGCCACAGTAACTTCGTCAAAATCAACTGCAAGCTGCTTGTCTGAATTATCCAATGTTATCGCAACATATGCAAAACCAAGTGGCTTTCTGTTCTGTGTTCCGGCAAAGATAACATCTTCCATCTTTCCACCACGGAGCTGTTTAATTCTCTGTTCACCAAGAACCCATCTAACTGCGTCCGCAACATTACTCTTACCACTACCATTTGGTCCAACAATACCTGTAATACCATTGTGAAACTCAAACTTTATTTTATTTGCAAAGGATTTAAATCCTTGAACCTCTATACTTTTTAAATACATTTATTTACCTGCCTTCAAGTTTAATATAGCCTCATACGCTGCCATTTGTTCAGCTCTTTTCTTTGTTCTTCCCTTGCCATGACCTAAAACATCATTACCAATTCTTACCTCTACAACAAAGGTTTTGTCATGGTCAGGTCCATACGAATCTAGCAAAACATACTCCGCAGTACAGTTATGCTTCTTTTGAACCATTTCCTGTAAAATTGTCTTACTATCATAAAACAATTGCTTATTTTCTATATCATTAAGTACATATTTTAACACAAATTCTTTCGCAAATGCAAATCCACCGTCTAAATAAATTGCACCGATAAGCGCTTCCATTGCATCAGAAATAATAGAATCCCTGTCATTTCCACCTGTAATGTATTCACCCTTGCCAAGGAGCATATACCTACCAATATTTATACCTCTGGCACACTCTGCCAATGTAGGCTCACAAACTAAGCTTGCTCTTATTTTTGTGAGTTCTCCTTCAGGCTTATCCTTATATTCATTAAACAAAAATTCGCTGGACATAAGTTCTAATACAGCGTCGCCTAAAAACTCAAGACGTTCGTTGTTAGTGTTTACATCCTTCGTGGTTGAATTATATGAACTATGCATCAATGCAAGTCTTAAAAGATTTTTGTCTTTAAATATGTAACCTATATTCTTTTCAAATTCCTGTAATTTATTATCCAAAATACTAACCTCTTCTTAAAAAGAAATAAACGAGTAGGAGGCATAATCCTCCTACTCGGTTAAATTTACTAAATAAATTTTATCTGAATTAGTTGTTCATTACGCCTTTAATTGCTTCAACAGCATCAGCAACTGTTGTGATTGTTTCAGCTGATTCAGCTGGGATTTCAATATCAAATTCTTCTTCGATACCCATAACAATCTGGTAAATATCAAGAGAGTCAGCTCCTAAATCATCTGTGAATGTTGAATCCATTGTAACTTCATCTGCATCAACATTTAAAACCTCTGCAATTATTCCTTGTAACTTTTCAAATTCCATTTCAAATACTTCCTTTCGATAATAAAAATGTTTTTTTGGGGAATTAACCTTCGTTTATAAGATTTTCTCTAATCTTATCATTGATCTTATGTTCAGTAAATTCCACACATTGAATTATTGAATTCGCAACTTCTAATGAAGTTGAATTACCATGTGCCTTAACAACCAATCCGTTAAGTCCGAGCATAGGTGCTCCACCATGGTCTTCTGTAGAAAACTTTTTCATAGTTTCCTTTAATGCTGGTTTAATAAGTAATGCACCCATCTTGGATCTGAAAGAAGACATAAGACCCTTCTTAATCTCCTTAACAAGTGTACTACCAACACCTTCATATAATTTAAGTATAACATTACCAACGAATGCTTCACTTACAATTACATCTGCGTATCCGCTTGGAATCTCTCTGGCTTCGATACTTCCTATAAAGTTAATGTCTGTACATTCTTTAAGAAGTGGGAATGTTTCTTTAACTAAAGCATTACCCTTTTCTTCCTCGGCACCATTATTAACAATGGCAACTCTAGGATTCTTAATACCAACGATGTTTTCCATATATATTGAACCCAACTTAGCAAACTGTACTAAATGTGATGGTCTGGCATCAACATTTGCTCCACAGTCAATAAGTAAGGATACGCCCTTTGCTGTAGGGAGTAATGGAGCGAGTGGCGCTCTTTCAATACCTCTGATTCTTCCAATTATAACCTGACCGCCTACTAAAACTGCACCAGTGCTACCACATGATACAAATGCGTCCGCTTCACCATTTTTAACAAGGTTCATAGCAACAACAATTTAAGAATCTTTCTTTTTTCTAATGGCATTTACAGGAGGTTCCTCTGTAGCAATAACCTCTGTAGCATTTACTACCTGAATCTGTTCTTTATTATACTGGTATTTTTCTAATTCTTTATTAACTTCTGCTTCAATACCAACTAATTTAACAATAACATTAGGTTCTCTCTTTGTAGCCTCAACCGCACCCTTAACCATCTCAACAGGAGCATTATCTCCGCCCATGGCATCAAGTGCTACTATAGTCTTTTCACTCATATGTATATCCTCCATATGTCATCAATATTTAATATTATGACACCCAATGAATACTATACATAAAATACGAGCAAAAATCAACTATAAAATAAAAAAATCGAGTAGGAATTCCTACCCGATTTTTTATAATTATTCACCAACTGAAATTATTTCTTTCTTATTGTATGAACCGCAAGCCTTGCATACTCTGTGAGGCATCATTAATTCGCCACACTTGCTGCACTTTACGAGATTAGCAGCTGACATTTTCCAGTTAGCTCTTCTCTTATCTCTTCTTGCTTTTGAAGTTTTATTCTTTGGACAAATAGACATGGTTTACACCTCCTTAAAGCTATTAAAGACCTCTAAAGCTTTCGCCATTCGTGGGTCTAATTCTGTGGTATCACAACCACATTCACCATGGTTGAGATTCGTGCCACATCTATTACAAAAACCTTTGCAATCTTCGTTGCAAACAGTTTTCATAGGTAAATTCACTAAAATCTCACCGTAAACAAACTTTTCTACATCAAAGGACGTACCTGAAAGATATTCTTCTTTCTCATCATCCGGAACATTCTTCTCATCCAAGTCTGTTTCCTTTGAAGTTTTAATATTTAATTGAACTTCGACTTCCTCTAAACATCTGTCGCATGGAATCATCAAAACTAATTTCATATCGCTTTCTATAAGAATTTTTTTCTTCCCAAGACCTTTAAATACAAGTTCTATAGGCTCTCTCATAGAAACTGGATATTTAGCAAAACTAGTCTCAAATTCTTTCATCTCCAGCTGATAAGATAGTCTTTTTTCTTTATCCTCATGGGATAAAAGTTCCGATAAGTCAATGAGCATAGTACTCCTTTCCTAATCGCACTTTTACGATTATACATACAGTTGCAAGATTTGTCAATAATTTTTTTAATTATTTTTTATTGTTAGTATAAGATTTTTATTTATCTAAAACATAATAAAAAACTACTTAACCAATTCCAATGTATCTCTTGCTATTACTAATTCTTCATTTGTTGGTACTACCATAACTTTTACTTTTGAAGAATCTGTTGAAAGCATCTTTAAATCGCCTTTAACATTATTTGCTTCCTTGTCGTATTCAACGCCTAAATATGTAAGATAATCAAGTACCCATTCTCTAACGAGTCCGTCGTTTTCACCAACACCTGCTGTAAATGCAATTGCATCAACACCATTCATTGCAGCTGCATATGAACCAACGAATTTAGCAACTCTGTAACAGAATACTTCTAAAGCAAGTTTTGCTCTAGGATTTCCATTTTTCATTGCCTGATTTAAATCTCTAAAGTCGCTTGAAACACCTGATAAACCTTCAACACCTGACTTCTTATTAAGAAGAGTCATAACGCCATCAAGGTCAAGGCCTTTCTTCTTTGCAATAAATTCGATAGCGGCTGGATCAATATCACCACATCTTGTACCCATTACAAGACCTTCAAGTGGAGTAAGACCCATTGTTGTATCTACTGACTTGCCATTTAATACAGCTGAAATACTTGAACCATTTCCAAGGTGACATACGATAATCTTTGAATTATTAATATCAAGGCCTGCAAACTTAGCAGCTTCCTTTGAAACAAATGAATGAGATGTTCCGTGGAAACCATATTTTCTAACCTTGTAATCTGTATAGCAATCATATGGAATACCATACATATATGCCTTTTCTGGCATTGTCTGATGGAATGCTGTATCAAATACTGCTACCATTGGTACATTAGGCATCAATGCCTTACATGCTTCAATACCGATAAGGTTTGCTGGATTGTGAAGAGGTGCAAGGTCAGAACATTCTCTGATACCTTCGATAACTTCATCTGTAATAATTGTTGAAGCAGCAAACTTTTCACCACCGTGAACGATTCTGTGTCCTACAGCGCCTACTTCGCTTAATGATTTAATAACACCTGTTTTTTCATTTACAAATGCATCAAGTACAGATTTAACAGCAACTGTATGGTCTGGCATATCAATTTCTGTCATTTCTTTCTGTCCACCTGCTGGTGTATATACTAATCTACCGTCGATACCAATTCTTTCGCAAAGACCCTTTGCTAAAACGTCCTCTGAAACAGAATCGATTAACTGATATTTAAGTGATGAACTACCACAATTAATAACTAAAATATTCATAATAAAATTTCCTTTCTTATCTTACTGTGCCTGAGCCTGAACAGCTGTAATAGCAACAACACCAACGATATCCTTTGCAGAACATCCTCTAGATAAATCGTTGATTGGTTTTGCAATACCCTGTGTTACAGGACCGTAAGCTTCTGCTTTTGCAAGTCTTTGAACAAGTTTGTAGCCAATGTTACCTGCATCAAGGTCTGGGAAAATAAGTACATTTGCATGACCTGCAACCTTGCTGCCTGGAGCCTTTGATTCACCAATTTCCGGAACGATAGCTGCATCTAACTGTAATTCACCATCAAGCTGTAATTCTGGATATTCAGCCTTAGCGATTTTAACAGCTTCTACAACCTTATCAACGTCAGCGTGCTTTGCACTACCCATTGATGAATGTGATAACATAGCAACCTTTGCTTCCTTACCAACTAATAATTCAAAACTTTCAGCTGATGATTTTGCAATTGCTGCAAGTTCTTCAGAATTTGGATTCTGAACAAGTCCACTATCACCAAAAATGAATGTACCGTTCTCACCATATTCACAATTTGGAACAACTTCAACAAAGAATGCCGAAACAAGCTTTGTACCTGGTTTTGTCTTAATAATCTGTAATGCAGGCTTCAATGTGTTTGCAGTTGAGTGACATGCACCTGAAACAACACCATCTGCATCGCCAGCCTTAACCATAATACACGCATAGTACATATATTCATTCAAAAGGAGCTTTTCTGCTTCTTCTCTTGTCATACCTTTGCTTTTTCTAAGTTCAACTAAAAGGTCAATGTATTCTGCTGTCTTTTCATATGTAGCAGGATTAATAAATGTAGCACCACTTACATCAAAGCCTTCTGAATTAGCCTTAATCTCCTCGTCATTACCAATAATAACAACGTTAGCGATACCTTCCTTTAAAATTTCTTCTGCAGCTTCAAAGATTCTCTTATCCATAGACTCTGGTAAAATAATAGTCTTTTTGTCTGCTCTTGCTCTTTCCTTGATCTCGTCAATAAATGCCATGACATTATCTCCTTTCGTAATTAAGCGGAATTTTATCCATATAGTATCATTATAAATCAAATGAATTTTGTATACAAGGGCAATTTTGCCAAAATCTTGTATTTATTTCGATACAAAAAAGAATTTCGCTTGCGAAATTCTCGCGCCGAGCGCGGTCGCATTTGCGACATATTTCCATTCGCGCGAGTGCGCATCCTCGCGGAGCATTTTTTGCTATATAAGGAAGTTCGAAGAACTTTCTTATATAGCAAAAAGAGGTAGCAATAATGCCACCTCTATAAAAAACTATCTAAAACCGCCAGGACGACCGCCGCCCATGCCGCCGTTGCCACCAGGACCCATTCCGCCAGGTCCACCCATGCCACCGGTATTTCCAACAGTAGTACATACTGAACTTATCTTAAATTCCTCGTATTTTTCCCCATCCACATATATTGTGTATGTTTCACCAGTTAAAAGGTCTGGATTAGAAAATACTACATTCGAGAAAGTCTTTTTACCTTCAACTTCAAGAACAATATCTCCTTTTGAATTCTTTACAGTTACAACATTGCCACTTCCGTAAGATGTACTAAATCCAATCATTACAGAGTTTTGTTTTGAAGCATTTCCTGGCATTTGAGCCATACCAGAGCTACCTATGCCTACAAAACTACCGCCATTTTGTGTCCATGAATTCTGATAATCAAGTGTTCCGTTACCATCATTTGTAGGACCGTAAACAATAACTTTACCGCCGTCAAAAACAACTGTTCCGTTTGAATCTACTCCATCTCCACCAGCATCCATTGTTAGTGTTCCTCCTGTAAATTCAATAGCGCCTGATGATCCTGAAAATCCGCCCATTCCAGGTCTTCCCATAGCAGAACCATCATTTCCACCTGCCGCATTTAATCCATCATCACTTGCAACTACATTTATATTTCCACCACAAATATATATATTAGTTGCCTCAATACCTTCGTAGCTCTTTTGGATGTCTATTGTACCATCATTTATTGTAAGATTTGTATCAGCATGCATACCATCATCTCCTGATAAAACCTTAAACTCACCTTTGTTAATTACGACATCTACATTTGCATGGATTGCGTCATCTTCTGAATCAATGTCAAATGTACCGCCATTTATATTAACACTTCCAGTTGCTTTAATAGCCTTTTTACTTACAGTATCAGAAGTTGTATTACTGTTATCCTGCCACTGTCCAGGACGTCCCCATTCTTCATTTTTAGAACTTGAAACCTTACTTCCTTCACCTGTTACTATAGTAAATGTACCATCTGTAATTTCAATATCTGTGGCTGCCTGCATTGCATCTTCGCCTGATGTAATATTAAGCACGCCACTTTCAATATAAATATATCCTTTTTCAGGGTCTGTTTCATTATCTGCTTTAAGACCATCACCCGATGATGTAACATTTATATTTGCTCCAGTAACAGCAATGGAATCCTTACCCTTAATACCATTGTTAATTGCTGTAACAATAATATCTCCACCTGTAATTTTAAGATCATCTTTTGAAGTAATACCATTATTGAAATTACCATTTACAACAAGTTTGCCTGTTCCTGCAATAACCAAATCATCCTTTGAAAAGATTGCTGAATTTGGTTCCTCATTTGTTTCATCATCATAAACATATTCACTACCATCTGTTATAGTGTTTTCAGTGCCATCAGCAAGATTTATAATAACTTTGTCTGCACTTTTTACATAAACACCACAACTATCTTCATTTGAGATAGTAACACCTGCAAAAATCAATGTTACATCCGCTTTGCTGTCTGCGTCCACAACAATTCTACCGTCATCTAAATTTCCTTTAACAATGTATTCGCCAGCCGCACTAATAATAACATCTGTACCGCTAACACTTATATTATCACCTTTATACGAAACCGATGCGCCATCTAACATTATGGTATTTCCACCATTTTCAATATCTTCATCTGTCAAAATGATAGTCTCTAACTCTTCATCTTTGAATTCGACCTCATTTGATAAATTCGTGCTATTCTCGTTATTCTTTGGTTCACCATTACTGCCATCAGCATTCCCTAAGCCTTGATAAGAATTATCCTTCTTAAATACTGTAAGCATTAAAACCACGATTATTACAGCAACCGCAGCAATGCTTCCTGCAATAATCAATATTTTCTTTTTGTTTTTTACTTTACCAACCATAGTGCCTCCATCTATTATATTATTTTCAACCAATATCTATTTTATATACTTTCAATGTGTTTGTTTTGTGAAAGACTTTAAAAAAATAAATGTTTGTAATATAATAAGATTGTTAAAATTAGAGATCAAGGAGAAACATATGACAATTACAGCTATTATTGCAGAGTATAATCCATTTCATTTGGGTCATAAATATCATATCGAACAGGCAAAAAAACTCACAAATGCCGATATAATTCTTGTAATAATGAGCGGTAATTATGTCCAGCGCGGTGAACCAGCTATCTTTGACAAACATTTAAGAAGTCATATTTCAACTAATTGTGGTGCAGATATTGTTATTGAATTGCCTTATCCATATTCATGCGCCAGTGCGGAATATTTCGCTGATTCTGCTGTTTCAATTTTAAATAAATTAGGATGTATTGACTACCTTTGCTTTGGTAGCGAATGCGATGACATTGATGCTTTATATAAAATCGCTGATATTCTCACAAACGAAACTGCCAGGTACAAGGATGCATTAAAAGAACATTTAAAATCCGGCTTATCTTATGCCAAAGCTAGACATTTAGCATTAATGAGCGAGTTAAATGATGATAAATACAATGCTATTCTATCGTCGCCAAATAATATCCTCGGCATCGAATATATAAAAAGTATCAAAAAACTTAATAGTAATATTAAGCCTATTTCAATAAAAAGAATTGAAAGCTCGTATCATCATGAAAAGGGAAATAATCCATTATATTCTGCTTCTAGTATAAGAGAAGAATATTTAAATTCTAGTTTTAATAACGATGATTTAAGTACTATTAGTGATGAATACAATAATAATGAACTCTACCCTGTATTTTTGGATGATTATAGCAAACTTCTTTTATATAAATTGATTGAATATAGAAATAACCCTTTAGATATATTTGATATTTCTTCAGATTTATCTGATAGAATCATTAATAATGTCGATAATTTTACAACTTTCACCGAATTTATTAAAATTATCAAAAGCAAAAACACTAATTATTCATCTATATCTAGAGCTTTAATGAATATTATTTTAAGTCAAACAAAGGAATCTATTAGTCAATACAAGGAACATGGGTATTGTGATTTTGCCAGAGTTTTAGCCATAAACAAAAATGGTAAAAAAATATTCAAATATATAAATAAAGATTTTAAATTATTAACTAAAATGTCAAAGGCTGAAAATGAATTAAATTCTTTGCCTGAATACAATATGGAACTTTATAAAAAATCTTTATATGCAGATGATTTATATCGAATGATTGTGAAAGATAAATATAATGTTATGCTGCCTAATGAATTTCAGAGAAAGTTATAACGCGCGTTGTGCGTATAGACTACTCCACGCGTAGGTCGCCAAATGCCGAAAAGATGAGCTTTTTAGAAACAAAAAAGGACCCAGAACTCTTTATTCGAATATCGCGCGTCGCTCGGCTTCGCCTACTCCACGCGACATTCGCAAAATGCCGTCTTATATGACGGCATTTTCAGAAAGAAACAAAAACGCAGAACTCCTTGCTAGCAAAGTTCTGCGTTTTAATTTCTTTCTATAAATCGCCTATCGGCGCTTGGCTCATTGTTTCGCGCTAGTTTTTAAAGCTATGGATTGGGGCTGGGATTCGGCCACCTCTATTTACAAATGCTTCACAAGAGAACTTGTTTACTGGCATTACAGGAGCATATCCAAGTAATCCACCAAATTCAACTGTTTCACCAACACCTTTTCCAATTACAGGTATAATTCTTACTGCTGTTGTCTTCTGATTAATCATACCAATCGCAGCTTCATCTGCAATAATACCAGAAATTGTTGTAGCAGGTGTATCTCCAGGAATTGCAATCATATCAAGACCTACTGAACAAACGCATGTCATAGCTTCTAGTTTTTCCAATGTAAGAGCTCCATTTACAACTGCATCGATCATTCCCTGATCTTCGCTTACCGGAATGAATGCACCACTTAAACCTCCAACGTACGATGACGCCATAACGCCACCCTTCTTAACCTGATCATTTAAAAGAGCTAATGCTGCTGTAGTACCAGGAGCACCAACTGATTCAAGTCCAATCTCTTCAAGAATTTCAGCAACACTATCACCAACTGCTGGTGTTGGAGCAAGTGATAAATCGATGATACCAAAAGGCACACCAAGTCTCTTAGATGCTTCCTGAGCAACTAACTGTCCAACTCTTGTAACCTTAAAAGCTGTCTTTTTGATTGTTTCGCAAAGAACCTCGAAGTTCTCGCCACGAACCTTTTCAAGAGCTTTCTTAACTACACCAGGACCACTTACACCGACATTAATAATAGCATCGGCTTCTGTAACTCCATGGAATGCACCTGCCATAAATGGATTGTCATCTGGTGCATTACAGAAAATAACAAGTTTTGCGCATCCTAAAGAATCATTTTCCTTTGTGTATTCAGCTGCTTCAACAACTACTTCACCCATAAGTTTGATAGCATCCATATTTAAACCAGTTTTTGTAGAACCTACATTTACAGAACTACACACTCTTTCTGTGCACGCAAGAGCTTCAGGTATAGAACGAATAAGCAATTCCTCTGCCGGTGTCATACCTTTTGATACAAGTGCAGAATAACCACCAATAAAGTTTACTCCGACTTCCTTTGCAACCTTATCTAAAGTCTTTGCAATTGTTACAAAATCTTCTTTAGTTTTGCAGGCAGCACCGCCAACAAGACCTATTGGAGTAACCGAAATTCTTTTATTTACAATGGGAATACCTATTTCTCTTTCTATCTGATTACCTGTAGACACGAGGTCTTTAGCTAATGTTGTAATCTTCTTATAAATCTTTTCATTTAAAGCATCTAAATCTGAATCAATACAATCAAGAAGACTGATACCCATAGTTATTGTTCTAACGTCAAGATTCATCTGCTCAACCATTTTATTGGTTTCATTTACTTCAAAAATATTAATCATATCAATGTACCTCTCTGACTATATTCTATGCATAATATTGAAGATATCTTCTGACTGCATCTTAATCTGAACACCGATACTCTTACCTAAATCTTCAAGTTCATCAGCAAGCTGACTAAACTCTTTTGCTGAATTGTTCGCATCAACAATCATCATCATATTAAAATAATCCTGAACGATTGTCTGTGAAATATCTAAAATATTAACATTATTGTCCGCAAGATATGTACAAACCTTTGCAATAATACCAACTGTATCCTTACCTACTACTGTAATAACTGTCTTTTTCATATAAACCTCCATTTGTAATAAATAACCTCAAAGGTCACTTCATTATAAAATAAATAAACTTAATTTTCAATATCAAATATAAAATATTAGAATTCAATGCATTCCGACGGCTTATCTCTATGTGCTACGCTTATATCAAAATCATCAGCATTATGTGCACTTTCACTTAAATTTATTTCAGCTCGCACTGATTCATACGCCAAATCAGGAAAATTATTTTCCTTACTTAAATGCCCAAGAAATATTTTTTTAGTTTTGTCGCATAACAATGAATCTATCAATCTTCCAGACATTTCATTGCACAAATGACCATGGTCACTTAATATTCTTTGTTTTAAATAATATGGATAAGGTCCTGTCTGCAGCATTCTTATATCATGGTTTGCTTCAAGCAACATCACATCTGTATCTGTAAGATTATTAACAATATAATCATTGTAGCAACCCATATCTGTAGCCACAGCACATGACTTTTCATTGCTATTTACTTTATATGCACAAGGCATTGTTGCATCATGTGATATTTCGAAAGGATTTACCGTTAATGTATTAATTTTAAATTTTTTATCAATATAAATCTCTCGAAACAAATTCATATCAACTTTATCGACGTATTTACTGTATTTTACAGCATCAATTGTTCCTGCTGAACCATATACAGGAATATCATATTTTCTTAAAATGACTCCCAATCCCATAATATGGTCCGAATGCTCATGTGTTAATAAAATCCCATCAATATCCATCAAGGAAAGGCCTATTGAATTTAAGCCTTCCTCAACTCTTTTCTTGCTAATACCCGTGTCTATGAGAAGATGTGTCTTTTCATCTCCAATATATATACAGTTTCCGCTGCTTCCACTAGCAATACTTAAAAATCTCATTATTTTTTCCTCGTGTATCTTATATTTCTTCTAAAATCTTTAATAAGAATTTATATGTCAATTCTGTCGAACTAATTGACAATCTTTCTTCAGTTGTATGAATATCATACATTACAGGTCCAAATGAAACAATATCAAGTTCAGGTTTTTTCTTTACAAGGTAACCACATTCAAGTCCTGCATGAATAACATCTACCTTTAAATCTCTATCAAATTCTTTTTTATAAATACCTGTTAATAACTTCTGTAAATATGAATCTCTCTTAAATTCCCATTCTGGATAATCTGATAAAATCGTTGCTTCACCATTGCATAACTCAATTAATCTTACAATTCTATTTTTAAGCCACTCTTTTCTTGAAGCTACAACACTTCTTATTGTTGTAACTGTTCTAAAGCAATCTTCTTCAGTTGTTGTTATACCAAGGTTTAATGATGTTTCTACAAGTCCATTCATTCCATAACACATATTTATCGGGCCGTTTGGTGTTGCATAAAGAAACTCTAAAATGCACGCCTGGCTTTCATGGCTCCAAACATTTTCATCTTCTACATAACCGTTATTTGTGATTGAAATGAATACGCCTTCATCTGAAGCCAAATACTCATTTTTTAAGATTTTATTTAATTCATTAATTGCATCTTCTATGTTAAAATCTGCTTCATCCATAAAAATCATTGACTCAGTATTTTTGTTTGCAAATACTATATTAGCAGTCGCCTCTCTTGTAATAGCATTGTCCTTGTTACCGCCAGCGAAATCTGTAATGCAAACTCTATCATTTTCATCAAATAATTCAGATAAAACTCTACCCAATATAATGTTGGCATTTCCTCTTTCTTTGTCAATTTCACTACCCGAATGACCACCTTTTAACCCAGAAACTGTGATTGTATATGATTTACCACTTATATTTGTTCTATGAATCCCAAATTCTCCATTAATACGAACACCACCTGCACAACCAGCCATAAGTGTATCTTCCATATCACAATCAAGATTAAGAAGATATTTACCCTCAAATTGGCTCATATCAATAAACATGGCTCCATCCATACCCACTTCTTCATCCACAGTAAACAACACTTCCAACGCTGGATGAGGAATATCTTTTGAATCCAAAATAGCCAAAGCATATGCAACTGCAATTCCGTTGTCAGCACCTAAAGTTGTTCTGTCGGCAGTTACATAATCCCCCTCAACCATAAGCTTTAAGCCATCTTTCATAAAATCATGTTCTAAATCATTTGTTTTTTCAGTAACCATATCAAGATGTCCCTGCAAAATCACAGTAGGACTTTCTTCCTTGCCATTAGTGGCATTCTTCTTAATAATTACATTATTAACTTCGTCTTGAACAACAAATAAACCTCTATCTTTTGCAAATTGTACGCAATAATCACTAATTGCCTTTGTATTTCCTGAACCTCTAGGAATTTTTGATATTTCTTCGAAATAATAGAACACCTTTTCAGGTTGTAAACCATCTAATACTCTCATGTAATTTTTCTCCTTTACAATTCATAATATTTAAAAAAGGATATAAAAAAATGTACATCCCTTTGATAATCTTTATAATAATGCTTTTCTTCCCAGGATTAACTAAATCCGGAGCATATATAGGTCTAAATCTTTGGTTTAACACCATAATTCCAACACTTTTACCATATATGATTATAAGCGGTATTGTGACACATTTTAACGCCTTTAATATTATTTCCAAAATCATATATCCAATTACAAGACGATTATTTAAAATATCATTTAATGCAAATTATTGTATAATTGTTGGTTTTTTATGCGGTTTTCCAATGGGTAGCAAAGTAATCGCCGATATGTTAAGCAAGCAAAGAATTAGCATTGCTGAAGCTAATTATCTATTATGTTTTTGCAATAACATAAGTCCATCGTTTATCTTAAATTATGTTGTCGCTTCTATTCTGTTAAACCAATACAAACTGAATGGACATATTATTTATACCATATTTATTATAATTTTTCTATCTCCAATTATATCAAGTTTTATATATAGATATTGTAATAAAAAAGATTTCTTAAATCTTGATACCAAATGTAATAATGTATATTCCTCATGTGATAAGAACTTTGGTATCATTGATAAATGTATATCCTCATCCTTTGAAAATATTTTTAGAATCGGAGGTTATATAATTATTTTTTCAGTTATTTCAAATTGGATAAATAACATTGATTACTTAAATAAAAATCTAACATTTATTTTATCATCAATATTTGAAATCACATCTGGATTAAACACTTTACGATATACGTCCATAAGTAATATATATGGCTTAACTCTTGTTGTAGGATTATGTTCCTTTGGTGGAATTTGTTCGATTGCTCAAACGTATTCTATGGTAAAGGACAGTCCATTAGAAATAAAAAAATACATACGCTACAAACTAATCAACGCACTTATCTCAATTATATTAACCATAACTACATTATCAAACCTATAAATAAAGCAAAGGGCTAAATCACAACAATGTGTTAGCCCTCTTTAAACTAGTCTAAAAATTCTTCTACATCTTCAAACTCTTCTGTATTAAATTCTTCTTCAACAAATTCAGGTTCTTCTTCTTTAGGCTGAAGTTCCTTTCTATTAGCCACAACAACTTCAAGACTTGTATTTAAAGCTCTCATATAAGCTTCATGTCTTTCGCCTGCATTCTTTGCAGAATATGAAATAATATTTTCAAGGTTTGCTAAAATATCATCTGTATACTGCATTGCACCCATTCTAATGTTGTTAGCATCAGTCGTAGCATTATCAATAATCATCTGAGCCTGGTTTGTAGCCTGCTGAACAATATCATTTGCCTGAATGTATGCCTGCTGCATAATTTCATGTTCACTGACAAGTTCTGTAGTTTGAGCAGCTGCTTCTGCAATCATAGCATCAGCCTTCTGCTTTGCATCATTTAAGATCATCTCTCTATTATTGATAATTTTCTGGTACTTTTTAATCTCTTCTGGAATTTTCAATCTAAGTTCAGCTAATAATTCTTCTATAGTGTCCTTATTAACTATTAACTTTGTATTTGACAACGGCTGAAACTTACAACCATCTATATACTCTTCAATTTCTGTAATAATCTGCTCAATCTTACTCATAACCTTATCCTCTCTATTTAATAATCATTTTCTCTTTTAATCTATCAACAACACACGCTGGTAAAAACTTTGATACATCCCCACCAAAATGTGCAATTTCCTTAACTGTAGTTGAACTTAAGAATGAATATTCAACGCTTGTTGTTAAAAACATAGTATCAATATCCTTGTTCAACATTCTATTAGTCTGAGCCATCTGTAATTCATATTCAAAATCTGTAATAGCTCTTAAACCTCTTACAATAACTTGAACATCATTTTCTTTAGCAGCATCAACCAAAAGTCCGTCTGATGAAATAATCTTAACATTATCCAAATGTTTTGTTACCTCTTTCAACATTGTAACACGCTCGTCAACAGAAAACAATGGTGACTTTGTATTATTTCCCAAAACACCAACTAGTAATTCGTCGTATATTTTTGATGCTCTTTCAATTATATCCAAATGTCCTAAAGTAACCGGATCAAAACTTCCCGGATATATCGCTCTAATCACAACAATCAAACCTTTCTACATCTGTGCCTTTGTAATAAACATGTGCACATTAGTCTTGTATTCTTTACGTTTATATGCATTTAATCCTATTTCAGACAAATAATCAAATTTAGTCTCCATAGATGCTTCAACGATTATTACAGTGTCTTCGTCTATTATACTACTATTTGCCAAAGAATACAAAACTTCTTTTTCAATTTCTTTATTATATGGCGGGTCCATAAAAATTATATCAAATTTTTCACAGGATGCATCCATTTTTTTCAATGCAGCAAACACATCCATATAATAAACATTGGAGTCTTCAGTAAATCTTGTTTTTTCTAAATTTTCTTTTATACACCCTACTGCTTTCACGTTATTTTCAACAAAAGCAGCATATTTAGCCCCTCTACTCAATGCTTCGATGCCAATTCCACCGCTACCTGCAAATAAATCCAAAAATCTACAATCATACAAATCAGAATTTATCATATTAAACAACGTCTCTTTTATTCTATCCGTTGTAGGTCTTGTATCCATACCTTCAATTGTTTTTAGCATGGTTCTTCGCGCCTTACCTGCAATAACTCGCATTTTATACCTCTCAATAATAAAGTGCCGCATAAACGCGACACTTTATTTACTTAATAATTAATTTTTCTTATAGAAGAATGAATGACTTGAAGTATAATTCAAATCTCTATAATTCATAATCTGTTCTGTACTTCCAACAAAAAGATAACCATCACTTCTAAGTGCTTTGTTAAACTTTTTATATATTTCTTCTTTAGCTTCTTCTGTAAAATAAATCAAAACATTTCTACATACAATTAAATCAAGTTTATCTGGATATGCATCATTTAATAAATTATGTTCTCTAAATTCAACACATTTCTTGATTTCATCTTTTATCTGATAATTTGACAAACCAACCTTTGAAAAATATTTATTCTTCAAATCTTCTGGAAGACCAGCTAGGCTCTTTGCGCTATACAAACCAACTCTTGCTTTTTCCAAAACTTGTTTATCAATGTCTGTAGCAATAATTCTAATTCTGTTAAGTGGCATGAATCTTGATAACAGCATAACTAATGAATAAGGTTCATCACCTGTTGAACAAGCTGCACTCCATATCCTAAGAGGACCAGAAGACGCTTTCATTAACTCAGGAAGAATTTTCTTTTCTAAAACATCCCACTGTTCAGGATTTCTCCAAAACTCTGAAACATTTATAGTAAGATAATTAACAAATTCTTCAAAAAGATTTGAATCTTTTTTTATAGCATCAACATAATCATCATATGATTCATATTTATGTCTAGCAATCAACGAATCAATTCTACGTTTCATCTGCTTTTCTTTATATGAACTTAAGTCGATTTTTGTTAATTTATATACCGGAGATTTAAACTGTTCGTAATCCATAATTCACCACCAAATTATTCTGCTTCTGACTCTTCTACAGTTTCTTCCACATCATCATCAATAGCTTTAATGCTTAAGCTAATCTTCTTATCATCACCATTGAAATCAACAACCTTAGCTGTAATCTTTTCGCCAATCTTTAATGCATCAGCAGGCTTTTCAACATGTTCCTTAGAAATCTGTGATACATGAAGTAATGCATCAATACCTTCTTCTAATTCAACGAAAGCACCGAAATCTGTCATTCTTGCAACTGTACCTGTAACGATTGTTCCGATAGCATATTTTTCAGCAGCTTTTGTCCATGGATTTGTTTCATCAAACTTAAGGCTTAATGCAACCTTTGTTCCACTGATTTCTTTAACGATAGCTTTTACTGTATCGCCAACCTTAAATACTTTCTTTGGATGTTCAATTCTACCCCATGACATTTCTGAAATATGTAATAAACCATCAAGTCCGCCAAGATCAACAAATGCACCAAAATCTGTAACATTCTTAATTGTACCTTCAACAACCTGACCTTCAGAAATCTTAGAAAGAATTTCTTCCTGAGCAGCCTTCTTAGCTGAAACAAGTAATGTCTTACGGTTACCAATGATTCTTCTCTTCTTTGGATTGAATTCACTGATAACGAACTGAATTTCCTTGCCATTGTACTGGCTTAAATCTTTTTCAAATACGTCTGAAACAAGGCTTGCTGGAATGAATACTTTAGATTCATCAACTGTTACAGTAAGACCACCAGCCATAACCTGTGATACAGTAGCTGTTAATACTTCCTGATTCTCGAATGCTTCTTCAAGTCTCTTGTTTCCTTTTTCTGCAGCGAGTCTCTTGTATGTTAATAATACCTGACCTTCGCCGTCGTTTACTTTAAGAACTTTAGCTTCCATTGTATCGCCAACTGACACAACTGTTGTAAGATCAACATTAGGTGTGTTAGTATATTCGCTTCTTGTGATGATACCATCTGATTTATAGCCAATGTTTAATACTATTTCATCTTCCTTAACACTTATAACTGTGCCTTCAACGATTTCTCCTGTTCTTATAGTTTTTAATGATTCTTCTAACATTTGTTCAAAACTTAATTCTGACATTATTTTGAACCTCCTCAATAATATTATTTGGGGTCGATGCCCCAGCTGTAATACCTACACTGACACAGGAGTCAGTTACCACACCTTCAACATCTGAAGTTGTCTGCACGTAGTAAGTATCTTTGCATTCTTCTTTACATATCTCGTAAAGTTTCTGCGTGTTTGAACTGTTTTTGCTACCAATAACCAGCATAGTGTCAACTTTCTTCGCAATTTCTCGCGCTTCAGTCTGTCTTTCACTAGTCGCATTGCATATAGTGTTCACAACAATACTATTATAATCTTTTTTTTCAATAATTTCAACTAATTTATTAAATTTATTGTAATTAAATGTCGTTTGTGAAACTATACAAATCTTAGCATCTTTTTGTGTTTCAAACGCCCTTGCAGATTCCTCATCATTAATGACTGTAGTTTTAGACGCTGACCACCCTTTTATGCCTAATACTTCAGGGTGATTTGCATTACCAATTATAATAATTTCATACCCATCATTGCTCTTTTCACTAACAATATTGTGAATCTTTTTTACAAATGGACATGTAGCATCTATAACTTTAATACCTTTAGCATTCAGTTGATTGTAAATATCCTTCGACACACCATGCGCTCGAATAATAACTGTTGTATCATCAGAACACTCAATATCATTTATGTCATTAACAATTCTGGCTCCTTTAGACTCAAGGTCAGCCAAAACATGTTCATTATGAATTATAGGACCAAATGTATATATTTTATCATTTTTTCCCGATTCAACTTCTTTATAAGCCGTATCAACTGCGCGCTTCACGCCAAAACAAAATCCAGCACTTTTTGCAACAATAATATCCATATCTACTCCAACTACATTTTATCATTAACAATTGAAACTATAGTATCTACAACTTCATCTATCGACATTTCAGATGAATCAACTAAAATAGCATCATCCGCTTGTTTTAATGGTGCAATTTTTCTATTCATATCTCTGTAGTCTCTGTCAATGATATCCTGCTTAATTTCTTCAATATCGCATTCTTCACCTTTTTCAATATGTTCTAAAAATCTTCTTTTTGCTCTTGTGTCAACACTTGCTGTAAGATAAATCTTAACATCTGCATCTTTTAATACATTTGTTCCAATATCTCTACCATCCATAATTACATTATATTCTTTTGCAAGTTCTCTTTGAAGGTTAAGAAGTTTTTCTCTAACACTTTCATAAACCGCAATAGATGATGTAACATGGGAAACTTCTTCAGTTCTGATATAATCATTTACAACTTCGCCATTAAGTAAAACTAACTGAATTCCATCCTCATACTTAACAACGATATCCATTTCCTTACAAGCCAAAGAAACAGCCTCTTCGTCAGATTTATCAACACCATTTCTAATACAATATAATGCCATAGCTCTATACATAGAACCTGTATCAACATATACAAATCCTAATTTTTTAGCAACTAATTTTGCAATTGTACTTTTTCCAGCGCCTGCTGGTCCATCAATAGCTATATTAAACATATTCTACCATCCTTTATAAATTTATTGCACACAAGTATCCCGTAGACCAAGCTACTTGCAAATTGTACCCACCTGTTAATGCATCAACATCTAAAACCTCACCAATAAAATATAAATTATTAATAAGTTTAGACTCCATCGTTCCAGGATTGATTTCTTTTACATTGATTCCGCCTTGAGTAATGATAGCCTCATTAAAATCTCTGGTAGAAATCGCTGTCATTTCAAATTCCTTAATTGTATTTACAAGAAGCATTCTCTCATTTTTTGTTATCTCATTTACCTTTTTATATGGTGAAATGCCTGTTCTTTCAATAATCACAGGTATCAATTTTTTAGGTAAAAGTTCATTAAGAGAATTTCTAAAATCCTTATTAAGCATTGTTGAAAAATCTCTAACAATTCTATCATCTAAAGTTTCTTTTGACAATGCAGGTTTCAAATCCAAAATCAATCTAATTTCTTCATGATTTGCCAAAAATTTACTAACATAACTACTTCCAGATAATATAAGTGGCCCGCTTACTCCAAAATGGGTAAATAGCATTTCTCCAAAATCCTTATAAATTTCTTTATTACCTCTAAAAAATGTAACTTCAACATTTTTCAATGACAATCCTTGTAATTCTTTATAAAACTCCTCTTTTATGTTTAACGGAACCAATGCCGGCAATATATCCGTCACTTTATGTCCGTATTTTTTTGCGAACTTATATCCATCACCTGTAGAACCTGTTGTCTTATAAGAAAAACCGCCTGTTGCAACAATAATTTTGTCAAAAAATTCTTTAGTTCCATCAACAAAAACTATACCTTTTGCAACATTATCTTCTACAACGATATCTTTGATTTCAGTGTTTAAATGCACATTAACACCAGTGTTTTTCAACTGTTTTTCTAAACATTTAATAACATCTACGGACTTGTCACTGGCAGGAAAAACCCTATTTCCTCTCTCATTTTTTGTTTCAAGTCCCCATTCATTAAGCATGCTAATAAATGTATCATTAGTTAATGTATAAAACGCACTATACATAAACTTCTCGTTTGTAACAATATTTTTAAACAAAACATCTATATCACTGCTATTTGTAACATTACATCTACCTTTACCAGTGATATAGATCTTCTTACCTAACTTTTCATTTTTTTCAAAAAGATTAACTTTATGACCATTATTTGCTGCCGTGATGGCTGCCATCATACCTGCAGCGCCACCGCCAATTATCGCAACATTCATTATAAATCCATCCTTATTTAAAATCTGTCATTTCATCTTCGAGGCTTATTATCTCATTATTCAAATCATTGACCATATTGATTTCATCTTTTGAATAAATCTGATATTCATCCCATACATTTTCAAGCATTTCCAATGTAGATATAACCTTGTCTTGCTTTTTAACACACAAAGCTACAATCAATGCATTGATAACACTTAATGGTGCAACTAACGAATCAACAACCGAAGACATATCACTTCTTGCAAGAAGATTGCAAGAAGAATACAAATTCATAGGTGAATGCTTACAATCTGTTATTGTAATAACTCTTGCATTTCTATTATTGGCAAATTCCATAGCTTTAAGCGTTCTCATAGAATATCTTGGAAAACTAATTCCGATAATACAGTCTTCGTCCGTCATTCTAATCATTTGTTCAAATAACTCACTTGAATTATTTGTTGAAACAACAACTACGTCATCAAACATTAAATTCAAATAAAATCCAAGGAAACTAGCCAAAGGTGCACAACTACGAATACCAACAATATATATTCTTTTAGAATCTAATATCGTTTCTACTGCTGCTTCAAAAGCATCTCTATCAATAGTATCAAGAGTAAGTTTTAATTTTTCGGCATCCGCTTTCAAAACTGTTTCTAATATTTCTTGTCTTGAAAGGTTTTTGGAAGAAATTTCAATTTTTTCAATTGAATTAAGTTTTTCCTGAACCATTACCTCTAATGCTTTTTGAAATTCAGGATAACCTTTGTAGCCTAAAAGTGTAGCAAATCTAACAACTGTAGATTCACTAACACCAACTTCCTTGCCTAATTTAGCAGCTGTCATAAATACAGCCTTTGAATAATGCATTGTTATGTAATTTACTATTTTTTTCTGACCCTTACTCATAGAAGAAAGTTTTTCACTCATTCTCTGAGTAAGATTCATTTTTCTTAAGTCTTCGTTACCCAACTCTATACCACCTATTTTTCAAATTTGCACAAAAATTCTCTTGTTCTTTCATTCTTTGGATTATCAATAACTTCTTGTGGTGTACCATCTTCAACAATAACGCCATTTTCCATAAAAATAACTCTGTTAGAAACTTCTCTTGCGAAATTAATTTCATGAGTTACGATAACCATAGTCATTTTCTCATCAGCAAGTTCTCTTATTACTTTAAGAATTTCACCTGTAAGTTCAGGATCAAGCGCACTTGTAGGTTCATCAAAGAACAAAATCTTTGGATTCATACAGAGGGCTCTTGCTATAGCAACTCGCTGTTTTTGTCCACCTGATAACTGATATGGATAAGCATGTTTTTTATCTGATAAACCCATTTTTTCTAAAAGAGCATCACACCTTGCTTCCACTTCATCAAAATCCCTTTTATGAATGTTAACTGGTGCATCCATAATATTCTTCATTACATTATAATGAGGAAATAAATTGAAATTTTGAAATACAAGACCAAAATATCCTTGTATTCTTTTCAAATCCTTTTTTTTCGCATATACTGCATTTCCATTTGAATCGTTTAAAACGGCATGCTCTCCAAGATAAATTATCTCGCCTGAATCAATTTTTTCAAGCATTGTCGCACATCTAAGCAATGTTATTTTTCCCGAACCAGATGGTCCAAGAATCGACACAACATCGCCTTCTTTAACAGAAAATGAAATATCTTCGAGAACTTTTACATCTTCAAATTCTTTTTTTAAATTTTTAATTTCTAATAATGTACTCATAATTTTCATTTCCATCCTAACGGTAATAATTCATCTTCTTTTCAATTCCATTCATAACCAATGCCACAAGAAGATTAAACACGTAGAAAAATACGCCTGCAACAAGTAAAGGCATTAACGAAGAATGTGTTGCTGACAATTGCTTTGCCATATTAAACATTTCTAAATGCGAAATAGAGAAAGCAAGCGATGTATCCTTTACAAGTGTAATAACTTCATTTGTAATAGGTGGCAATACCCTTTTCATAACCTGTGGTAGTATGATTTTGACAAAGGTTTGTTCTTTATTGTAGCCCAAAACCTTTGCTGCTTCATACTGACCTTTTGGCATCGATTCAATTCCAGCTCTATAGATTTCAGCAAAATATGCTGCATAATTAAGAACAAATCCTATAATAACCGCCTGAAATCTATCTAAGGAATATCCTTCAAAAATAAGTGATGGTCCAAAATAAACAACCAATAACTGTAACATAAGTGGTGTACCACGCATTATTGAAATATATACAGTTGTTATCCATCTAATCGGCTTTATTTTAGACATCCTTCCAAAAGCAATCACCATACCTAATGGAAGTGTAAATAATAACGTAAGAAAAAATATCTTACATGTTTCAATCATTCCGGCACTCATCTGTTGCCATGCTTCTGCAAAACTCATAGTAACATCCTTTGTCTAAAAATTATTTTCCAAGGCAAACAGAATCCTCAAGACCCCATTTTTTAGCGATTTCAGCAAATGTGCCATCTTTTACCATCTCGTCAAGAGTGTCCTGAACTTCATCTCTGAGTTCAGTATTGCCAAGTTTGAAACCGATAGCATACTGCTCTTTTGCAATAATTTCATCAAGAATTACATAATCTTCACCATAAGATGCAATCTTAGTTTTAGCAACACCAATATCCATAGCTACAGCATCAACATTGCCAGCTTTTAATTCAAGGAATGCTGTTTCATAATCAGCAACCTGTAATAATTCATCTAATGATTCTTTTAAATCTGCCTGGTCTTCACCATTTAATGCTTCTAACGCAGATGAAGCTGCCTGAACACCAACCTTCTTACCAGCAAGGTCAGCCAATTTTTCAATACCTGAATCAGCTTTAACAATAACAACCTGGCTGTTATCTACGTAAGGATCAGACCATGTATACTGATCAAGTCTGTCATCACTCATAGTGAATCCATTCCAGATACAACTGATATTATCACCATTAAGTTCCAAATCTTTTGATGCCCAGTCAATAGGCTGTTTCTTAAGTTCCCAACCAAGTCTTTCACACACTTCAGCAGCCAAATCAAGGTCAAAACCTACATATTCACCATCTTCAAGATAACCATAAGGAGGAAAACTTGCATCAAAACCAACAACAAAATTCATCTTGCCAGTTTCTTCATCAATGCTTCCGGCTTTATCATCCTTATCGCCGCCTTTAATAAACATCACTATTCCAGCAATTAATGCTACAACAATTACAACTATACCAATAACTAAATATTTTCCATCATCTTTTTTCATTTGATTTTAAATCCTTTCAACTTATACTAAACTGGATAAGCTCCATTCTTTGTATCAGCTACAGTCAAATCAACCTTATCCTTCTGCGCTTTTCTATACTTAAAGTAATCAACTGCAACTTGTGGGAACAATGCATATGATAATACATCCTCGTCCTGTTCCTTCCATTCTGCCATTTCAGATTCAAGTTTATCAAGCTCATTGCTGATTAAATCTGCAGGTCTACATGTAATAGGCTCTTTATCGCCAATAACCTTTTTCTGAACTTCAGGGTTAAACGGCTTAACAGTCTGTCCATATTCACCACTTAAGATTGCTTTTGTTTCCTTTGTAGCAGTTTTATATCTTTCACCGTTAATAACATTGAGTACAGCCTGTGTACCAACAATCTGTGATGAAGGCGTTACAAGTGGTGGTTCACCAAGGTCTTTTCTAACCTTTGGAACTTCCTCTAAAACTTCATAATACTTATCTTCCGCATGCATTTCTTTAAGCTGTGAAACCATGTTTGAAAGCATACCACCAGGTACCTGATATAAAAGTGTCTTAATATTAACGCCCATTACCTTTGGATTAAGTAATCCACTTGCAAGATACTCTTCTTTAATTGGTCTAAAGTAATCTGCAATCTGTGCTAAAAGTTCCTGGTCTAAACCAGTATCAAATTCTGTGCCCTTAAATGTTTCAACCATAACTTCTGTAGCTGGCTGACTTGTACCAAGTGCTAATGGAGACATTGCTGTATCAACAATATCAACACCTGCTTCTATCGCCTTAAGATAAGTCATTGAAGCTACACCTGATGTATAATGTGTATGTAACTGAATAGGAATCTGTACTGTTTCTTTTAATGCACTAACAATTTCTGTAGCTGTATATGGAACCAAAAGACCTGCCATATCCTTGATACAGATAGAATGTGCACCCATATCTTCAATTCTTTTAGCAATATCTTTCCAGTAATCAATTGTATATGCATCACCTAATGTATAGCATAATGCAACCTGAGCGTGTCCACCCTCTTTTTTAGTTGCTTCAACTGCACACTGAACATTTCTAAGGTCATTTAAACAGTCGAAAATTCTAATAATATCCATACCATTTGCAACTGTTTTCTGAACAAAATATTCAACAACATCATCTGCATAATGACGATATCCTAAAATATTCTGTCCTCTAAGTAACATCTGTAATTTTGTATTTTTAAAACCATCACGTAACTTTCTAAGTCTTTCCCATGGATCTTCCTTTAAGAATCTAAGGCAAGAGTCAAATGTAGCTCCACCCCAACACTCAACAGAATGGTATCCAACTTTATCCATAAGGTCAACTATAGGAAGCATCTGCTCTGTTGTCATTCTTGTGGCAATCAATGACTGATGAGCATCACGCAATACAGTTTCGGTAATTTTTACCGGTTTTCTTTCTGCCATATATATCACCATTTAACCTTTCATTTTTATAAGAATATAGCCATAAACACACCAGCCGCTACAGCTGTACCAATTACACCTGCAACATTTGGTCCCATCGCATGCATCAATAAGAAGTTTGTCGAATCAGCCTCTGAACCAACCTTCTGTGATACTCTAGCCGCCATAGGTACCGCAGACACACCTGCTGAACCGATAAGTGGATTAATCTTACCACCTGATAATTTGCACATAATCTTACCAATAATAACACCTGATGCTGTACCAAATGCAAAAGCAAGTAAACCTAATATAACAATCTTAATTGTAGACCAGTTAAGGAATGCTTCGGCACTTGTTGTTGCACCAACAGATGTACCAAGTAAAATAACAACAATATACATAAGTGCATTTGATGCTGTTTCTGTAAGCTGTTTAACAACACCAGACTCTCTAAAGAGATTACCAAGCATTAGCATACCAACAAGTGGAGCTGTCGAAGGTAAAATCATTGTTACAACAATTGTAACGATAATTGGGAAGAGAATCTTTTCAAGTTTACTAACAGGTCTGAGCTGTTCCATCTTAATCTTACGCTCTTCTTCTGTTGTAAGAAGTTTCATAATTGGCGGCTGAATAATTGGAACAAGTGACATATATGAATACGCCGCTACTGCAATAGGTCCCATTAAATCAGTCTGTCCAAGCTTACCTGCGAGGAAGATTGATGTTGGACCATCAGCACCACCAATAATAGAAATAGCTGCCGCTGCTTTATCATTAAAGCCAAGTAAAATAGCGCCAAAATACGCAACATAAATACCAAACTGAGCCGCAGCACCAAGTAAAAAGCTCTTTGGATTAGCAATCAAAGGACCAAAGTCTGTCATTGCTCCAACACCAAGGAAAATAAGTGAAGGGAGTAAGCTCCATTCATCAAGTATATAAAAATAATACAATAAACCACCAACGCCATTTTCTGCTTCTTCCGGTGACATCATAATTGCCGGATACATATTTACCAAAAGCATACCGAATGCAATTGGTACAAGCAATAATGGTTCATATTCTTTAGCAATTGCTAAATAGAGAAAAACACACGCAACAGCAATCATAATATAATTTCCTACTGTCAAATCAAAGAAAGCTGTCTGATGCACTAATTCTCCTAATACATCTAAAATATAATCCATTTTTAACCTCCTGTAATATAATAATGATTATTCAATATTAATTAAGAGAAGCTAAAACATCTGATGCTTCTACCATAGCGCCCTCAGAAACATCAATTGATGCTACAGTGCCATCTTCTAAAGCTACTACTTCATTTTCCATCTTCATAGCTTCTAATATCATCATAACATCACCTTTTTTAATCACATCACCAACTTTAACTTTAATGCTTAAAATCTTTCCTGGCATAGGAGCTGGAATCTTGACACTACCAGCGCCACTCGACTTTGCAACTGGAGCAGGTGCTACAACTGGTGCAGGCGCTGCAACTGGCGCACTTACCATAACAGGTGCCGCACTAACATTTCCTCCAAGTTCTTCAACTGCAACATCATATACGTTGCCATTAACTGTAATTCTATAATTCTTCATAATGTATTAACCTTTCCTTCCAACCTTTTTTACTGAACGAACAACAAATGAATCTAAACTTTGACCTGTTGCGGCATGAATAGCTGCCATGATAACTGCAACCAGTTCTAAATCATTTGATAATTCTTCTTTTTGAACAATCTGTTCAATGGTCTTATCCACAGACTCTTCAGATATAGTCTTAACACCATTCTTCGCTTCTTGTTTCTTACGTTTCTTTTCTGCTTTTTTTGCCTTTCTATCAGCCAAAAATTTTTCTAAATACACAGTGTATTTAAACAACGAAATAATCCAAGCAATAAGAATTAACACTGAAAATACAACGGCAAGACCAACCAAAGTATTCATACCTGCATGTAATAATCTCTCTGCCATACGCCTCTACCTTCCGTTAAATTGTTCCATGTTTCTTATAAAAGTTATCCTCAGACTTTGAATATAACATCTCAAAAGCCGCAACAACATGTTTTCTTGTATCAGCAGCATTTATAACAGCATCAACATATCCTCTCTTTGCTGCAGACATAGCGCTGCTCTGATTCTCAGTATATTCAGCTGTCTTTTCTGCAATAAACGCATTCTTATCTTCTGCATTTTTGATTTCATCTGCATACATAATCATAACTGCGTCCTTTGGTTCCATTGTACCAATCTTTGAGTTATCCCATGCAAATGTTAAATCCGCACCAACTGCTTTGCTGTTCATAGCAATATATGCTGTACCAAAAGCCTTACCTGTAATAACATTCACCTTTGCTACTGTAGCACTTGTAAATGCATCAATCATACCCGCAACAGCCGCAGCTAATGTACCTTCCTCACAAACCTCTGCGCTAAAGCCTTCAGCATTTGTAAGAGTAAGAACAGGAATGTTAAATGCATCACAGAATTTCACAAAATCAGCCGCCTTCTTCGCACCCTTTGTTGTAAGATATGGTGCAAATTCACATTCAACCTCAGCCTTATCATTATACTTTTTAGTTCTATTCGCAACTGCGCCCACTGTTGCACCGTTTAATTTAATAAACGCTGTAACCATCTCGGGAGCATAATTTTCTCTTACTTCAACATAAATATTGCTGTCAGACAATGTTCTCAACGCTAATGCTGCATCTTCAACTGCATTTGCAATTGCATCACAAGTTCTGTTTAAATCATCTGCACATACATTATCTGATAAATCATATTGATTATTATTTGGAAGGATATCAATCAATCCTTTAATGTTTGCACAAATGCTTGCTTCATTTCCAATAAAATGAGCATTTCCTGCAACTTCACTCTGGAATTTAGCACTCCATGTAGGATTTTTATCCTCTTTATTTCCAAGTAATGTGTTAGGCGAATTAACAAATAACTTGGCATTATCTTCCATAAATGTAAAATCAGCCATAGCTGGTATGACACTTAATCCACCACCACAATTTCCAAATACAGCCATAATCTGTGGCACTACACCTGATGCTTCTGACTGTTTTGCATATATTTTCCCAAATGCATTCAATGCATCTGTAGCTTCCTGAAGTCTCAAACCTGCACAATCAAGAAGTCCAACAACCGGAGCTGCTGTCTTAATCGCCATATCATATAAATTACAAATCTTTTTGCTATGCATTTCACCGATAGTTCCGCCTAAAACAGTAGAATCCTGACTGAATATGTACACCGGTGACCCATTCACTGTACAATATCCGGTAACAACACCATCTGAAGCTGTATCGAAGTTCTTAATGTTAAAATCTGTACTTCTAGCACACACAAGACCTCCAATTTCAACAAAACTTCCTGGGTCAGCTATCTGGTTAATTCTTAACATAGCCTTCTTTTCTGCTAAATCACCCATCTTGTATTCCTTTCCTGTGACATTATTTTCGATATATATTCATCACAATAACAAAACTTTTCACAAATACAATTTTACTAAAAAACGGGCAAAATTTCAAGTAATATTTGGTTTTATTTACTAAATTTCTAATGCAAAAAATACATTGCAAAAATATCCTTCATTATGTCAATAAAGCCTACTTCTTTTACCGATACACTGGCATATATGTTTTGACTTTCCAATTCATCATTTCCAATGTAATAAACAATCTTTCCAACCACTTGTTTTTCTTCTACCGGAGCACTTATTACATTTTTCATTTCAATTTCATAGTATATCTCTTCATTTTGCATACCAAGAGTCTCAATATCTTTTAAATCAATATATGTATCTATATATTTATCCTTCCAGCCGTCTTTCACAAGGATTTTAGGCAATGTCACATTTCCATTTTCATATTTTTTTCTTTCAAATTCATTTATTCCATAATTAAACAATGTTTTTGAATCAAGCCATTTGTAGTTTTTATTGTATGGCCAACCGCAACCAAGCAAAGAAATAACATATTTTTTTCCATCCCGTTCTAAGGCCGCAACATAACAATAACCCGCATCATTGGTGAATCCGGTTTTTCCAGAAATAACGCCTTCCATCATATCTAAAAATGCATTTTTATTATTTACGCTGTAATTCAAAGTCCCCTTAACATTTGTAAACGAATGATTTTTTGTCTGTGTAATCTCAATAAACTTATCATTTTCAATACAATAAGCCATTATTTTGGCTAAATCTGTCGCCGTTGTTGAGTGCACATTTCCATTGTCGTCTGTAGAATCCAAACCATTCGGTGTTACAAAATATGTATCATAACATCCTAAATCCTTGGCTTTTTCATTCATAATTGCAGCAAACCCTTCCACCGATGTGCCAATATGTTCTGCTATTGCCACCGCCACATCATTATGTGATTCTAACATCAATGCATATAATAAATCACCAAGATAAAATTCATCATCCGTCCTAGCATTTAATTGAACATCGGGCATAGAAGCTGCATATTTACTTATTTTTACAACATCTTTCATATTGCCACATTCTAGAGCAATTATACACGTCATTATTTTTGTTGTACTTGCCATTGGTCTTATTTCATCTGCATTCTTACCATAAAGAACCCTGCCACTTTCAGCATCCATTAAGCATGCACTCATTGAATATAACTCATTTTCATTCAAAACTTTAGCGTATCCAATATCTAAAGATATTTGTACTGACATATATATCACTAAACTTATTATACTTAAAATTTTCTTCATAAAAAAACCTGAAATATATTTTCATAACAATTATATGAAAATATATTTCAGGTTATGTTTTAAATCTCTAATTTTAATTGAACTTCTTCAATAGCTTCATTCTTGAAATCTTCTATCTGTTCATTATCAAGTTTTGGCAATTCCTCAACTGATTTAACACCAAATTTTCTTAAAAACTCTTCTGTTGTACCAAAAAGCAACGGTTTACCAGGTGCATCCAATCTGCCAACCTCTGCAACAAGATTGTATTCAATAAGTTTGTTAACCGCATGATCACACTTAACACCACGAATTTTTTCAATTTCAATTCTTGTAATAGGCTGCTTATACGCAATAATCGAAAGAGTTTCAAGCAAAACATCAGTCAATGCATACTTTTTAGGTACACTTGCTACTTTTATCAAATACTCATACATCTCTGTTTTTGTACAAAGCTGATATGAATCCTCCAACTCAATTATCTTAATTCCTCTGTCCTCATTATCATACTTATCCATCAAATTATGTATAAGTTTTCTAGTTGTATCGAGGTCATGGTCAATTGCATAAGCTATCTTTTCCAATTCAACCGAATCACCCATAGTAAATAATATTGCTTCAATTACACTTTCCAATTTTCTTATCTCCATTATCTCGTATTTCCTTTCAACATTACTCATTATATGAAATGATAATGTCATCAAAAATGTTTTCCTGAACTATATTAATAAATCCTACCTTCATAAGTTCTAATATAGCAAGGAATGATACTATAACATGTATTTTAGAGGTTTGTTCTAAAAGCAATTGTTTAAAACTGAACTTCTTGTTTTTCTTCGCAAATTCTTTGATATATTCCATCTTTTCAGGCAATGCAACCTCTTCTTTTTCAATCTTACCAAATTTACTACGAATAGGGTCGATTTTATCAACCTGTCGTTCCATAACCATTTTAAAGATACTGTTAAGCTTAGACAATGTAACATCAGCAAGCAATTGATCCAAATCAACAGGTTGCTGATAATCCGCTACCTCTTCTGGAATTGTAGGCTTTTTATACAAAGAACGACCAGCGTCTAATTCTCTATCCTTTAGTTCATAAGACATATATTTGTACATCTTATATTCCAATAATTTTTGAACAAGTTCATCTCTTGGGTCTTCTTCTTCGCCTTCTTCATTTACTTCCCTTGGAAGAAGCATCTTACATTTAATATCAATCAATGTAGCAGCCATAACAAGGAATTCGCTTACAACATTCAAATCCTGTCTGCTCATATTATTAACATACTCAAGATATTGCTCTGTTATCTCAACTATAGGTATATCATAAATATTAACTTTGTTTTTATCAATAAGGTGTAAAAGCAAATCTAATGGACCTTCAAACACCTCAAGTTTAACCGGGATACCCATTTTTCTCTCCATTCAAGAATTTATCATTATATGCACGTGTCATTTTACAAAATTTCACCAAAAAAATCAACCCATTTTTGATACCGAAATCATATGAATTTGTGGTTTATTAAATAATCTAAATCGTATTGTATGTGAGCCTAATCCTCTAGTTACATACATTGTTGTATTATTCTTTATATATACGCCACCATAATATTTCGGAAACGGTCTATATCCAGTTGATACAACACCACCCAAAAAAGGTAACCTTACAATACCGCCGTGATTATGCCCCGAAAAAACATATTCAGCGCCATATTCAACGTATTTTTCAAAGAAATCAGGATTATGTGCAAGTAAAAAAGATAAATTGGCGTCATTATTTATTTTACCAACTTTCGACCTTATTTCTTCCACATCCATTATGTTATTCTTAAACTTTTTATAAAACTTCAAATCGGCTTCATAACCAATGAAATTAATAATATTCCCACAAATTTCCAGATTTATTTGGTCATTGTTCAAAATAATCAAATTTTCAGTGTTTTTAAGCACTTCAATGTATTGTTTTATTGTATATTTGTACTTTTCTTCGTTTTTTAGTTTAGTCTCATGATTTCCAAATGTGAAAATAACTTTATACTTCTTCAAAAGTTCATTTAAAAACTCAACCGACTTTTTACAATAAGAATTTTTATGGGCTACAAACACATCACCTGCGATTAATATAAAATCCGGATTGTAATTATCAATTTTGTCTAATAATTTACAATTATTTTTGCCGTATGAAGAATTATGTAAATCTGCAAAAAAGACAAATTTAAATGGATTCTTTACATTTTTATTTTTCAACTCTGTATATTCACATACAAAATGTGCATTTTCATACATCGCTCTTGCAATAATTATTATTAACAAAACAGCTAATACAATACAAAATTTCATACAAATCAACCTTTCTACAATAGTATTTTCTTTAAAACTTTCATAAAAGTATATTTAAATCCCGCTTTATCTACATTTTCATTGGCTAAAATTTCCACTTCGCCTATTACTTCGTCATTTTTGTAATACTCCACATATCCTATAACATCATCTTTTTCTATCGGCGCTTTGATTTCATCTTAATACTTATATTTTTTAGTAATACTATCAAGATTACTACCATCAGTCGAAAGGTATGAAAAATTATCTTTAACGTAGCCAGAAATATACTCTTTTTCCCCTCCAATAATTTTTACCTCCGATAATTTCCCATAATCATCATCCTTATAGACACTACAATTATTAAAACCATAATCTAATAACTTTGCAGCATCGGTAAATCTTATCTTATAATTATCCGCCGCCATAACAACAGCAATCATATCAACATCCTCTTTTGTTGCAGTAGCAGCCAAACAATATTTTGCCTTACTGGTAGAACCAGTTTTTAATCCTGTCGCCCATTCATACTGTTTTAACAACTTATTGGTACTAGAAAGACAAAACTCTTTTGAACCCTTCTTTGTCACATGAGTTATATTTTCCATCCAAATTTTCGTATAATTAAATATATTGGGGTATTTTGTTGTTAATTCTCTAGCTAATTTGGCAACATCTGCGGCCGACATATAATGTTCGTCTGAATCACTAAGTCCACAACAATCAACAAAATGCGTATTATCAAGGCCCAATGAAACCGCTTTTTCATTCATCCTTTTAACAAATTCAGCTTCAGTACCCGATAAAAACTCCGCCATCGCAACACTGGCATCATTTCCGGAAGCAACAGCAATGCATTTAATCATTGTATCAACAGTCTGCGTCTCACCTGTTTCCAAAAACACTTTCGAACCAGTCATAGAACGAGCATATTCTGATGTTGTCACCACATCATCAAGTTTAATTTTACCTGATGACAAATCCTCAAAAATCAATAACAATGTCATTAATTTAGTAATACTTGCAGGACTAAGCCTTTCATTTTCATTATTCGATGCAATAACAGTGCCCGTTGATGCTTCCATTAAAACAAACGCTTTTGCTGATATATTTAATCCTACAGGTTCCGTATTAGTTTCAATACTAGTAGTATTTGCACCAATATCAATATTATTAACCAACATTAAAAATACCAACAAAAGCGATAAAGTTTTTTTAATCAATATAATGCTCCTAAATATATATTTAATATATTTTAGTATTAAGCATCCTTATTTATTCCTCTAAATTTTCAACTTCAGAATCTTTAGTTTCAGATTCTGTACCTTCATTTGATTCAATATTTTCTTCCTGATCAAATTCATCTGGAACTTCTGGAATGACAGGATCATCTTCACCTGTATCAACTGTAATGTAAATATATTCGCTAGTCTTACTTACAATACTTGCTTTCCATTTCTGATTTACTACTACAGAATCAAATGATTCTAAAGGCTCATCGACTTCAATCTGTAAAGTTTCTTCATCAATAAACTCTGTAGTTACCTGAGTTCCATTAATACTAACAACACTAAATGATGTAAAATACGAACCTTTTACAAGATAATAGTAATTACCATCAACATTTGCTTCACTTTGCTCCGCATCTAAATCTCTTACAACCTTTTTAATCGTTACAGGATATACACCATACACAAGGTCTGTTGAAATATATGGGTTTGTTCCATCAAATATATACATATCACCATATAACATATCATATGTTAATATCTTTAACTGCTCAAGATAATCATCTTCGCCCTGATATATTTGATGATACTTATTTATATATCCACCATCAATGTTTATAGACTGTAATACTCTTGAATATAACTGATGAGTTTCAATATCTTTGTCTTCTAATTCTAGATCAAAGTTATTCCAAACAACATACTCTGTCTGATAAAGATTTCCCTCTGATAACTCGTTCTCATCTATTCCAAGGCTAGGGAAATGATCTCCATACATAACAAGAATTGTATCTTCATCAACTTCCTCAAGCGCTGCTATTAATTCTCCAACAAAAGTATCCATTTCCTTAATCTGATTTACATAGAACTCAAACTGATATATTCTTTCTTCATCACCATCAAGACCACCAACTATAATGGCTGGATTTTCAATAACATTTTCCTTTGGATAAGTACCATGTCCCTGTACAGAGATACAATACAAATAATCTCTTTCATCAGTAGCTTCTAATACATCTACGATTTCGCTTGTAAGAACCTTATCTTTAGCCCAACCTACTTCTGTATATTCTTCCGGATTCATAAATTCAATCGATGTAAATGTATCATAACCGAGGTTTTTAAACACTTTATGTCTAGAATAGAATGTAGCATTGTTATTATGCATTGCATGAGTCGCATATCCATAATCTTTCAAGACATAAGCAATACTTTCACATGTTTGATTTTTAAGGACAGTCTTGTATGGGAATTCACCAGGACCAAAGTCTTCAAGGTTCATACCAGTCATAATTTCAAACTCAGTATTCGCTGTACCGTATCCTAAATTATTAACCGTTAAAAATCCCGAAGGAAACTCTTCCTTAAGTTTATTAAATATTGGAATAGGGTCTTCTGACAATTCCAATGTTTCCATCTTATTAACATCAAAGAATGATTCTAACTGAAGGAAAATAATATTTGGAGTTTTAACATTTTCCTCATCAACTGTCACTGTATTAAGTAATTTATCCTTGATTTCTTCTATACTAGCTGTCGAATATGTTTTTGGTTTTTCAACGCCAGTATTAACAACACTACAAGAAAAACAGTATACAAAACCATAATCCTGATACGCAATAGACATATTAGGGAATTTTTCCGAAACAATATTCGACTTAATACCAAGTTTTACGCATCCGAACATGAAAAGCATGATAAACGCCATAAGTAAAACATTTGCAAAATAGTTTAATTTCTTTGCATATTTAGGAGTTTTAAACCATATAAATAAAACTACAAAAACTGCAACGATAAACAACATAAGAATTACAATAAAACTTGTAGGACTTAAGTATTTTTCAATGATATCAGCAACACTACCAGCCATTTTAATATCCGTAGCTGAAAATGGTGTTTCTCTGTATCCCTTCATAACATAATTTGCAACACCAAGACCAATCCACACCGTGTTAAGGGCAATAATTGCAGCTGCTCTTTTCTTTAAAAGCAAAACAACTGAAACTGTACCAAATACAATAATATAATTAAGCATAAATACTAAAGGATCAGTAAATAAACAAGTTATACCTTTAATAACAGAACGCTTGTTAAGTATTTCAATAACCCATACTGAAATAAGAGGTGCAACAAACATCATAATATTTGTATTTCTTTTAACTGGTTCCTTAAATAAAGAAACAATCCAATCCTTAAACCTATCCTTACATTTTATTAATATATTCTTCATAATTTACTCCATTCATAATTAATCGATACAATCTTAACATTTCAAACAATTAATTATTGTACTATTTTTTTTTTGAAATATCAATGATTTTTTTTATTACATCGATTTTCGCACTCGCTTCACCCTTTAATTTATAAGCATTTACAATGATATTTTTTGCTTTTTCAACCTTATCTTTATCATTTCCATAAATTGTTGCAATATTAGTTTTTCCTTCTACAATATCACCGATTTTCTTATGCAAAACAACTCCGACAGATAAATCAATTATCGATTCTTTATCTTTTCGACCGCCGCCAAGTTCAAGAACCGCAACGCCTATGTCTTCTGTTATTATTTCATCAATATATGAAACACCTTCACTTTCAAGATATACTTCTTCAATAATATTACCTAGTTTAAATTTCGAAGTATCATCTATATAAGTTTCATCGCCACCTTGTGCACGCACAAATTCCTTGAATTTTTCAATAGCCTTACCACTTGTAATTGTATCTGATAATTTTGTTTTCGCTTCATTTATATCAGCACAAACACCACCGTAAACCGCCATATGTGCACCTAGTTCTAAACACACTTCAAGAAGGTCGTTAACCTTTTTACCTTTAAGTACATCTATCGCCTCAATCACTTCCAATGCATTACCAACATTAAACCCTAATGGTTGGTTCATATCTGTCACTATCGCAGTCATATTCTTTCCTGCTTTATCTCCGATATCAACCATAACTTTAGCTAGTTTAATGGCGTCTTCTTCATTTTTCATAAATGCGCCATTGCCACATTTTACATCAAGAACAATAGCATCTGCACCTGACGCCAATTTCTTACTCATAATACTTGATGCAATCAAAGGAATACTGTCAACCGTAGCTGTAACATCACGCAACGCATATATTTTCTTGTCTGCAGGTGCAAGATTTTCAGTTTGTCCAGCAATTGCAATCTTAATATTATTGACATTATTTACAAATTCATCTCTAGTAATTTTAGTAGAAAAGCCTTCTATACTTTCTAATTTATCAATTGTACCGCCAGTATGTCCAAGACCTCTTCCTGACATTTTTGCAACTGGCACTCCAAGGGCTGCAACCATAGGACCAAGTATTAATGATATCTTATCACCCACGCCTCCTGTACTATGCTTATCAACCTTTATGCCATTAATTTCTGACAAATCAATAACATCGCCGCTATCTCGCATAGCCATGGTTAAATGATATATTTCCTCATCATTCATCCCATTAAAACATACCGCCATCAAAAATGCTGACATCTGATAATCTGGAATCGAGCCATTTGTAAAGCCGCTTACAATATACTTAATTTCCTCTTCTGTAAGAGATATTCCTCTTTTCTTTTTTGTAATTAATCTATACATTTCAATACCTCCCCATAAAATGACTGTCCTACATCCAATGAGTTAACATCAAATATTTCTGCAATTGTCTGACCAATATCTGCAAAACTATTTCTAATATGAAGATTCATACCATTTTTCATTAATTTGTTATACACAAGCACTGGAACATATTCTCTTGAATGATCAGTACTTTCAGTTGTCGGGTCACATCCGTGGTCAGCATTTATAATAAGCAAATCGCTATCTGTAAGTTCTTCTAATAATTGACCAAGTCTAATATCAAAAGCTTCCAATCCGTCTCCATAACCTTTTGGATCATTTCTATGGCCCCATTTCGAATCAAAATCAACAAGATTTGTAAATATCAAACCATCCTTATATTCTTTCATAGAACTCAAAGTTACATCCATCCCATCTTCATTATCTTTAGTATGGATAGCTTTAGTCACACCCACTTTGCAGAAAATGTCTTCGATTTTACCGACACCAACAACATTTTCTCCATTTTCTTTCATATAAACCAATAAATTATTCATAGGTGGCATCACAGAATAGTCTCTTCTGTCGCTGGTTCTTGTAAAAGCACCAGGTTCGCCTATAAATGGTCTCGCGATAACTCTGGCCGTTTCAGTTCGCCTATTCAATATTTCTCTTGCACTTTCGCACATTTTATATAATTCATCCAATGAATATACATCTGTATGACAAGCAATTTGAAATACAGAATCAGCAGATGTATAAATAATAGGCTTTTTCGTTTTAATATGTTCTTCGCCCAATTCTTCAATAATTTTTGTTCCTGAAGCAGGATAATTAGCCAAAATTCCAGGAAGATTATTTTCTTTAATAAATTCGCCAATTATTTCATCATCAAAACCATTTGGATACGTTTTAAACCCTACAGGTCTATATATACCTGTCATCTCCCAGTGACCAGTTGTAGTATCCTTACCATTAGATAATTCTTTACTCTTACAATATATACCCATAGGTTTATCAACAGGCTTAACTCCATTAATACCATCAATATTTCCAAGTCCCAGTTTTCTTAAATTCGGCAACTCAAGTTCTCTATACACTTTTGAAATATTACCTATAGTGTCACTTCCTTCATCCCCATATTCACCAGCATCAGGTAATTCACCGACACCAACACTATCAAGAACAATCCAAATTACTCTATTTATTTCCTTCATAAAAACATCCCTCTCTTTCTCACAACTAAACAATATAATTATTTTATCAAAAATTCTTGTAAAATTCAATTCAAAGTATTATAATTCATAAAGTCAAAAATAATATACGTTAGGAGAACTACTATGAGTTTTGAATTTATTAGACAATTACCATCTCCACAGGAGATTAAAGAACAGTATCCTGTTCCTAAGCATCTTGTAGAATTAAAAGAAAAAAGAGATGCTTTAATTAAAAGTGTATTTACAGGAGAATCAGATAAATTTATATTAATCATCGGACCTTGTTCTGCTGACAACGAAGATTCAGTATTAGACTATGTTTCTCGTCTTGTTAAGGTTCAGGAAAAAGTTGCTGATAGAATCGTTATTATCCCAAGAATTTATACAAACAAGCCTCGTACAACAGGTCAGGGATATAAGGGTATGCTTCATCAGCCAGACCCATCAAAGAAACCTGATATGTTAGCAGGTATCCTTACTATTAGAGACTTACACTTAAGAGCCATAAAAGAAACTGGATTCACATGTGCTGACGAAATGCTTTACCCAGACAACTATACATATTTATCAGATGTATTATCATACGTTGCCGTTGGTGCACGTTCGGTTGAAAACCAGCAGCATCGTCTCGTTACAAGTGGTATGGACATTCCTTGTGGTATGAAAAACCCAACTGCAGGTAATTTAAATGTTATGCTTAACTCTATCATTGCAGCACAAAGCAGCCATACTTTCCTCTACAGAGGTTGGGAAGCTAGCACAAGTGGAAATCCTTTAGCACATTGTATTTTAAGAGGTTATGTAAATAAACATGAACAGTCAATTCCAAACTATCATTATGAAGATTTGAAATTACTTTTAGATTTATACGGTGAAAAAGACTTACAGTTTCCTGCTGTTATCGTTGATACAAACCATTCAAACTCTAACAAACAGTATATGGAACAGATTAGAATTGCAAAGGATGTTATCCACAGCCGTAATCATTCAGATGATTTAAAGAAATTTGTTAAAGGTCTTATGATTGAAAGCTACATTGAGCCAGGCGCACAGAAAATTGGCGAAGGCATCTACGGTAAATCAATTACTGACCCATGCTTAGGTTGGGCAGATACAGAGAACCTTATTTATTCAATTGCAGATTTAGTGTAAAAAAGGGGCTGTAAAAAAATCCCCTAATTGAACAACCGTAGCGTCATCATTCGATGACTCTACGGTTGTTTGTGTTTTATAGATATTTTCACCTTTAGTATTATTACAATCCCTTTTTTCTTTTAATATTAACTATAAACTTATAGCTACTGATACATCTGTTCCATCTACTAATACTTGTACAAAAAAGTACCTTATTTCACCATCTAACTCCGCTTCTATACCTTCAATACTATAACATAACTGTTTCGCCTTAACATTATATGTTGTTTCATAATCTAATTTAGTCGTTTCTTTTATCTTGACTTCTTCTCCGTATTTTTCAATAATAGCATCTTTTGCAATTTCATATGCTTTATTTACAGATATCATTTTACTATCATCAAAATCATAAATAACACCTTTTCTACAATATGCCTCATCAAGATACCCTTCGTCAGAGAATACAAAACTTGCATACGCTCCTGTTGGATATCCATTTTGATATTCCTGATACATTATATCATAATCAGATTCATTTTCAATTACCAGTTCATATTCACTTTTAATAAGTTTCTCTACTATATTTTCAGCATCTTTTTTTGTATATAAATTTTGATTTGAATCACTTTTTGTAGAGCCAGAATACACAAAATGATACACAGATGTATTTTCATTATATGATACATTATAATCACTTGTTGCAAACACATCCTCAAATTCTGTAACTTCATCTTGAGATGCAATTCTTTCGTAACTAATTTCATCATTTGCTGCATTCGATTTTAACGAGATGCTCTTTAATGAATAACCTATAACAAATCCCAAAGCACATAACATTAATAAAGAGAAACTAATTTTAATAATCTTATTTTTCATAAAATCATCTCCAATGTAATTAAACTATATGATATTAATCACGGCACCTTGTTACACTTTCATATTATATTTTTTTCAAATAATTGTCAACATTTTTTTGGTTGACATAAAATTTTCATTCTTATAAATTACATTCCCTTATATATACTTGTAGACGAAATATCTGTATGTCCCATCATTTCCTGAACTTCTTCTACACTTTTACCACTTTTAATTTTATTAACGCCAAATGAATGTCTAAACATTTGTGGTGTGATTTCCTTTTCAATCCCCGCTTTTTTAGCATATGTTTTTATAATCTTCCACACGCCTTGTCTACTCATCTTTTTACCAAAGCAGTTAAGGAATAACAGATCGCCTTCAGCATCCTCTACTCTATCCTCATTTAAATATCTACTCAATGCAACATTTACCTTATTGCCAAATGGAATTACTCTGTCCTTTTTCTCATTTTTACATACAAGATATCCTAACTGCAAGTTAACATCCGAAATCTCAATATTAATCAACTCAGACACTCTAATACCAGTAGAAACAAGCAATTCAAGCATTGCTTTATCCCTTAAACCTTTTGCATCCTTATTATTTGGTTGCATTACAAGTCTGTCAATTTCACTATCACTTAATACGGATGGTAATTTTTTACTCACCTTAGGAGCTTTTACAAATTCCGTTGGCTCGCCTTTCACATATCCCTTAACTAACAAATATCTAAAAAATGTATTAATTGATGAAATGTTTCTTGCGATAGTCGCAGGTGATTTCCCTAATTTTTCCATCTCGAGCACATAAGAATTAATATTCGTCGATGTAACTTTATCATAAGATGTAATATTATTTTTTTCTAAAAAATCTATCAAACTATTCAAATCTCTCTTATAAGACATGATAGTATTTTCACTTTTTCTTTTATTATTTTTCAAATAAATAGAAAACTCCTCAACCACAGTTCTCACGGTTTGCCTCCTATAGTAAACACAATTTACATTTTTCTAATACAACTAGTATATAACCCAATATTAACATAAGTTTCTAATAATGATATTATCATTGATAACATCATAAAAATAATCAAATATATTATCAATTTCTTTACAACTCTCAAAATGGCAACATTATCAATGTTTGTTAGACTTCCCGCAGTATTCGTATTATGTAACACATTATTTCTCATACTAAATCCAGCACATATAGCTAAAACTATGACTAGAATATAAACAAAATAATGCGGAAAAATTGAAACAATAAACACCAAAAGTCCCTTCACACCATATTTTAGCACATACGATGATAAAACTATAGATATGCTGACACCTTTTGTAAATATATAAAAAATATTATATATTTTCCCAAAGAAAAAGCAATTACATATTATAATAATTGCAAATTCTTTAAAATACTTTGATACAAGGTAAACAAACATTCCTCGCTTATTAACAATAACATCCGAAATTGTTTTAATATAATGCTCCTGCGTTATGTTTATCTTATCATAATATCCTCTATTCAATATATTAATTATAACTGTACCGGCAACTAGTCCCAGTAAAAACAAGAACAAATAACTTCTTTTTTTTACATACTCTAAACAATATTTCTTATCCATATAATCACTTACCTTTCTAATAGTATAGTAATTATATGAATACACCTTGGCTTGTATAACTATTTTTTATTATAAACTTTATCCAATGCCAATATTGCGTTAATCGTTTTAGAATCTTCTATTGTTCCATCAAAAACCATTTTTACCAATTCTTCAAGTTCAAATTCCAAAACATCGACATATTCGCCTTCATCAAGATGTTGTTCTGTTTTTACTAGATTTGTAGCCACATAAACATCTATCTTTTCATTGCAAAATGCAATAGTTGTTCGAATTGTCAATAATAATTCCAAATCATCGGAATGATAACCTGTTTCTTCTTCCAATTCTCTTGCCGCAGCATCCTTTGTAGGCTCATTAGGACTTGCAAGACCACCTGCCGGAATTTCAATAGTAAATCTATCCAAGGCATTTCTATACTGCTTAACCATTAATATTTTACCATCATCTCTAATTGGAATAACAGCCGCAGCTCCCTGATGTTTAATAAAATCATAATATTCAATATTGCCATCAGGTGTCTTTATTGTATCCTTATATAAATCAATAATCGCACCCTTATACATAAGTTCGCGGTTTAATCTTTCAAGTTTTTCCATAAACACTCCTTATTTAAAACTTTCAGACTTTGCAAAACATGCATCTGTAGCCTTAATAATACTATTTCTAAAGCCATATTCCTCTAAAGCTGCAACCGCTGCAATTGTTGTGCCTCCTGGAGAACACACCTTATCTTTCAATGCACCTGGGTGTTCCTTAGTATCAAGAACCATCTTTGCAGCACCCATCACTGTCTGTGCAGCAAATTCATACGCCATATCTCTTGTCATACCATATTTTACAACGCTATCAGCTAAAGCCTCAATAAACATATACACGTACGCTGGTGAACTACCTGAAGCACATGTAACAACACTCATAAGTTTTTCATCAACCAATCTATATTTACCAAATGAATTAAAAATCTTATCAATTACATCCTTTTCTTCAAAAGAAAACGCACTATGGTCATAGCAAACACCTGTCATACCTTCTCCTAAAAGAGCTGGTGTGTTTGGCATTGCTCTAACAATTCTCGCTTCAAAGCCAAGAGCCTCTCTCAAACTTTCGATTCCAATTCCAGGAGCAATAGAAATAATTACATTATCACTCTTAAGAATATTCTTTACATTCTTAACAACTGCGCCGTAAAACTGTGGTTTTACAGCGAAAATAACAAATTTCGCAGCATTTGCGCATTCAGCATTAGACTGAACGTGCATTACTCCAGTTTCCTTAGTTACTCTTTCCATTACGTCAGTGTTTACATCAGTAAAAACTAATTCTTCTTTTGGAAATACAGACAATGCACCTTTAAGCATTGCGTATCCCATATTTCCCATTCCAATAAATCCTATTTTTGCCATTTGTATCTCCTCCTTAATATCCAAAAAGTGCTGACATAAGCCAGCACTTTCATATAGTTTACAACTTTCTAATATTATGCTAATTTGCTTAAGAAATCTTCAATTCTTGAAAGACCCTTATCGATAGTCTCAACCGAAATAGCATAAGACAATCTAATATGATCTGCAAATCCGAAGTCGCCACAAGGAATAACTGCAACATTGTATTCCTCAATAAGAATTCTAGCCATCTCATCTGTTGTTTCAACTTTCTTGCCATTATAACTCATATCAAGAACCTTGCTTACATCAATGAACACATAGAATGCGCCAAGGGGCTCTTTTGTTTCAACATAAGGCATCTTGCTAACTCTATCATACATATATTTTCTTCTAACATCAAATTCTTTAAGCATCATTTCAACCTTTGACTGATCTCCTGTCAAAGCTTCAACTGCTGCTTTCTGTGCAATTGAGTTAGGGTTAGATGTCTGATGACTCTGTACGCTACCCATAAGTTTAGCAATTTCTTCACTAGAACCTGTATAACCGATTCTCCAACCTGTCATAGCATAACTCTTAGCCAAACCGCTAACAGTAATAGTTCTCTTATATATTTCTTCATTAAAAGAAGCGATACTTACATGCTTATATCCATTATACACAAGATGTTCATACATCTCATCTGCAACAACATAGATATCATTCTTAACAGCGTAATCAGCAATTGCTCGAAGTTCATCCTCTGTATAAATCATACCTGTAGGATTACTTGGTGTATTAAGTACTAATGCTTTAGTCTTATCAGTTGTAACAGCCTCTAACTGTTCAACAGTAACCTTGTAGCCTTGCTCTTTTTCACCACGAACATATACTGGTACACCATCTGCTAATTTTACTATTTCTGGATAGCTCAACCAATATGGCGCTGGAATAATAACTTCATCACCTGGGTTCAATAAAACAGAGAAAACATTTGTTAATGAATGTTTTCCACCATTGCTAATAACAATCTGGCTAGGCTTGTAATCAAGACCATTGAACTTTTTAAACTTATCGCAAATAGCCTGTTTCAATTCTACAATACCTGAAGCTGGTGTATATTTTGTAAAGCCTGATTTAATAGCTTCAATAGCTGCATCACAAATATTATCAGGAGTATTGAAATCAGGTTCTCCCGCTCCAAATCCTACAACATCCTTGCCTGCTGCTTTTAATTCTTTAGCTTTAGCTGTGATTGCTAATGTTGATGATGGTTTTACCTGCATCGCTTTTTTAGATAATGTTAATGACATATATGTACCTTCCTTAATTTATTAATCTTAAACGCTGTAATTATAATATATAAATCAAAATAAGTCTACTAAAAACAATAAAAAAAACAGCCAAGTACAATTTGAAATGCTTTCGCACTTCAAATTGTGGCTGTATAACTGGAATATTATTTCGCATAATCTGTAACTCGAGATTCACGAATTACATTAACTTTAATCTGTCCTGGATATTCAAGCTCGTCCTCAATACGCTTAGAAATATCTCTAGCCAATAAAATCATATCAGCTTCAGATACTTGTTCAGGTATAACCATAATACGAACTTCTCTACCGGCCTGTATAGCAAAAGACTTATCAACTCCCTTATAAGAGTTTGTAATCTCCTCTAACTGTTTCAATCTGTTAGTATATGTTTCTAATGTTTCACGTCTTGCACCAGGTCTAGCCGCTGAAATAGCATCTGCAGCCTGTACAATACATGCAATAAGTGATTCAGGTTCAACATCACCGTGATGTGCTTCAACAGCATTGATAATAAGTGCAGACTCTTTATACTTTCTACATAAATCAACACCAATCTGAATATGTGAACCTTCAATTTCATGGTCAACTGACTTACCAATGTCATGGAGTAATCCGGCTCTCTTAGCAGTTCTAATATCAACACCAATCTCTCCAGCTAATAAACCTGAAAGTTGAGCAACTTCAATAGAATGCTTCAATGCGTTCTGTCCATAACTTGTTCTGAATTTCATCTTACCCAAAAGTTTAACTAATTCTGGATGGATACCATGAACGTCAACTTCGAGAGTAGCATTCTCACCTTCCTCACGAATCATCTGTTCAACTTCTTTTTGGGCTTTCTCTACCATTTCTTCAATTCTAGCTGGATGAATTCTTCCGTCAACGATAAGTTTTTCAAGAGCAATTCTTGCAACTTCACGTCTAACTGGATCAAAGCTTGATAAAATAACAGCTTCTGGAGTATCATCAATAATAAGTTCAACACCAGTCATAGTTTCCAATGTACGGATGTTACGTCCTTCTCTACCGATAATTCTACCCTTCATCTCATCGCCAGGTAATGAAACAACTGAAATAGTTGTCTCAGAAACATGATCTGCAGCACATTTTTGAATAGCAGTTACTACATATTCCTTAGCCTTCTTGTTAGCTTCTTCCTTTGCTCTCATTTCGAGTTCTTTTACTAACTTAGCAGTATCAAGTTTCACTTCTTCTTCAACAGTTTTTAACAGCAATTCTTTTGCTTGTTCTGAGGTAAGTCCTGCGATACGTTCCAGTTCTTGTGTTCTTTGCTCGTTAAGTTTCTCTAATTCTGCCATATCCTTAGCAAGCTTTTCTTCCCTATTAACAAGCGAATTTTCACGTTTTTCAAGAGTTTCTGTCTTTTTATCAATAGCATCTTCTTTCGATGCAAGACGTTTCTCTAAGCGCTGCAATTCACTCTTTCTTTCCTTGGACTCTTTTTCGAATTCATTTTTTGCTTTTAATGATTCTTCCTTAGCTTCCAAAAGGGCTTCTCGCTTCTTAGTTTCAGCAACCTTTAATGCTTCATCTATGATTTCTCTTGATTTTGCTTCAGCACTACCAATCTTAGCCTCTACATTTTTCTTATGATGGATAGTAGCAGCAAACCAAGCAATAATAGCAGTTACTACAGCTGTAATCGCAACAGCAATAATAATTTCTTGCACAGGAGCACCTCCTTATATTTAATTTTCATTGTACAAATTACAACAGATTAATTTTATACTTTTTGACCGATAATGTCAAGTAAAAACAACCAAATTTTGGTTGATAAATACAAAATGTAGTAGTCAATTAATTCAATTCTTTAATTTTTGCAATACATCTAGTAATTTCCTCATAATTAAACCCTTTTCTAGCCATAGCAGCAAATACTTTCGATTCAGAACTTTTATCTTTTAACATCTCAACGTATTTATTCTTGGATAAAAGCGACATCAAGGCATCTTCTTCTGATAAATCAAATTTATCAGCATAAAATTCTCTAATATCATTTTTTTCTATCCCTTTTTGTAATAACTCACATTCAATTTGACGTCTACTCTTCTTTTTCGATTTTGCATTAACATATAATTCAATATATCGCAAATCATCTATATATCCATATTCCGTTAAAAAATTAGAAACTTTATCGACTATCCTTTTAGGATAATATGATAATGTAAGTTTATCTTCAACCTGTTTTCTCGTCTTTTCACCTGTATCTAGGATATATAACGCTCTTTCCTTGGCCCTAGGATATAATACTTCTTTTTCAATTTTGTCAAGAAGCAGGTCCGAAATTTCCTGACCTGCTTCAAGTTTAAACTTTTTAACTTCTGAATTATACAAAGGGAAAACATATTCATTATCCAATAAAATCTTTTTCTTCTTTTTATCTATATCTATTATGTTTTCTACAATCATGATAAATAATCCTATTTTTCAGTATCTGGTTCATCTATGCCGTAACGTTCTCTAACAAGAGCTTCTACTTCATCAAGGATTTCAGGATGCTCTTTCAAATAAATCTTAGCATTTTCTCGACCCTGTCCAATCTTCTCGTCGTTATAAGCATACCATGCGCCACTTTTGCTGATAACACCGATATTTGCTGCTAAATCAAGTAAATCACCAACTTTAGAAATACCTTCACCGAACATAATATCAAATTCAGCTTCTTTGAATGGAGGGGCAATCTTATTCTTAACAACCTTTATTCTAGTTCTATTACCAACAACTTCACCACCAACTTTTAAGGATTCTATTCTTCTAACATCAAGTCTCAATGATGCGGCAAACTTCAAGGCTCTACCACCAGTTGTTGTTTCAGGATTACCAAACATAACTCCAATTTTTTCACGTAACTGGTTGATAAATACAACTATACAGCCTGTTTTACTGATAATACCTGTTATCTTTCTAAGTCCCTGTGACATAAGTCTCGCTTGAGCACCCATATGAGAATCTCCCATCTCACCGTCAATTTCAGACTTAGGAACCAATGCAGCAACCGAGTCAACTATAACAATATCAATAGCTCCCGAACGAACCATAGTTTCTGTAATCTCAAGTGCCTGTTCACCATAATCCGGTTGAGAAATATATAAATTATCAATATCAACACCTATATTCTTCGCATAAACAGGATCAAGTGCATGTTCCGCATCAATAAATGCTGCTATACCGCCTCTTTTCTGAACTTCAGCAATCATATGTAATGCAACTGTTGTCTTACCACTTGATTCAGGACCATATACTTCAACAATACGTCCCTTTGGAATTCCACCAAGACCAAGTGCTATGTCAAGACTAATCGAACCAGTAGGTATAGTCTCTATGTTCATACTAGCGTTCGGATCTCCAAGTTTCATAATCGAACCCTTTCCAAACTGCTTTTCAACCTGTGCTAATGCTCCTTCAAGTGCTTTTAACTTATCATTTTTTTCCATAATTCTATATTCCTTTCATGTATAAATTACTTCTTGATAACAAACATTTGTTCGATATATTAAATATAATATATTATCAAATTGTTGTCAACTATTTTTTACAAATAAAATTTTACAAAATTTCTGGTACAATAAAAAGGACTTTAAATCAGAATTAGATTCAAATTCACAGTATTTATTCAAGAAATATAATTAAATAAGATTTAAGATATTTATATTTTAGAGTAACATATAGAAAAAATCAAGTATTTTCTTCGAGGTTAAAACAAATAAAAATCTCCGGACATTTTCAAAACGCCCGGAGTATCTTTTAATTAGCTATATTTACTTATTAGTATTCTCGCTTAATACAGCCTTATTCTTAATTACATAATCAAGCATTGACACAACTGTAAGTGCTAATGAAATGTAAATAAGCACCTGTCCAATTACATACCAAAATGTAAATGGAAGATCAATAATAAGCCAAATTATCATTACCATTTGGAAAATTGTCTTAAATTTTCCCCAGTAGCTCGCTGCAATTACAACTCCATTATCAGCCGCAATTGTTCTAAAACCACTGATAATCAACTCTCTACTGATAATTAAGATTACAATCCACGAAGGGATAACACCAACAAGACAAATAAGTGCCGCACAAACAAGAAGCTTATCTGCAAGTGGATCCATAAATTTTCCGAAATTTGTAACAAGGTTGTACTTTCTTGCTATTTTTCCATCCAAAGCATCTGTAATGCTGGCAATAATAAATATTGCAACAGCAACATACTTAGTAGCATCTCCTAAAACATTCACTTCCATAAAGAAAACAAAGAAAGGAATCATACACGCTCTAAATATTGTAAGTTTATTTGGTAAATTCATTTCCATATCAATTTCTCCTTTTGTTAAACAATTTCTCCAATAAGGTCATAATCGCAGGAACCTGTGATTTTAACCTTAACAAAATCGCCTGTCATGAGTAACTCGCCTGTTGTAATAAAGATATTGCCGTCAATATCTGGCGCATCCATATATGTTCTACCAACATAAGCGCTCTCATCAACAATTTTACCCTCAATTACAGCAAGAACTTCTTTTCCAATGTATTTTTCGCCATTTTCAAATGCAATTTCCTGCTGAAGTTCCATAATTTCAGCCCTTCTGTCCTCTTTAACTTCATCATCAATCTGATCTTCCATTAAAGCTGCAGGAGTATCTTCCTCTGGAGAATATGCAAAAACGCCAAGACGCTCAAACTCCATCTCATCAACGAAATCAAGCAATTCTTCATGGTCTTCTTGTGTTTCTCCTGGGAAACCTGAAATTAATGTTGTTCTGATAACAATATCAGGAATCTGTCTTCTAAGCTTATTGATAATATTAATAATATCCTGCTTATTAGTTTTTCTTCCCATTCTCTTCAAAATATTGTCACTGCAATGCTGAATTGGCACATCAATATAATTGCATATCTTTTGGTTGTTTTTCATTGTCTCTATGAGTTCATCGTAAATTTCTTCAGGATAGCAATACATAAGTCTAATAAAACTTATACCCTTGATTTTGCAAAGTTCCTCTAGCAATATATGAAGACTCTTCTTTCCATATAAATCAACACCATATATTGTAGTTTCCTGAGCAACTAAAATAAGTTCTTTTACACCTTTTTCAGCAAGATATTTAGCCTCTTCAATAAGTTTTTCCATCGGAACACTTCTGAATCGTCCTCTAATTTTTGGAATAATGCAATATGTGCAATGTTTATCGCAACCTTCCGCAATCTTTAGATGCGCATAATGTCCTCCGCCAGTTAAAACTCTATTAGTTTCTGGTAAGACTAATCTATCAAGAGGCATAAATTTCATTTCTTTATTGCCTTTTAAAGCTGAATCTATAACAGATACAATACTATCATAAGATGCCGTTCCAATAACTGCATCAACCTCTTCGATTTCATTTAAAACCTCTTCTTTATATCTTTCAGCGAGGCATCCCGTAACAATCAAGCATTTAAGAGAGCCTGCCTTCTTTAATTCAGCCATTTCCAATATAGTATTAATACTTTCTTCTTTTGCATCATTAATAAAACAACAGCTATTAATAATTATAATATCCGCCTCTGTTTCATCATCTGTGAAAGTATAACCGTCTGCATTTAATAAACCAAGCATTTGTTCAGTATCTACAAGATTTTTATCACAACCTAAAGACACAAACAAAATTTTACCTTTATTGTCCGCCATTATTATTTATCCTCGTCACCTACGATTTTAACTTTTCCTGCGTAAAGTTCTTCAACAGCAACGGATAATGCTTTTTTACTCTTGCAATCAACAAGTGGAGCTGTACCTCTTACTATCTGTCTTGCTCTTTTTGCTGTAGCAAGAACGATTGAGTATCTGCTCTGTACTACTGGCTGTTCGCCCTGTTCTACTTCGCTGTTTGCAACAGCCATTAAATCTGAATATGATGGATGTAACATTTTTAACCTCTTTCTGAAAATACTTTTAAATCTTCTCTTATAATATTAATAGTTTCTACATTTCTATCTGCCTTTGAACGTTCTGATTGTATGATTCCATGAAGTTCATCAATACATACATCTAACTTATCATTTATAAGCAAATAGTCATATTTATCCATAAATACACTTTCCTCAACTGCTCGACTAAGTCTAGCATTGATTGTATCCATGTCCTCTGTTCCTCTGCCAACAAGTCTTGCTTTAAGTTCGGCAGCACTTGGTGGTGTAATGAATATCAAAACAACATCCTTAATAAGTTCTTTCACCTTCATCGCACCCTGTAATTCAATTTCGAGAATAACATTCTTACCAGCATCTAGCTGTGTTTCAACATATTCTCTAGGTGTACCATAGTAATTGCCAACATACTGTGCATATTCTATAAGTTCATTCTGTTCAATCATTTTCTCAAATTCTTCAACAGTCTTATAAAAATAATGAACACCATTAATTTCGCCTTCTCTAGGAGCTCTTGTAGTTGCAGAAATACTCAATGCATAATCATCATATTTCTCCATAAGACCTTTCATAACAGTTCCTTTACCAGCCCCAGAAAATCCTGATACAATAACTAATACGCCTCTTTTTTTCATAGGACACCTCCTATTCAATATTTTGTATCTGCTCTCTGATTTTTTCTATCTCAACCTTAAGTTCGATACCTTTATCTGTAATTTCTAAATCATTAGCTTTTGACATTGTTGTGTTAGCTTCTCGATTCATCTCTTGTGCAAGGAAATCAAGTTTCTTACCAACATCATTACCCTGCTTCAATTCCGATGACATCTTCTCAATGTGACTCTTAAGTCTAACAAGTTCCTCGTCAACACACATTTTATCAGAATAAATAACAACCTCAGTTGCAATACGATTTTCGTCAACAACCTTATCTGTTAAGACTTCATTAACTTTATCATACAACTTCTGTCTATATTCTTCCAAAACTTTTGGTGAACGAACACTGACAAACTCAACAATATCTCTAATGTTATCAAGTTTTGCCTGCAAATCATCTGCAAGATTTTTTCCTTCTTTTTCTCTTTCAGCAACGAATGCTTTCATAGCTTCATTTACTGCACTAGATAAACAAGGCCATAATTCTTCAATATCTTCTTCTGTATCTTCCATTGTAAGTACATCATGACAATTTGCAAGAATTGAGGCATTCAAATTGTTATCAATGCCAAATTTCTCACTAATTATACCATAATACTTCGCATACTGACCTGCAAGTTCTTCGTTAAATTTAAGATTACAGCTATCAATGCTTTCATCTTCATAATTAATATACATGTCAAGTTTGCCTCGAGTTGCATACTTTTTAATGATATTTCTAACTTCATTTTCATATGCATTAAATCTTTTAGGTATTCTAATATTCATATCCAAATACCTATGATTTACCGATTTAACTTCAACTGTAAATTTCTTTTGTCCAAAAGAGCATTCTGCCCTTCCGAAACCAGTCATACTTCTAATCATTTTTCTTCCATTTCCAAGCGATTATATTTCATTTTCAAGAAAAAAGCAACCTTCTATTTTCTCTTTCGCTCTTTGATACCTTCCCTTATGTTCCAAACAATCAATAATACAAGCACAAGTACAATACCAACAATATTTAGAATGACAAACATCCTTCCCATACCTGTATCTTCTTCCTCTTCATCAGCTAATTCACTGCTAGCAGCTCCAACCTCTGTCCAGTATTTATCATACATAGCATCTCCATCTTCACCAAGATATTCATATACTTCACATCTTGCTAAAACTTCATCACTAGGATACAATGCCTGGCTGTTAAGAAGTTCTTCGTCTTCAATCAACTCTTTAACACCAGTATTAGGTGACGCATAGAGAATGTACTCAAAATTCAATAATGCGATTTCCGGACGGCACATAAAATTAATCCATTCTTCAGCCGCTTCTTTATTCTCAGCATTTGAAGGAATAACCCATGAATCAACCCAGAAATTTGTTCCCTCTTTTGGTACAACATATTCAAGGTCAGGATTTTCTTCTCTCATATATTCAGCTTCACCTGAATAAATAACACCTATTGCCGCTCTGTTATCAATCATTTTATCTCTAACCTGGTCAACAACATACGCCTGAACCAATGGTTTCTGCTTAATCAATAATTCTGTAGCCTCTTTAATTTCATCTTCATTTAACGAGTTTATACTATATCCAAGTTCAGACAATGCAACACAAAATGCATCTCTTACACTTGCCTGCATAAGTATATTTCCTGCATATTTCTCGTCAAACAAAATATCCCAACTATCAACCACATCATCTACCATAGTTGTATTATACATAATACCAACAGTTCCGTAGCAATATGGAACAGAATATTTATTTTCAGGGTCAAAACCTTTTGATAACTCCATATATTCCTCACCAATATAAGAAATATTAGGAATGTTTTCGTAATTAATTTCTGCTAAAAGACCATTTTCAATCATTTTAGCAATCATATAGTCCGAAGGACATATTACATCGTATATTCTTGCACCTCTGTCTACAATAGTATACATATCTTCATTTGTTTCAAATTCTTCATAATATACTTTGTATCCAGTCTCTTCCTCAAACATCTTAATTACTTCAGGGTCAATATATTCCCCCCAGTTATATACATATAACTCTTTATTAGATGTTGGTGAATTATCTTTCATACTAAAAATAAATGCAATAATAATCAATACCGCAACAACCCCAGATGCCGCAAATGTAAATATTCTCTTCTTTCTGCTCATTGGCTTCTTTTCTCGCTTTTCAGAAGGAGCTCTATTTGCAAGAATCATAAGAATAAATACAGTTACAAACAAAAGAGTTGATAACGCATACATTTCAGGTTTAATACCTTTTTTAACCTCTGTATAAATCTTTGTAGATAATGTATCAATACCTGAACCTCTTGTAAAATATGTAATTACGAAATCATCAATTGACATCGTAAATGCCATAACAAATCCTGATAATACTCCAGGCATAATTTCCGGTAATGTAATCTTAAAAAATGCCTGTAAAGGTGTAGCACCTAAATCTCTTGCCGCTTCATACATTGACCTGTCGCTTTGCTCTATTTTAGGCATAACGCTAAGTACCACATATGGTAAGCAAAATGTAATATGCGCAATTAAAAGAGTATTGAATGTAAGTTTCATACCAATACCAATAAACAAAAGCATAAATGCAAGACCAGTAACAATCTCCGCATTAAGCATCGGAATATTAGTAACGCCGTTAATTACGCTTTTTGTACTCCTTTTCATCTTACTTATGGCTACGCATCCTAAAACACCTAAAACAGTGGAAATAGTCGCTGCCAAAACTGCGATAAGAAGAGTATTTTTTAACGAATTAAGTATCGCCTCATTTTCAAAAAGATTTTTATACCAATCAAGGGTAAATCCACCCCATTTTCCAAGGACCTTTGTATTGTTAAACGATGAAACAATAAGCACTCCTATAGGAAGATATAAAAACAATATTATAAGGCCAATATATATTTTCTTTAAATACTTTGCCATCTATTTTATACCTTAAAGTTCCTTTCAAATCATTAAATAAGCGAACTTTTATCCTCGCCTTTACTGTATCTTGCCTGAAAAAGCATATTAACAACAATGAATATCATTAAAATCAAAGACAAACCAGCGCCTAAATTCATATTTCCGGCTCTCTTTACCTTACTTTCAATAATATTACCAATAAGAAGCATTTTACCGCCACCTAAAATATCCGAAATTGCAAATGTTGTAAGAGAAGGTACAAAAACCATAATAACGCCACTTACAATACCTGGCATACTGAGAGGTAAAATAATTTTCATAAGTGTTTGAGAGTAACTTGCCCCCAAATCTCTTGCTGCATTGATAACATTATCATCAATTTTAATCATCGTGTTATATATAGGCAAAACCATAAAAGGCAAAAAGTCATAAACCATGCCAAGTACAATGGCTGCCGGTGTATTTATGATACTAAATCCCTCAATTCCAAAGAAACCTAAAAACGTATCTAAAACACCATTAATATCCAAAATCGCCTGCCATGCATAAGTTCTAAGCAGGAAATTCATCCACATTGGCAATATAAATAGAAAAACGATAAATCCTTTATTGGTAATCTTCATATTTCTAAGTATAAGCGCCAAAGGAAAGGCTAATAAAAAACAAATAATTGTACACACAAGTGCTAAATCCAATGATAAGAATAATGCTTCGTAATAAATCGGCTCACTAATAGCTCTAACATTATCCAAAGTAAATTTTCCATCGCCATCCGTTAAACCATAATACAAAACAAACATAAGCGGAATTACAATGAATCCTATAATCCATACCAAATATGGACCCGCTACTAATGTGTTTTTTAATCTCTTTCTACTCATCTAACATCACCGCCTCTTCGTCTTCTGACGCAGGTTTGTTCATAATCTGAATGTTAAATGGATCAACTTTAATACCTACCTTTGTTCCAACAGGTACAAGTTTTGTACTTTGTACAAGCCACTCATAACCGTGAGCCTGAACTTCCATTTCATAATGAACACCCTTAAAGATAAGGTGTGAAACAACACCTTCGATGATTCCTTCCTGTGGTGATACAAGTTCCACGTCTTCTGGTCTGATAACAACATCGACTGGTGTATTATTACCAAAACCTTCATCAACACATGCGAACTTTGTTCCAAGTATCTCAACCACTTTATCCTCAATCATAACACCATCAATAATATTACTATCACCAATAAAGTCTGCAACAAAGGCATTTTCTGGCTCATTATAAATATTTTCAGGTGTACCAATCTGCTGTATATATCCCTGATTCATAACAACAATAGTATCAGACATAGTAAGCGCTTCTTCCTGGTCATGCGTAACATAAATAAATGTGATACCAAGTTCGTTCTTAAGTCTAATAAGCTCGTACTGCATGTCCTGTCTAAGTTTTAAATCAAGCGCACCTAAAGGTTCGTCAAGTAAAAGAACCTTTGGTTCATTAACAATAGCTCTCGCTATGGCAATTCTCTGCTGCTGACCACCACTTAACTGGTCTGCCATTCTATTTTCATATCCATCAAGATTAACAAGTTTTAAGGCATACTTAATCTTATCATCTATGTAGGCTTTACTCTTTTTCTTTATTTTTAAACCAAATGCTATATTTTCAGCTATAGTCATATGTGTAAATAATGCATATTTCTGAAACACTGTATTAAGTGTCCTCTTATGAGGTGGCAATTTAGTAATATCCTGTCCATCAAATATTATTTTACCCTGATCAGGACTTTCGAAACCACCAATCAATCTCAATGTTGTAGTTTTACCACATCCACTTGGTCCTAATAACGTTAAAAATTCATTCTCGCGAATATAAAGATTTAAGTCATCTAAGATAAGTTCATTATCATAAGACTTTGAAATATTAACAAGATCAATAAGTTTGTTGCTCATTATCTACATCCTTTCTTATGTAAAGTCTAGTACCCATATAAATATAAAGATACAGACTTTATCATAACACAGTAACGACAAAAATGAAAGAAAAATATTTGTATTTTTCAAAATAATTGGTATACTAGAGTGAAGATTGTACAAAAATCGATGTGGAGGATGAAAACATGGCCTTTGATGGTATTACAGTCGCTTCATTGGTAAGCGAATTAAAAGATAAATTAATGGGTGGTCGACTATTTAAAATTGCCCAACCTGAAAACGATGAATTACAGCTTACAATTAAGGTTATCAAGGAACAGTACAAATTGCTTATTTCTGCTGGCGCTTCACTGCCACTTATGTATCTCACAGATACTAACAAAACAAGCCCTCTTACTGCTCCTAATTTTTGTATGCTTCTTAGAAAACACATTAACAATGGTAAAATCATTGATATTTATCAGCCTGGTTTGGAGCGAATTGTAAATTTCAAAATTGAACATTACAACGAAATGGGCGATTTGTGCGAAAAGATTCTTGCAATTGAACTTATGGGCAAGCATAGTAATATTATTTTTATGGAAACAGATGGCACAATCATCGACAGTATTAAGCATGTAAATAGCGTAATGAGTTCTGTCCGACAGGTTTTACCTGGAAGAACTTATTTCATTCCTGATACAATGTCAAAATGCAATCCTTTATCAACTAACTATGAAGAATTTTATAATGCATTATCAAATAAATCTGTCAATGTTTCAAAAGCAATATATACTTCATACACAGGCATAAGCCCTATTATTGCTGAAGAAATTTGTTATCGCGCTAATATTGACAGTGATTTATCTGTTAATATATTGGATGAAAATTCGTATAAATGCTTATACAATGAATTTGATAACATTATTGCTCAAATTAAAAATAGCAAGTTCACACCTAATATCATATATAAAAATGATGAACCTATTGAGTTTTCACCAATTAATTTGAAGATTTATTCTGATTTACAAGTAAATAATTTCGACTCAATAAGTGATGTCTTAAACAATTATTATGCCAAAAAGAATATAATCACTAGAATCAGACAAAAATCTTATGATATAAGAAAAATCGTCACTACTACTTTGGAAAAAGATTATAAAAAATACGAGTTACAGCTTAGACAATTGAAAGATACTGAAAAACGTGATAAATACAAGGTTTATGGTGAATTAATAACTGCCTACGGCTATGGTGTGGAACCTGGCAGCAAATCTATGAACGCATTGAATTATTACACCAATGAAGAAATTACAATTCCTCTTGATGAAACGATTTCAGTTATGGATAATGCAAAAAAATACTTTGATAAATATACAAAACTTAAAAGAACAAGCGAGGCGCTCGAATCCATTGTATTAGAAACAAAATCAGAAATTGACCATTTAGAATCAGTACTAACCTCTCTTGATATGGCATTAACTGAAGATGATTTAAAGGAAATCAAGGAAGAACTTATAATGTCAGGTTACATAAAAAGAAAAGGACCTGCTAAAAAAGAAAAAATCAAAAACGAACCTTACCACTACATTTCTTCTGATGGATTTGATATGTATGTTGGCAAAAATAATTTGCAAAACGAAGAAATCACATTTAAGCTTGCAAATGGTGGTGACTGGTGGTTCCACTCAAAAAACTTTCCAGGCTCACATGTAATTGTAAAGACCAACGGACAAGAACTTCCTGACAGTACTTTCGAAGAAGCTGCAAAACTTGCTGCATATTATTCAAAAGGCAGGGACCAGGATAAAGTTGAAATTGATTACATTGAAAGAAAACATGTAAAAAAAGTGGCTGGTGCAAAGCCTGGATTTGTAATTTATCATACAAACTATTCTATGGCTATTGAGCCAGATATAAGAAAAATCGAGCAGGTAAACTAAGACCTGCTCGATTTTGTTAATTAACTTCTCTACGCTTTTTATCCTTTATAAAGACAACAAAAAGCATACTCATTGTTGATAAAATCAATACTATAATGTAATTGTTAATATTTGTCGAATCACCAGTATAAGTATCCGATGTTGAGTCATCATGATTACCACTATCTTTTGGTATAATTTCAAAATCAACACTAATAGTATCTTTGAAATCGCCTATACCCGTAATGACAACTTTTGGTTTTTCTGATTGTCCTTTAGATACTTCAATATTATTTTCATAACTAACAACATAATCTACATTAAGAACTAACAATTCGCCCTTATACCATACTTCGACTTTAGGTTCAACTTCACTTCCGGTATATTCTACATCTTCAACCTTTACAGTTATATCTTCCACTGTTAATGATATTCTATCATCATCTAAGCTACCAAATGCTGCACAGACCGTATAAGCCGCATTATCTAAAACCAAAAAGTTCGCAGTAAGTAAACATTCCGTGTTATAGGATACCGAAATCGATGTTGAATCAGTATCTTTTGACAAATCTGCTTTTCCGATTATTACATCACTATTCCATGTTACTAATGTTTCGTCATTCAACTCCATAACATTACCATTTTCAAGTTCTGCCATAAGTTTCAAATCATAATCAGCATCATTTGCCACCTTTTTATTTGTAATATCAGCATTATTTGCATAGATTTTAATATCATTAATATGAGCCATAGCATCGCTAACAAGATTTACAGTTTTTTCAACAGTATTACCGTTTTCATCTATTGCTTGAATTGTAACGGAATGTTTATGAACTGTGCAATCCAATGTAATATCAATTGCAAACCTTCCATCATCATCAATAACAGGCGCAAACTTATCAAGAATTACAGTGTTTGTTGTATTATCTTTGATTGTAAACACAGTATTAGCATCTGTAATTCCACTAATACTAACTTTTCCATCCTCATAATCAAACAAACTACCTTCTAGCTGTTTTTCTAACATAAGTCTTGGACCCAAAGTATCCGTTGTAAAACGATATGTAACTGCTACAGAATCTCCTGTTTCATCTTTACCAATAAAATCAAGTCTGTGAGTACCATCTGCCAATTTGTCGAACTCAAGAACTACATTATCGGAAAGTTCTGTTATTTCTCCGCTATTGCCTTCCTTTGAACCTGTATCAAGCACCCAATTACCAATAAACTTTTCATCACTACTTAATGTTAATTCTAATGAATCAGAAACAAATACATTTTCATCCTGGGAAGTGCTTGTTTCATTTACTGTAACAGTAATTTCATTTTTTGTTGGTTCAACAACGGTTATAGATGTTTTTGTCTCATTTGACATAAGATAAGACTTACCACCATTAACTGTTTTAAACTTTGACACACCTATTTGATACATTCCAGCAGAAAAACCAGATACTGTAGTTTCACCACTTTCTTCATCTGTGTACTCGTATCGACCACCAACTGTAAGTTTGTTATTTTTAACATCTTCTTTGTCAAAAATCATTCCAGATATGCTTGGTACAAGATTACCTTCATAATCATATGCATTTACGATATAACCATCAAATTCTTCACCATCATCTGATACTTCAAAGGATACTTTGTAATCACCTGCATTTGATGTATTTGATATCGTAGGTGCCGTTGGTTGATTAGTATTAATATAAGATATCTCTTTTGATACCTCTGAATAATAATTTGCATTATCATCTTCAGCAATAATTCTTAAATTATATGTACCTGTCTCAAAATTTTCTGGCAACGGAATAATTATTGTATCTCCATCACTAAATTCTTTTACCCTATATAACAACATTGATTCATCGCTAGTAAAATCGTCTAAACCAGAAGTATTAATTGTATTAATACTATTAAATGATTTAAATCTCGAAAACTGCGCTGTTATAGGTGCAACATCACTCTTCTTTTCTGCTATAAAACTTAAGGTATCAAATTTTTCCAAATCATACCCAGAAAGATTAACAGTAATATATCCACTTTGATTAGATGTTGCTGTTGTTGTTTCCATTATTTCAGGCATTGGATTGATATCATATACCACAGCACTTGAAATTTGACCTGTTGTAATTGTCCAAATAGGTTCTACATCTTCACCTTTAAATGAAATAGCTAATGAAGCTGTACCATACTCTTGACCTTCATCCTTTGTAAAAGTAAGATTGGCATTTGCATCCTGCGTTGAAGCATATTCATTATGGTCTAATAATACCAAATCATATTCTTCATTCACTGTATCATTGATATAATTTTTAACTTCAATCTGACTAGCATCAATCTTTGCTGTCATTTCATCTGGTGCAGCCCACTCTATCACAACAAGCTTATCTATACCATCTTCCGCTAATGCAACTGTATGTTTCATTGCGCCAATAGATGTAAATAATTCATTCTTGCTTGGATCTTTTACGCTAATAACATTTGAAACAGTATGTGTATTATCTACAATATTTGTTCCTACATGAGCATAAAGTGTTCTACCTGTGGCTTCATCATAGTATACCGGTACATCATCGGCCGACATTAATGCAACTGTAGAACCATTGTTTTGTTTAACAAGTTCTGGATATGTTGGTGTTACTTCAGAGCCACCAGCCCATTCAATATCACCACCCCAGTAGTAAACTACTCCGACAGTAAGGCCAATTACTTCCGCTGAACCCCATATCTTTTCTCTATTAGCACCAAGTCCCACACCTGCGAGCTTCAACCCACCGATGATAGGTATATCTCCAGGTATGAATAAACCTGCATGGATAAAGAATTCAAAGAATCCGTTTTCTTCCACAACAATATATCCGCCACCTTTAATTGCATCTACGATACTTACGTTAACAGATGCAAGGAAATCAAATTCCGGATACCATTGCATATCAAGTCTTGCACTTTGAAGTACCAAAAGTGAATTAGCAAGTAATCTACCATCTGAAATCTCAACACCGAAGCCTCTAAGTGATGCTTCAATTGATGCTCTTGCAGATATTACCTGCATCAAAGAAATTTGAGCTTCAAGTATAAGTTTTAATGGTGGTATGCCACTATCAAGGAAGATTGTATCATAAAGATTATCAATACCTCCACCTAATCCCTGAATCCATAATACTCCACACGGATCAACCGGTATACCCGGTGTAAATCCACCTACAAAGAATCGAATCTTATCAGGAATAGGAATACCTTCATCACTCTTTATATATATTTCAGCCTCAACATACATTACTTCAAAGTCAGCAACACCACTTAAGCCAACTTCCCAGTTACCAATAGTTTTCAAAGTAAGAATACCTTCAACTCCAGGTGTTCCTTCAATGTATCCAGGTATACCAAGGGCAACTGTCATATTAACACCAATGAACTTTCCAGCACCAAATAAAATATCATCTATTTGGATGCTTGCAGCTCTTGTATCACCATCACCACCGCTTGCTGAATCACCTGTATCAGTTCCTAACTCTCTGTCATTGCTATTTGCATCAGGAGCTGTATCAACCTTATAATTTACACGCTTATTTAATGCTCTGATTTCATCGGCACTAAACTTAACACCATTATGTTCTGCAGCATAATATGCTGAACCTAACTGTTCTTCACTTGTGCCATTATGCTGTGATGCCGAAGGAACAATAAATGACAAATCAAGTGCGGCACCAAAAGCTATAACTCTTGTTTCCTGAACATACTGTCCATTTTCACCTTCATGACAGATAACACCTAACTCACCATATTTAAATTCAAATAAGAATCCCATCAAATCCTGAGCAGCCTGTCCTATACATGGCCATAAAAGTGCTATTGTTTCTCCATCGCCATCAACTCTGTCGCCACTTTCATCGTATTCAATTAGACTATACTTAGTACCAGCTTCAAGTTCGGTAAGGGCACATACTCCATCAAAAACAAGTGAGCCAACGCCTGTTGTTGTAAGTTTAGCATCAAAATCAACACAAACTGAACCGTTATCCTCAGTTACAGTCACTGAACCATTTCTAATATCGATACATCCATTTAATACTATGACATTATCATTATCGCTTAATGATAAGCCAACATATGTTGCCACATCTGTGCTATCATCCATTTTTCTTGTAAATGAACCTACAAATTCCAAAAGAACATTATCTCTTACTATTTCCTGATTATTAATAGCTTTTTGATATTCACTTTGAGTCTTGTAAGACGATATATGATAATTATCGTTATCATCTCTATATACTGCAAGAACACCAAAATATTCTGTACGATATTCTTTCTTATCAGTCATATCAAATTCTAAAACCGGTGCAGATAAATCTTCTTTTGAAGCATCCGTATAATCGAAAGTAAGCTTATACTTTCCTACCGGAACCTGTCCTGGTATCTCATTTGTCAAAGCAACAGTAATAACATCCTTGTCATCCTCAATAATAATATTTTCGGAAGGAATAACAACACTATCCTCACCATTAATCTTCATACCATCAACACGACTTAATCTTAAGCTATACTCACTCTTATTTGCGAGCATACTAAAATTGTGTCCTGTTACATATACATTTCTATTTCCATCATAGTATACAAGTTCTGGTGTAGCACCTGTAAACTGAATAGCAGGAACTGAATTTACTGAACCTGGACAAAGAATATATGTCGAACCTTCACCCATGAGATTCTCAACCATTATATCTCCAGTATTCATAGTAACATCATTACTTACATTGTATACCTTAAAGCTAACCTTAGAATATACGCCCACATCAAGTGGTTTCGCTATCATATTCCAATCAATCTGCTGTTTCTGTCCAGGTGTAAAGTTGTTAAATTCAATATAATATGGTTCATCATATTCTGTACCCACAACCTCACCGGCAAGATTTTTGGCATACATATCACCAGTTGTATATATTATTACTCTTACCTTTTCAATAGTTTTATCACTAATATTTTCGATATAGGATTTAATAGTGAAATCACTATTTATGTATGCATCCTTTGCATCATTTAATTCCATCACATCAGGCGCAATAACATTAACTGTTGCAGTATCAGAAAAATCCACTGTCTCATTTGACATAATACCATAATTTGTTGCAATAACAGCCGAACCACCATTTGCAACCTGTCCCATATCATAATACATAGCCACTGCACTATCTGCAGTTAAATACTTCTTATTATATGGATTTGTAAATGTCATATCTGTATCAATGTCATATTCAAACACTGATGTTGCAAGATTATTCCAATGTGCAAAAACTGTCTTATAAGGCGCACATTCTGCATTTTCTATTGATGCATTAATAATATACGAAGATATAGTAGGATTCTGCAAATTATTAATAGCATAAAAAGACTTATAATAACCGCCTTCACCAAGAACAGTTTCTTTATCTACAGGATTATTACCATCACCAACGTTGTAATATGCGTAATCCTGAGAACCAAGAGCGGTATCAAGTAACATTCTACACTTGATTGTTGCAGCCTCGCCCATATTCACTGCCGAATAGCTGATATATGCAGTACCATGCTCATTAGAGCCCGAATTCACAAGACTGATTGTCTGTGTAAACACAATATCCATATATTTCCACACAGCAATTAATTCACCATTTTCAAGGGAAGTCTCGACAGCTGATGCTCCTTCATAATTTTCACCAAATATAAACTCTGATACTTCTCCATTTCGTTCAACCTGAAATGATGTAAATGATGTATCGTCTATATCACAATGGAATAAAAGTTCTTTATTATTATCATCCTTATTAATCTTGTCACCATCAATGGTATTTATTGCAAAACCACCATTATCCTGTGACAATTCCACCTTAATGTACCCATTATCAATGCTAAGTTCTGAGGACTGGCTGTTATTATCAGCCAGTACCACAAAATTAGCCATAGGAACTTCACTCATTACCACAATCAATGAAAGGGCAAAGGCGGTTATTCTTTTTTTAATTTTATTTAATTTCATATTAATTACCTCCATTTACTCTTCCACATAAATATATGTTATGATTTCTTGTCTGCTTTGTGTTCTAATATAAATTGTATAGAAGCCTTCTTCAGGAACTTCAAATGATGAACTTGTCACCAGATTTGCACCATTCTTCATCTGTCCAGTAGTCTTCTTTCCTGCCTTCCATTTAACAACGACAGGCTCATTAATTTGGAACACTTCAAAATCAATAGTCAAGCCATTTACAACAGTTGTACCATAAGGTATAGCTGTTTCTCCGTTAACAGCGATGAGCGGTGTGTTTTCTCCGCAGATATAAAGAGTTCTAATGTTAGTACCAACATTACCTGCCTTATCAATTGCGGAATATGTAATTACATACAAGCCTTCACTTACCACAAGTGGCATTCCAGAAACACTAAATTCTGTCATATCACCATCTCTATCGTCAGATACAGTTACACCACTCTTTATCAATACATTAATCATATCTAATGTCATATTTTCGTTGACACAAATAGTATTTGTTGTAAAGCTAATTATTGGCGCCTGCATATCCTTAATCTTAACACTTAAATTTTCGCTTATAATATTTCCAGTAGAAATATCCTCAGCCTTTACAAGACAATAGCCAGATTTGTTGCTAAGAACAAATTTATTCCATGCACCTGCTGTTACATTCTTTGTAACACCATCCACCTCAATATTCGCATCCTTATTAGACATAATGTACACAGTATCGCCTAATGATAAATCAAGGTCAAGTGGTTCATCTGTACTATTTGAACCATCAGATGCCAAACTATACTTAAGGTCAATAACCATATCATCAATATCATTAATTGTTAATGTATATTCTGTTACATTTCCTGCCTTGTCTGTAAACTCTACTACATATTCACCACAATCAACAAATGTAAGTGTATGTTCTTTGCTAAATGCATTCTTATATGCAGAATTATCTTCCATAACTACAGTATCTTCATCAGAAATAAATTTGATTTCCTTACTTAACTTATCATCTGAAAGAGTTTCACTTGTTATGTTTACAACAGGTGCAATCTTATCAATACATGATATTGGAGCAAATTCTTTGTATACTGTCTTTCCGCCTGAGGAAGCAAATATTTCTGCTACAATTGTCTTATCACAATTTTCAACATATGTTAATGACACTCTTGTTCCGTTAAATGTTGCGTAAACATCTGCATTTTCACCAACAGGTGCACCAATATGATTATTGGCTGTATCATCATAATAGTAAAGATTTACTTTATTTACTACCTTACTGATTGCCATAACTGCAGTAACATCATTGTTTACCATATTACTATTTGATGGAAGACCATTAGCTGTTGTGCCATACCATTTTGTCGAAAGAACAATCGGTGCAACATTATCAATACCTTGAATTTCAATTACTGCAACACCCTTATTACCATATATATCTTTGTATACAAACTGGTTTTCACCATTTTCATATATATCCTTATAATATCTATGATAATAATATGTAATGTCATTACCTGTTCCAAAGAATTCATCTTCATAAGTTTCTTCGTCAAACATTGAATATGCATCTGGATCAAGAGAAATAATAAATTCTCCATTATCAACTACATATTCCGCTTGAACATAATTGTCTCCATTGTCATTCTTCTTTGCAGTCTTGTTAATCGTAACTATTGGAGCTTCCAAATCGATACTTGTAATATTAACACCCTTATATGATGTAACATTATCAACTGCATCAATTAAATAAATATCAAACTCTACATTGTTTTTTGTTATATAGATATAATCTCCCACTACTTTTACACCATCAATTTCGTCACTTGAATCGAAATATGATGTTGGAGCTGCTGCTCCCTTTGCCTTTACAACAAGCTTAACAATATTTGCGTCTTCAATAACAAATTCCAAAGCATATGCCTGTGCAACATATTCCTGAAGCGCCGAACCAAGACCTGTTGCATCCTCCTGCTGTGAACCTGATGCAACATATTTGTATGTGTTATTTCTCATAGCATACAGGTTAATCTCATATTCAGGTGCTTCTTCATCAACTTCTGGTACCTGTTCAGGAAGTATATTATATGGAAGTGTTACTGTTGTCGAACCTACATTTCCTGCAACATCCACATACTCAAATGTATATGTTGAACCTTTAGCAACACCTTTCTTAAATGTATACTCTAAAGGACCATTAACACCTTCTATGTCTTCATCGCACTTTATAGTAAATGTAACCTCATTTAAGATAGTATCCTCACTACCTTCCTCAAATTCAGGTTCATATGCATCCACATATGACATTACATATGTTACAGGCTCGATCACTTTATCAATATTAACAACTCTTACCGTGTGAGTTTTTCCAAGTGCTGTAGTTACTGTAACAGTTCCATTAGCTGGCATAATTATACTTGCCTGGGTAGCATCATCTGTATTGATTGCTCCTACAACATTTTCTGTTCCAGCAACTCCTGTAATAGAAACAATTGTGTCTCCATCAAGCAATGTCTTTGCACTTACTGTAACATCATTATTGGTATATTCTGTTTCAGAATACTCAAATTGAATATCTGTTGTTCCAAACAAATTAACATACAATTCTTGAGTAAAATCTTGTCCAAAAAGGTCAGTAAATGTAATATCATATATACCATCAGCGTTAATCATAGGTAATGTAGAATAGAAATAATTAAAATTATTCCAATCATTGTAATGATACTCTATCTCTGTTCCACCATAACTTAGAATCTTCGTAATAGGTATGTTTTCGGAATATACACCCATACTTCCATCTGTATCAAAGTCATAGTCATAGCTAAACTCACCATTTTCATCCTTACCACCTATTCTTAGCTCCGGCTTTTTATTTGGTATATTGTCAATTGTATAGCTTTCTGTTCTACCATTTCCATTTCTGTCAGTTGCAGTTACATACATAGTTCTTTCTGCATAAGTATTTTCCGGTATTGATGGATCATACTTAAATGTTCCATATATTTCTAACGAATACGTAGACCATCCACCATCCTCAGCATCTTCAATAACCTCTGACACCTCGGTCCTATATATACCATAATACTTGGTATCATAGCTTTCCCATGGAATATAATCTCCATTTTCGTCCTTCTCAAGACAAACCGGTACATCAATGGTTACGCTTGGAACATAGCTCGAATCCGCCTCTTTAGCAGCTGCAACATCCTCATCGGTAAGTCCAAGTAAAAGCTTAGAATATTCTTCATCAAATGTAATTGATAAATCATCAATACTCATAAGACCATTATCAGTTACATTCACATACATTATGAACAAATTATGACCTGAATAATAGTCTGACCATGAACTATCTGATACATATAAATGCCATGGAGCATCACCATCAACATCAACAATGTCATATTCAACTACATACATTGTACCAACTGTATCATATGCGTAGAATACCTTTTCTCCTTCACTTGTATATGTATAGCTGTCACTTGGTGTTTTATTAAAATCTCTGAATTCTATATCTCTGTCAGCAATAGTAATATCATATTCCGGTGTAATTATTTCTCTAAGTATGGTTTTGTCTGACTTAATTTCAAACTCACATGCCTTAGTATCAGCATAGATATTCATAGTTTTCTTGGTAATTGTGCCATTGGTATTAACAATTTCAAATACTATAGTATTATCACCCGCTTTAAGAGGTAATACTTTTGCGTCCAATGTTCCATATGAATTTTCATCAAATTCATCGACTAAAACAGGAGTATAATATATATTGTAATCATCTTCACCATCAACAATAATTGCATTATCCTCGCCATTTTCGTCTGCAGCATTATATATCTTTATTGTAGTATTTTCTACAACATCATACATATATTTTGCACGCTTATAATAAAAGCCAATTTGATGCTCTCCTTCTTCTCTAACCAAAGGATCACAAGTCCAATCTACCGGCACCTCATTAAGTGCAACTGTAAAATCTGTGTATTCCTCACCACTACTCAAATTAGCATCCTGTCTTGCATATATTGTTCTGTTAGTATAATCTTCAGCTGTTCCAGGTACATATGCATATGTTTTAAAGTAAGAATCAAGAACTATATCATTGGTTCTTAAATCCACATCATAGTACTCTCCAACCTCATAAGCATATGTATTACCTTCAATATCACACAATACAAGCTCTAACCAGTATGCTGTAGATGTATCAACTATACCCTCTGGTATCACAAGACTTTGATTTTCAACTGCTGAAAGTGGCCATGTATAAATAGGCGTTTCAGTTTCACCTGATTTATATAATTCAATATAACTCTTTGAACTGTCAAAAGCCGCAAATCCAAAATCTATATCACTAGTTTCATCATTTGCATTATAAATACTTATATCAATAGATGCATTATCCAAGGTTGGTACAGTATGCATATAATTCACACCATCTGCACCATTTATAAGATTACCTCTAATTGATACACCTTCATCGTTTAATATGTCATTAAGAACATATGTAAACTTTGCATCGTTTGCAATATACATTGTTTCAGTCTTAAAATCAGACCTAGCCACTGTAAAACTCAAGTCATCAGCATTATAATTAATATCAGGTGTTGCAACAAATGTCATTTCTACAATTCCATATTGTTCCATTATCCATTCTTTTATTACTTGACTGTCAACAGAATCGTGACAATATAAACCTTCTTTATCATTCTCAACATTACCATATACCAAATACCAACATCCAGCATGTGGATATGTATTAATATTATCCATACCTGCAAAAATATCAACAGCTTGGTCTTCTTTTAACACAAATGCATAGTACATATAATCGTACGAAATATTAGAAGGTGCATCTCCCACTTTAAATAAAACCATAGATGAATATGATGTATCTTTCTCTCCGCCTGTAGCTGGTTCTATACTTATTTTAGGCGTAGTAAATGGTTTATCAATGCTATTCTCTCCGATTTCAAAATTTACATTAGGCTTTGTAAATTCAAAATAATACGATCTACTTGCTGTGGCTGTATTACCACCAAAATCCTCTATAAGTACAGTAAGCTTATGTGTACCTGTACGTCCAATATTACTATTCTCCTCAAATGGTGTATCAATTGATACTGTATAGTCACTACTTTTATCCATAATTCCCTCTGAATCAAGTGTAACAGCATTTGCAGCATCATCATTCCAGTAATACTTAATCTCCTTCACACCATACATATCACTTACATTAAATCCTGTTGTAAATGTTGATTTCAAACCAGTATAATCAATATCAAGTGTGCTGGCGCTATTAATTCTAATCACAGGGGCTACAGAGTCCATCTTATGCTTAACAGTGTATGACTGCGTCGACTGATTTCCAGCGTAATCCTTAGCATAAACCTTTACAGTTCCAGTAAACATTGTTCCATCTGTCTCATTGAAACCATAATCTACACCTTCATATAGTTTTATATGAAGATATACTACATTTCCTTCGCCTAACTGAAGTAATTTGTATTTATTCTCTTTAGATGAGATTGTACTATTTCCAGCAAGCCATTTTTCATTTCCCGTAATATTCTGGCTAGTATTTACACAGTATTCAAACTTCTTTGACTCATTCCCTATCATAAGCGAAAATGCTCCATAGTTAGATACACCACTCATATACTTTGCTTTATTGGCAGCACTAAGCGAGTATATAACATTTCCTGATGAATCAAGCAACTGCGTACCATCCTTTATAGTCAACGGAATAGTAAATATTGTATCTCCTGCTGAAATAGCAGAATATATAGTTTCTCCATCACTCTTTGTTAGCGTAGTTTCTGACACTGGCGGAATATTATCTAATGTTTCCTGTTGTTGTGGAGCAATTGATGATATATTGAACGATTTCAATGCATTTCCTCGTTTATCCTTAGCTGAACCGAGACCTTCAATTGCTGTGATTTTTATCAACTCACCATCAGGAATCATATTATCAGTAATTGTCAGTTGTTTAAAATCAAAATATGTAATATATCCATCCATGGCATCTGTACCATATATGCTCTTTGCTGTAGCACTTCTTGCCCTGTCTAAATCTACTTTTATATAATTTCCTGTAGTTGCATCCTTTATATTAAGAGTTGCCTTAACATTCTTATAATCTACAATTTCTTCTGAAAAATATACACTGAACTTAATCTTGTCACCAACACCTGCATATACAGTACTTGGATCATTATCATCATTTGTATTATTCTTCATCATACTTCCCCACATACTTACCTTTTTAAGTTCTGGAGCAATAGTATCAAAGTATACCTTATCAACGCCTCTGTTACTTCCAGCCCAATTTAATGAATTACCTGCAAGGTCAGTAATCATAGATGTAGCATCAATGCCACAATCTGAAGTGTATAACGAACCATCACCCTTATACAATGCAAGGTTGTATGATTTATTAGTCCAATCCTGATTTTTAGCAATCTCATCAAGATATATGTATGTTCCTGCACCACTTGGTCTACTGAATGAAAATACCATCTTATTTTCATAAACCTTAACAAGATTTGCTGTAATATAAGACGATGAATCGCCTTGCGAATTGGCAGCATTCTTGTAATTAATCTTCAAAGTCGCATTATCAGCCTCTGTTCCTGCATAACGAATATTTTCGCTAAATTCTAATGTTATATATGCAGTTCCTGCTGTTGAGAAGCCATCTCCCCATCCTACTCTATTATTGCCATTCTTATCTGTTGATATATATGAGCCTGTTACTCTTGGTGCTACTTTATCAACCAAATAAAATACTGTGTTTTTAGAACCTGCATCACCACATGGACAACCTGAATTGTATACCTGATATCTAAGAATAGTGAATCCATTAAAACCGTTACTTTCACCCATATGCCAGCTATCAGAAATAAACTGACCACCATCATTTTGTGAAGCAGAATATGACTTCAATGATTTCATTATGCCAAGAACAGGACTGTCATTTCTAGCAAAACCTATGTTAATCTTACCATAGTCCCACTTTTTCTTCCAATGATGCCAAAAACTTGAATGCTTGTCAGCTATAATTTCTGCCTGAAAATTAAGCTCAAGCTCACCATTTTTATACAGGTCCATATTTCTTAAATCGCCATAATACCAATGATACCATCCATCAAAACCATAATCATCCGATGAATGACTTATTTTAGACATAGTAAGCGGTGAATCACCATCACATCTGTCATCTTTTATAAGCACAAAGCCATCATTAATATTGAGACCTCCGTTTTTAAGAACATACTTGTTCATAACTCCACTATTATCCTTAACTACAGCAGGAATAATATTATAATTATTTTTTTCCTTACTATATTCTACCGTTGTAGCAGCTTCCACCTCTTGAGGTTTCACTAAAATACCCGTTAGCGAACTTCCCACCAATCCAGCGGTCATAGCCATAATCAATTGAATACTTATACATCTTTTTAAAATTCTTTTTTTCTTCACATTGATTCCTCCTTCTTTGTTTTTTTATCTATATAAATTTATACATCTCCAATAGCATCTTCGTTATTCCTTTTAACATAGGCCATAAATTCATCAAGAACCCTTCTTCCCTCTTCTCGATAATCATTTTTTAATATAGTTTCAATAACTTTCCTTCGCTCGTCAGGTTCAATCTCATATATTTTCAATAAACTATCCAAAGTTACTGTAATCTTTTTTTCAAGAGTAAATCTTTCATTTGAAGGAACTCTAATTATTCCGCCTTCTACTGATGAAGCGATATTTTCAACATCTTTGAAATCTCTCATTGTCCATTCTGGTAAATATTCATGAAAAATGCGAAAATTCTTTCTATATGTCCATTCTTTAATATGTTCTAATGTCATCGGCGAATTATATGCCGCCTGATAGAAATCTCTAGCCGTATCACTTTCGTCGCAAATAGCTATCTGAATAGAAACCTCTGAACAGTATCTTTCAAGATTTGACATATTATTCTGTTCCATTTTTGTTATAATATTCCATTGAAAATCTGTAAGCATTTTTACCAATTCATACAACAAATGCTCCTTTGTAGGAAAATGAAAGGTTAAGTTTCCCTTGCTTATGCCTAATTCATTAGCCAACGCTGTAGTTGATGACCCTGAATATCCATTTTCCAAAAACATTTTCGTTCCAACCGAAATAATTTGTAATTTAGTATTTCCTTTATTTTTTTGCTCCATAGTTTTTTCTCCATATTGTATGTCACGTATACTAGTACGTGTACTATTTTATCATACAATGCTATAACGTACAATAGTACGCGTACTATTTTTTAAAAAAATACAATAAAAAACCATAAGTGTAAACTATATATTTACACTTATGGTTAAATGGTAATTTTTGCATCTTCTACCAACCTAAAAGATTTCTATAAATCTCTTCGTATCTCTTTGCAGAAGTTGTCCAAGAGAAGTCAGTCATCATACCTCTATCGACAATTTTATTCCATTCTCTCTTTTTATTATAATATACATGCATTGCATAACGAATAGTATTAAGCATCTCATGAGCGTTATAATTTGCAAAAGAGAATCCTGTTCCCTTGCTCTCATACTCATTGTATGGTTCAACTGTATCTCTAAGACCACCTGTTTCTCTAACAATTGGAACTGTACCATATCTTAAACTCATAAGCTGGCTAAGTCCACATGGTTCAAAGAGGGATGGCATTAAAAACGCATCACATGAAGCATAAATTCTATGAGACATTTCTTCTGAGTAGTAAATATGTGCAGAAACCTTGTTTCCATACTTCCAATCAAAATGTCTAAACATATTCTCATACTTCTCTTCGCCTGTACCAAGAACAACTATCTGAACATCTTCCTGACATAACTCGTCCATAATGTATGCTATAAGGTCAAATCCCTTTTGGTCAGTAAGTCTGGATACAATACCAATCATAAACTTCTTGTCATCAACTTCGAGACCTAAATCCTGCTGCAACTGGCGCTTATTAACCTTCTTGTCTTTTCTAAATGTATCAACATTATAATTCTTTGTTATATACTTATCTGTTTCAGGATTATATTCATCATAATCAATACCATTTACAATACCATACAATGAATTACTTCTAGCCCTCATAAGCCCATCAAGTTTTTCACCATAGAACTCTGTCTGAATCTCTTTGGCATATGTATCACTAACAGTTGTCACAACATCTGCATATGCAATACCACCTTTTAAAAGATTCGCATCCTGATAGAATCCTAACTTATCAGGTGTCATATAGTAATCAGACAATCCAGCAATATCTCTAACAGTTTTTGCATCCCAAACACCCTGGAATTTTAAATTATGAATAGTCATAATAGACTTAATTCCTTGATAAAATGATCCTTGCGCAAAACTATCCTTCAAATATACTGGAACAAGGCCTGTCTGCCAATCATGACAATGAATAATATCAGGTCTAAAGTCAACTACTGGCAAAATCGACAATGCTGCTCTTGAAAAGAATGCAAACTTCTCAATATCATAACAAATATCACCATAAGGTTTGTCACCACTGAAATAATATTCATTATCAATGAAATAAATAGTTACTCCATCATATACTGTTTTGAAAACACCTACATACTGTGTTCTCCACGCTAAATCCATATAAAAGTGAGTAATATATTCCAAATCACCAATAAACTTTTCTTTCATACATTTATATTTTGGAATAATAACCCTACAATCAATCTCATTCTTATCAAAACTTTTTGGCAAAGACCCCACAACGTCTGCTAAACCACCTGTTTTTATAAAAGGGACTGACTCAGATGCAATAAATAAAACTTTCTTCATGCAATATGCCTCCTAAAACGCTATAATACAATCCTAAATATTCAATTTAACGACCGCTTTATTAATAAATCTATTATACCAAAAAACATTAATAATATAAAGCACTTTTTTATAAGATGACAGATTTTTATTTATTTTAATAACATTCCCGTATTACTAGAAGATTATTATTTTCCTAATCACAGCAAGATAAAAATGATATTAAACTTCGCATACACAAACTCGTAGTCTTCGCCTACTCAAACAGTGTGTATTGCGAAGTTACATTAATTATCTTGCTGTGATTGGAAAATTACATAATCTTCTAGATATACGTACACGTTATTAAAATAAATAAAAATCTGTCTATCTATAAATAATTTTAAACTTATAAAATAATTATTTGTATTCCAATCTTATTTTATCTGCTATAAGCGCTATAAACTCTGAATTTGTTGGTTTTCCTTTTCCTGCGTTTATTGTATATCCAAATAATGATTCAATTGTATCCATATTTCCTCTTGAAAAAGCCACTTCTATAGCATGTCTTATGGCTCTTTCTACTCGGCTCGAAGTACTTTTATGCATCTTTGCAATTTCTGGATATAATATTTTTGTAATACCGTTTAATACAGTACTATCATTAACAGCCATAATAATGGCATCTCTTAAATAATGATATCCTAAAATATGCGCTGGCACACCCACCTCATGAATTATCTTGGTCACATCAGTTTCTAAATTTCTTTCACCATTTACATCTATATTTTCAACAACTTTCGATTTACTAATCAAATTTTTCTTATTACCCTGAACACTCTTAATCTTATTAATAACCATATCGCTGTCAAATGGCTTCATAATATAATAGTTTGCCCCCATTTTAAATGCATCCTCAGTTATTGTTTCCTGTCCAATGGCACTCATAACAATGAATTTAGGAATTTTAGTCAAATTATTGTCCTTATTAACCTTTTCCATAAGGCTTATTCCATCCATTTTCGGCATAATAATATCCAAAAGGACAATATCCGGTTTTTCCTTTTTGATAATATCATACATTTCTTCGCCATTTTTTGCCTTTCCGACAACATTCAAATCCTCATCTTGAGAAATATAATCATCAAGAATCCTCAATATTCTTTCGTTGTCGTCTGCGATTGCCACATTTAATTTTCCTTCCATCTTTTTTCCTCCATTATTAACTATTGTTTTTTACTGTCAAAAATAGTAAAACTAACTCCAAAAAAGATGTTAAATCTTGTAGATAAATATAGTATAATATTTATGTAAAAAATTTGTAAAATGAAAGGAATTGGATATGGCAAAGAAAATTATATTTCATATAGATGTAAATTCAGCGTTTCTGTCTTGGGAAGCATTACGCCTTCTTGAAAACGGATATGAAACGGATATCCGAACAATTCCTTCTATTATAGGTGGTGACAGAGAAAAGCGACACGGTATCGTTTTAGCTAAGTCAACACCTGCAAAAAAGTATGGAATCGTGACCGCTGAGCCTATAACTCAAGCCTTAAAAAAATACCCTGACTTGGCTATATTTCCATCTCACTATGACTATTACCACAAATGTTCTGTCGCATTTATGGACATATTAAAACGCTTCGCTCCTGTTGTCGAAAAATACAGTATTGACGAGGCATTCTGCGATATGACCGGAACTGAAGGTTTATACGGTGATTTAGTTGAATTCGCTCATAAAATCAAGGACACAATATACAATGAATTAGGATTTACCGTAAATGTCGGTGTTTCTACCAACAAATTATTAGCTAAAATGGCATCTGATTTTAAAAAGCCAAATATGGTACATACATTATTTCCAGAAGAAATCCCCGAAAAATTATGGCCATTGCCAGTAAATGATTTGTTTTTTGTAGGAAAATCAAGTTATAACAAATTACATAACTTAGGAATCAATACTATCGGCGAACTGGCTAAAATGGATTTAAATATATTAAAATACCACTTTGGCAAGCAGGGAGAAACCTTTTATAACTTCGCAAATGGTATTGCTGCCGACATTTTAGATATACACGAGCCACAAAATAAAGGCTATAGCAATGCTATTACATTGCCCTATGATGTAACAGACAAAGCTGCCGCTCATCAAGTACTACTGTCCTTATGCGAAATTACAAGTTCAAGAATTCGTGCTGATAAAGCCTTTGTAAATGTGGTTGGCGTACAGATTGTGGATAATGAATTTAATAAAACTTCAAAGCAAATGACTCTAAACCGCTCCACAAATGTAACTGACGAAATATATAATAATGTAATTGACTTATTTGATAAATTATGGAACAAGCAACCAATTAGATTACTTAGCGTTAATACTTCCAAAGCAACGACAAACGACTATAATCAGCTTAATTTTTTCGATAGTGATAAACATGATAAACTACGAGATTTAGATAATGCAATTGACAAGATTAGGGATAAATACGGCGATAAATCCATTGTTAGGGCTACTTTAGTCAATTCAGAAATAAAAGCACGAAAATAACTTTTCGTGCTTAATTTCTTAAAAACATTAATATCTCCTTGTATACAAATATTCGTAAATAACCTTCCATTCTCCTTTGTATTTAGCCAAATACAATACTATTTCATATTCATTATGACCACCCCAAGAATTATTCATCAAATAATCTTCATAACTCTCACCATGTTGTTTTATATATTCTTCTTTAGTCATACCAAATTCATCATAATCAACTCTAACTTCTGAAAAATTATAATCAACATTTTCCTTCACCTTATATGCGCAAACTTTACCAATTTTGTTATAGTCAATTTGCGCTATATATCTATTATCTTCTGCAATTAGTTCTTTTATATCATTAAGGGAAACTACAATTTCTTCTTTTAGTTCAGTTTTTATGCTCGGAACAGATACAGCAACAACACCAGGCACTCTATCATTAACAACTCCCTCTTGCGATTTAGTTAAACTATCTATATCACCGAAACATTCTTTGAATGGATGAACAGAGTATTTTTCCATTTCATTAATATCAAATTTTTCATATGCAGCAAGATATGCTCTAGCCACCTCTTCGGCGTTAGGAACATCTGTATCATATTCCACCTTATAGCTTTTATCTCCACATGATCCAAGAAATATCATCGAAAACATTGATATAATAAGTAATAATAACTTCTTATATATTTTTTTCATAAGTACCCCTTTCTAAACTATAAAAAGCAAGAAGTTTACACCTCTTGCCTTTTATTTACTATAATAATACTACTATAAACTGTGATGCCAATACTACTACAACCAACGCTATCGGATATGTAGCCGCATAAGCTGAAGCAACGTTTGCTGTACCAGCAACACTGATAAGTGTTCCAAGCGCAGGAGTACTTGTCATACCACCTGTCAATGAACCTAAGTTGTTAAGCAAGCTTAACTTTAATATATAGCGTGCAACAAGGTAACCTACTATCATTGGTACACAAGTCATAATGATACCGTATACGAAGAGCATTACGCCTTCTTCCTTAAGAATATCTACGAAACCAGCACCACCTTCAACACCTGCTTCTACAAGGAAGAGTACCAAACCAAATTCTCTAAAGATCTCAAGTACTTCCTTCTTAACAGAGATATTGAATTTACCAATGCGTCCAAAGTGACCAAATATTAAACACATAATAAGTGGACCACCTGTGCTACCAAGTGAGAATGCTGCACCACCTGGAAGAGGAATTGAAACTGAACCTAATGCTAAACCAGCAATAATAGCAAGTGCAAAACCTGTTAAACCAAATTCATCAAAGTTGAAAAGTTTAACTTCCTTCTTTTCTGTTTTTACTTCTTCTGTACTAACAAGTTTCTTTCTTTCATCATCCATATTAACCTTTAAAAGTTTAGGTAAAATTTGAACGAATAAAACGATACCAACTACACCGAATGGATAAGCAACACCATGTCCTACAGAAACCTGCTCAACCAAAGCATTTGAAATAGCTTTTTCAGGTGTTAAAGCCTTTTCGTCATTTGAAGTCAATTCGCTAGAAGCAAGAATAATTCCAGCAAACGCTTCTTCTTTTAATGTACAACCAAATTCATCCTTGATTTCCTTGTTTAATTCATCCATTTCATCTTCTGAAACGTCTAAATCTGCAACTGCTTCATCAATCATAGCCGCTAAATCATCAGAAAGTTCGATTTCCTTATCAGCTACTGCTTCTTTAGCTGCTGAAAATCCAGGAGTTGTTGTAAGCGCACCTGAAAGGATACCAACCTGTAAACCAGAATTTGTACCAGATACTAAAATACATCCAACACATGCAAGCGCACCTGACATAATTACGATAAATCCTAATAATACATAAGATTTAGCATTCTTAACCAAGTTCTTAAAGAATGTTGGTCCTGCAATAAAGCCTACAGATGATACGAACATTATCAAACCTAATGTACCAACGAAGCTTGGAACCTCAACAGCATACCATGCATCTGCATTTCCGCCTGCAAAGTGTCCGTATACAAGTGATACTAAGAATACACCTGCTGTACCTAATGTAACACCTTTAACACTGATACTTCCAATAAGATAACCAAATACCATTATTGCAAATATAACAACAAAAACCATTACTTTAGCAATATTAAAGTCCATTTCATAATCTCCTTTTATGTAATTTTAAACCTTTGCAATAATACACCTTTTGTAAGGTTTTGTCAATAATACTGATTGTATTTTATTGGATACTTTTTTATCTTTGCTAGTTCTTTACTGATTAATCAATCCATCTTCTATATATATTATTCTATCTGCGAATTTTGCCAATTCTTCATTATGAGTAACCATAATAACCGTACGGCCTTCTTTTGCAATATCCTTCAAAACATTAATTATTTCCATACCATTTTCTCTATCTAATGCACCTGTAGGTTCATCTGCTAAAATGTACTTATTTCCGGATGCTAACGCCCTTGCAATAGCTACTCTTTGCTGCTGTCCGCCAGATAATTTATTAGGGTATTTCTTATAAAATTCAGACATTCCAACTTTGTCCAATGATTCAAGAACTATTTTTTTACGTTCTCTACCTGACACACCTTTTATTCTAAGCGGAAGTTCAACATTTTCATATGACGTATAATCATTCATAAGTGCAAAATCCTGAAACACAAAACTAATGTTATTTTTTGCAAATTCTTGTCTTTTACTATTTGTTAAACTACTAACAATCGTTTCATCAACAATAAACTCGCCCTCTGTAAGAACATCCATACATCCTATAATATTTAAAAGTGTTGATTTTCCTGAACCTGAAGGTCCCATAATAGCAACGAACTCACCATCATTTATATCAAGACTTATTCCTTTCAACGCATATGTTTGACATTCTTTATCTCCATAGATTTTAACTATATCCTTTATTCTAATCATTTAAAACCTCTTTTTTTCAAAATAATTACATTCTCTTAATTGCAGTAATTGGTTCTGTTTTCTTGATGTACTTACCGTAATAACACATTATTATTAAAATAATAAAAAACACGCCCGCCATTACTATAGCACTTGTTTTATTAATATACAATTTTATATAAAATATATTATCTGTAATTCTTAAATACACAAACTGAATTATTGCTCCAATTACAACAGATACAATGACACATTTAAACATTTCTTTAATTAAATGCACCATTATCATATCATAAGTTGCTCCAAATGATTTTCTTATAGCACATTCCCTAAGTCTTTTTTTCACCCATATACCCGTTACTACAAAAACATTAGTAAAACTAAAGAAAATCATAATAGGTTGTAATACTGAATTCATATATCTTGTGCTTTCTTCCAATTGGCTATGACTTAATCCTCCGTGTGAAGTAAGTTGCATACCATATTTGTTAAGTTTATCATTTATTGATTTATAAACATTTAATGGATTATTTACGTTACTTCCTATATGAATAGTTTTCCATTTATTTCCTGTTTTTTCACTAAACACTTTTGTTTTTTGTTCCTTTGACATTGCACCAGCAAATATAATAACTTCTCGCTCACTTTGCCCCACAGAAACATCTCTAATTATCCCAGAAATCTCATATACATCTCCATTTAGTTCTATGTATTTTTTATCATTAATTGATTCTGTTGCATCAAGCATACTTTCAGTTATCAAAACACATCCATTAGTAAAATCTGCCTTTGGCATTTCTCCACTTACTACTTTTCTATCTAGACTTTCATTGTAGCTTACAACATACTGCACACGTATGGTGCCTTCTCTCACTTTACTATTTAATGCAATACTATATAAACTAACATTACAAGTCTCCTCATTTAAAATTTCAAATAAATCTGCCTTTCTACTTAATTCTTCAAATGTCTTTTCATCCTGTTCTGTTTCAGCATCTAACAATTCAGTTGACACGTACATACATTTAACATATTCATCCACTTTCACTTCATCATTTATTAAATTAATAATCCTTATACTATTTAGAATTAAAAAAAATGTAAACGACAACGACAATGTCATAAGAACACCTGTTAAAACATCTCTATAATATCTTTTTAACATTTTTTTCATATGTACACCTACCTATATATTAAATCAACCGTTCTTTTCTTACTAATATATATAGCTGGAATAATTATTGATATACTTAGCATTATAAATACTACTCCTGCAACTCTTAACAAAATATATTTTATATATTTTAATTCAAAAAGATTAATATCCTGCAAAAAAATTGTACCGAGACCTATAGAAATAGTACCACATACAACAAACAAAAGTATATTTTGAACAACAAGCATTTTTATCATATCATTATTATTCATTCCATTAGAATACAGTATTCCATAATATCTTTTTTCACCAATAAAATCCGATATACAGATGCAAGTTTGTATAACAACAATTGTTATCGCAAGTACAAACAACAACTCTTTTGTTGCACTTTTTTCCTTCTTATAATATTTCTCATTCTCTAACAACTCATCTTCAAGAGAATATATTCGATTATTAAGTCCAGAGCCTTTATATAACTTATTAATTTCACCAATAGCATATTCAACTGTATAGCCATCTTTTACTTTGAACATCATTCTATCATTTTGTTCTGCCAATGTTTCCATAAACACCATACAATCCGTGTTATAAGTTGCTTGCACATTATTATCTAACAAACTTAACATGTCTTCATGTAAAAATTCTTCACCGTCTTTAATTATACCTGCAACAACTATATCACATTTCCAAGTATCATCATAAAATCTGGTTCCAACCTCTATATCTTTATAATCACTTCCAAGATATACATATTGCACACCTTCTTCTCTATCTTCGTCTATAATTATACCACCTGATTGAAAGTTAATATTCGCTATTTCTAACGTTTTTTTTGAAATACTTGTATATGGATAATAACCTTCTTTTTCATAGTATAAAATATATACATCATTTATCCAATTTTTATAATTTTGTTTTTGAATGTCAATTATCTCTTTACACCAACTATAATCTGTTCCGCCAGTCGAATATCCAACGATATAATCAATACATTCCAATTTTCTTATTTCAGCTATTTTTTCATCACTTTGCATAGTATATGCATGTATAATTCCTTTATCTTCTATACCTGTTAACAAAACATCCTCTAAATCATATCTTATTTGATTCAATTTATAATCAGATAAAAAAATTGCTCCAAAAGCTATCATAGACACAATTAATAAGCACCCTATGCAAAACTGCTTAATAAAGTTGTGAACAAATTGTTCTAATGTAAATTTAAAAATTTCTCCTAATTTCATAATTTATCCTTATAAGTTAATTTTTTAATATGAGAAATATTACATATATAATTGTAATATTTCTCATATTAATTTACACAATTCTATATAAAATAATGATTAATCTATATATGAATGAACTAACATATCCCAACTAGTATTGTAAATATCTGTAGCAACACAATCAAATTTAGCATGTTTATCTTTTTTTGCCATATAAACACCATATGAAGGTCCGATATATTCTCTATAATCTGGATATTCATCTGGATCATAGTCTCCAAAATACACCTCGACAATATAATTACCTGCCGTTGCTTTTAAATCGCCCGCTAAGGTACCTGTACCTGCACCTCTATGCTTTCCCCATCCGCTTTCCACAATAAATGAATGCGAGAATAATGTGGCACCTTTTTCAATTTGTTTTTTATCCTCATCAAACAAATCTCCTGCGTAGGCTACTACACAGCCAAAAACAAGCATAAGTGACATTATGCTTAAAACCAAGTTTCTTTTAAATCTCATTTTCTTTTCCTACCTTTCTTTAGTTAAAACTATTTACAACTCTTATAAAAAAAGGTATACTAAACTTAAGCTCTTTTTATAAGGGTTTGCATCTGGACTTCTGAACTATGGCCAAATAATTTTCAGAAGTCCTTTTTTTGTGAAATTAAACATAAAAAAATTGCAATTAAAATACCCATACATATACGTTGGATATAATATAATTGCAACCTGACAATCTTCATAGACTCACGGCTTTGCGTCCTACTATTCCTAATAGTTTGCCCCTTTTATTTAATTCCACTTATAAAAGTATACCCCCCCAACTTCTTTTTGTCAAGCATTTTCTATGTTTTTCGACCTTTCATCAACGATATGTTTTGTATATAAAACTTAGCTAATTCATATGCATCAATAAAAAAAATCACACCGAAGAAGCAACTGCCTCTCCGGTGCACATTTTAAACATTAATTCAATCTCTTAACGCCTTCTGGTCTGTAATCTGGTAATAACTTTGGAGAAACAACTTCTGTTTCAATACCAGCAGCTGCTAATTCCTTATCGAAAGCTTCTACATGAGAAAGTGTAAGTTCCTTAAGTTCTACTTCCTTGCATTTAGCACCAGCCTGCTGACCAGCATTTCTACCAAATACGATGATATCAAGAAGTGAGTTACCCATAAGTCTGTTTCTACCATGGATACCACCAACTGCTTCACCAGCAACATAGAGGTTTTCGATTTCTGACATACCATTTGCAGAAATCTTAATACCACCATTCTGGTAATGAAGTGTTGGGTAGATTACGATAGGTACTTCTCTCATATCGATACCACATCTTAAGTACATACGAAGCATACCTGGAAGTCTCTTTTCAAGAGTACCCTTACCATGAATCATATCAATCATTGGAGTATCAAGCCAGATACCATCTGCCTGTGGTGTGTGAACACCATTTCCTCTTTCCTTAACTTCTCTGATGATGCCTGATGCAGCAACGTCTCTTGTTTCAAGTGGATGCATGAATACTTCACCATCTACGTTTACGAACTTAGCGCCCATAGAACGTACCTTTTCAGTAACGAGAGCACCGTAAATCTGAGCTGGGAATGCAACACCTGTTGGGTGATACTGTAATGTATCCTGGTACAATAATGGAGCACCTGCTCTGTAAGCAAGTACAAGACCATCTGCTGTTGCACCATAGTGGTTAGATGTTGGGAATCCCTGATAATGCATACGACCAGCACCACCTGTAGCGATAACTACTGTCTTAGCTCTTGCAACAAGGATTTCCTTTGTTTCCATATTCATAAGAACAGCACCAGCTGCCTTACCGTCTGTATCTTTGATAATTTCGATAGCTGCTGTAAAGTCAACTACTGGAATACCACGGTTAAATACTTCATCTCTAAGAACTCTCATGATTTCAGCACCTGAGTAGTCAGCTGCAGCATGCATTCTCTTTCTTGATGTACCACCACCATGTGTAGTAACCATTCTACCATCTTCATCTTTATCAAATAATACACCTAACTTATCAAGCCAGTTGATAGCACTTGGACCATCACAAACAAGCTTTTCAACAAGTTCAGGAATGTTAGCGTAATGTCCACCACCCATTACATCAAGGTAATGCTGAGCTGGTGAGTCATTTTCCTTATCAGCAGCCTGGATACCACCTTCTGCCATCATTGTATTAGCGTCACCGATACGAAGCTTTGTAACGATCATTACGTTAGCGCCTGCTTCATTTGCTTCGATAGCTGCTGAAGAACCAGCACCACCGCCACCGATAACTAATACGTCTACGTCATAATCAGGATTTGATAAATCAATTTCCTCATTTAAAATTCTGCTGTGGCCCTGAAGAATTTCAACTAATTCCTTAGGTGCCTTCTGTCCCTTATTAGGACCAACTTTGATTTCTTCAAAGCTATCAAGATTGTAATCTGGATGGAAAGCTTCAAGGAGAGCTGTCTTTTCGTCAGCTGTCATACGAACTGGTTCTAATTCTACATTAGCTTTTCTGTTAGCTTCTACCTTTTTGATAGATTCCATCATTTCCGATGTATATGGTAAACTCATGTTCATGTCCTCCTTACTTCTCAATTTCTCTTGTGTTATACAATTCTTTAATCTCTTCTAATGGTTTTGCCATAATAGCTTCGATTAATGCCTTGCATTCGCCATCTTCGATTTCTTTTACTCTCTTTGTTAAATGCTCAGCTTCAGGTCTGATGTACTTACCTGTAAGTCTTCTAGCAAGAAGAGCAACCTGTGGATGAGAAATTCCAGCAGGACAACGTGATGAACATACACCACACATTACACAGTCAAATGAAAGTTCAGCACACTTCTCGTATTCGCCTCTCTGAGCGTATGCAATGTACTGCATAACATTTAATTCCTGTGTACATGCCTTTGTACATGCATTACATCCAACACATGCATAAATTTCAGGATAGAGCTGCATCATAATCTGCTCTGTTGGCTTAATCTCTGTGATGTCATAAACCTTCTTCTCAAGTGGGAAGAATGGTAATGTAGCAACACACATATTATCCTGAACCTGTGTACTACATGATAAACAACCATGTAATTCAACTTCGCCTTTAATTCTATAAATTGTAGCACAAGCACCACAGAAACCGTTTCTACATCCAACACCACGAACTAACTGGTATCCTGAATATTCGAAAGCTTCCATGATTGTTAAGCTTGCTGGTACTTCATATTTCTTTCCGTATAAATATACGGTAACCATATCTGCCATATTTTTCTATTCCTTTCTGTTATTTATATACGTTTGAAATCGGCTTTCGCCATGCGCAATTCCGGAACACGCGGCTTTCGCCATGTATACCTTTACTTCATTGAGATAGTCCCGCAATTGCTTACGCAATTCCGTGACACGCGGCTTTCGCCGCATATCTTCGTCGCAATAAAATCACTCATTAATGCGAGCATTACTCGTGATTTTACTGCTCCGAATCTATTCTTCTCAATGTTTCGCGATGTTTAGTACTCATCTGGGAGTTCATCTAACTCATCAAATCTGAATACTGGTCCGTCAACACAAACGTATTTATCACCTATGTTACAACGTCCACACTTACCAATACCACACTTCATACGAAGTTCCATTGTTGTGTAAACCTGTGTCTTATCAAAGCCTAACTCTAAGAGTCCTGCAAGTGTAAACTTAATCATGATTGGTGGTCCACACATTACTACAGTCTTGTCTGTAGAGAAGTTTAATTCCTTAACATAGTTTGGAACGAAACCTACATGTCCATCCCAGCCTTCTTCTTCAATATCAATTGTGATATGAACATTAACGCCCGGAACATTGCTCCACTCTTCAATCATTTCTCTATAGTCTACAAGGTCCTTAGAAGTTCTAGCACCATATACAACATCGATTGTACCGTAGTCTTCGCGGTTGTCGATACAGTAGTTAATTACTGAACGAACTGGTGCGATACCGATACCACCACCGATGATAACAAGGTCTTTACCTTTGAATTCTGACTCAACAGGGAAATGCTTTCCTAAAGGTCCTCTTACACAAACCTTCTGTCCTACTTCAATCTGATGTAAGAATGTTGTAAGGCAACCGCATTTCTTAATTGAGAATTCCATAAACTCTCTGTTTGTAGGTGATGAAGTAATAGAAAACATACCTTCACCAACGCCAGGGATAGATACCATAGCACACTGGCCTGGCATATGTTCAAACAATTTACCACCTTCGAGGGCGTTAACTCTGAATGTCTTAACATCAGGTGTATCCTGTCTGATATCTGTTACTATACCAACCTGTGGTATAAGCATTTCTGCATTACTCATTGTCTGTCACCCCCATTGTCTTAATAACTTTTACAATGTTCATAGAGATTGGGCACTTATTTACACATCTACCACAACCAACGCAAGAATAAATTCCTTCGTTGTTTGATGGATAGTAAACTAACTTATGCATAAATCTCTGTCTGAATCTTTCCATCTGGCTGTTACGGTTGTTACCGTGTGCCATCATTGTGAAATCAGAGTACATACATGAATCCCAGCATCTAAATCTCTTAATGCCGTGGCCTGTATCATAATCCTTAATATCATAACACTGACATGTTGGACATACAAAAGTACATGTACCACAACCTAAACATGCCTTGTATAATTCATTCCATCTTTCATCCTTGAAGATTTCCATCATGTTTTCACCATTGAATCTTGATAAATCAAGGTTTGCAAATGGAAGTTTTTCCATGATTGCTTTTGTTTCAGCCTTAGAAGCCTCAACTTTAGCATCATCATTAGCATCTGCATTATCAAATACTGATGCAATCTTTTCTGTTAATTCTTTACCTTTTTCTGTCTGTGCATCCCAGTACAATGTACCATCCACAAGATATGTTACAACATCACCAACAGGAGCTGTCGCATCAATACCAAACACATTACAGAAACATGATTCTTCTGGTCTACCACAAGCCTGAACAACAACTAAGCCTTTTTCTCTTCTTAAAGCATAGTATGAATCAATAGGCTCTTTCAAATAAACTCTGTCAAGAATCTCAAAGCTCTTTGCATCACAAGCCTTAACGCCCATGATTACAAACTCTTTCATATCCCCTGATGGAGGGATAACATCTATTTCTTTACCACAAACCTTGAATTCCATAAGGTCTTCACTCTGTGGGAAGAATGCATCTTTCGCACTCTTTACTGTTTTTAATACATCAAGTCTTACAACTGCGTCGTCTGTATATTCAGCGAACTGAACCTGACCTGCACTCTCAATTGGAAGAAAGAGGTCACGAGATTCTTTAATGGCAGCGTAAAGTTTGTCTATATTTTCCATTGAAATTTTTAACATATCTTATTTACCGCCTTTCTCGTATACTATGCTTGGTTCGCAGTCTTCTTTTGTGAAGCTTGTAAGAGGTCCACGACTTTCTGTATTGTCACCAGCCTGATATTCGCCGTATAATTCATTAATTTCCTTAATGAACTTTCTGTTGAGTAAATGAAGTGGAATGCCCTGTGGACATACTCTGCTACATTCACCACAATCTGTACAACGACCAGCTACGTGGAATGCACGAATGATGTGGAACATATTTTCCTGGAATTCATCTGTATTAGCCTTTGAAGCAATACCTGAATTATCATTGTCAAATACACATTTGATATATGAACAAGCAGGACATACATTTCTACATGCATTACATCTAATACATTTTGAAAGTTCTTTTCTCCAGAAAGCAAATCTTTCTTCTGGAGACATAGCCTCTAATTCTTCTACTGTAGCGAATCTATCTTTGTGTGGCTTTTCATAAGCTTCACCTTCTATAGCTTCGTCACATTCTTTTGCAGTTTTCTGACAAGCAAGACACTTCTCGCAAAGTACATCACATCTATTAACCTTTTCATCACCATATAATGTTGTAACTGTTAATTCTTCACCATTTTCTACGATGTCTGTGATACCTGTCATTCCCATAGCTTTAAGTTTTTCTACATCAACCTTGCCTTTACATGGGATTGAAACTGTATAAACATTTTCTGTTTTAATTCTATTTTCAGCAACAAGCTGATTGTAGCTATATGTGTCACATGGTTTAAGTAATACTAAAACCTTGCCTTCTTTTCTACTTTCAGCTATGAGGTATTTGCTTAAGTTATTAGCACAGAAGCTATCATAAGCAAATCCGTCTAAGCCGCCTTCCTTAGTAAAAACATAAGGAGTACGGTCATAAGAAAACTCTCCAACTTTCCAACCAAGAACTCTGTCGACTGTACCGTTTGCAAAGAGTTCATTAATTTTATCTACTATTCTTTGCATCTAAGATCCCTCAACTTTCTGTTTTCACCAAGATTTTTAACTGTATCAATGAATTCGTTCATTGTTGCTGCGAATTTAGCACCTTCAGCAGCTGAAACCCATTCAACTCTTGTTCTTTCTTTCTCGATACCAAGGTAATCAAGCATAGAGAACAACATTGTCATTCTTCTTCTTGCGTAGTAGTTACCTGTTGAATAGTGGCAATCTCCTGGGTGACAACCACAAAGGATAACACCATCTGCTCCTCTTTCAAAAGCTCTTAAGATGAACATAGGGTTTACTCTACAAGAACAAGGAACTCTAATAATTTTAACGTCAGCAGGATATTCCATACGGCTTGAACCGGCTAAGTCAGCACCTACATAACTACACCAGTTGCAACAGAATGCAACGATGCGTGGTCTGAATTCTTTATTTTCGTTTACTTGCATATTGCATCTACCTCCGCCATAATCTGTCTATTTGTGAATCCCTTAAGATCCATAGCGCCTGATGGACATGTAACTGTACATGCACCACAGCCCTGACATACTGCTTCATTAACAACAGCATATCTTCTAACTTCTCTAACTCCTGGACCTCTAACTTCTTCTTCAACGTATGAAATTGCACCGTAAGGACAAACGTTTGCACACTGTCCACATCCGTTACAAAGAAGTGGGTTTGAGCCAGCAACACAAGGGTTACCAACAAGTTTATCCTTAGCAAGTAAGCCGATTACCTTAGAAGCGGCTGCGCCTGCCTGTGATACTGTTTCTGGAACGTCCTTAGGACCCTGACAAACACCTGATAAATAGATACCAGCTGTTGGACTTTCTACTGGACGAAGTTTAGCATGTGCTTCTGTAAAGAAGTCATTTGTATCCATACTAGCTGTAAGCATAGTTCCGATACTTCTTGCTGTTTCATCTGGTTCAATAGCTGTAGCTAATACTACAAGGTCAGCTTCAACTGTAAGCTGTTTGTTACCAAGCATATCAGAACCCTGTACCATAACCTTGCCATTTTCTTCGTAAATCTTACCAACCTGACCCTTGATGTAATTTACATCATATTCTTCTACAGCTCTTCTATAGAATTCGTCATAGTTCTTACCTGGTGTACGAACATCAATGTAGAATACATCAACATCCATTTCAGGATAATGGTCTTTTGTAAGGATAGCGTGCTTAGCTGTGTACATACAACAAATCTTTGAGCAGTATCCTTTTTCTCTGCATGACTGTCCTCTTGAACCAACACACTGTACGAAAACAATCTTCTTAGGCTTCTTACCATCTGAAGGACGAAGTACGTGACCCTTTGTAGGACCTGCAGCATTCATTAATCTTTCATATTCTAATGAAGTAATAACATCAGGAATCTGGCCATAGCCTAATTCACCAAACTCATCAAGTTTGATTGGGTTGAATCCTGTTGCAACTACGATTGCACCATAATTTTCTTCAACAAAAGTATCTTCCTGATCGTATTTAATTGCATTAGATGGGCATACTGTAGCACAGAGACCACATTTACCTGTCTTAAACTTAATACAATTCTTTGCATCAATAACTGGTACCTTTGGTACAGCCTGAGCAAATGGAATATAGATAGCTGTACGATTATCAAGGCCCATGTTGAATTCGTTAGGATTCTTCTTTGATGGACACTTCTCTGTACAAGCACCACAACCTGTACAAAGTTCTTCGTCAACGTATCTTGCTTTTCTTCTAATCTTAGCTGTGAAGTTACCTACGAAACCTTTAACTTCTTCAACTTCACTGTAAGAGTAGATTGTAATCTTATCATTTGTAGCAACGTCTACCATCTTTGGTGTAAGAATACAAGCCGCACAGTCAAGAGTTGGGAATGTCTTGTCAAGCTGTGCCATCTTACCACCAATAGTTGGCTTCTTTTCTACAATGTCAACTTCATAGCCTGCGTCAGCAATATCAAGAGCAGTCTGGATACCAGCGATACCACCACCGATAACAAGAGCTCTCTTTGTAACTGAGCTTTCGCCTGCTATTAAAGGCTGATTTAATGTTAATTTTGCAACAGCTGTTCTCATAAGAACGATAGCTTTTTCTGTTGCTTCTTCTTTATTCTTGTGAACCCAAGAACACTGTTCACGTAAGTTGGCGATTTCAACCATATATGGGTTCAAACCAGCTGCCTGAGCTGTCTTTCTAAATGTAGTTTCATGCATTCTTGGTGAACAAGAAGCAATAACGATACCTGTTAAATTATGTTCTTTAACAGCATCTTTGATCATAGACTGACCACTTTCAGAACACATATACTGGTAGTCTGTAGCAAATGCAACAGCAGGTTCTAATTTAGCAGCTTCTGCAACTGCCGCAACATCAACTGTAGCTGCGATATTACTACCACACCAACATACAAATACACCTATTCTCTGCATGTCTTATTTCCACCTTCTTCTATTTACTGTATTTTCTAAATGCACTTACGATTGCCTGCTGTGGGAGTTCTTCCTCGAGCATGCAAGGTATATCCTCTGGTTTCAATCTGTTCATACCCTGCTTACGGATTACTGCAAGTCTTACTGCTTCTACTAACTTTCCTGGAGCAACGCTTCTTGGACAACGTTCAATACAAGCAAAACATGAAAGACATTTAAATACAGCATCGGACTTCATTAATTTTTCTAAATCTCCATCCTGAACCATAGATACAAACTGATGTGGATGATATTCCATTGAATCATATGCAGGACAGGCACCTGAGCACTTACCACACTTCATACATTTCTTTGGATTAACACCACTAATTTTGAGGATATTCTCAGCTTCTGCTTTGTAATTAATTGATAAACTCACTGTGATTTCCTCCTTTATTTAACACCAAGGGCTTCTGCAAGAATTTCTGTAAAGTATACAACTGGTAAATCATGTTCTGTACCATTGTTCTGTAAATTGTACATACAGAGTGGACAGGCTGTGATAACCATTTCTGCACCCTTACCTTCAGCCGAAGCTAAAACCTTGTTGCTATTCTTTGATGCAAGTTCCTTATCCTCTAATGTAATGTAGCCACCGCAACATTCATTTCTAAAAGGATAAACAACTGGTGTTCCACCGATTGCTTTAATAAACTCTTCGATGATTGTTGGATTTTCAGCATTGTCAAACATCATCTCACTGCTTGGTCTTAAAAGAAGGCAACCATAATATGCTGCAATCTTTTTGCCTGTGAGAGGATTTACAACTTTTTCTTTAATTTTATCAAAACCAACAACATCTCTTAACATTTCAAGATAATGAATTACATTAGTTTCACCTTTGTATTCTTCATCTAACTGTAAATAATTGTTTGCTCTTAAACAAATATCTTCGTCTGTCTTCATGTCATTGTTTACTCTTTTGAGTACATGATGGCAGGCAGAACATACTGTTATAAGATCCTGACCTTTTTCCTTTGCACTATTTAAAGTACGAACAGAAGACAATTTAGTAGCAATTTCGTCTTTAGCCTGTGGATAAACACCACCGCAGCACTGCCATTCTTCGATTTCTTCCAAAGTAACGCCAAGAGCCTCAGCTGACTTTCTTGCATATAAATCTAAGTCTTTAGCCTTTGTCTTTAAAGTACAACCTGGATAATAGCTGTAAGTCATTGTTCTCCTCCATTCTTAATCTTATTTTGTAAAATAATTATTTCTGTGTAGCCATTTCTTCTGGCTTGAATACTTCATCAAACTTTTCAGCTGTAAGGAATCCAAGTTTTACACAAGCTTCCTTCAATGAAATATCTTCTTTATATGCTAACTTAGCTGTCTTTGCAGCATTTTCATAACCAATATATGGGTTAAGAGCTGTAACAAGCATAAGTGAGTTATATAAGTTGTGCTTCATCTTGTCTCTGTTAGCTTCAATACCAACTACACAGTTGTCATGGAATGAAACAAGACCATCTGCTAATAATCTTACTGACTGTAAGAAATTGTAAATACAAACTGGCATAAATACATTAAGTTCAAAGTTACCCTGTGAAGCTGCCATACCTACTGCTACGTCATTTGCCATAACCTGAACAGCAACCATTGTCATAGACTCACACTGTGTTGGGTTAACTTTACCTGGCATAATTGAGCTACCTGGTTCATTTTCAGGAATCTTAATTTCGCCAAGACCACATCTTGGACCTGAAGCCAACCAACGAACATCGTTAGCAATCTTCATCATATTTGCTGCAAGAGCCTTTAATGCGCCATGAGCAAATACTAATTCATCCTTAGATGTCAATGCATGGAACTTATTAGCTGCGCTTGTGAATTCCTTACCTGTAAGTTCAGTAACAACCTTTGCAACCTCTTCACCAAAGCCTTTTGGAGCATTGATTCCTGTACCAACTGCAGTACCGCCAAGTGCCAATTCCTTAAGACCTGGTAACGAAAGTTCAAGCATACCCTTTGTCTTTTCAATCATATTTCTCCAACCACTGATTTCCTGAGAAAACTTGATTGGTGTAGCATCCTGTAAATGTGTTCTACCACTCTTAACAACATCCTCATTTTCAGATTCAAGTCTCTTAAGTGTAGCAATCATCTGATCCATCGCTGGGAAGAGTTTATCTTCGATAGCGATAACAGCTGCAATGTGCATAGCTGTTGGGAATGTGTCATTTGAGCTCTGTGACATATTAATATGATCATTTGGATGAAGAAGTTTTTCTCCTACCATTTCATTACCACGATTTGCGATAACTTCGTTTGCATTCATGTTAGACTGTGTGCCTGAACCTGTCTGCCATACAACAAGTGGAAAATGATCATAAAGCTTACCTGCGATAACTTCATCACATGCAGCACAGATAGTGTCTCTTTTCTTTTCATCCATCTTGCCCATATTAAAGTTAGCAATAGCTGCTGCTTTCTTTAAAATACCAAATGCATGTGTGATTTCTCTTGGCATTAATTCACCGCCAATTTTGAAGTTCTGGAAACTTCTCTGAGTCTGAGCTGCCCAGTATCTGTCAGCAGGTACCTGCATTTCGCCCATAGTATCTTTTTCAATACGGTATTCCATTTTTTATCCTCCATTTAAATCTGAATCTGTGAAATAATATCCTTTAATGCGTCTGCACTCTTAACAAGTTTATCATGTTCTTCATCTGTAAGTGGCATCTCAAGTCTACCCTTTACACCATTTGGTCCGATAAGTGTCAATACAGAAAGTGCAACATCATCAATTCCGTATTCACCATGTAATACTGTAGATACACATGCAACTGAATCATATGCTGCAAGTAACATATCACATAAGCGACATACAGCTGTTGCAACTGCATAGAATGTAGCGCCCTTGTTTGCAATAATCTGTCCGCCAGATGTTCTAACATGCTTTTCAACTTCGTCATAATCAAGTTTTTCAACCTTCATACATTCTGGAAGTTTGTCATAAATCTGGTCAATATAAATTCCTGAAATCTTAGCCTGTGACCAAGGAACGAACTGTGTATCACCGTGTTCACCGAAAACATTTGCATGACAGCTCTTCTGAGCGATATGGAAATGTTCTGAAATTGTTGAACGAAGTCTTGCTGTATCAAGAATTGTTCCTGAACCGATAATCTGCTTTTCAGGAATACCTGAAATTTTTGTAAATACGTATGTTAATACGTCAACAGGATTTGCAACCATAATATAAAGTGAATCTGGTGCATATTTAGCTATTTCAGGAGCAAAGCTCTTTAAAATATTTACATTTGTCTGTGTAAGGTCAATTCTTGACTGACCTGGCTTTCTACCAACGCCTGCTGTAATAATAACGATATCAGAACCGGCTGCATCTGCATATTCGCCGCCTCTAATCTTAATTGGATCTCTGAAAGCTGTACCCTGAAGAATATCAAGTACTTCACCTTCTACTTTTTGTTTGTTAACATCAATAACTACAATTTCTGATACTTTTGAGCTGCTTGACAAGTTGTATGCGATTGTTGCACCAACATTACCAGCTCCGATAACTGTAATCTTTGCACCCATGGTGTCACTCTCCTTAAACAAATATTTTATTTACCGATAAATTTTACCTAAAAAAGGACATAATTAGACAAATTACCAGTATCTTTTTAATTATACTTTTTTTTATAATATATGTCAAGAATATAAACATAAAAAAGAGGCACAAAAAAGTGCCTCAATTATGCATAGTTACAATGCAAATACGAATTTGATATTTTTTTAACAATTTGTAATTGTTCAGAGCCAAGCAATTTCATCAAAAACATACGAGAAATGCTTGCATTTTAACGTCTGTTTTTGTATGAAATTATTTGGTGGATACACCACACCGAGGAAATACGCAGTATTTTCGAGGTTGGCTCTGAACAGTTACAACAAATTTCATCACTCAATCACAAATGTACAATCATTCTTGTCCCCTGTTCCATCAACCAATGTAGCTTTACCATCAACTATAGCTAAATATTTACCTTTAAACTTCACTGATTCAAATGATATACCTTCTCCTGCCAAGCCTTCAATTGTAATAAAGGTTTGAGATTTCGAAGCTGAACCTGTAGAATCCTGAGATAAATTACAATCTTTTCCAGCGGCTGTAACATACATACCCGGTTTATTATAGGACTCAATAGAAACATAGTTATCATTATTTTTATCTGCCTTACCAGGAGTGATTTGCCATAAAGAATCAGCATCAGCTGCATTTTTAAAATCACTACCAAGTTTTACACCAAGATATGGATAACTGCCGTCACTTGATGAATTTTCATACTTAATATGTGTCAATTTGTCCCCATTCAAACTTGTAATAGTCCAAGTTTCACCATTGATTCCTGTAGCGGTTTCTGTAATATATGGAACTTTACCATCATCATCAAACACTAATTCTTCCACGCAAACAACTCTTCTGTAACCACTCCCCTTTGGAAGTGAGCCATTATGATAAATAAAATATGTTTTACCATTAAAATCAATAACTGACGGATGGTTTGTGTCAGATGTCGCTGTTGGTACCATAATAACTCCACCAAACTTCCAATTACCAGACATAAGGTCATCACATGTTGCATAAGCTAATTGTTCACGCCATCCATATGCATAAAACAGGTAGTAATCACCATAATACTTGCCATTCTCATCTTTTCTTCTGTACAACCATGGCGCCTCAGTATAGGAATTTGGAGTTTTTTGACTTATTACATCTTTACCGAAAATAATTTGCCCATCTGAATCTATATCCTTTACAGATGTCATATCTTCATTGAGTTCACACATATATAATTTACCATTTCCCCAAGCAAGATATCTATGTTCAACACCATTGGCATCTGTTTCAACCCAAACTGTTGGGTCAATATCATTCCATGTGGATGTTTCATCTGTCGTAAATGAACCTTTAACCAATGGTTGTCCAATATCAGTAAATGGTCCTAATGGACTATCTGAAACTGCAACACCTATACTCTGCTTTCCTTCATCAGTATTAGCCCAAGAGCAAGTATAAAAATAGTATTTATCATTATACTTAAACACTTGTCCAGCCCATGCGGAATTATCATCAGCCCAGCTAATATCTTTTGCTTTTAATACAACACCCTCGTACTTCCAATTTTTCATATCCTTTGTCGAATAACATTGCCACTCTGGAATTTTATATGATTCATTGGATGCCGTATCATGTCCTGTATACAAATATACAGTGTCACCGTCAACTAATGCTGCAGGGTCACCTCCATAAATCATTTTCCCACTGGCATCAAAACCAGTTATTGGATTACCATATTCACTCTTTTCTATGGTTGTAGGAACAATCTCTACCTCTTCATTTTTCGCCACTTCTTCGGTCGCTTTTTCTTTAGAACATCCAAAGCATGATGCAACCATTAAAAATACAAGTCCAAAACTAAATAATCTCTTCTTCATTATTACTCCTTTCTCGCGTTAAAACGCAAAACAAGACTCTAACCCGAGTCTTATTGCTGCAAATTTTTCCCTATGAGCATTGTTACAATTATAAAAATCATACACATAACAATTGTGTGAATCCAGCTAAGTATCAATGCTTTTTTTCTATCTTTATTTTTAATCATACTATCTTCTGATAGTGTTTTTTCATCGCCAACCTCATCATCGAACTTTTCAGCACGCATTGGCCATATAGCAAGGAACAAAAACACAAATAGCCAACTGAATTTTTCCTTAACACCAAATATTTCCGGCTTTAAAGAAGCATTAAACTCCAATGGAATCTGCGCAGGAAAGCCTTCCCAAGTCTTCATACCCCAAGCAAAAACAATGGCTATAAAAATCAATCTTAAAATATTAACAGCAAAAAATCTATCTTTCACACTAAACAAAACCTTTCAACAAATTATAAATATATTTTATCATTTATTATCAAATATCACAAGATAATATTTATACTACTTTAATTTACAATGAATATTTTAATAAGTGACAGTTTTTTTATTAGTTTTAATCGCACGTACGTATATCTGGAAGATTATGTAATTTTCCAATCATAATCTTATAGCAATACGGGAGAGCGATTAAAACTAATAAAAAACTGTCACTACATAAAAATATTCATTGTAAATTAAAGTTATTTCAATACATATACTTCCAATTTGATTGCGTATTCTTCTATCTGTCTCTGCACTAATTGCAAATAGCGCTTACAGTGTTCTGTTATGTTATAATGAAATTTAATCTCTATTATAGCTTGTCTAAAATTGTATGCAGGATAGTCCTTCTTATAGTCACCTCGCTGAATATAAGAAAGATACGTATTAAGTTTATCTTGCAACAATAAAAGATGTTCTTTTTCCTTATTTTCATTCCATTCAAGTTCATCCTCTAAATAAAATATTAAATTTCCTGATAAATCTGGTTCTTTACCATCAATTATATTAACATTTTTTAATGACATAACTACTCCATTCTACTTTTTATGCTTACTTAAATACTTCATTGTCCCATTTGTAAACTGATTAAAACTCCCCGTACTATCCCCTAAATCATTGGACGCTTTCACAACCAACATTGTTATGCCAAACGACAGAGAAACACCCAATATAATCCCTAATATTATTGCTAAAAGAATCATTTATGCATCTCCTTTCTGTCTATCTTTCGAAAAATCATACATTTCTTTTGCAGAGGTATGTGATATATGTTTTTCCAATTTGTCTTTGCATGACAAACCATATGCTATCGTTCCAACAATTACTACTCCAAATCCGAAAATTAACGATATAAAATCCTCAAAAGGTTCTGTAGAATATTCAAGTCCATTAAACATAGCAATACTTACCATTATTGCAATCGGTGTTAGAACAGCCATTATTGATAAAAATGTCAATAGAACCTTTTTCTTATTAATCGGCACAGCACCCACGGTTTTTCCAGTTTGACCATTAACCAACATGGTATATGGCTTGTTATCATAACGAATTGTCATAAACCAAGCTGGAAGCATAGCATATCTATTTCCGTTCACCTTAACTTTAGGCGAAGAATTTGTAATTTCAACTTCAGATGCATTAACAGAACTTATCATCTCTTTGTCAAAAAGGCTCGCACATCTACTTACTGCCAAACGACTTAAATCATCTTTTCTAACATCATATGCGTCGGCATAAAAACCAGATAAATATTCTTCCCTAAAATCATAGAGTTCATTTGTATAGAATGGTTCCAAACGTTGAGAAGATTCATCATTCATATTTGCGGACGCGTCCACCGTCATATTCGTGAATTCAGCCTCAGCCTCTCTATAGTAATTATGATAATATTTACCAGACTTTCCTCTAAGTATTTGATTATCATAATAACTAACATCAAAAAGCCAATACGGAATATATATTCCATTCATTCTTTCAACTTCAAAATTCTTTATCTCACTAGGAATAAAAAAGCCTTTACTAAAGCGTTTTTTTATTAAATCAATTGCTTCTTCTTTAGTAACCTCAAAAGGTATTATTTTATCTGGTTTTTTCATTTTAGAAACTCTATCAAATATTATTGTCGGTTGCCCACAATAAGCACAAAACGTAGAAGTTTCCACACCATTTACTGACAACTCTGCTCCACAAGTCGTACAAGAAAAAACATTACACTCTAGTGATTCTTCATTGTTTTTCGCGTTATATTCCTTACTTATCTCAAATAAAGAATTACAATACTTACATTTCATCTTTTTTGAATGGACATCATATATTAATGCGCCATCACAATTTGTACATTTAATTATCATTCTTATAACTCCTCGTAATTATTTTATCCCACCAACCATTTATGTTTTTCAACACTATATAATGGCACAAATGGTATCAATATAGGTGTTGTCTTAACATATTTTTGGTAATCTTCCATACTTCCATAATTTTTATTCTGTCTAATTTCAAGTCTTCTAGCACCGCCAAACATAATGTAAACAATGCAAATATATCCAAATATCGCAGATAACCACTGCCATACACCTTCAAGAACATTCACACCCGAAATGAATACGCCAGTCCAAAACAAAACTTCCCCAAGATAATTAGGACATCTTACAATTTTGTATAATCCAGAATCACAAAAGCGCTTTGGATTTATCTTTTTTGCCTGCGATTTTTGATAATCAGCCAATGATTCAAGGGCAATACCCAAAGCCATAATTATCACGCCAATTATACAACATGCATCAGTGCCTTCCCAATTCATAAGTCTAAAAAGTACAGGTGAAACCTGGCATACATAAAGCAATGCACAAGTTACCCAAATTGCACATTTAACAAATATTTTCATATCTTTTCCATCTTTGATTTCAGTTTTCATTGTCTGTCTATATGCTGCGCTTTTTAACTCTCTTAAAAGTAAATATCCTCCAAGTCTGCATCCATACACAATAAATAATAAACTTGCTATAATTGTACCTACGGATAAATCGTCAAAAAACATAATCGGCAACGCAATACCAATAGCCGCAATAGAAAAACCATATCCAATTGAAATAAAGTAAATATACTTATAAAATCCAATCGAACTAACTAAAAGCGCCAATACAAATAGAATTAGAAACTGCATACCTTTCACCTCTTCATTACTTTTTCTTTAACAAATTTAACAGTTTGCCCCATAAATAGCACCATAAGAACCGACACTATACCTATTTGTTTGCTAAGTATAAAGCCAATTGCAACAACCGTAAAATCCACTGCCATTCTAATCCACTTAAACTCAACTTTTGTTAACTTTTTGGAAATCAAAAACGGCATTGCATCATACGGTGCGGTTCCAAGCCCCGTTGTCATATAGGTAGCTGCTGCAAAAACAAATAATATAATTGCAGGAACCATTACAACAAGGCGTATAGCCATACTACTGAATATATCCCCAAACGATATTTTTTCACATATCCATGTAAAGAAATCAATGCTGTATCCCACTAACACCATATTAAATATTGTGCCTATACCAATCTGATCCCTCGCCCAAATTATCACAGGAATAAACATAATTACATTTAACAGAACCTGCCAATTTCCAAGAGACCATCCTATTTTCCCTGCTATTTGAATATTCATATAAGTGAACGGATCATTACCCAAATTCACATAATTCAAAACAGTCAGCGCTAATCCCATTAGAATCACACTGATAAATGTAATGAATACCATTTTTAAATCTAACTTTTTCATTTTGCACCTTTATTCTATCAGCTTTTTCTCTCCACCATCCAAAGAATATAATTCAGTATCTTTATCTACATATTCGTATTTTATGGTCATATATGCCTTTTTAGAATAGTAGTCCATCTCTATATCGCCTTCACTAGACACTTCAGTTGCCTTGTCACCATTTAAATAATAAATAGAACCTGCTTTAATATAACAGCCATCATCAACAACTTCAAAACCAGAAAGGCTAGAAAGTTCCATTACTACTGAATCTTTTAAATCTTTATCTACATGATGAAGTTCCATTTTTTCATTCATACTCACATAATAAATGTCTTCCCCATCAGGAGTCATAACTGCATTTGATGAATCATCACATAACACTTCAGTTTCTGCATCTTCTTCTACATTTGCATATATTAATTTATAATCTTCAGTAATATAAATTATCTTCGTCAAATCCTTGTCTGCACCCAATATAAAAGCGCAATCATCAAGAACATTAACATTTTCATATTTATCAGACAAATAGCAACATTTCAAACTACCCGAATCATTGTTAAATAATAACAATGTATCTTTCATTGATTCAACCGTATTATAATTACCATAAAGAATATAGTCCGAATTATAATATGAAATATAAACTAATTCATCATCAGATATTTTTTTATTATCTTTTCCATCTACCAAAATATATGTACCATCATTAGTCCCATATACCAACTCTGTTCCATCTTCATTAAGACCATGAATAGTTAATACAGACTCGGCAATTTCCTCTTTTTTTCCATTATCGTCTATTCGAATGAGATTTGTATTATCTTGAAGATACAACTCCCTCATACGATATAAATCGCCCATAAAATCTGATTCTTGTAAGGATTCATCTCCAGAAAGACCATATATTAACTTGCCATTATCAGAAAGATATGTAATAAAGCAATCTTCTACCTTGGTTTCTTTCCCTATTTTGTTTCCAAAATAAGAATCACCATCCACTGTATATGCATATGTTTTACCATTTCCGGAAATCGCAGCACACTCTACTGCCTCATCAATAACTACTTGCACTTTCTTTCCGTCGTATCTATACAAATGTCCTTCATCATTTGTCATCAAAGCCACATTTGCATGATTTGCAACGGTAACAATATTCATAGCTTTAGATACTTCTTTTATCTGTTTCTTATCCAAAACGTAAATCGTTGAATTATCATTTGAAAAATAAATACCAGTATCATTCATATTTCTCATGGCAAGGTAGCAATCACCTTCCATTTCACCAACAAGTCTATCATTCACGTGAACTCTGGTAATATTTTCATCCTTGTCATAATATGTAACAATTTCCAGTTTTTTAGTATCGTCATTACGGACAACAAAAAAAATGACAACCGCTACAATAATAGCACCTAAAATGCCTGCACCTATTAGAACTTTCTTCTTATTAACCTTTTTCTTACCCTTATTTTCAACATCCTTTTCAATACTTTCATAATAATTATCCATACTTAAACTCTCCTTTTGTAAAATATCAGTGATATTATAACTCAAATCAAACAGAAAATAAAGAATTATAATTTTTTTATTGACATCATCGTGATAAAATGTTATTATCTCATCACATTGGTAGGATTACATTTCAGAGTCCACCAAGCAATTATTCAGGACCACTCCTAGGAGTTGAGGCCATACGGACAGCCGGGTCCACTGCCGATTGGCAACTTTAAGTTGCATTATTGATTGAGTTAAAAGCTCAAATTTTATAAGTTGGTTACTTCATAACCGCAAAATGCATTACGCATACTTGTGAAACGGTCAATAAGAGTAGTAAAAGTGATTGCTATATAGACTCTGACAATTTTCGAATCCACTAGTTATTTTTATATTATATTTATTTTGTAATATTATGATTTATGTGGCAGGTTGCGTATTTGTATGCAACCTGCCTTTTTGCGCGTATAAGCAGAGTCATAAAGTTACTTACTCAGACGCTATGCTTGCATAAGCGGATGAGTAAGTGACTTTATGACGAGCAACGCGAACTTGAAATGACATTGTCATTTCAAGTCTGCTTATACTTATTTAAACGCGAACTTGAAATGACAAACTTGAAATGACTCCAAGAAAGGAACACTGCTATGGCTACTACTTACAAATTAAATCAAAATAACGCACCTATTTACGAGGCTTTAGAGCAATTTAGAAACAGACGTGTTGTACCTTTTGATGTTCCGGGACACAAACGTGGACGCGGCAATCCAGAATTAACTGAATTTTTAGGACAACAATGTGTTTCTGTGGATGTAAACAGCATGAAACCTTTAGACAATTTGTGTCACCCAATCTCCGTTATTCGTGAAGCGGAAATGCTTGCAGCTGATGCTTTCGGCGCTGCTCACGCTATCCTCATGGTTGGTGGAACTACAAGCGCAGTTCAAAGTATGGTACTCACTGCCTGCAAACGAGGTGATGAAATTATATTGCCAAGAAATGTACATAGAAGCGTTATCAATGCACTTGTACTCTGCGGTGCAATCCCTGTTTATGTTAATCCAGAAGTTGACCATAAACTTGGAATCTCGCTTGGTATGAAATTAGAACAAGTTGAAAAAGCTATAAAAGAACATCCTAATGCTGTAGCCGTACTAGTTAATAATCCTACTTATTACGGTATTTGTTCAGATTTAAAGAGCATAGTTGAACTTGCTCATAAACATAATATGCTCTGCCTTGCAGATGAAGCCCACGGCACTCACTTCTACTTCGGCAATAATTTGCCTATTTCTGCTATGGCAGCAGGCGCCGATATGGCTTCTGTTTCAATGCATAAAAGTGGCGGCAGCCTTACACAGTCAAGTTTTTTACTTGCAGGTCCAAATGTAAATGAAGGATATGTACGACAGATTATAAACTTAACTCAAACTACTTCTGGTAGTTATTTATTAATGAGTAGCCTTGATATTTCAAGACGAAATTTAGCCTTAAAGGGCGATAAAATATTTGACCATGTTAGAAACATTGCGGAATACGCAAGAAATGAGATAAATCTCATCGGTGGTTACTATGCGTATGGTCCTGAACTTATAAATGGTGATTCAATTTATGACTTCGACCCTATCAAACTAAGTATTTACACTTTAGATATCGGACTTGCAGGTATTGAAGTGTACGATATGTTGCGTGATGATTATGATATACAAATAGAATTTGGTGATATTGGAAATATACTAGCCTACCTGTCAACAGGTGACCGCATACAGGAGGTTGAAAGACTTGTAAGTGCATTGTCTGAAATAAGAAGACAACACCAACATGACAAGACTGGTATGTTATCTCAAGAATATATCCCACCACAGGTTGTAAAAAGTCCACAGGAAGCCTTCTACGCTGATAAAATCAGTCTTCCAATTATGGAAACTGCAGGAAAAGTGTGTAGTGAATTCGTTATGTGCTACCCTCCTGGAATTCCAATTTTGGCACCTGGAGAGATGATTACCGAAGATATTTTGCAATATATTAAATATGCAAAAGAAAAAGGATGCAGTATGACGGGTCCTGAAGACTCAGAAATCGAATACTTAAATGTCTTGAAATAGGAGGTTAGAGAAATGGATTTATGGTTTAGTGAAAATCACACACCAGATGTGAAATTAAGTGTCAGAGTTGATAAACAATTATTTTCCAGAGTAAGTGAATATCAAAGAATTGACATATTTGAAACGCCTGAATTTGGTCGTGTACTTGCTCTTGATGGAAACATTATGCTTACTGAACGAGATGAATTTATTTACAACGAAATGATTGTTCATGTACCAATGTCGGTACATCCAAACATTAAAAAGGTTTTAGTTATCGGCGCAGGTGATGGCGGCGTTGTAAAAGAACTTACAAGATATAGCCAAATAAAACTCATTGACCTAGTGGAAATGGATCCAATGGTTGTTGATGCCTGTCGTCAGTATTTACCTGGAAATGCATGCCAGTTAGATGATGAACGTGTGGAGATACATTACGAAAACGCTTTAAAATTCATGCGTCATTTAGAAGATAAATATGACTTAATAATTGTTGATTCCAACGATCCTTACGGTCCATCTGAAGGTTTATTTACAAAGGAATTTTATGGCAATTGTTATAAAGCCCTAAAATCTGATGGCATCATGGTTAATCAGCAAGGCAGTCCTTTTTACAAACAGGATGCCGACGCAATGCAAAGAAGTCATAAGCGAATTGCAAACACCTTCCCAATAAGTCGTGTATATCAAGCTCACATTCCTACTTATGCTGCTGGATATTGGTTATTTGGATTTGCAAGTAAAAAATACCACCCTGTGGATGATCTTGATGCAACAAGATGGAACGATTTACATTTAAGATGCAAATATTACACAACAAGACTTCATAAAGGTGCGTTTTATTTACCTGCATTTTTAGAGGAAATGCTTGAGGAAGTCGAATAGGAGGTTCATATGTTAGAAAAGAATATTGAAACATTTATTGGTTGTGACAGTGAATATAACGAAGCATCTCTTGTTATATTTGGAGCACCATTTGACAGTACAACTAGTTACAGACCGGGAACTAGATACGGTTCTTCTGCTATTCGTCACGAAAGTTTTGGTCTTGAAACTTACAGCCCTTACCAGGACGAAGATTTAACTGATTACAAGATTTTCGACCATGGAGATTTAGAATTATGCTTCGGTTCTTCTTCAATGGCATTAAACGATATAAAAGCCACTACTTCAACTATTTTAAAAGATAATAAAATACCTTTATTAATTGGTGGCGAGCACCTTGTTACATTGGGCTCATTTGAAGCAATTTTTGAGAAATACCCTGATGTGCACATCATTCATTTTGATGCTCATACGGACTTACGAGATGATTATTTAGGCGCAAAACTTAGTCACGCTTGCGTTATAAGACGTTGCCACGATTTAGTTGGTGATGGAAAAATTCATCAATTCTGCATCCGAAGCGGTGAACGCGAAGAATTTAAATTTGCGTTAATGCATACAGATTTGCACAAATTTAATTTTGATGGTCTTGATGAATCAATTGCAAAAATAAAGGATGCACCTGTATATTTCACAATTGATTTAGATTGCCTTGACCCGTCTGCATTTCCGGGCACTGGAACACCTGAAGCTGGTGGTGTTACATTTATTGAATTGTTAAATGCAATTGAAAAGGTATGTAAATTAAATATTGTAGGCGCAGATGTAAACGAATTAAGCCCTATGCTTGATGCAAGTGGCGCTAGTACTGCTCTTGCCTGCAAAGTTGTGAGAGAATTAATGTTAGCAATATTAAAAAACAAGAATAACGGAGGAAATAACAATGAGTAGAGTTTTAATAATAGGTTGCGGCGGTGTCGCTTCTGTAGCAATTAGGAAATGTTGTCAGGTAAGTGAGGTTTTCACTGAAATTTGTATCGCAAGCCGTACAAAAGAAAAATGTGATGCATTGGCGGCTAAATTAAAGGATAAAACAAAAACTGTAATTACAACTGCTAAAGTTGACGCTGATAATGTAGATGAATTAGTTGCATTAATCAATGATTATAAACCTGAATTAGTTATGAACATTGCATTGCCATATCAAGATTTGACAATCATGGATGCTTGTCTTATTTGTGGAGTAAATTATATGGACACAGCAAACTACGAGCCAGAAGACATTGATGACCCTGCTTGGCGCGAAATTTACGAAGAAAGATGCAAAAATGAAGGATTTTCTGCATATTTCGACTATTCTTGGCAATGGGCATATAAAAAGAAGTTCGAAAATGCAGGACTTACTGCACTTTTAGGTTCAGGTTTCGACCCTGGTGTTACTCAAAGTTATTGCGCATATGCTCTCAAACACCATTTTGACACTATCGAAACAATTGATATTTTAGATTGCAATGGCGGTGATCACGGTTATCCTTTCGCTACTAATTTCAATCCAGAAATCAACTTGCGTGAGGTTTCGGCTCCTGGTAGTTATTGGGAAGATGGACATTGGGTTGAAATTCCTGCAATGAGCATTAAACGTGAATATGACTTTGATGAAGTCGGCAATAAAGATATGTATCTTCTTCACCACGAAGAAATCGAATCTTTGGCTAAAAACATCCCTGGTGTAAAACGCATAAGATTCTTTATGACTTTTGGTCAAAGTTATCTTACACATATGAAATGCCTTGAAAATGTAGGAATGCTCTCTACCACTCCTATTGACTACGAAGGACAGCAAATCGTTCCAATTCAGTTCTTAAAGGCGCTTTTACCTGACCCTGCAACTTTAGGCCCTAGAACAAAGGGTAAGACTAATATTGGTTGTATATTTACAGGCACCAAAGACGGCAAGCCTAAAACATACTATATCTACAATGTTTGCGACCACGAAGAGTGTTATAAGGAAGTTGAATCTCAGGCAATTTCTTACACAACTGGTGTTCCTGCAATGTGCGGTGCTTTGATGCTTCTCACAAAGAAATGGAACAAACCAGGCGTTTATACTGTTGAAGAATTTGATCCAGACCCATACATTGAGGCGTTAGGTAAATACGGACTTCCTCATAAAGAGTCATTTGAACCTGTACTTGTAAAATAAAGGAGTTATTATGAATACACAAGAATTTTTAATAAATTCAAATCTTCCTACACCTTGCTATATCATTGATGAAAATGCGCTTATTAATAACTGTAAGATTTTAAAAAATGTGCAAGATGACACTGGTTGCAAGATTTTGCTGGCACAGAAAGCATTTTCAAATTTTGATGTGTATGATGTGATAAGTCCATATCTTGCTGGTACTGAAGCTAGTGGACTATACGAGGCAAGACTTGGTGCCGAACATATGCCAAACAAAGAATGTCACGTATTTTGTGCCGCATACAAAGATGATGAGTTTGATGAAATATTAAAATATGCAGACCATATTGTTTTTAACAGTCCAAATCAATTAAAAAAATATGGACCAAAGGCAAAAACATATGGTAAAAGCATCGGACTTCGCATTAACCCAGAGTGTTCCACTCAAAAAGGTCACGAAATCTATGACCCTTGCGCACCAAAGAGCCGACTTGGCACTACCCTTTCAATGTGGAACGAAATGATGAGCGATGACTTAATAGAAATGCTAGACGGATTGCATTTTCATACATTATGCGAGCAAAATTCCGATGCTCTATCTATCACATTAAAAAGTGTTGAAGAAAAGTTTGGAAAATATCTTCACAAAATGAAATGGCTTAATATGGGCGGCGGGCATCATATAACAAGAGCTGATTACGACATCGCATTATTAAAGGAATGCATAAAAAATGTACAAGATAAATATAATCTCGAAATTTACCTCGAGCCTGGTGAAGCAATCGCATTAAACGCAGGTTATTTACTTACAAGTGTATTAGATATCATTCACAATAATATGGATATTGCAATACTTGATATGTCGGCAGCCTGCCACACACCAGATGTCATTGAAATGCCATACAAACCGCCACTATACAACTTTTGCGAACCTAACGAAAAAAAATACACCTATCGTTTTAGCGGTCCTACTTGCCTTTCAGGCGATATAATTGGGGATTATAGCACCAATGAGCCATTAAAAATTGGAAACAAAATAATCTTTGAAGATATGGCAATCTATTCAATGTGCAAGAACAACACATTTAACGGCATGCCTCTTCCAAGCATTTATTTTTTAAGAACTGACAATTCAATTGAATTGCTTGCAAAATTCGGGTATGAAGATTTTAAATGCAGACTTGGAAAAACCACCGTAAGCTAATGCTTACAGTGGTTTTCTTTCATATGTTCTTTTACAAAACAAGTTTTCGGACATGTTACATCAACTAATGACTCTATCATATTATGCATAATCTCTACCTGTTTCGTATCTGCCGCCTTATAATAAACTTCTTTTCCTTCTCTTCTGCTTACAATCAGCCCCGCAGATTTTAAATTTTTCAAATGATGAGAAACAGCTGGACTAGACATCTCCATCATCGCAGATATATTTATAACACACTCTTCACAATGGCATAATAACCAAAATATTTTTATTCTATTAATATCACTTAACTGCTTAAACAATTCAGGGATAATCTGAAAATCAGAAGAATCCGGCAACTGCTCAAGCATATTGTTTGTATCTGTATTATGATTATGTGGTAAATGAATTTGTGACATAATAATCCTCCGTTCCGAAGCATAGCGTAGGAAGTGCAAGAAAAAGTCGCAAGACGATTTTTCTTGTCACATCAGGGCATATTTGTGATTTTTTTTACTTGTATAATATTATTCTAACACAAAATTTTTAAAATGTCATTGGAGTTATTAAACAATGTCTTCCAGATTATTCACAAAGTTTACACGACCTTACAAACTTTTCAAACACTTCCTGCAATTTCTCGTTTAGTTTTTTTCTGCGACTTGGTTGATGTAAAACATAAGAACACTCTAACACCAATTCCTCATCCTGTTTTAATAAATACGATATTTTGTGTGCTTTTGAATTTTTA
>JAGBHK010000022.1 GCA_017935565.1 Lachnospiraceae bacterium
AAGGTTACTATTGACGATAAAACATACACACCTCAGCAGATTTCAGCAATGATTCTTTCAAAGCTTAAAGCTGATGCAGAAAGCTACCTTGGTGACAAAGTAACAGAAGCAGTTATCACAGTTCCTGCTTACTTTACAGACTCACAGCGTCAGGCAACAAAAGACGCAGGTAAGATTGCAGGCCTTGATGTTAAGAGAATTATCAACGAGCCAACAGCTGCAGCTTTAGCTTATGGTCTTGACAATGAAAATGAACAGAAAATTATGGTATACGACTTAGGTGGTGGTACATTCGACGTATCTATCATCGAGATCGGTGATGGTGTTATCGAAGTATTAGCAACATCTGGTGATAATAAGCTCGGTGGTGATGACTTCGACGAAAAGATTACAAATTATATGATTGAAGAGTTCAAGAAGCAGGAAGGCATTGACTTATCAACAGATAAGATGGCTCTTCAGAGATTAAAAGAAGCTGCTGAAAAGGCTAAGAAGGAGTTGTCAAATACAACAACTACAAACATTAACCTTCCATTCATTACCGCTAACCAGGATGGTCCAAAGCATTTCGATATGAACCTTACAAGAGCTAAATTTGATGAATTAACACACGATTTAGTTGAAAGAACAGCTGCTCCTGTACAGAATGCGTTAAAGGATGCAGGTCTTACAGCTTCTGAATTATCAAAGGTATTACTTGTTGGTGGTTCTACAAGAATTCCAGCAGTACAGGATAAAGTAAAACAGCTTACAGGACATGAACCATCTAAGTCACTTAACCCAGATGAATGTGTTGCACTTGGTGCTTCTATTCAGGGTGGTAAGTTAGCTGGTGATGCAGGCGCAGGCGAAATCTTACTTCTTGACGTAACTCCATTATCACTTTCTATTGAAACAATGGGTGGTGTTGCTACAAGACTTATCGAAAGAAATACAACAATTCCTGCAAAGAAGAGCGAAGTATTCTCTACAGCTGCTGATAACCAGAGCGCAGTTGATATCAGAGTAGTACAGGGCGAAAGACAGTTCGCTAAAGATAACAAACTTTTAGGTGAGTTCAGACTTGACGGAATTGCTCCAGCTCCAAGAGGAATCCCTAAGATTGAAGTTACATTTGATATCGATGCAAATGGTATTGTAAATGTATCTGCTAAGGATTTAGGAACAGGTAAAGAACAGCACATTACAATCACATCTGGTTCAAATATGTCAGATGATGAAATCGAAAGAGCGGTTGCTGAAGCTGCTGAATTCGAAGCTGCTGATAAGGCTCGTAAGGAAGGTATCGATGCAAGAAATGAAGCTGATTCATTAGTATTCCAGACAGAAAAGGCTATTAATGAAGTTGGTGATAAACTTGATGCAGCTGATAAGGCTAATGTAGAAGCTGACTTAAATGCATTAAAGGATTTACTTGCAAAGACAAATCCTGAATCAATGACAGAATCAGATGTTGAAGAAATCAAGGCTGCTAAGGAAAAACTTATGACAGGTGCACAGAATCTTTTCACAAAGATGTATGAGCAGGCACAAGCTACAGGTGCGGGTCCAGATATGGGCGCAGCAGGTCCTGACATGGGTGCAGGTGCTTACACAGAAACAGAAAGCACATCAGCAGATGATGATGTAATTGATGCTGATTACAAAGAAGTTTAATAATTAAATAAAAAGTACAATTTGGAGCACGAAAGTGTTCCAAATTGTTACGTTTATCAGAATAGAGAGGCAATTGTATGGCAGATAAGAGAGATTATTACGAGGTACTTGGTGTTGATAGAAATGCCGATGATGCCGCACTTAAAAGAGCATACAGACAATTAGCAAAGAAATATCATCCAGATACAAATCCGGGTGATGCTGAGGCTGAAGCAAAATTTAAGGAAGCTTCTGAAGCCTATGCAGTACTTAGTGACGCTGAAAAGAGAAGACAATACGACCAGTTTGGTCATGCTGCGTTTGAAGGTGGCGGCGGAGGTGCTGGCGGATTTGAATTCAACTTCGGTGATATGGGCGATATTTTCGATATTTTCGGAGATTTGTTTGGTGGCGGAAGTTCAAGACGTAGAGCAAGCAATGCACCAATGAAAGGCGCAAACTTAAGAACAGCAGTTAGAATCAAATTTGAGGAAGCTGTATTCGGTTATGAAAAGGAAATTGAAGTTAATATTAAGGATTCTTGCCCTAAATGTAATGGAACAGGTGCAAAACCTGGTACATCCCCTGTTACATGTTCAAAATGTGGCGGCAAGGGTAGAGTAATTTATACTCAGCAGTCACTTTTTGGAATGATTAGAAATGAACAGGCATGTCCTGATTGTTCTGGAACAGGTAAAGTGATTAAGGAAAAATGTTCTGATTGCTACGGAACTGGATATATTTCAACAAGAAAGAAAATTAATGTTGCAATTCCTGCAGGTATTGATTCAGGACAGAGCATTAGAATTAAAGATAAGGGTGAACCTGGTGTAAATGGAGGCCCAAGAGGCGACTTACTCGTTGAAGTTATTGTTGAAAGACATCCTATATTCCAGAGACAGGAATATAATCTTTATTCAACAGCTCCTATTTCATTCGCACAGGCTGCACTCGGTGGCGATGTTAAGATTACAACTATTGATGGTGAAGTATTATTTACTATTAAGCCGGGAACACAGACAGATACAAAGATTCGTCTTAAAGGCAAAGGTGTTCCTTCGCTTCGTAACAAGAATGTTCGTGGTGACCATTATGTAACATTGGTTGTTGATGTTCCAGATAAATTGACTAAGGAACAGAAGGAAGCATTGCTGGAATTTGACAGACTTATGGGCGATACTTTGGGAATTGGTGGCGATAATGCTGATAATGAAGACTCGGACAATAAGGATGACAAGGACGATAAGCCTAAGAAGAAAAAAGGTTTGTTTGGAAAGTAAGCAGGAAAACAGGATATATGAAAACTTTATTTTAGGGTTTTTCATATATCCTTTTTTGAGTATAGAATATATTACTCTTTTTGAGTACAAATTATTCTTGTATTATGCACGAGGTTATATTAAAATATTGGTTGCAAGGTTTTTGCAACAGGAGGTGTGCTGTTTGAAAAGATATATATTTTTGATGGTGATGACTTTGTGTTTGGTTCTTGTTGCGTGTTCAAATGATAATGTAGACAATAATGCGAATGAAGATACAGATAATGGGAAATTAGAAATAAATTGTGAAACAGATTCAAGTATAGAATTAGAAACAAAAAATGATAAAGAGAATATTTGTTGTGGCATTTATACAGATGGAAAATATGGAGAACTGGTTATTAACGAAAACGGTTATGCTAGTTTGACTTTAAATGTTGATGCTAGTATTACTGGACCTAATGGAAAATATGAATACAAATCTGGAATATTTTACATTGTTGAAGACGGAGTTGTAAAAGCTGCAATGAAGAATGTGAAAGGAAAATTGCATTTACTCAAGTATCAAATTGGTAATGAAACATATAAGTATGAAGAAGGCGAAAAAGTCTTTTATTTATCGGAGTAAAATAAAGTTGAAAAAACTGGAGGTAAATTATGGTTAATCCTGCAATGGTAATGAAAATAATGAATGCAAAGAAAAAGTTTACAAACAATCATCCGAAGTTTGTAGCATTTCTTAGCGCTATGTTTGGTACTGGCATACCGGAAGATACGGTTATTGAACTTACAGTTACAAAGCCAGGCATGCAGCCTGTTACTACAAATATAAAAGTAAAAAAAGAAGATTTAGAATTACTTGATTCGCTTAAAGATATGATGAAATAGGAATATAGTTATGATTAGAGCAATTTTGTTTGATTTGGATGGCACATTGTTGCCAATGGATTATGATGGGTTTATGAAAATGTATTTTGGTGCGTTGTCGAAAAAGGTAGCGCCTTTAGGATATGAAGTGGAAAGTTTTGTTCCTAACCTTTGGCAAGGTGTTAAGGCTATGGTTGTCAATGATGGGACTAAGACTAATGAGGAAGCCTTTTGGCAAACATTTGCAAAGATATATGGTGACAAGGTTTATGACGATATACCTGTCTTTGATGAGTTTTATAAAAATGAGTTTTGCGTGGCAAAGGGTGCATGTGGATTTACCAAGGCTGCAAAAGAAGTGGTGGAATTAGCAAAAAAATATGCCGAAAAAGTGGTGCTAGCTACAAATCCATTATTCCCAAGTGTTGCCACAGAAAATCGTATGAGTTGGGCAAGACTTGCACCTTCGGATTTTGATTTATTTACTACATATGAAAATTCATCATTTTCTAAACCAAACACTTTATATTATAAGGAAATCTGTGATAAGATAGGTGTGAAACCAGAAGAGTGTTTGATGGTAGGTAATGATGTGGATGAGGATATGGTGGCAGAAAAACTTGGAATGAAGGTATTTTTGCTTGAAGATTGCCTTATAAATAAGAATGAAGTGGATATAAGTAGATTTGATAAGGGTGGATTTGAAGAATTGAAGGAATATATAAGTAAAATTTGTTTACTTTAGGAGGAGATTTTTATGGAAAAGGAAAAAGCGTGTAAAAGTAGTAGTTTATCATCTGCGCTTAGAGTGTTTGCAGTACTTATTATTATTGTCGGAATATTTTCCGCTGTGCCATATATGAATATATTTGGAGAACTTGTAGCTATTTGTATTGGAGTAGAAATTGCATTAGCACTTATTATGTTTGGAATAGCAAGAGCAATAGATTATCTTGCCGAGTTAGTAGAAATTGCAAGAAATGACAAAAAGTAGTATGGAAAGGATTTTAAATTATGAAATGGATTAAATACACATTAAAAACAACAAATGAAGCAGTTGATTTGGTAGCTGACGCAATGCTTGAAGCAGGCGTTGATGGCGTACAGATTGAGGATAATACTGGTATTTCAGAGGCGGACAAAAAGAGAATGTTTATCGACTTTTTGCCTGAACTTCCGATAGATGAAGGCATTTCTTACATAAGCTTTTATGTGGAAGATGATTCAAATGAAGAGGAAATGCTTGCAACTGTTCGTGAAGCAGTTGACTCTGTGAAAGATTTTATGGATGTTGGTGAGGTTACAATCGTTAAGTCTGAAACAGAGGACAAGGATTGGATAAATAACTGGAAGGAATTCTTCCATGCATTTACAGTAGATGATATTGTTATTAAGCCTACTTGGGAAGATATTAAGCCTGAGTATGAAGGCAAGATGCTTATAGAGATTGATCCAGGTATTGCTTTTGGTACAGGTATGCATGAGACAACACAGCTTTGTATGAGACAGTTGCTAAAATATGTAAATGAAGATGCTGTAGTGTTAGATGCTGGTTGTGGAAGTGGTATTTTATCAATTGTTGCATTGAAACTTGGTGCTAAATCTGCAGTAGGTGTTGATATTGATGAAAATGCATCAATTGCAGCAGTTGAGAATCTTGACGTTAATAAGATTGATAGAAGCAAATTTAAGGTATTTACTGGAAATATTTTAGAGGATGATAAGCTTGGTGAAGAAATTGGTCACGGTGCATATGATATCGTGGTTGCAAATATCTTAGCAGATGTTCTTTTACCACTTACACCAAAGGTGCCAAATCACTTGAAAGTTGGCGGTTATTATATTACATCTGGTATTATCAATACAAAAGAAGAAGAAGTTAAGAAATGTATTGAAGATACTGGTAAATTTGAAATTGTTGAAATTACAAGACAAAAAGATTGGGTTTCAATTACAGCAAGGAGAAAATAATGCATCATTTTTTTGTAGAGCCTCAGTGTGTGGGCGAAGAAGAAATTATTATAACTGGCAGTGATATTAATCATATTAAGAATGTTCTTCGTATGACAGTTGATGAAGAATTGTTAATAAGTGATGGACAAGGTAGGGATTATTGTTGTATAATATCTAACTTGTTGGATGATAAAATTGTTGCACGCATTACTGGAGAAAATGCAGAGCGTACGGAATTGTCGTCAAAGTTCTATTTGTTCCAGGGGCTTCCAAAAAGCGACAAGATGGAGTTAATCGTTCAAAAGGCGGTAGAACTTGGCGTTTATGAGATTATTCCATTTAAGGCAAAAAGATGCGTGGTTAAGCTTGATGATAAGAAGGCTGATTCAAAAATTAAAAGATGGCAGTCTATTTCAGAAAGTGCAGCAAAGCAGTCAAAACGAGGCATAATTCCAAATGTTCATGATGTTATGACATTTAAGGAAGCGGTGGAATATGCCAAAACATTTGATATTTCCATTATTCCATACGAGAATTTTAAAGATATGACTTCTACAAGAGAGGTTATTGAAAAAATTGGCGGTAATATGAATATTGGTATATTTATTGGACCAGAAGGTGGATTTGATTCGGAAGAAGTTGATTACGCTTTCGAAAATGGAATTCATCCAATTTCATTAGGTAAGAGAATTTTAAGAACTGAAACAGCAGGGCTTGCGATACTTTCAGTTTTGATGTTTAAGATTGAGGAATAAGAAAATGATAGCATATTTGGATAATTCAGCGACAACCAAAGTTCTTGACAGTGTCAAGGATATAATGATTAAGGTTATGAATGAGGATTTTGGTAATCCTTCATCACTTCATTTAAAGGGTGTTGATGCTGAAAAGTATATTAAAGATGCAAAAGAGAATATTGCAAAGATTTTGAAGGTTAAGGAAGGGGAAATATTCTTTACTTCCGGAGGTACAGAATCTAATAATATGGCGCTAATTGGCTTTGCTATGGCAAATAAAAGAGCAGGCAACCACATTATTACATCGGGAATTGAACATGCTTCAATTCTTAATACGGCAAAATTTTTGGAAGAGCAGGGCTTTAGAGTGTCTTACATTCCTGTTGATAAGGATGGCGTTATCGATATGGACAAACTAAAAGCCGAGGTGTGCGAGGATACTATTTTAGTGTCAGTGATGCACGTTAATAATGAAATTGGTTCTATTCAGCCAATTGAAGAGATTGTTAAAGTGGTAAAAGCAAAGAATTCTAATGTAAAGGTTCACGTGGATGCCATTCAATCGTTTGGTAAACTTACAATTCAACCTAAAAAGATTGGCGTGGATATGTTAAGTGTTAGCGGTCATAAGATTCACGGACCAAAAGGTTCAGGTTTCTTGTACATTGCAGAGGGCGTAAAGGTTAAACCGATTTTAATTGGTGGCGGTCAGGAAAAGGGTATGCGTTCAGGTACACAGAATGTTCCGGCTATTGCAGGATTAGGCGTGGCTGCCAAAGAAAATTATTCTGACTTTGCAGGTAAGCAGGCAAAAATGATTGAACTTAAGGACTATTTCATTGACAGAGTAAGTAATATTCCAAATGTTAAGATAAATAGTAAAAAGGGCATGGAGGGTGCGCCACACATCATTAGCGTAAGCTTTATTGGTGTTAGAAGCGAGGTTATGCTTCACACTCTTGAGGAATATGATATTTTCATTTCAGCAGGCTCGGCTTGTTCATCAAATAAAAAGGCTCATGTAAGTGATACATTGAAAGGTATTGGTCTTTCAAATGAAGAGCTGGATTCAACAGTAAGATTTAGTCTTTCATACCTTAGTACAAAGGAAGAAGTGGACTATTGCATTGATACTATAGAAAAAAACATTGAAATGCTTAGAAAGTATGTAAGAAAGTAGGTTATTATGATTAATTTTAAATCGTTTCTTATCAAATACGGCGAAATCGGCGTAAAAGGTAAAAATAAGTTTATATTTGAGGATGCTCTTGTTAAGCAGATTAGATTTGCGTTAAACAGAGTGGAAGGTCAGTTCAAGGTTCATAAAGAGGAATCAAGAATTTATGTGGATACTTTGTCTGAGTATGATTATGATGAAGTTATCGAGGCTTTAAAAACTGTTTTTGGTATTGTATACATTTGCCCAGTAGTTCAGTTTGAAGATAATGGCTATGAAGATATGGCTAAAAAGGTTGTTGAGTATGTTGGTGAAATGTACGAGGACAAGAATATTACATTTAAGGTAAATGCAAGACGTGCAAAGAAGAATTGGCCAATGGATTCTATGGAAATCAATAGAGAGCTCGGTGGCGAAATTTTGGCAGCATTTCCTGAAATGAAGGTTGATGTCCATAATCCTGAACTTTTGTTGAATGTTGAAGTTAGAAAGCACATCAATGTGTATTCAAAGAGTATTCCAGGACCAGGCGGTATGCCTGTTGGTACAGCTGGTAAGGCAATGCTTTTATTGTCAGGTGGTATCGATAGCCCTGTTGCAGGATATATGATTTCAAAAAGAGGTGTTGAGCTTGAAGCAACATATTTCCACGCTCCACCATATACATCAGCTAGAGCAAAACAGAAAGTTATTGATTTGGCAAGGATTGTTGCAAAATATTCTGGTCCAATCAAGCTTAATATAGTTAATTTTACAGAAACACAGCTTTATATTTATGAGCAATGCCCACATGATGAACTTACAATTATTATGAAGAGAGTGATGTTCAAGATTGCAGAGCATTTCGCAAAAGAATCTGGAGCTTTAGGACTTGTAACAGGTGAGAGTATTGCTCAGGTTTCAAGTCAGACATTGCAGTCACTTGGAGTTATTAATGAAGTGTGTACATTGCCAGTGTTTAGACCTGTTATTGCATTTGATAAGCAGGATATAGTAGATGTGGCTATTAAGATTGGTTCATATGAAACATCGATTTTACCATATGAGGATTGTTGTACAACATTTGTTGCAAAGCATCCTGTAACAAAACCAACACATGAGCAGATTGCTCGTTCTGAAAGACATCTTGAAGAAAAGATTGATGAATTGGTGAAGACTGCTATTGAGACAGTGGAAGTTGTAATGGTTGAAGCGTAGAGAAGAGGCCTTTAAGTTGTAGAAACATGCGTCGGGAATTGGATGGAATTGGTAAAGAGAAGCTTTTTGACAAATTGTGTACTGAGGCTGAAAATAAGTTGCTAGTATACAAAAGTGGCACGCCGCTCATCGCAAAGCTTGCAAACGAAAGTAGACCACAGCTCATTGTTTCACACAAAAAAACAGCACCATTTAGGTGCTGCTTAAAAATGCCAATTAAACTAAATAAGGCTTAAGTACTTCTAAAATTGCATCAATGTTGCTTTCGTCAGCGTGGATGCATAAGTCGATAGACTTTGAAAGATCAAGGCTGAAGATACCCATAATAGACTTAGCGTCGATAACGTATCTGCCTGATACTAAATCGAAATCTGTATCGAACTTTGTGATGTCGTTAACAAATGCCTTAACTTTGTCGATTGAATTTAAACAAATCTGTACTGTTTTCATAAAACAAAATCCTCCTAATTACTTACATTATATTTTTTAGGAGGATACATAAAGTACTCTCCTATCTGTGTATATATTACATTTATTAGGAGAAAAAGTCAATCTAAAAAATGTTAAAAAAGTAATAGAAAGGAAAAAAATAATGAAAGTTGCTTTTCATAATCTTGGTTGTAAGGTAAATTCATATGAAACTTATGCGATGGAGCAGCAGATGAAAGAAAAAGGATATGAGATAGTGTCTTTTGAATCAAAAGCAGATATATACATTGTAAATACTTGTACTGTAACAAATATTGCAGATAGAAAATCAAGACAAATGCTCCACAAAGCGAAGAAAATGAATGAAAATGCAATTGTTGTGGCAGTTGGATGTTATGTTCAGGCTGCTGGGGATAAATTGAAAGAAGATATGTCTGTTGATTTGCTTATTGGTAACAATAATAAAGCTAAAATCGCAGATATTATTGATGAATATATAAATAATAAAAATGAAAATCTTATATTAAAAGATTTAAGTATGCCTTGTGATTATGAAGATATGAGTATGACAACGGTGACTGAACATACAAGGGCATTTATAAAAATTCAGGATGGATGCAATCAATTTTGTACTTATTGTATAATTCCTTACGCAAGGGGAAGAATAAGAAGTAGAAAACTGGACGACATTTTAAATGAAATATCAGCTCTTGCAAAGCAGGGATATAAGGAAATTGTTCTCACAGGAATTCATCTTAGTTCTTACGGTAAGGATTTAAAGGATGAAGATATAAGGTTGGTGGATGTAATTGAGGAAATTTCGAAGATTGAAGGTATTATGAGAATAAGACTTGGCTCTTTGGAACCATCAATTATTACAGAAGAATTTATGGATAGAGTTTCAAAGATAGAAGCGTTTTGTCCACATTTCCATCTGTCTTTACAAAGCGGATGTGATACTGTTCTTAAGAGAATGAATAGACATTATGATACTTCTAAATATTATGATGGATGCCAGTTAATTAGAAAGTATTATCCATTGGCGGCTATTACAACAGATGTCATTGTTGGTTTTCCTCAGGAAACAGAGGGTGAAGCGAAAATTACAAAGGAATTTCTTGAAAAGGTTGCTTTTGCAGAAATGCACATTTTCAAGTATTCAAAGCGTGAAGGTACAAAAGCTGCGGTAATGTCAGGTCAGGTGGATGAACAGATTAAGAATGTCAGAAGTGATGAATTGTTAATTCTTAATAAAAATTTAAGAAATGAATTTATTTCTAAATTTTTAGGAAAATGTACAACAGTACTGTTCGAGGAACAAGTTGAAATTGAAGGAAAGCCTTATTTCGTGGGCTTTACTAAAGAATATGTGAAGGTGGCTGTACAAAGCGAAGAAGATATTTCTAATGAAATTATAGAGGTAAAAATAAACGAATTATTAAATAATGAAATACTACTTGCCGAAATTAAAAAAATATATTAGAATAAATTTGTATAATTGTTCGTGGGATAAAGGAAGGTAATAATAATGGATAGCTTAAATAACACACAATATTTTAAAACTGTACAGGAACCAAAGCTTGAGATAGGAGAAGTTATTGAACTTGTTTATAATGCTTTGGTGGAGAAGGGATATAACCCTGTTAATCAGATTATAGGGTATATTATGTCCGGCGATCCTACATATATTACCAGTCACAAAAATGCTAGAAAACTTATTACAAAAGTAGAAAGGGATGAGTTGATAGAAGAAGCTCTTACTTATTATATTAATAATAAGTTTAAGTAGGTGGACAGGTAGATATATGAGAATATTAGGATTAGATTATGGTTCAAAAACTGTGGGTGTAGCAGTTTCGGATCCTTTACTTGTTATGGCTACAAGTGTGGAGATAATTAGACGTGATTCGGAAAACAAATTGAGAAGGACATTGGCGCGTATTGAGAGTCTTATCGCTGAATATGAAGTGGATAGGATTGTTTTAGGTTTGCCAAAAAACATGAATAACACATTAGGTGACAGAGTTGAAAAAACAATGGAATTTAAGGCAATGTTAGAGAGAAGAACAGGCCTGCCAGTTATTATGTGGGATGAAAGACTTACTACGGTTATGGCACATAAGACTATGATGGAGTCGGGTGTTAGAAGAGAAGACCGAGATAAGTATGTGGATAGTATTGCGGCTATGTTTATATTGCAAGGATACTTAGATAGCCTTGCTAACAATAGAAAGGAATGATGAAATGACAGAAAAGATTACATTCACTGTAGAAGAAACTGGTGAAGAAGTAGAGTTGTACGTAGTAGAAGAAACAAGAATTAGTGGAGTTAACTATTTGTTGGTAACAGATTCGGCAGATGAAACAGAAGATGGTGAAGCGTACATATTGAAGGATGTATCTGATGAAGCAGATACTGATGCAATATACGAGATGGTTGAAGATGAAGAAGAATTAAATGCAGTTTCCAAAGTATTTGGTGAATTGTTAGAAGATATTACACTTGAATAGTGTTTAGGAGGTCAAAATTGAAAAAAGAAGTAATTAATGAAGAAAAAGTGAAAATTATACCATTAGGTGGTCTTGAACAGATTGGTATGAATATTACAGTGTTTGAGTATGGCGATAGCATTATCGTTGTAGACTGTGGTTTATCTTTCCCGGATGATGAAATGCTTGGTATCGACCTTGTAATACCTGATATTACTTATCTTAGAGAAAATGCGGATAAGGTAAAAGGTTTTGTTATTACTCATGGTCATGAAGACCATATTGGCGCATTACCATATGTATTAAAAGAGATTAATGCACCATTATATGGTACAAAACTTACTCTTGGTATTATCGAGAATAAGCTTAAAGAGCACGGAATTGAAAAACTTGTTAAGAAGAAAATTGTAAAACATGGTCAGACTATTTCATTAGGTGATTTTAAGGTTGAATTTATCAAGTTTAACCATAGTATTGCAGATGCTGCAGGTTTAGCGATTTTCTCACCAGCAGGTATTATTGTTCATACTGGTGACTTTAAGATTGACTATACTCCAGTATTTGGTGACCCAACTGACCTTACAAGATTAGGTGAGTTAGGTAAAAAAGGCGTATTAGCCCTTATGTCAGATAGTACAAATGTTATGAGACCTGGATTTACAAACTCTGAAAGAACGGTTGGTAAAACTATTGACCATGTATTCTCAGAGCATGCAAATTCAAGAATTATAATTGCTACATTCGCATCAAATGTGGATAGAGTTCAGCAGATTATTAACTCAGCACAAAAGTATGGCCGTAAAGTTATTATTGAAGGTCGAAGCATGGTTAATGTTATCAATACTGCTATAGAACTTGAATATTTACATGTGGCAGAAAATACAATTATTGATATTGAAGAAATGAAGAATTACACAGACAGCCAGCTCGTACTTATTACAACAGGTAGTCAGGGTGAATCTATGGCTGCATTGTCAAGAATGGCTGCATCTCTTCATAAAAAGGTTACAATTAAGCCTGGTGATACAATTATCTTTAGTTCATCACCAATTCCTGGTAATGAGAAGGCTGTATCTAAGGTTATGAATGAATTATCAATGCTTGGAGCAAATATTGTATTCCAGGATACTCACGTTTCAGGTCATGCATGTCAGGAAGAATTAAAACTTATTTATTCTCTTGTTAAACCTAAATATGCAATCCCTGTTCATGGTGAGTTTAGACATAGAACTGCGAATGCTGACCTTGCTATGGCTATGGGTATTGAAAAGGAAAATATTTTTGTTATTTCATCAGGTGATGTTCTTCAAATTGGCGAGAAAGAAGCTTATGTTGAAGAAGAAAAAGTACCAGCAGGCGGTATACTTGTAGATGGTCTTGGTGTAGGTGATGTTGGAAATATTGTATTAAGGGATAGACAAAACCTTGCAGAAAATGGTATTATAATTATCGTTATGACTTTTGAAAAGTATAGTAATCAGTTACTTTCTGGTCCTGACATTGTTTCGAGAGGTTTCGTATATGTTAGAGAAGCGGAAGATTTACTTGAAGAGTCTAGAAAGATTGTTACTGATGCAGTTTTAGACTGTATTGATAAGAACATTACTGACTGGGGTAAGATTAAGATGATTGTTAAGGAATCATTGAGTGATTACTTATGGAAAACAATCAAGAGACATCCTATGATATTACCAATCATCATGGAAGTTGAGTAATTCGATTTTGGCGATTAGAAAGGCATAACAATATGACAGATAATTTGGCATCAAAAGTAAAAGAATTAAAACAAATGATACTTGACAGTGAAGAATATAGAAATTTCGATTTGTATAGAAGATTGTTGAAGGAAGTGCCTGAACTATTTGATCAGGTGAATCAATTTAGACACGACAATTTTATGCTTCAAATATCAGGTGAAATTCAAAATAAAGAAAAAGCAGAAGAAATAGTTGAAAAAAACAAAGATTTGTTTAATAATAGTCTTGTTACGCCTTTTCTTAATGCTGAATTGGTGTTATGTAAAATGCTTCAGGATATTAATGAAATGTTAGTCGATGAGATTGATATGGATGTTGATTTCCTAAAGTAATCGAAAGGTTTGGTAAGTATTATGAAATTAAGGAAAATATCTACTTGGATATTTGGGTTTTCTGTTAGTTTAGTAGTAATTGTTATACTCATTGCTGTTTTATATATGACTTGTACTAAGGCGTTTGCATTTGGTGAGGCTATTTTTTCAGAAGAAGGTGTAGCAAGAACTGGTCAGGGAGAAGATGTTTTTATCAATATTCCCGTAGGCGCAACTAAAAAAGAAGTAGCTAATATTCTATTTGAAGAAGGCCTAATAGAAGATGAGAATATTTTTGTTATTCAGATGTTTATATACGAAGGCAAGATAAATAGCGGTGTTTACAAGTTTAACACTGAGAATCCACCTGAAGTTATTATCGAGAAGATAACGGAAGCTATTACTGTTGATAAAGATGGTGTAGGAGAAAACTAAATGATAGTTAATGAAAGAATAGTGTCATATATTCATTCATTAGAAAAAAGTAACAGTGTGGTTTTGAATGAAATTGAAAAAGAAGCCATTGCTACATATGTGCCGATTATCCGAAAGGAGATGGAGAGCTTTCTTAGGGTTATGCTTACTATTAAGCAACCTAAAAGAATATTGGAGCTTGGAACTGCTATCGGGTACTCGGCAATTCTTATGAGTGAATATATGCCAAAAGAATGTGTTATTGATACAATTGAAAATTACGAGAAGAGAATTCCTATTGCAAAGGCAAATTTTGAAAGAGCTGGCGTTTCTAATAGAATTAACCTGTACGAAGGGGACGCAATGGAGATTATGCCGACACTTAAGCACAAGTATGATTTTGTGTTTATGGATGCGGCAAAGGCTCAATATATTTATTTCTTGCCATTGCTTAAGGATTTGATGGAGGATGGAGCCATTCTTATTACAGATAATGTATTGCAGGATGGCGATATAATAGAGTCGAGATTTGGCGTTACTAGAAGAAATAGAACTATTCATTCGAGAATGCGCGAATATATGTATGAAATAAAGAATTCTAAAGATTTTGAAACAACCATTGTACCTATTGGTGATGGTATAACTCTTAGTGTTAAGAAAGGTGAATAAAATGTATAGTAGACCAGAACTTTTGATACCTGCAAGTTGTCTTGAAGTATTAAAGACTGCAGTAGTATTCGGTGCTGATGCAGTATATATTGGCGGAGAAGCATTTGGACTTCGCGCTAAAGCTAAAAATTTTTCTAAAGAGGATATGGTTAAGGGTATTGCATTTGCTCATGAACATGGCGTAAAAGTCTTTGTTACAGCTAATATTTTAGCTCATAATAGGGATTTGGAAGGCGTTAAAGAGTATTTCAAGGAATTGAAAGAAATGAAACCAGACGCAGTTATTATAGCTGACCCTGCAGTTTTTACCATTGCAAAAGAAGTAATGCCTGAAATGGAACTTCACATTAGCACACAGGCTAATAATACAAATTATGGAACTTTTAATTTCTGGCATAGTCTTGGAGCTAAACGAGTAGTTACGGCGAGAGAATTATCCCTTGAGGAAATCAAAGAAATTAGAAATAATATTAGTGACGATTTGGAAATTGAAACATTTATACACGGTGCGATGTGTATTTCTTATTCGGGAAGATGTTTGCTTAGCAGTTTTATGGCAGGCAGAGACGCTAATCAAGGTGCGTGCACTCATCCTTGTAGATGGAAATATGCGGTAGTTGAGGAATCAAGACCTGGTGAATATATGCCTATTTATGAAAATGAGAGAGGCACATATATTTTCAATTCTAAGGATTTGTGTATGATTGAACATATTCCTGAACTTATGGAGTCTGGAATTGACAGTTTTAAAATCGAAGGTAGAATGAAGACTGCGTTATATGTTGCGACTGTTGCAAGAACATACAGAATGGCGATTGATGATTATAAGAAGGATGTAGAATATTACAGAAGCAGAATACCATTTTATAAATCTGAAATTGCAAAATGTACTTACAGACAGTATACAACAGGATTTTTCTTTGGAAAGCCTGATGAAAATACTCAGATTTATGATAGTAACACATACATTAAAGAGTACACATACCTTGGTATGATTGGTGAAAAAAATGCTGAGGGTTTGTATCGTATTGAGCAAAAAAATAAATTTTCAGTAGGTGAAGAAATCGAAGTTATGAAGCCTAATGGTGAGAATATTTCTGTAACAGTAAAAAGAATTACTGATGAAGAGGGCAAGGAAATGGAATCATGTCCGCATCCAAAACAGATAATATACATTGATTTAGGCATAGAACTTGATGAATATGATATATTAAGAAGAAGTGAATAAATTTTTCTTGGAAATGCACTTAAAGGCTTTTTATTACATAAAATGTAATAAAAGGTCTAAGGTGCATTTTTTTGGAAACATTTAAAGAACCATTAACTAAAGAAGAGGAAGAATACTGGGTTGAGAAGGCATCTGTTGGTTCAAAAGAAGCCAAGGATGTGCTTGTAGAACGCAATTTAAGGTTAGTTGCCCACATTGTGAAAAAATACAATCAGAATGACAGGGATATGGAGGATTTATTGTCAGTTGGGACAATAGGTTTAATTAAGGCTATTAATACATTTAAAAATTCAAAGGGAAATAGGTTGGTGACATACGCTAGTAAATGCATTGATAATGAAATATTGATGTATTTAAGGTATGAAAAGAAGAAACAGAGGGAAACCAGCCTTTATGAGCCTATAGGAACGGATAAAGAAGGAAACGCTATAAGTTTGTTAGATGTAATTGAGAGCGAACAGGTCGACGTTGTTGAAATGTGTGACTTAGATTGTAAGACTAAAAAATTGTATGAAATATTCGACAAAGTTCTAACTAAACGTGAGCAGGAAATTATATCAAAAAGATATGGTTTATTTGGGTATAAAGAGAGTACACAAAGGGAACTAGCGGCAAGTATGGATATTTCTAGAAGTTATGTGAGTCGAATTGAGAAGAAAGCTTTGGAAAAATTGAGAAAAACTTTTGAAAATGATGTGGCAAAAATCATTAAGATGTAGTAAAATTGTTATGATAGCCAGATTGTTTTCATACAATCATACAGAGAGGACAGTGTAACTATGAGTAATCAGGTTAATTTTGTTTATGATATTGAAGATGATCCATTGGATGAGCTTAAACACTGGCTTTTTTTGGAGAATGTACGAATTAAGCAGGAAAAGCAATCTTTAATAGAAGAAAAAGAAAAGCTAGAAAAAGAAAAGAAAGAATTTGAAAAACAAAAGATAAGTCTTTCCGGTTCGGTTAATATTCAGGAAAAACAATTGATTAGAAAGAAAGAATTGTTTGATAAACAGTGGAAGATTGTTGAAAAGGAATTGCGTAGAATCGCCATTGATAAAGATAATCTTGAAAAAGAAAAAAGAGCTTTTGAACAGGAAAAAGAACGATTTAGGCAGTCTGCTAAACAAGCAACGATTCAAGGTAAGACTAATATTCAAAACACCAGTATATTTTTTGCGGGTGTTAACTCTTTTGCGGCTTTAAAGAGGCGTTATAGAGATTTGATTAAGATTTTTCATCCTGACAATGAGAATGGAGACCAAAATATTTTATTGGCTATTAATAAAGAATTCGAAACATTAAAAAACAAATATAATGTTTATAGATAGAAAGGAACTATAAAAATGAGCAAGATGATTATACCAAAGGGATATGAACCACATTTAAATTTACATGATACACAGGTGGGAATAAAAACAGTGAAGGATTTCTTCCAGAATCTTTTAGCTGAAAGATTGAATTTACTTAGAGTAACAGCCCCTCTTTTTGTTACACCTGAATCAGGTCTTAATGATAATCTTAATGGTGTTGAAAGACCTGTTGCATTTGGTATAAAAGAGATGGATGATAAGGAAGTTGAAATTGTTCATTCACTGGCTAAATGGAAGAGATATGCGTTAGACCAGTATGGTTTCAATGTTGGCGAAGGTTTATATACTGATATGAACGCTATAAGAAGAGATGAGGACGTTGATAATATTCACTCGATTTTCGTTGACCAATGGGATTGGGAGAAGATTATTACAAAGGAAGAAAGAACAGAAGAAACATTGAAGAACATTGTAAATGATGTATACAAGGTTCTTAGAAAAACTGAAAAATATATGGCTATTAAGTATGACTATATTCATGAAATATTGCCAAAGGAAATATTCTTTGTTACAACAGAGGAATTGGCAGAAATGTTCCCAGACAACACTCCAAAGGAGCGCGAATATTACATAACAAAGACTAAAGGCGCTGTATGTATTATGAAGATTGGTGATGTTTTAGAAAATGGAGAACGTCATGATGGTAGAGCACCTGACTATGATGATTGGGAACTTAATGCGGATATTCTTGTATATTACCCTGTGCTTGATATTGCTTTAGAATTATCATCTATGGGTATTAGAGTTGATAAGGATGCGCTTCTTAGTCAGCTTAAGAAGGCTGGTTGTGAAGATAGAGCTAATCTTGCATTCCAGAAAGCGATTATTAATGAAGAATTACCATACACTGTGGGTGGTGGTATCGGTCAGTCAAGATTATGTATGTTTTTCCTTAGAAAGGCACATATTGGCGAAGTTCAGTGTTCTATTTGGGATGAGGATACAAAGCGCCTTGCGGCAGAAAATAAAATTAAATTATTGTAAATTATGATAATAATTAATAAATTTGCTTCGTATAACTGTGCGAAAAGTACGGTTTTACGGGGCAAATTTTGTTTTTTAATTTGTCAATAGGAAATAATTCCTATTTACATAGGAATGGGTATTTGTTATCATCTATGTAATCTTAAATTATCTAAATTAAAGCCTAATTCATATAGATTTCCTAGGAAAATGAAAGGAAAGTATATGTATAGTAAAGTTCTAAGTGCATTTATAAAGGGCGTATCCATTGAACTTGTAGATGTGGAATGTGACATTAGCAGCGGTTTACCTATTATTGATATGGTTGGATTGCTTGCATCGGATGTTAAAGAAGCTAAAAACAGAGTTCGGACAGCACTAAAAAATGCAGATATTTTTTTACCACCAAAAAGAATTACAATTAATTTATCACCGGCAAATGTTAGAAAACAGGGGAATATTTTTGATTTGCCTATTGCATTGACTATGCTTGCATCATTAGGCATAGTTGAGAAGGGAAAACTAGAGGGTGTGCTTGTTATGGGCGAATTAGGTCTTGATGGTAGCGTTAATAGCGTTAATGGGGTGTTGCCTGTGATAGCTGAAGCGAAGAAAATGGGAGTGAAAAATTTTATTGTTCCATTGAATAATATTGAGGAAGGAAAGTTAGTAGCAGGAGTGAAAATAGCAGGAGTTTCTTCTATATTAGAAGCTATTGATGTGGTCAATAAGGATGGTTATGTTTTAACTTATGGACGGGACAGGGTTATGTTTGGCGAAGATTTTATAAATTGCAAGGATTTTATAGATGTATGTGGGCAAGAAAGTGTCAAGAGGGCTGTGATGGTTGCTGCTGCAGGTATGCATAATATTTTGATGGTAGGTGCTCCAGGAACGGGTAAGACTATGATTGCAGAAAGAATTCCATACATTTTGCCTAAACCATCCATTGAAGAGTGTTTAGAAATAACCAAAATACAAAGTATTGTTGGAGAATTACAATCAGATGGTCTTGTGATGGAAAGACCATTTAGGGCACCGCACCATACCATTTCAAAGATGGCTTTGATTGGCGGAGGTAATGTGCCACACCCTGGGGAGATAACAAAAGCTCATGGAGGTGTGTTATTTTTAGATGAATTGGCTGAGTTTAAAAGTGAAACTTTGGACACATTGCGACAACCATTGGAAAATGAGAGAGTCGTGATTAACAGGAACAATGGTAATTATATATTTCCAGCTAGTTGCATGTTGGTAACAGCTACGAATCCCTGCAAATGTGGTTATTATCCGGATAGAAATAAATGTTCATGTTCCGATGTTAGTGTCAGTCGATATATTAATAGAATAAGCGGACCTATGCTTGATAGAATGGATATATGGATTTTTATTCCGAAAGTGGACATGAAGAATGTTCAAAATGGAAAATGTATGAGTTCAAAGGAAATGTATATAAAGATTGAAAATGCAAGAAAGATTCAAGAAGAAAGATACAAGGATTCGCAAGTGAAATATAATGGTAAGTTAAGTGGTAAAGATGTTTTGAAGTACTGCAAACTAGGAAAAAAAGAAAAGGAATTTTTGCAAAGTATTTTTGAATCAAAAGGAATTTCCTATAGAGGATATTATAAGATTATTAAGTTGGCTAGAACTATCGCTGATTTAGAAGGATGTGAAGAAATTGGTGTTGCACATTTGGCAGAGGCAGCAGGGTATAGAAATGAATGGAGGTCAATGTGAAAAATTATTGGTATTGGCTAGTATCTGTATCAGATATGTGGTTTGATAAGATAAGAAAATTAATGGAAATATTTGATAATCCTAAAGATGTATTTTTTGCCTCTGAAAAGGAATTACTACAAACAGGAGTGTTGAATATTGAGGATGTTGCTAAAATAATGGCATCAAAAGAAGTAAATTTAGATGAAAAATTAAAAGAGTTAGAAGATAAGGGGATAAAGTTTACATGTTATGGAGAGGTTGATTATCCAGATAAACTAAAGAAATATGAAGATAAGCCGTATGTATTGTTTTATAAAGGTGATTTGCCGAAAAATAACAAGAGTGTGGCAATTATTGGTTCGAGGAGTTGTAGTTCTTATGGGAGGGAAATAAGCGAAAATATCGCTAAAGAGCTGGGAAAGGTTGGAGTGGATGTAATAAGTGGTATGGCAAGAGGCATTGATAGTTATGCGCATATTGGATGCATAAAAGGAGGAGGAAGTACATATGCTGTTTTGGGAAGTGGAGTGGATGTTTGCTATCCTAGGGAAAATATCGGATTGTACACAGATATTGTAACTGCTGGAGGTGTGATTTCGGAATATTTACCTGGAGACGAGGCGTTAGCTTGGCATTTTCCGTACAGAAATCGAATTATCAGTATGTTGTCAGACGTTATTTTGGTGGTCGAGGCAAAGGAAAAAAGTGGAACATGGATAACTGTTGATTATGCTTTAGAGTATGGTAAGGATGTTTTTGCTGTTCCTGGAAGAGTTACGGATGTTTTAAGCGGTGGGTGTAATAAGTTGATAAAAAACGGTGCATTTCCATATACAGAAATCAACGATTTAATGGAACATTTAGGGGTTAAAAAAAATAAAAAGATTATAAAAAATAAATTTTTACTTGAAAAAGATTTTGAAGTGGTGTATAGTTTGCTATGTTTGTATCCCGTCGGGGTGGAAGAAATTGTCCAAAAGACGGATATGGATATTGGTAAAGTATATGAAATACTGATAAAACTACAGATTGATGGAGCTATAGAGGAAGTCTATAGTGGTCATTATATTAAAAAATTGTAGTTTTGGATATTAGGATTGGAGTAAAGTATGGCGAAGTATCTAGTTATAGTGGAATCACCTTCAAAGGTTCCTACAATTAAAAAGTTTCTTGGTTCTAATTACGAAGTAGTTGCTTCTAATGGACATGTTAGAGATTTTCCAAAGAGTACTATGGGTATTGATTTTGAAAATGATTATGAACCAAAGTATATAACTATTCGTGGAAAAGGGGAAAAACTTGCAGAACTTAGAAAATTAGTTAAAAAGGCTGAAAAAGTTTATCTTGCAACTGACCCTGACCGTGAAGGAGAGGCGATTTCATGGCATTTATGTTCAGCTCTTAATTTGGATGAAAAGAAGACTGTTAGAATTACATTTAATGAAATTACCAAGAACGCAGTTAAAGAATCTATTAAGCAGTCTAGGAAGATAGATATGGACCTTGTTGATGCACAGCAAGCAAGAAGAATGCTTGACAGAATGGTAGGTTATTCAATTAGCCCTGTTCTGTGGGATAAGGTTAAAAGAGGGTTAAGTGCTGGTAGAGTCCAGTCTGCAGCTCTTAAGATGATTTGTGATAGAGAACAGGAAATTAATGACTTTATTTCAGAAGAATATTGGACATTAGATGCTGTTTTAAAGGTAAAAGGCGAGAAGAAACCAATTGTTGCCAAATTCTATGGTGATAAGAATGGTAAAATTGACATTAAGGATGAAAAGACTGTAAAATCTATTGTTAAGAAGATTGAAAAGTCGGAATTTAATATTGTTGATATAAAAAATGGTGAGAGAGTTAAGAAGTCACCACTTCCGTTTACAACTAGTACATTGCAACAGGAAGCAGCAAAAACATTGAATTTCTCTACACAGAAAACAATGCGTCTTGCACAGCAGTTGTATGAAGGTGTTGAGGTTAATGGTTATGGCACTATTGGTCTTATCACTTATTTGCGTACAGATTCTACAAGAATTTCAGATGAAGCAGATGCTAGAGCTAGAGAGTTTGTTAAGGAAAATTATGGCGAAAAGTATGTAGCTGAAGGCGAAAAGAAAGTTAAGAAGACAACTAAAATTCAGGATGCTCATGAAGCTATTCGTCCTACAGATATTACATTGACACCAGTGATGGTTAAGGATGAACTTTCTAGGGATTTATACAGATTATATCAGCTTATTTGGAAGCGTTTTGTTGCGAGCAGAATGGAGAGTGCAAAGTACGAAACTACATCTATTAAAATTGAAACAGGCGGATATATATTTACAGTGGCAACATCAAAGATTGCTTTTGATGGCTTTATGTCAGTGTATGTTGAGGCTGATGAAGAAAAAGCAGATAATAACACATTGTTAAATAAAATATCTAAAGATAGTAAATTAACATTGGAAGATACTGAACCTAAACAGCATTTTACGCAGCCACCAGCACATTTTACTGAAGCTGCAATGGTTAAGGCTATGGAAGAAGCTGGAATTGGTAGACCAAGTACTTATGCTCCAACTATAACTACAATTATTCAAAGAAGATATGTAGCTAAAGAAAACAAAAATCTCTATGTTACAGAACTTGGAGAGGCTGTTAACAATATTATGATGGCGGCTTTCGAAGTTATTATAGATTTGAGTTTTACTGCAAATATGGAATCTTTGCTCGATATGGTTGAAGAGGGCAGTGTTAACTGGAAGACTGTTATTAGAAACTTTTATCCTGATTTAGATGATGCGATAAAGAGTGCAGAAGAATCTTTGGAAAAAATCGAGATAGAAGATGAAAAAACAGATGTAGTATGTGAAGAATGTGGTAGAAATATGGTTATTAAATATGGACCACATGGAAAATTCCTCGCTTGCCCTGGATTCCCAGAATGTAGAAATACAAAACCATATTTTGAAAAAATAGGAGTTCCTTGTCCTGTTTGTGGTGATGAATTAGTTATCAAAAAGACTAAAAAAGGTAGAAAATACTTTGGTTGTATTGATAATACAAAATGTGAATTTATGTCATGGCAGAAGCCTGCTGTGAAAAAATGTCCTGAATGTAATGGATATATGGTTGAAAAGGGTAATAAAATTGTGTGTGCTGATGAAAAATGCGGATACGCAGAGGTTAAAGAAGAAAAATAAAGCATTGCAAATTTATTACTGATATGTTATAATGTCTATAGTTATAAAAGTGATTGGAAGGAACCGCTTCTTAGCAATGGATTTGCTAATACTAGCGGTTCCTTTTTGCTATATAAGAGAGTTGAAAAACGTTCATAAATAGCAAAAAAAGATGCTTCGCAGCGTATATTACTTGCAAAAATTTCTTGTAGAATTTTGTAAGAATTAGTTGGTAAATAACTTGAAGTTTTGTTCATATTGTACTATAATTATATTAATTGTGGGTACGTATGGGAGGAAGGAGAAAAACCATGATTTTTTCAAATGCATATAACTACGTAAATGTTCTGGAAAAGGCTGCAGATGCTGCATGGACAAGGAATGAAGTCTTGTCTAATAACATTGCAAATGCAACTACTCCAGGTTATAAAAGACAGGATGTATCGTTCGAAAGTTATTTGTTAGAAGAGTTGACTAGTGGAAGTACAAAATCATTAAGAGATAAAGTTGATGATGTAGATCTTTCGAATCTTAGAACATCGATATATACAGATTATTCAAACCTTTCATATAGGTTGGATGGTAATAATGTAGATCAGGATACTGAAAACGTTGAATTGGCATCAAACCAGCTTAAGTATCAGGCGTTGATTGATAGTATAAACTATGAATTTAATATGATTAAGGCTGCGTTGGTTAAAAACTAGTATAGACTAGTGATTGGAGGATATTATGGGATTATTTACATCATTTGATATAAGTGCAACTGGTATGACTGCACAGAGATTACGTTCTGACATTATTGCACAGAACCTCGCAAATGTTAATTCTACAAACACTAGCGATGGTGGTGCATACAGAAGAAAAACAGTAGTATTTACAACAAAAGATTATACACCATTTAGTGAGGTTATGGGAACTGCAGCTAGCAGATATCATGGTGGCGTAAAGGTGTCGCGAATTGTTGAGGATTATGAAACACCTATGAGTATGGTATATGATCCTTCACATCCAGACGCAGACGAGAATGGATATGTAGAATATCCAAATGTTAATGTTGTCACAGAAATGACAAATATGATTGATGCTTCTAGAGCGTATGAAGCAAATGTTACAGCGTTTAATGCAAGTAAGAGCATGGCGCTTAAAGGATTGGAAATTGGCAAATAATTCTAATGGAGGAATTAGATTATGGATATAAGTAATCTTTCAGGTGTTGCTACTAATTTGGTAAGTAATGCTTTGGAAAATATAAGTAAAAACAACAGCCTTGTGGTAAGTGAAAATGAAAATACTGATACAGCATTTTCAAACATTTTATCATCTGCTATGGGTTTGGTAAATCAAACAAACTATTTATCAGAGAAGGCAGAACAGGCAGAAATAGATTTTGCTTTGGGTAATGCAGATAGCACACATGATGTTGCAGTTGCTCAGCAAAAAGCATACATATCATTGCAGTATACAGTAGCTATTAAGAATGCTGTATTGGATGCATACAAAGAAATTATGAATATGCAGATATAAATTAACTTGTAACAGAAGGGTATAGTGTAGATTAGTATGAACGATAAAGTTAAAGATTTACAAAAGAAAGTTGTAGATTTCTGGAATAAATATGATAAAAAACAAAAAAAGATGATAATAAGTATCACATTGGTACTTATTATTGCTGTGGTTATTATGGCCTATGTTCTCACAAAACCTACATATGTTGAACTTATTACTTGTGATGATTTAACTTCAGCTGCAAATGTTAAGGATATTTTGGTGGAGAATACCATTGATTATGAGACAACTAACAATAATCTTACATTTATGGTTAAAGAAGAGAATCTTACAGAGGCAACATATCTTATAGCGCAGGAAGGTTTTACTGCTACAGATTATACATTGGAGGAATATGCTAATCAGGTAAGTTCTTTCAGTACAACATCTGCAGACAGAGAACGTTATTATCTTAAATATTTAGAAGATAAGATGCGTTCTACGATTATGTCTTTTGATTATGTAAAGAATGCATATGTTCAGATATCTCAGGACGAGGATACACCAAAAATCATTGGCGGTAAGGGTGAAACTTATGTCAGCGTTAACTTGGAATTAAGAAAAGAAATTGATAGTGATACAGCTAAAGCGTTGGCTAATTACATAAGAACAGCTGTTGGTAATGATACAACAGAAAAAGTTACTATCCTTGATTCAAGAGGTAATCTTTTGTTTAGAGGTGAGGCAGAAAAGCAAAGTGCAGACGGAATCCTTACTGAAAAAGAACAGGAAAATATGGCTGATGGACTTTACGATGACTTTGTAAATAAGGTTACTGGTCTTTTGGCAAATACACAGGAATATTCGTCAATAGTAGTAACTCCAGATTTGAAAATTGATTTTACAAAGATAGATGAAGTTGAAACATTATATTTCAATGATGATGAAGTGAAAAATAGTGATTATCTTTACGAAAGTGAAGGTGGAAGTAGCGTTGGAGGTATACCTGGAACAGATTCAAATGATGATGAGACTGATTATATGATTCAGACAGGCGATTCATCATCATCAAGTGTTACAGTTAGTAAGAATGAATATGCTGTAAGTTCTAAGGTTACATCCAGAACAGGTCAGCAGGGTGTTGTTGATAAGGCTGATTCAAGCGTTTCAGTATCACTTGTAAAGTACATAGTATATAACGAAGATGAGTTGAAAAAATCAGGCGCTCTTGATGATATTACTTGGGAAGAATTTAAAGAAGAGCATGATGTTATTGAAGAAATTGAAGTAAAACAGTCAATCATTAACCTTATTGCAGGTGCCAGTGGCATTGCACCAGAAGATATTGTAGTATATGCAAATCAGGTTCCAGTATTTGAACCTTCTGCAGGAAATGGTGAATTTATATCAAATATGTTGCCAGCAATTATTGCTGTAATCACATTGATATTATTAGCATTTATAGTATGGAGAAGTTTGAGACCTATTGAAATTAGTGAGGTTGAACCAGAATTGTCAGTTGAAGAATTACTTGCATCAACAAAAGAACAGAACAAGGTTGAAGAAATTGACTTTGAAGAGCAGTCTGAAACAGGACGTGCTATTGAGAAGTTTATTGAAGAAAATCCAGAAGCGGCAGCTGCATTGCTTAGAAACTGGTTGAATGAAGATTGGGAATAAACTCCTAGAAAAGAGGATTAGATTATTATGGCAATGAAATCGAGTTCATACAATGAAGGATATTCAGGAATTACTAAAGCGGCGATTTTATTAATTGCGTTAGGACCTGAAGTGTCTGCTAAATTGTTTAAACATTTAAAAGAAGATGAGATAGAACAGTTAACTCTCGAAATAGCGAATACTAGAAGTGTTTCGCCAAGAGACAAAGAGGAAGTTACAACAGAGTTCTATCAGATTTGTCTTGCACAGCAGTTCATTGCTGAAGGTGGTATTGGATATGCTAAAGACTTGTTGGAAAAGGCTCTTGGTGCGGAAAAAGCACAGGATGTTATCAGCAAACTTACAGCATCGTTACAGGTTAGACCTTTCGAATTTATCAGAAAGACAGACCCTGCTCAGCTCCTTAACTTTATTCAGGATGAGCATCCACAGACGATTGCACTTATTTTATCATATTTGCCACCGCATCAGTCTTCGCTTATCGTTTCAGCATTGCCACTTGATAAGCAGGCAGATGTAGCAAAGCGTATTGCAAAGATGGATAGAACATCACCTGATGTTATTAAGCAGGTTGAACGAGTTCTTGAACGTAAATTAGCATCATTGGTAAACCAGGATTACACAATAGTTGGTGGTGTAGATGCTATTGTTGATATTCTTAATACAGTTGACCGTGGTACTGAAAAACATATCATGGAGAATTTGGAAATCGAAGAGCCAGAACTTGCAGATGAAATCAGACGTAAGATGTTCGTATTCGAAGACATTCTTAGTCTTGATGATAAAACAATTCAAAGAGTTATGCGTGAAGTTGATAACAACGATATCGCAGTTGCGCTTAAAGGTGCGAATGAAGAAGTTCAAAATGTTATATTTAACAACCTTTCAAAACGTCTTGCAGCTATGATACGAGAGGAAATGGATTTCATGGGTCCTGTTCGTATGAAAGATGTTGAAGAAGCACAGCAGAAGATTGTTAATATTATTAGAAAACTTGAAGATACAGGTGAAATTATTATTTCACGTGGCGGAGGTGACGAGCTGATTGTCTAATTTATATAGAGGCTCTTTTTATTACAATAAGGATACTGATGCCAGAGTTATTGATAGTAATGAGGCAATGTCCTTAAAACTTGAAGAGATAAGAAAGAGTATTAAAGCGAATAAATATAGTGAGAATACCAGTGATAGTGACGGCTTTGTAGTAGGTATAAATGCAGAAAATGTTGAAACGTTAATTTCACAGGATGATGAGAATGTTGAAGATGTAGCGAAGATTGTTACAAAAGACATTGAATATATGTTAAATAATGCAGACATGCAAGCTAAAGGAATTATAGATAAAGCAAGATATGATGCGGCTATGATTATTGCTGAAGCCAAAAAAGAAGCAGAGGTTTTGAAAAGTTCAGCAAAAGATGAGGGCATGTCATTAGGATATAACGAGGGTAAAGACAAGGGAAGAAATGAAATTGAGGCATTAAAGCAACAGTTGATATCTCAAAAAAAAGAGATGGAAGACCAATATAATGAATTAATTAATAATATCGAACCCGTTTTGGTTGAAACTATATTGGAAGTGTTTTCAAAAATAACAAATGTTGTTTCAATGGATAAAAAAGATATTATCCTAAATCTCGTTAATTCTGTTATGTCAGGAGATGACGTCGGAAGTAATTATATTATAAGAGTTAGCAGTGAGGATGTAGAATTCTTACGCAATAATAAAGATTATATTTCTAAGATGTCTAGAAAGGATGTCCATATAGAAATAGTTGAAGATAAGACATTGAAAAAGAATGAGTGTCTTATTGATACTGATTTGGGTATTTTTAATGCAAGCCTTGATATTCAGTTAGAAGGACTTATTAATGACATAAAAATATTGTCCTGTATGGGAAAAGATATTTAGCAGATACGGAGTGTAGACTAGTATGTCGTTTATTGATACTGAAAAGTATAGAAATCTCATTAATAATAGTTATGCAAAGAAACTTGGAAAGGTTTCAAAAATAGTAGGTCTTACGGTTGAATCCATTGGCCCGGAAGCAAATCTTAATGATGTTTGCACAATTAAACCTAGTGATCCGTCTGGACAAGAGATAATGGCAGAGGTTGTTGGCTTTAAAGATAATAGAGTTTTACTGATGCCTTTTGAAAATGTAGATGGTATAGGTCCTGGAAGTATTGTTGAAAATACTGGAAATGTGCTACAGGTTGAGATGGGCGGAAATATTCTGGGAAAAGTATTGGATGGACTGGGAAGGCCTATTGATGGTTCTGAAATTAATGGTAATGAGTTCTATTCAGTAGAAGCACCACCACCAGATCCTATGGAAAGAGAGATTATCAGCGAAGTTTTACCTCTTGGCGTTAAGGCGGTAGATGGTCTTATCACTGTAGGAAAAGGGCAGAGAATAGGAATATTTGCTGGTAGTGGTGTTGGAAAGAGTACGCTTCTTGGTATGTTTGCCAGAAATACAAAGGCGGATATTAATGTTATTGCATTGATTGGTGAGCGAGGAAGGGAAGTTAGGGAGTTTATTGAAAGAGACCTTGGTGAGGAAGGTATGAAAAGGAGTGTTGTAGTAGTTGCAACTTCTGATAAACCAGCCTTGATTAGAAATAAAGCAGCAAAAACAGCAACGGCAATAGCTGAGTACTTTAGAGACCAAGGAAAAGATGTTTTGTTGATGATGGACTCATTAACACGTTTTTCGATGGCTCAAAGAGAAATTGGTTTAGCTTCAGGTGAACCACCTGTAACAAGAGGATATCCACCAAGTGTATATAGTGAAATGCCAAAGTTACTTGAACGAGCAGGTACAAATGATAAAGGCTCTATTACTGGCTTATATACTGTACTTGTTGATGGTGATGATTTTAACGAACCAATCACTGATACAGCGAGAAGTATTTTGGATGGACATATTATGTTATCTAGAAAACTAGGACATAAAAATCATTATCCTGCAATCGATGTATTGCAAAGTATATCCCGTGTTATGGGACAGATTGCAACTAAAGAACATAAATCTTTAGCTGGTAAACTTAAGAATGTTCTTGCTACATATAATGAGGCGGAAGATTTGATTAATATTGGTGCTTATAAGAGTGGTAGCAATAAAAATATTGATTATGCTATTGAAAAAATTGATCAGGTTAATGAATTTCTTAGACAAGATATATATGACAAATTTACATTTGATGAAGTTTTAAATATGTTGAAGGAATTGTTTATGGACGCGTAGGTGGTGAAGGATTATGGCTAAATTTGTATATAAAATGCAAAACATATTGGATGTAAAGTTAAAACTTGAGTCGCAGGCAAAGACTGCTTTTGCATTGGAAATGCAAAAATTACGTGAAGAAGAACTAAAACTTCAGGCCATTTATGCCGATATAGATAGATATGAACAAAAACTTAGGGAGGCTTCGATGGGAAAATTAGATCCTTTAGAAATGAATCGTTGTAACGAAGGGATTGAAATAAAGAAAAACGAAGCTGTCGAACAAAAAGAAAATATTAAAAAAGCTGAGAGAAACGTTGAGTTGGCACGAGGTAAATTAAATCGTGTCATGGTTGAGAGAAAAACTCAAGAAGTACTTAGAGAAAAGGCTTTTGAAGAGTTTGTAAAGGATATAAATTATCAAGAAATGAAAGAAATTGATGAGGTTGTCAGTTTCAATTACAGTAAAGAAGAGTAGGTGATTTTGTGGCTAAAAAGAATAAAGATATATCTGATTATGAATATGATACGAGTACGAATAAGTTCACTTCTTTTTTGATTGCAGTGGTTATTATTGCGATTTGGTTGGTGTTTTTCGGATTGTTAATAAAATTTGATATTGGTGGATTTGGAAGTAGTGTAATGCGTCCGATTTTCGAGGATGTTCCAATTATCAATAAAATTTTACCAAAAGCTGACAGTGATGAAGAAGAGGAATATCCATATAAAAGTTTGGCTGAGGCTATAAATTATATAAAAGAATTAGAATTAGAACTTCAGAATGCCAACGAACTTGCCGATAATAAAGATGAGGTCATTGCAGATTTACAATCTGAGATAGATAGACTTAAATCTTTTGAAAATGACCAGTTAGAGTTCGAAAAGATTAAAGAACAATTCTACAATGAAGTTGTTTTTGGTGACACTGCTATAGATTATAATTATTATAAACAGTATTACGAGTCAATTGAACCAGAATATGCGGAAGTATTGTATCAGCAGGTAGTTGAAAAGTATTTGTACGATGAACAGGTTCAAGAACTTGCAAATGCATACAGTGAGATGAAACCGGCAAGGGCAGCTGATGCATTGTATGAAATGACAGGTAACCTTGAAACAGTAGTTGCTATTTTGAAATGTATGGAGACAGAAGAAAGAGCGAAAGTGCTTGATGCACTTAGCACTAAAGATCCTGTGTTCTGTGGAAAAATAACAGAAATGTTAGCACCATAATTGGTAGTTACAAATTTATTTGTTGCTATAAATATCAAAGTATAAAGGAGGTGCGCGGATGGTAAGTTCAAGTGTGAAAACTATGAGTTTTCTGAGTAATCAGGCGGTTTGCACACGAAAAGAGATTTCTTCGGAAAGCAAAACAGAAGATTTTGCAGCTATGATGGATAAAAGCATTAACAAAGCTAAAGAAACCACACCAAAAGAAGTCGAAAAAGAAGAAAACGTCAAAGAAACTAAAGACATGACTAAGACTGAGGAAAAAACTGAAACAAAAGAAGTTGACAGTGAAGTTGAAGTTAAGGATGAAGTTTGTGAAACAAAAGAAGTTGAAGAACTTCCAGAAGAAGACTTAGTAACAGAAGAAGTATCGGAAGAGATATTGAATGTTATTGCAGCAGTTTTAAATGTGTCTGTTGAAGATTTGAAAAATTCTTTGGAAAAACTGAATATGGATGTTAAAGACTTGTTAGATATTGAAAATGTTACAAAATTAGTTATGGACATTGAAAATATCGATACAAAGTTTGATTTGTTGGTTCATAGTGATGCTAATAATGACATTAAGCAGATTCAAAGCAGTATTGAAGAAATAATTAATGAAGTTAAGAGTAACCTTGATAACAAAACTACAGAGGATACATTAGTTGAAAATGTGGATGTAAATGTTAAGGTGCCTGAAACAGATGGTTCAAAAGAAACTGTAAAGAATGATGAAGAAGTCCAAGAAGTTGTTGAAAAAGTAACAACAGAGCAAACTGAAAATGTAGCGCAAAAAGAAGAAACCGGCAATGAAACAGGTTTTGACAAATCAGGTCAAAAGGATGACTTTGATAAAAGTCAAAAGAAAGATTCGACTATCGATAATGCGATTGAAAATTTCAGGAATGATATTGTCAATGAAATTGAAGTTGAATTGGAACAGAGAGTTGATTCTGCAACGGCTGTAAGAATTGTTAGAGAGATTTCAGACAATATTACATTTGCAATTAGAGAAAAACTTACAACATTGGAAATGCAGTTAAATCCTGAAAATCTTGGTAAGGTAACAGTAATGCTTGCTACAGAAGAAAGCGGTATCACAGCTAAAATTACAGCAGAAACAGAGATGGCTAAGAATGCCATTGAACAACAATTGACAATTCTTAAAGAGAATTTTGAAAAGCAAGGACTTAAGGTGACAGAAATAGAAGTTACAATTGCAAGTCATAGCTTTGAACAGAATCTCGATAAGGAAAGTGATAACAAAGAACAGCAACAAAATAAGAATAACGGTATTAGAAGAAGCCTTTTAGATGAGATTAATGGTATCCAAAGTGAAGAGGTAGTTGAAGAAAAAGATATCGTTATGCAGACACTTGGTAACACAGTTAGTTATCTTGCGTAGTATTTTGTAGGAAGGAGATATTGATGGGAGATTATATTTCAGCAGATTTAATAAATGGTAAGTTTGAAACTGGAAAAACTGAAACTTATCAAAAAGAAAATACTGTTGGTACATCGAATCTTGGTAAGGATGCATTTTTACAACTTTTAGTAACACAGCTTCAGTATCAGGATCCATTGAATCCGCAGACAAATCAAGAATTCATTGCTGAACTTACACAGTTCTCAACATTGGAAGAAATGCAGAATATGACAGGAACACTTACAAATGCTCAAGCATTGGGGCTTGTTGGAAAAAATGTTATACTCGAAGTTGGAAAATCATCAGGAATTTCAGCAACTACAACTGTTGCAGGTTATGTTGAATATGTAAAGATGGTTGATGGAGATGCTAAACTTTCAATTAAAGGTGAATTGTATGATTATGCAGATTTAGAGTATGTAATGGATGATGCTTATCTTTCAGGAGTACTTGGTGGTGGAAATAACAATGAATCAGCAGATAAATCAGAAAACACTGATAATTCAGGAAATGAGGATGAAACAAAATAGTTTTGTTTCTAGGAAGAAAGGAAGTTTGTAATATGGATATTAAAAATAACTTTACTTCCATCGAGCAGATTACAAATCAGTACTTAAGTAATCAAACAAACAAGCCGATAAATAATAAGAATGAAGGTTTGTCGTTTAACCAAGTACTGGAACAAACAAGAATAAACAGCCGTAATGTCAGTGAGTTGAAGTTTTCAAAACATGCAGATTTAAGGCTTGCACAAAGAAATATTTCGTTATCTGAAGATCAGATATCAAGATTGAATGAAGGTGCAAAACGTGCTATGGAAAAAGGAATAAATGAATCACTGGTTATCATGGATGATTTGACATTCATTGTTAATGTTAAAAACAGTACGGTTGTAACTGCTATGGATATGGAAAGCAGTAAAGAAAATGTATTTACAAATATTGACGGAGCCGTAATTATTTAGCTGGACCTTATGGAAGCTAAGATTTCTGAATGACGGAAGAAATCAAATGCGGCGTGAAAAAGGAGGTCATTAATTATGATGAGATCATTGTACTCTGGCGTATCAGGTCTTAAGGTACACCAGACTAAGATGGACGTTATTGGTAATAATATTGCCAATGTTAACACTGTAGGTTTTAAATCACAGAGAGTTTCTTTTAATGAATTGTTTTATCAGACAACACAGTCTGCTTCAGGCCCTAATGCTGAAACTTCAACAGGTGGTCAAAATGCTAAGCAGATAGGTCTTGGTGCAAGTGTTGGTCAGATTTCAATTAATATTAGCCAGGAGGGTGGTAGCCAGTCTACAGGTAATGCTTTTGACTTGAAGATTAATGGTTCATCATTCTTTGTAGTAAATTCAGGTGGTGCAGATTATTATACAAAGGCCGGAAACTTTACAACAGATGGATTTGGTAATCTTGTAACAGGTTCGGGTGCGTATGTTATGGGTTATGCTGCTGAAAGAGATGCAACTACAGGCGACTTTGTGCTTTTGACAGATGAACTTAGACCTATTTCATTGTATAGTGATGAGTATATGTATACAGCTCCAGCTCAGACAATGAATGCAACAATGACAGGTAACATTAATTCTGAGGATGCTGACTTCACAACAACAGGTATTGGCTATAAGGCGCCAGACTTATATGTATACGATAGCCTTGGTAATAAATACGGTGTTCAGATGAAGATTGAACAGGTTGAAGGCAGTACAACAGAGTATGTTATGACACCATTAAAGATTTTTAAAGGTACAGAAGAAATTGAAGATATGTCAGCAATTTTTGTTGGTGACGGTGTTACAACAGATGCTGATGGAAATACAGCGATTTCATTGACATTTGATGGTACAACAGGTCTTATTACAACAACACCAGCTGAACTTACAATTAATATTCTTGACGCTGATGGCGATAAGGCGGATGCGTTCCAGCAGGATATTGTAATGGATTTCTCTACACTTACATGTTATGGTAGTGAATATTCAGTAACAGCTGAAAAAGACCCACTTGGTGGTGGTAAGGCCGTTGGTAATATGATATCACTTGGTATCCAGACAGATGGTAAGATTATTGCATCATATGACAATGGTGATACAGCTTGTATCGGACAGATTGCAACAGCTACATTTGCTAACCCAGCAGGTTTAGAGAAGGCTGGAGATAATATGTATTCATCAACAATGAACTCTGGTGATGCAACAACTGGAGATATTACTTCATTTGGTGAAACTATGAGTAGTGGTGTTGTAGAAATGTCGAACGTTGACCTTGCAGCTGAATTTACAGATATGATTGTAACTCAGAGAGGTTTCCAGGCAAATTCAAGAGTAATCACAACTTCTGATACAATGATAGAAGAATTGATTAATCTTAAGAGATAATACATAATATGAACCCTTGAGTTGTAAGAATTTATCTTATAACTCAGGGGTTATTTGCATATTTAAAATAGTTAAAAAAAAATGTAAAAAAGTGTTTCTATTTACGACAAAATATGATAAAATATTATAGAGTTATTGCGTACATATATATCGTAGGTGATATTAATATATATTTAGCAGAGGTGTAGTGATGGATTTAGCAACGTTGATAGGTATTGTAGGTGGTGCGGTACTTGTATTTGTAGGTATCGTAACTGGTGAGGGTGGTTTCGGCGCTCTTAAGAACTTTGCCGATTTTGTATCGGTTATTATTACAGTGGGTGGTTCTATGGCCGAACTCCTTGCATCATATACTGTTTCGGACTTTTTAAACGGTCTTAAAAGTATAACATTTGCCTTTAAAGTACAGAAGGTGGATGAAGGTGAGACTATTAAGAAAATTATAGATTTGTCGAATATTGCTCGTAAGGAAGGTTTGTTACAGCTTGAAGAAGCTGCCAATGATTTAGATGACCAGTTTATGAAGAAAGGTGTATTGCTTATCGTTGATGGTACTGATCCGGATTTGGTTAGAGCAATTTTGGAAACAGAACTTGAATGTATAGAAGGCAGACATAAAAAGGTTATTGGTTTTTGGTCGAATCTTGCAGCTATGGGGCCTGCATGGGGTATGATTGGTACTCTTATTGGTCTTGTAAATATGCTTAAGACATTAAGTGATGCTAGTACAATTGGTCCTAATATGGCGGTTGCGCTTCTTACTACACTTTATGGTTCGCTGCTGGCAAACTGGTTAGCGACACCTGTTGCTAATAAACTTTCTGATAATAACGATAAAGAAGTTATGATGAAAGAAGTTATGATAGAGGGACTTCTTTCTATCCAAGCTGGTGAGAACCCTAGAGTAATCGAAGAAAAACTCAAGTCATTCTTATCGCCAAAGCAGAGAGAAATGATGAGTGATGGAAATGAAGGCGGTGAAAACTAATGGCTAGAAAGAAAAAAAAGCAAAGTGAAGGCGGTGGCGCTGGTGCTGCCGATTGGATGCAAACCTTTAGTGATCTTATGAATCTGTTGCTTTGTTTCTTCGTACTTTTATTCTCGATGTCTACTGTGGATGCACAGAAGTTTGAAGAGGTTGCAGCTTCACTTAAGGCTAGTTATAGTATTTTTGATGGTGGTGCCGCATCATTGAGTGAAGGTAGTCTTATCTCAAGTGGTATTAGCCAGTTAAATGATTTGGATGATTATTACGAGAATATGGGAACAAATCAAGATGAATCAGAGGAAACTGATGTAGAAGATATGGAAGAGTTTGAAGAGATTCGTCAAGAAGAAATGATTGAAGAGTCAGAACAGATTGGTGAAGAACTTCAAGGTGACTTGGAAATGAATGGTTTGTTATCAGAAGGAAGTATTGATATTGAGATTACAGCTCAGTACGTTATGTTAAATCTTAGTGGAACAGCGTTATTTGATTCATCAAGTGCTGATATAAAAGATGAGTCGTATGAATTTTTAAATAAGTTGGGAAATGTTTTAAAGAAGTATGACGATTATCAAATTGAAATCGTTGGACATACAGATTCGCGACCTATGGCTTCTGGAGCAAAATATAAGAACAATATGTTATTGTCTCAGGCAAGAGCCTACACGATATTTGAATATCTTGTTAATGATAAGGATATGGATGCTAAAACAATGAAGTGTACTGGTCGAGGAGAATATGAGCCGATTGCTACAAATACTACAGCGGAAGGAAGGGCTCAAAACCGTAGAGTAGAAATAAGAATTTATAATTCGTATTCAACTACAACAGCGGATTAATTCATTTTGATTGGAGAATGTTATGAGAAAAGGGCTTATTAATACAATTATCTTAGTATTGTGTATAATGAATATAATTTTAACAGCGATTCTTGTGTTTGCAGTTGTTCCAGCGATGAAATCTACAACAGATCTTGTTAATAAAATTGCAGGAGCTATTGATTTGGAAAAAGAAGCTAAACAACAGTATACTGATAGCATTAGCATTGACAGTGTAAAAGCATACTCTTTTGAAGAAAAGATGACTGTTACATTGAAAACAGGAACGGATGGAAAAACACATTATGCACAGTTTAGTGTTGTGTTAAGATTGAATACAGAGGATGAAAACTATGAAAAATATAGTGATACATTGTCTGAAAATGAAAAGCTTATGAGAAGTACAGTTGAGGATGTTGTAAAACAGTATACCAAAACTGAAGTTGAAAATAATAGAGATATAATTGAAGAGGAAGTTGCTGAAGCACTTCGAAAGATGTACAATGAAACAGATTTTATTTATGATGTTTCGTTAAGCGATTTTATTACTCAGTAAATTATATTATTAATTGAATAGGAGGTGAGGATGCATGGGAGAAGTACTATCCCAAAGCGAAATTGACAATCTGCTCAAAGCGTTAAGTACGGGAGAGTTGGATGCAGAAGATTACAAAGACTCCGATGAGAAACAAGTCAAAGTATATAATTTTTCCACACCATCTAAATTTTCGAAAGAGCATCTTCGTACTCTGGAGACTATTTTTGAACACTATGGAAGATTATTGTATATAAATTTACCTGCGTATCTTAGAAAAACGGTACAGGTTGAAGTTATGAATGCTGAAGCGGTTCTTTACAAAGAGTATTCGCAGGCGTTATCGAATCCAGTATTATTAGGATTGATTGATTTTTCACCACTCGAAGGCACTATAGTAATGGAACTTGCAACAAATTTAGGTTATGCCATTATTGATAGAATGCTTGGCGGTGCAGGTGTTTCATTGGAAAAGAAGAGAGAGTTTTCTGAAATAGAAATCTCTATAATTGAGAGAATAATGACCATATGCGTGGATATGTTAAGAGAACCTTGGCAAAACGTTGTAGATGTTCATCCAAGATTAACTCGAATTGAAACAAATCCACAGTTTGCGCAAATTATATCTCCGCAGGAAATGGTAGCCATTGTTACTATGAGTGTAAGAATTGGAGATGTTGATGGTCTTATGAATATATGTTTACCATATATGACATTGGAAAATGTTATGGATAAACTTAATACTAAATATTGGTTTGCAGCTTTGAAGGAAAAAGATGAGAATTCGTATGAGGAAGCTATTGAAAGCCTCATTTCACAATCTGTTATTCCTATTAAAGCCAGATTGGGAAGCACACACTTATCAGTAACTGAGTTTGTAAATCTCCAAAAAGGAGATATTATTAAATTAGATGCAGCTGTTGGTGACGAGTTGGATGTTTTCGTTGGTAATATTAAAAAATTCAAAGCGTTACCGGGCTCTGCTAGTGATAATTATGCAGTAAGAGTCACATCAATAATTAGGGAGGAATAGGAAAATGGATGGAATGCTTTCGCAAGAAGAAATAAATGCCCTTTTAAGCGGCATAGATCCGTCTGAGGAAGTTGAAGAAACCACCTCAGAAGTCCTTGAACTTACAGATATGGAAAAGGATACTGTAGGTGAGATATCTAATATAAGTATGGGTACAGCGGCAACTACATTGTCATCACTTGTTAACCAAAAAGTAGATATTACAATTCCAAAAGTTGAAACAGCGATTTGGGATGATTTGGTGCTTAGTTATGACAGACCGTGTGTATTCTTGCAGATATCATACAAAGAAGGTCTTGATGGAAAGAATATATTTGTATTAAAAGAAAAAGATGTTAAAATTATTGCTGACCTTATGATGGGTGGCGATGGTTCTAATATACCTGAAGAGATGGGAGAGATGCAGCTTAGTGCTATCAGCGAGGCGATGAATCAGATGATGGGTTCAGCATCTACATCAATGTCTTCAATGTTTAGCATGAAGATAGATATCAGTCCACCAATTGCAAGTTTGGTAGATTTGAATGACGGTATTGATGAAATGGATTTTGCGAATTTCCTTAAAGGATCATTTATTAAAATTTCCTTTAAGATGACTATCGGAGATTTGGTAGATAGTGAAATTATGCAGTTGTATCCTGTAGAGTTCTGTAGAACTCTTTGTAATAAATTTGGATTGGATTCGGTTATGGCTGAGTCTGCTCCACAGGAAAAGGAACCGGAAGTTAATGTAGCAGCAGTTGCTCCGGAACCTCAACCACAACCACAGGATAATGGTGTTAGCCAGCAGCAGACACCGATTCCAGAAGCATTTAGTAATCCAATGCAAGGCATGCCAATGCAGCAACAGGCTATGCCAATGATGCAAGGAATGCCGATGATGCAAGGAATGCCAATGATGCAGGGAATGCCGATGATGCAGGCTATGCCAATGCAAACAATGCCAATGCAGGAAATTAATGTACAACCTGCACAGTTCCAAGCGTTTTCTCCTGATATAGTAGCAGCAAATCAGAAGGAAAACATTAACCTCATTATGGATGTTCCACTTGAGGTTACAGTAGAACTTGGTAGAACAACAAAATCAATTCAGGATATTCTTGAATTTACACCAGGAACAATTATCGAACTCAATAAAATAGCAGGTGAACCTGTTGATGTACTTGTAAATGGCAAGTATGTTGCTAAAGGTGAAGTTGTTGTTATTGAAGATAGTTTCGGTGTTAGAGTAACAGAGATAATTAAATAATAATCTTATATTTGATAGGAGAGTAATTATTATGGCAAAAAATATTTTAATATGTGATGACGCAGCATTTATGAGAATGATGATTAAAGACATTTTAACAAAAAATGGATACAATGTTGCAGGCGAAGCAGAAAATGGAAAGGTTGCTGTAGAAAAATATACAGAATTAAAACCTGACTTAGTAATGATGGATATCACAATGCCAGAAATGGATGGTATTCAGGCATTAAAGAAAATTAAAGAAAACGATCCTGCTGCTACAGTAATTATGTGTTCAGCTATGGGTCAGCAGGCAATGGTAATTGAATCTATTCAGTCTGGTGCAAAGGACTTTATTGTAAAACCTTTCCAAGCAGATAGAGTAATAGAAGCAGTTAAAAAAGCGGTAGGTTAAAATGAATGGTATATATGCAGGGATAAATGGAAATAGTATTTTAAAATTAATAGTAACACTTATTATTTTTATACTTATTTTATTCATTACATATTACGTTACAAGCTTTATAGGTAATATCCAAAAAACACAATTTGCAACTGGTAATATTCAGATTATAGAAGTTCGACGCATTATGGGGAATAAGCAGTTGGCTGTTGTAAAAACAGGCAATGATTATTTCCTCGTAGGCATCGGAAAGGATGAGATAAATCTTATTGGAAAAGTTGATGGTGAGGCTCTTGTATTTAATGAAGAGTCACAACCACCAGCATTTGGTGAAATATTGGATAGAATAAAAAACATAAGAGAAAAGAAGAAATAAAATGGAGGTATATCATGATTAGAAAGATTAAGAGATTTATTTGCATTTTTCTTCTTTTCTCATTTGTGATTTTTTGTACCGGTAGCGATGTATATGCTACGGAAGATGAAACAAATGGTGTAAATGATGAGGTTATTGATGAAATTGAACTGGATTCTGCGGACGATGCGCCAGGTTTACTGGGGATAAATATTTCGTCAGATTCAGGAGATGTAAGTAGTGCATTGCAGATTGTTATTTTGCTTACAATCATTGCATTGTGTCCTTCTATTTTGATAATGCTTACATCATTTACAAGAATTATAGTTGTAATGTATTTTACAAGAAGTGCATTGAATACCCAGACATCACCTCCAAACCAGGTATTGATTGGGCTTTCATTGTTTTTAACATTCTTTATTATGTCACCTGTTTTCAATGATATATATGAGAATGCCTATAAGCCATTTAGTAATCACGAAATATCTCAATCAGAGTTCTTTGATGAGGCGATTGGACCACTTAGAGAGTTTATGCTTAATCAGATTGATGAGAGAGATTTGAAGACGATGTGCGATATTGCGAAAGTGGAGGATGTAGAATCTGTAGATGATATTCCAACATCAGTAGTAATACCAAGTTTTATTATTGGAGAATTAAGAACCGCCTTTTGGATTGGTTTTTTAATTTATATTCCATTTATTGTTATTGATATGTTGGTATCGTCGGTACTTATGTCTATGGGTATGATGATGTTACCACCAACAACAATTTCGATGCCATTTAAGATTTTGTTCTTTATTTTGGCAGATGGATGGAACTTGATTATTGTGAATCTGATGGAGACATTCAGGTTCTGACGTAAGTAAAGGAGGAAAAGATGACAGAAGAAGCAGTACTTGATATTACCAGTGAAGCATTGTGGACAGTAATGATTGTTTCAGCGCCGTTATTGATAATATCGTTAATTGTCGGTCTTATTGTTAGTATTTTTCAAGCAATTACGTCAATTCAAGAGCAGACATTAACGTTCATTCCAAAACTGATTGCAATATTTATAGGAATTATGATATTTGGTTCATTTATTATAAATACTGTAGTTGGTTTTATGGAAGAATTGTGGGGTAGCTTTGGAGATTATATTGTATGAATGTAGAGATAACATTTTCACAGGCAAATTTAGAATATTATTTGTTAATACTTGTTAGAATGGCTTCCTTTGTATATATTTCGCCTTTTTTTGGACAAAATAATGTTCCTCAAAGAGTAAAATTGGGATTATCGTTATTTTTGGCGTTTATTGTATACAGTATTTTACCAAAAGAAACCCTAGAATATACAACAACTTTGGGATATGCAGAGCTTGTTGTAAGAGAAAGTATTGCAGGATTGTTGATTGGTTTTTCGGCTTATATCTGCAATACAATTATTTTGTTTGCGGGTAAATTGATTGATATGCAAATAGGTTTAGCAATGGCTAATCTTTTTGATCCAATCACCCGTACACAAGTCAGTGTAACAGGTAATATGTACCAGTACATTTTGCTTTTGTTACTGATAGCTACAGGTATGTATAGCTTTTTATTAAGTGCAATTGTCGATTCTTATAGTATTATTGAAATCGGTGGAATGCACATGACGCAGACCTTGTATGAAAATATGATGGGATTCATGGTTGACTACTTTGTAATTGGATTTAGAATTAATCTTCCGATATTTGCGATAATATTAATTCTTGATTGTGCAATGGGTATTATGACTAAAGTAGCATCACAGATACACATGTTTTCTGTGGGTATGCAGATTAAAATTTTAGGTGGTTTCCTTATTCTGTTTTTAACGGTTTTCTTACTACCGGATATTGCGAATTTTATATTTGTAAATATGCAGGATATGGTTATAGCAACAATAAGAGGAATGAGATAGCGTGGAAAATTGGGATTCTTTAATAAAACTGAATTTACAGTTCTTTGCTAAAGATGGTCCTGGAGGAGAAAAGACAGAGCCTGCAACTCAAAAGAAATTAGATGATGCTAGAAAAGAGGGACAGGTTGCAAAGAGTAAAGAAATAGTAAATGCATTATCTTTGCTAATATGTTTTTTTGGATTGAAAATCCTTGTAGGTTCAATTGGTGAAGGAATTATAGAACTTTTTTCTTATATCTATAATATTATTCCTACCTATGCGATGAATGCTGATGATATGAATGCAATTGTAGCTTTAGGATTAGGTAAGGATGTTGCTTTAAAAGCTGCAATGATTATATTGCCGATATTAATCGGATGTTTCCTTATTAATTTTATTGGTGAATTGGTTCAGGTAGGGTGGAAACCTACAGCAAAACCACTAGAACCCAAATTTTCAAAATTGAATCCAATAAGTGGATTTAAAAAGATTTTTTCGTCGCAATCACTTATAAACATGCTGAAATCAGTAGGTATTGTTTTGATTTGTGGTTACATAATTTATACTGAAGTAGCAGATCAATTTTTATTGTTTTACAATCTTTATGATATCACGCTTTTAGATGGAATTAGAGCAGTTGGTGAGATTGTATTTGATATAATGATAAAAATTAGTGCAGTATATTTGGTAGTTGGCTTTGTTGATTTGATATATCAAAGAAAGAAATTTAAAGATGATATGATGATGACAAAGCAAGAAGTTAAGGATGAGTATAAAAATACAGAAGGAGATCCTGTGGTAAAAGGTCAGCAAAGAAGAAGAATGCGTGAAGCATCCCAACGAAGAATGATGCAAGCATTGCCAGAGGCTGATGTTGTTATCACAAACCCAACTCACTTTGCTGTTGCTATAAAATATGATTTGGCCATTGCAAAGGCTCCATATGTTATAGCGAAAGGTGAAGATTTTTTAGCGCAAAAGATTAAGGAAGAGGCGCGAAAATATAATATTGAAATATATGAAAATAAGCCATTGGCAAGAGCTTTATATAGCGGTGTTGATATAGGACAAGAGATACCTCAGGAACTATATCAGGCTGTCGCAGAAGTTTTAGCATATGTATATAATGTTAAAAATAAAGAGGTACCAGTGGAAAATAATAGATAATACTGATGAAAGGAGACGAAATAATGAAAAAGACAGATCTTGGCGTAGCACTTTATTTGCTTGCCGCAATTGTGTTTCTTATTATTCCGATTCCAAGTCAGTTATTAGACGTATTGATGGCTTTTAACATTGCGGTAGCATTGGTTATTTTATTTAATTCAATGCTTGCTCAAGAAGCACTTAGTATGTCAGCGTTTCCTACAATGTTGCTTATGACAACGGTGTTTAGAATATCTCTTAATGTGTCTTCTACAAGACTTATTTTAAATGATGGGGATCCTGGTGAGGTTGTAAGAACATTTGGACAGTTTGTAGGTGGAGGTAATCTTGTAATTGGTGCTATTATATTCATTATCCTTATATTAGTACAGTTTATGGTTATCAATAAAGGTTCTGAAAGAGTTGCAGAAGTAACTGCAAGATTTACACTTGATGCTATGCCGGGTAAACAGATGGCGATTGATGCAGATTTGAATACAGGTGCAATTACTGATAAGCAGGCAAAAGAGCGTCGAGAAAAATTACAGCAGGAATCAGCATTCTTTGGATCTATGGATGGTGCTGTTAAGTATGTAAAGGGAGATGCTACAGCAGGTCTTATTATTACGGTAATTAACTTTATAGGTGGTATCGTAATGGGCGTAATGTATAGAGGTATGGAGATGGGAGATGCGTTTAACGAATATACGATTCTTACTATCGGTGATGGTCTTGTTAGCCAGATTCCATCGTTACTTATATCATTGTCAACAGGTATGCTTGTTACAAAGGCATCAAAAGAAGCAGGTGTTGGAGATATGGTTTTTGGACAGATATTTGCAATGCCTAGCGTTATGTATGGTGTAGGTGGAACACTGATTGTTCTTGGACTTGTTACACAGTTACCTACATTGATATTTATTCCAATGGGTCTTGTATGTATATATCTTGGAACACAACTTCGAGACAGTCAGGCTGCTGCGGGAATTGAATCTGCCGCAAATATGGAAGAACAAGAAGCAGAAGAAATTAGAAAACCTGAAAATGTTGTTTCATTGCTTCAAGTTGACCCTATTGAGTTGGAACTTGGATACGGTCTTATTCCACTTGTTGACGTAAATCAAGGTGGAGATTTGCTTGACCGTGTACTTATGATTAGAAGACAGATAGCTCTTGATTTAGGTACGATTGTTCCTGTAATCAGACTTCGAGATAATATTCAGATTAATCCTAATCAGTATATTATCAAAATAAAAGGTGTAAAGGTTAGTGAAGGTGAAATACTTTTTGACCATTATATGGCAATGAATCCTGGAATGGTTGAGGAAGAGATTGCAGGTATTCCTACATTTGAACCATCATTCCATTTGCCAGCTCTGTGGATTTCTGAAAGTCAGAGAGAAAGAGCAGAATCATTGGGATATACAGTTGTTGACCCGCCTTCGATTATTACAACACATTTAACACAGGTTATTACAAGTCATATTGATGAACTTTTGACAAGACAGGATGTTCAAAATCTTATTTCAAACATCAAAGAATCAAATCCTATTCTTGTGGATGAACTTGTTCCAAAATTGCTTGGAATCGGTGAGATTCAAAAGGTTTTACAGAATTTATTGTCGGAAGGAGTTTCAATTAGAGATTTGTTAACAATATTTGAAACATTGGCTGATCATGCAGCAATAACTAGAGATACAGATGTCTTAACAGAGTATGTCAGACAAAGTTTAAAACGTTCAATTTCGAGCAAGTTTTTTGCTCCAAATGAAACTACTACTGTAGTTACATTGGACCCAAAGATTGAACAGGAAATTATGGCAAGTGTAAAACAAACAGAACAAGGTTCGTATATTGCACTTGAGCCTGACAAATCACAAAAGATAATTAATGCATTAGGCAAAGAGATTGAAAAGATGGAAGATTTAGGTAAAACACCTATTGTTATTACATCGCCTATTGTTAGATTATATTTTAAACGATTAGTTCAGGATTATTACAAAGATTTAATTGTTATCTCATACAATGAGGTAGAAAATAATGTAGAATTACAGTCAGTAGGGATGGTGAGCACATCGTGATAATAAAAAAATTTCAAGCAGAAACCGAAACAGAAGCTATAAAAATGGCACAGTTGGAAATGGGTAATAATGCTGTTATTATGCATATTAGAACTGTTAAACATAGAGCTTTGGCTAGGTTGTTTAAAAAGAATTATGTTGAGGTTACAGCTGCATTAGAAGAAAAAACAGATAAGGTTCCTGTTAAGGCGGTGAATAAAGAATTAACTAAAGATACACAACCTTTATTGGAATTAGAAAAAAATACTAATGCAATTGAGGAAAAACTTAATAATTTGCAAAATATGATTGAGCAAAAGATTGTTACAGAAAATAAGGTTGTAGATGATATTGCAGAAGAAAATAAGATTGCAGACCAGGGAAGCAATGTTAATTTCAAATTTATGCAGTTGGTATACAGACAGCTTATTGATAATGAAGTTGATGAAAAATATGTTAACCAAATAATGGGTGAAGTGGAAGAATCACTGAAGAAAGGTTCAAATGTAGATAGTATTTTGGCAGCTATTTATCAGAAAATAATACTTAAGATGGGTGTGCCAGAAACAATTACTCATAACGAAGGTAAGACAAAGATAATATTCTTTGTTGGTCCGACTGGTGTGGGTAAAACAACAACTATTGCAAAACTTGCTTCTTATTTCAAACTTCAAAAGAATTTGAAGATAGGTTTCATTACTTCTGACACATACAGAATAGCAGCAGTTGAACAGTTACGTACATATGCAAATATTTTAAATGTGCCATTATCAGTTGTGTATACAATTGAAGAATATAATGAAGCAGTTAGAAATTATTCAGAATATGATATGATTTTTGTTGATACGGCAGGACGTTCACAAAAAAATACCGAACAATGCAACGAAATATTTAGATATATTGACGAAGGCGTATTAGGTGAAAATATGGAAAAGGAAGTATATTTGGTATTAAGTGCAGCTACAAAGTATAAGGATTTACTTAAAATATGCGATGTATTTGGTCACATTAAAGATTATAGATTAATATTTACAAAGTTAGACGAAACATATTCATTGGGGAATATTTTAAATGTTAAACTTAATACAGGGGCACCACTTTCATATGTTGCATGTGGACAGGTTGTTCCAGATGATATCAGTATGATAGATGCGCAAAAAATTGCTAGAAGTTTATTAGGTAGCGAAGAATAAGAAGTAGTGAGAATTTGTGTAAATTATAAGAATGGAGTTTAGAATGGATCAGGCAGAAAAGTTAAGAGATATAGTAAAACAACATAATGCCATAAATGATAGACAAGCTAGAATTATCACTGTTACAAGTGGTAAGGGTGGAGTTGGTAAGTCTAGTATATCTATTAATCTTGCTATTCAGTTTGCAAGTCAGGGAAAAAAGGTTATTATTTTTGATGCTGATTTTGGTCTTGCAAATATTGAAGTTATGTTAGGGGCTATTCCTAAGTTTAACCTAGCAGATATGATATTTAATGGAAAGGAATTCGAAGATATCATAGTGAAAGGACCTATGGATATAGGCTTTATTTCAGGTGGGTCAGGCATTAACCGTCTGGCAAATATGAGCAAGGACCAGGTTACATTTTTGGTATATAAGTTAAAAGAATTAGAAAAATTAGCAGATGTTATTATAGTAGATACTGGTGCTGGAATTTCAGACAGCGTTCTTGAATTTGTTATGACTAGCAATGAAGTTATTTTAGTTACAACACCGGAGCCAACATCAATCACAGATTCATATGCTTTATTAAAATCTTTAAATGCAAAAAGTGGTTTTAATAAAGAAGAGACTACTATAAAAATTGTAGCTAATAGAGTGGATAGTTTTGATGAAGGAAAGAATTTATATGATAAGTTAAGTCTTGTTGTTGATAAATTTTTGAATATTCATTTAAAGTTTTTGGGTATTATTCCAAATGATGCAAATATGCAAAAGGCTGTAATGCAGCAAAAACCTATAACAATCGCATATACAAATAGTGTTGGCACTAAAGCTTTTGAAAGTATAATGCAAACATTGGATGGTGAAGCAGAGGCGGAGGAAATTAAGAAAAAAGGCTTGGCGGGTGCTTTTGTAAAAATGTTTAAAAATGCTAGAAGGAAAAATGGCTAATAAAGATGTGTAATGCAATAGTGGAGGTTTTTACCAATGATTGAAAGAATAGTAAGTACAGGTAATAAAATTGAATTTACTAAAGTCAGTTCCTATAGAGAATATGATTTGGAAATGGGTAGAGAAGATAAAAATGTCTATGTGAGTCAAGTGTACGATATTATTGATGAGGATAGGCTTAAAATCGGTGTCCCAATTGTTGGTGGACGTGTTCTTATGATTCCACAAAATGTAAGAATAGATGTATGCTTTTATACAAGCCGTGGCTTGTTCCAAGGGCGTGCAATAGTTGTTGACCGTTTCAAAGAGGATAATATTTTTGTTATGGTTATCGAGATGATTTCTGAATTGCAGAAGTATCAGAGAAGACAATATTTTAGATTGAATTGTACTATGGATATCATGTTTAGAAAACTCAATGATGAGGAACTTGCCGAATTTAACACAGAAGGCAAGGTGAGTACGCAAATTAGTCCTGATTACTTGTATAATAAGGCTACAGCACTTGATATTAGCGGTGGTGGTATAAGATTTTTAACTGAAAAACCACTTAATAAAGATGATATTATTTTCGTTAATCTCAATATTGTATATGGTGAGGTTGAAAGAAAATACAATTTAGCTGGAAAAGTATTAGAAGTAAGTCAGGCAAAAAATAGAAGTAATTTTAATGAATGTCGAGTAGAGTATTGCAATATGAGTGGAGAAATACGTGAACAGATTATAAAATACATATTCGAGCAGGAAAGAATAATGAGAAAGAGAGAAAATGAGATGTAAATTTGATTAATTGCGTTACATCGGAAAGGTAGGTCGTGAAAATGAAAAAGAATATTTTAATTGTTGATGACTCTGCACTTATGAGAAGGGTAATATCTGATATAATAAATTCAGATAATCGGTTTACAGTGAAAGATATTGCAACAAATGGTTTAGAGGCGTTGGATTTAATAGTGAAGAACCGACTTCAGTATGATTGTGTTATGTTAGATATTAACATGCCGAAGTTAAATGGTTTGGAATTGTTAGAACAACTTCAGAAGAACAAAATCAACATTAAAGTTATAATGGTGAGCACATTGACTAAGGAAGGTGCTAAAGAAACAATTATAGCATTGGAGCGAGGAGCTCTTGATTTTGTTACAAAGCCAGAAAACTATCTTGAAGCAAAAAAAGACAGCTTTAAAAATCGTTTATTAGAAGTTCTGAGTGTTGCTACAGGTCTCGATGCTAGTGGTTTTGATGCTGCTGAACGAGTGACAGTATCCTCAAATGTTGCTGTGAAGAATCGCGAAACTCGCGAGGATAAAAAAGGAACTGTTATTCAAAAAGAAACTTCTAATGTCGTAAGAAGAAATAGTGTAATGCCAGAAAGAGGAACTACATTCGGTCCACATAAAAGATTTGTGGGTAATAAGGAAGGAAAGACTAAAATTGTTGCTTTGGCTTGTTCAACAGGTGGTCCAAAGTCATTACAGTCAGTTATTCCTAAATTATCAGCAAATATTGATGCTCCGATAGTGCTAGTACAACATATGCCAAAAGGATTTACCAATTCTTTAGCGTTACGTCTCGATGAGATGAGTGAAGTAACAGTAAAGGAAGCTGCTAATGGTGATGTTCTAAAAAAAGGTTGTGTATACATAGCGCCAGGTGGACTTCAGATGAAAGTAGTAAAAGATGGAGCGAACTTTAAAATAGTAACAACAGATGATGCAGCGGTTGGTGGATTAAAGCCATGTGCCAACATTATGTACGAGTCATTAAAGGGACTTCCAATTGATGAAGTTACATGCGTTGTTTTGACAGGCATGGGCGCAGATGGAACCCTTGGAATTGGAGAATTAGCGAAGACAAATAATATCTACGTTATATCTCAAGATGAAGCTACAAGTGTTGTTTATGGTATGCCAAGAGCTGTAGCTGAAGCTAAACTTTCAGATGAGATTGTACCTTTGGAAGATGTTGCTTCGGCGATACTTAAGAATGTGGGGGTGCTAAACAATGGACGTTAGCCAGTACTTAGAGATTTTTATTGATGAAACAAGTGAACATTTACAGAATTTAAGCCAGCAGCTTATGTCGTTAGAAGAAGAGCCTGGCAATTCAGACACAATAAATGAAATATTCCGTGCTGCACATTCATTAAAAGGAATGGCAGGTACAATGGGATTTAAGAGAATGCAGAACCTTACACATGTTATGGAAAATGTATTTTCTGAAGTTAGAAATGGAAAGATGAGTGTAACTGCTGAACTTGTGGATGTACTTTTTCAGTGTCTTGATGCATTGGAAAGTTATCTTGCATCTATTCAGCAGACATCGGATGAAGGAACAGAAGATAATGAATCAATTATTGCTTTATTAAATAAGTTCCTTGAAGGTCAGCCTGCAGAGGCTAAAAAAGAGCCTGCTAAAAAAGCAGAGGATAAGAAACCAGAGGTTAATACAACTAGTGCAGCTACAAGTACAACAGTTAGTAATGTTGCATTTTCTGAATTTGAAGTTAATGCGATAAAAGAAGCTTTTGAAAAAGGCATTAAAGTGTACAAATTAGTTGTTCATGTTGATGAAAACTGTATATTAAAAGCTGCCAGAGCGTTTTTAGTATTTAAATCTTTGGAAGATTTAGGTGAAATTATTAAATCTGAACCATATGTTCAGGATATTGAAGATGAAAAATTTGATTTCGAATTTACGCTTGTGTTTGTAACAAAGGAATCATTGGAAAAAGTTATTACAACTGTTGAAAATGTTTCTGAAATTAGAAAAGTTGATGGTGAAGAATTAACTGAAGTTCCACAGGCTGGTAAAAAAGAAGAAGAGACAGTAGAAACTGTTGAACCACAAGAAGAAAAGAAGACAGAAGTAGTTAAGAAAGAAGAAAAAGCGGTTGAAAAACCTAAAGCTGCAGAAACTGCACCAGCTAAAGGTCAAACTGCAGGTAAGCCTATAGTTAACCGTTCTGTTAGAGTTGATATTGATAAACTTGATGTTCTTATGAATCTTGTTAGTGAGCTTATTATTGCTAAGAACAGTATTGTTGCAGCAAATGAAAATGCTGAAAATGCACAGGGCGTTACAGAACACATAGAATATCTCGAAAGAGTTACTACAAACCTTCACGAATCAGTTATGAAGGTTAGAATGATGCCTATTGAAACTGTAACACAGAAATTCCCTAAGATGGTACGAGATTTGTCTAAGAAGCTTGATAAGCAGATGAAACTTGTTATCACAGGTGAAGAGACAGAACTTGATAGAACTGTTATCGATGAAATCGGTGATCCACTTATGCATTTACTTAGAAATTCAGCAGACCATGGTTTGGAAACTGCAGATGTGAGAATTTCAAGAGGTAAGGATCCGGTTGGTAATATTGAACTTAACGCATATCAGGACGGTAACAATGTAGTTATCGAAGTTAAGGATGACGGTAACGGTATCGATGTTGAAAGAGTTAGAGATAAAGCACTTGAGAAGGGTTCTATTACTCAGGCTCAGGCTGAAGCAATGACAGATAAAGAAATTATTGATCTTTTATTCCAGCCAAGTTTCTCAACTGCAAAAGCAGTTACAGATGTTTCTGGTAGAGGCGTTGGACTTGATGTTGTTAAGACAAAGATTGAATCACTTGGTGGTGATATTGAAGTTAAGACAAAACTTGGTGAAGGAAGCACATTTATAATTAGATTACCTCTTACACTTGCTATTATTCAGGCGTTGATGGTTGAACTTGGTGATGAAATTTATGCTATTTCTCTTGGTTCAATTGAAACGATTGAAGATGTTAACATTAGCGAGATTAAGTATGTACAGTCAAAAGAAGTAATTAATTTACGTGGTTCAGTTATTCCAATTATTAGATTAGGTCAGGTATTGGATATTGAATCAGAAGAAACAGAAAACCTTACAGTAGTTGTTGTTAAGAAGGGTGATAGATCTGCAGGTCTTGTTATTGATAAGTTAATAGGACAGCAGGAAATCGTTATTAAATCACTTGGTAAGTATATTAATAATAGTAAACTTATTAGTGGTGCAACAATTCTTGGTGATGGTGAAGTTGCGTTGATTCTTGACGTAAATACATTAGTGTAGTGGAGGTATGGTTATGGACAATAAATTAATTGGAACAGATACAACCCAGTACATTGTTGTAAAAATGGGTGTTGAACAGTATGGTATTGACATAAAATATGTTGATAATATTGTTAGAATGCAGAAAATCACAAGAGTACCAAAAGCACAGAAATGGTTTGACGGTGTAATAAATCTTAGAGGTGAAATTATTCCAGTTATGAATCTTCGTAGAAAATTCGAATTGGAAGAAGTTGAAAACACAGATAAGACAAGAATAATTGTTTTAAAACCAGACAATCAGGGCTCGATAGGTGTGATTGTTGATAGAGTAAAAGAAGTTGTAACATTAGGTAGTGAATCTATCGAAAAAGCCCAGACTGACATGAAAGATGAAAAGAGTAAATACATTTCATCAGTTGGCAAGCAGGGAGATGAACTTATAACAATACTTAATATTAATGGAGTGCTTGATATTAATTAGTGTTACAGAAAGGAAAGCAAGTATGGCAAAAATTGATTTAGATAATATGGAATCAGTTCAATTTGACGTATTGAGAGAAATTGGTAATATTGGAGCAGGTAATGCTACAACAGCTCTTTCTAAATTGTTGGATGCCAGAATCGATATGAGAGTTCCAAAAGTAAATCTTGCAGGTTTTTCTGAAATCACTGGAATTATTGGTGATGAAGAAGAGGTTATGGTTGGAATACTTTTATCTCTCGAAGGCGATGTAAATGGAATGATGATGTTCCTTTTAGATACGGCTTCAGCAGGAAGATTAGTTGCAACATTATTAAAACAGGAAGAAAATATAGACAAAGACATTTATGATTTTTCAGAAATGGAATTGTCAGCATTGAATGAGATAGGTAATATTATCACAGGCGCATATCTTTCAGCTTTATCTGATTTGACAAAGCTTACAATTGTGTCAAGTGTACCTACTCTACAAGTCGATATGGCTGGTGCTATTTTAAGTATTCCTGCTATTGAATTCAGTAAAATCGGAGATAAGGTTCTCTTGATTGAAACCCAATTTGATGAAGAGAGTCATATTAATGGTTATTTTCTCTTGGTACCTGAACTTGAATCATATGATGTTATATTAAATTCATTAGGATTATAGTTAGGTGGCGTTAGACATATGGGTGAGATTATTAAAGTAGGCATGGCTGATTTAAAAGTATGCAGAGAGCCAGACAGTCTTACCACATTGGGACTAGGGTCCTGCGTTGGAGTAGCATTATATGATCCGATTACAAAAATTAGTGGATTGGCACATGTTATGCTGCCTAGTAGTAAAGAAATCAGAAATAATGCCAATATCGCAAAATTTGCGGATACAGGTATAGACGAAACATTGAGACTGATGGTTGAAATGGGAGCGCAAACAAAAAGAATGGTCGCGAAAATTGCAGGCGGAGCTCAAATGTTTAGTTTTGGAAGTAAGAGTTCGGACAATCTTAATATAGGATTAAAAAATGTTGAAGCTGTGAAAGCAAAATTAACGGAGTTACATATTCCTATAGTTGCAGAAGATACTGGACTTAATTATGGTCGAACTGTAATATTGGATTCGAACACAGGTGAATACAGTATTAAAGCAGTTGGCAAACCTATAAAAGTGTTATAAGAGGTGCAAAAATGATAGAACGCACAAAATTTATTCCAGCAATAGTAGCGTTGTTATTTACATTTGTAGCATCTATAGTAACGATTATAAACAGGTATGAAGCTACACAAGCATTGATAATAATATTATCTGTGCTTGTGGGTTCGTACGTTGTGGGATTGATACTTAGATGGATTGCAACAACTTACTTAGTTGTAGAAGTTGAAAATCTTAAAGAAGAATCTGAATCTGAGACAGATGAAAATGGGGAAAAAGTCGAAGGTGATGAGAATGAAGAAGTAACAGCAAAACAAAGTGCAGAAGATGTATAGGATTATAATGAATTGGAGAACTAAAAATGACAGAGGCAGAAAAGAATAAGTTGTGGGAAAGTTATGTGAAAACAAACTCTCCAGCAATTAGAGAAAAAATTATAATTGAATATGCTCCTTTAGTTAAGTTTGTTGCAGGACGATTAAGCATGTACTTAGGGTATAATGTTGAATATGATGATTTGGTGAGTTACGGTATTTTTGGACTTATTGATGCAATTGATAAATTTGACTATGGTAAAGGAATCAAATTTGAGACCTATGCCAGTCTTAGAATTCGTGGTGCAATTTTAGACCAGATTAGAAAAATGGATTGGATTCCTCGTTCATTACGACAGAAGCAGAAAAAGATAGATGCTGCGATGTCTAAAATAGAATCAGAAATGGGAAGACCAGCGACTGATGAAGAAATTGCTAAAGAATTAGGAATTAGTGAAGAAGAGTATATTAACTGGCAAGGACAGGCTAATGTTACAAATGTAATATCATTAGATGAATTTATGGAAGCTAGTGGAGATAAGGGCATTGAACCAACGAAACATGTACCATATGAACAGCCAGAAACTGTTGTGGAGAAAACAGAGTTAAAGCAACTTATTGTTGAAGCGTTGGAAGAACTTACTGAGAAAGAAAAGAAAGTGGTAATATTATATTATTATGAAGAATTGACTTTGAAAGAAATTAGTAAGGTGTTAGAAGTAACAGAATCAAGAGTTTCGCAATTACATACAAAGGCATTGCAAAAGATGAAAACAAAGCTTGGTGATTATGCGGAAAACATTTTTAGAGATTAGTTGAGAGGAAAAACGGATGGAATATACAAATAGTTTTTTTAGGCTCTTTATGAGTGAACGCGGCGTTATGATGAGAGTATATCCTGCTCAAAATGGGGGAGAAAAGTTAAATATCGATGAAGTATTGGAATATCTTAGACAACAAAAAGTAGAAGATTTTGATATTAAAGTTATTAATGATACCATTAATAAAGCTACTGAAGTGACAGATGTTAGAATTTCAACGAAAACAACATATGAAATTGATGAAAAGATGGATGTAAAGATTACTCCAGATAAAATGTATGCCATAGTTAAATTCTATGCGCCTAGTGGTAATGGTGATAATTTGTCAGAAGAAGAAATTATTGCAGAATTGCGTGATAAAAAGGTTACACATGGCGTTTTGGATGTTATTGTTAAAAAACATGTTGATGATCCTGAATATTGTAAAAATATGATTATTGCGAAGGGAATTCCTGCAATTAATGGTCATGATGCAGAAATTGAATATAAGTTTAATATAGATAGAAAAGCAAAACCTAGATTAAATGAGGACGGAACAGTTGACTTCCATCAATTGGATAACATCAATCATGTAAAAAAAGGTGATGTTTTAGCAGTACTTACACCGGAAGATCATGGAACACCAGGTACAGATGTATGTGGTGGTGTCATTCCGCCTGTAAAAGTAAAAAGATTAATATTAAAGCATGGTAATAACATTGAATTATCGGAAGATAAATGTGAGATGTATTCGATGGTAGATGGACATGTTATTTTAGAAGGCGACAGAGTATTCGTATCGAATAATTATGATGTTGGAGCCGATGTAGATACATCAACAGGTGATATTTCATACAATGGTAGCGTTACCGTTATGGGTAACGTTAGAACTGGTTTCGCTATTAAAGCTGAAGGAAATGTTGAAGTATTTGGTGTAGTAGAAGGTGCCGAAATAGAAGCTGGCGGTGATGTTATATTACACAGAGGTATTCAGGGGATGTCTAAAGGAATTATTCGTGCCAAAGGTAATGTTATTTCTAAATTTATTGAAAGTGCTAATGTAATAGCAGATGGATATATAGAAACTGACAGTTTATTACATAGCGACATTTCTGCTAAAGGTGACATCTATGTTCGAGGAAAAAATGGAAGTATAATTGGTGGAAATACAAGATCTTCTGTTTTGATTGAGGCTGCAACAATAGGCTCACCTATGGGTACAACAACAGTTGTAGAAGTTGGTACGGACCCAGCTGTAAAAGATAGAGTTAATTATTTGAAACAGACAATCTCTACAAAAACAGATGAAAAAGAGAAATTAGACAAGGTTCTCTTAGCTCTTAGAAAGAAAAAAGAATTAGGCATATTGGAGGAAGAAAAAGTTCCTTTGATTGCAAGTACAACAAAAACGGTAGTTATGCTTGATTCAGAAGTTAAGACAATGACAAAAGAATATGAAACTTTACAGGGAGAATTAGAAACTAATAAATCTGCGATGATTAAAGTTAAAAAAGATATTTTCCCAGGTACAAAGGTTGCTATTTCAGAAGATTATATATTAATTCATGAGAAAAATTGTCATTGTATATACAAAAAGGATAGAGCAGAAATAAAAGCAACTCCGTACTAAGGGATGGTGGTAAAATGATTATTAAGCCGGCGATGATGAATGCTACAATTCAGAGAACACAGGATTTTACAACAATCAAACAACAGGAAGATAGTAAAAATTTTGTGGCTCAAAGTAATGCGCAGACTGCTGTAAAAAAAGATGTAGAGCATAAATTACAGGACGTGCGTAACAAAGATAATGCAGATTACAATCAACAAAAGTATGATGCTAAAGAAAAGGGAAAAAACGAATATTTTTCACAAAAGAGAAAAGGTAAAGATGAAGATTCAGAGGACGAAGAGGATGGAAAAGTTATTTTAAAGAAACGCTCTGGATTAGATATGAAGGTTTAACAGAAAGGATAGTCAAAGTTATGACTGGTTTGGAAATATGTCTTGTAATCATCGGAGTGCTAGTGATTGCAATAAGTTTTGTGTTTTCAGAACACTTTAGTAAAGACGACACTGAAAAGGAATTGTTTAAAGATGGTAAGTTTTCGGAGGTCGCGCAGGAAATAATTCGTAAAGAGGTTGAAAAGGAATTATCTCTTATTGTAGATGAGAAGATGGATGAAACCAAAAAGGAATTAAATAAAATTTCAGCAGAAAAGATTCTTGCAATGGGTGAATATTCAGAGGATATTAATCTTAGAATTACTAAAAATCATGAGGAGGTTATGTTCCTCTATAATATGCTTAACGATAAGGAAACTGTCGTTAAAAATACTATTAAGGATATAGAGGCTCTTAAGGTTAGCGTTAAAAAGATGGCGATTGTAAATGATATGTCATCGGGCCAACTTGTTCAGGATGTAGTTGAAAAGAAAGAGGAAATTATACCTGAAAATGAAACTGTGGTACAGAATGATTTGCCTGCTCAAAATACTGAAAATGTAGAAAATACAGAAAATAAGGAGCCTGCTGAAGTTAAAAAATCAAAGATTAATGTAAAGACTTCGAATAACAATAAAAAGATTCTCGAATTATACAATAAAGGTTTTAGTAATATTGAGATTGCTAAAAAATTAGGATTAGGTGTTGGTGAGGTAAGATTAGTAATTGATTTGTTTAATTCAAAGAAATAACTCAAGGCTTTTTGTGACGCTTCGGAATGGAGATTAGTATATGAAACTTAAATATTATCTTAGAGGATTAGGTACGGGAATACTTATCACGACAATTATTTTATTTATAGCGTATTCCTATAGAGATACAACAAAAAAAGAAAGTGATGAGGAAACGACAAAAAAAGTCGATACCGTAAAGGATGATGAAACTTCTAAAATAGATGATGAAAAAGAAAGTTCATCAGAGGAAGAAAGTTCATCAGAGGAAGAAAGTTCATCAGAGGAAGAAAGTTCGACAGAGGAAGAAAGTTCGACAGAAGAAGAAAGTTCGACAGAAGAAGAAAGTTCGACAGAGGAAGAAAGTTCGACAGAAGAAGAAAGTTCATCAGAGGAAGAAACTCCGACAGAGGAAGAAAGTTCATCAGAAGAAGAAACTTCTTCACAAGTGGATAATGCTGGTGAAATAGTGGAACTTGTGATATATAGAGGCAATAATTCGGCTATAGTAGCAGCTAGACTAGTTGAACTTGGTGTTATTGCAGATGCTAAAGAATTTGACAGATATTTATGTTCAAAAGAATTAGATGGCAGAATATCTACAGGCACATTCCATATTAAGATTGGGGCTAGTTATGAGGAAATAGCAGATATTATCACTTATTAATTAGGAGGGATAATGATGAAGGTAAATAAAAAATGTGTTATTATATGTGGGTTAATTGTATTAGTTCTCATTGTGTCAATTTTGGTGTGGGTATTGCAACGTAGTAATGATAGCGATAATGGTGATAGTGCTGCAAGCACAGATGAAATGCTAATTGAACAGTTCTTTGATATTGAAAATAAGCAATATGAAATTTTGGATGTTTGGAATAATCTTGACGAAAAAGAATATGGTGGTAGTTATAGAGTGTTATTGAGAGTGCAAGAAGAGGATATTCAAGATTTTAGAGATGAGGTGGAAGAGCATTATTTTCAGGAAAAAGATGGAAAAGGTGATCCGTTTTACACAAATCTTAGTTCTGTGAAGCGAAATATACCATCAGCAAAATGGATACCTAAAACATGTAATTTTTTTATTTACATTTTATCAAATGAAGATGGTTCATACAATGTGGATATGAAATATACTGAATAAAAAATAAATTTGACATCGTTTAACAAATGTGCTAAACTACAAAATGTGTTGGAAACAACTACATGAAATTTAATAACCAAAGGCAATGAATGTGCACAGTAGTTATACATTTACTTCTAGAGAGAGCGGGTCACCGGCTGAAAGCCTGCTTAAGTCAAGAATGTATGGATGAATTTCACACAGGAGCTTTCAGGGTGAACTAATAGTAGCTTTGAACGTATTACTGCACGTAACGCAGTCAATGAGTGTCCACATAATTTTGTGTGGGAATCAGGGTGGTAACGCGGATATATATTCGTCCCTTTAGAGTTTCTAGAGGGACGATTTTCACGTTTATAGAGACTTTAATATAATAAGAAAAGGAGAGCAAATGCAATGAATGCAAATTTAGAACAAATCAAGCAAGAGATTATCTCTGGAGCAGATGGTTTAAATTCATCTAAAGAAGTATATGAATTTAGAAAACAGTATTTAGATGGAAAATCAGGTAAAATCGGTTTACTTATGAGGGAAATGAAGAATATCCCTAATGAGGAAAAGGCCGCATATGGTAAGGGTGTAAATGAATTAAAAGAATGGGCTCTTACATTTATTGGTGAAATCGATGAGAAGATGAAGGCTAAAGAACTTCAGGATAGATATGAAGCTGAAAAGATTGATATTTCACTTCCTGCAGTAGAAAATGCAGAAGGTAATCTTCACCCAATCACATTGGTTAAGAATGAGATTATTGATATATTTGCAGGCATGGGATTTGAGATATTTGAAGGTCCTGAAATAGAGACTGATTACTATAACTTTACTGCACTTAATACTCCACAGGATCACCCTGCAAGAGATATGCAGGATACGTTTTATTTGTCACCTGAATTCTTACTTAGAACACAGACTTCAGCAGGACAGATTCACGTAATGGAGAAGAAGCAGCCACCTATCAAGATTTTATCACCAGGTAAGGTATTCCGTTCTGATGATGATGCTACACATTCTCCAATGTTCACACAGATGGAAGGTCTTGTAGTTGACAAGGGTATTACACTTTGCGACTTACAGGGTATGTTAGATGAGTTTGTTAAGAAGATTTACGGTGAGGGAACAAAGACAAGACTTCGTCCTTCATACTTCCCATTTACAGAGCCATCAGTAGAGGTTGACTGTAGCTGCTTCCAGTGTGGAGGAGCTGGTTGTAAGCTTTGTAAGGGTACAGGCTGGATTGAAATCCTTGGTGCCGGCGTTGTTAATAACAAGGTACTTGAAAACTGCGGAATTGACACAAATGTTTACAGCGGATTTGCATTTGGTATCGGTATTGAGCGTACAGCAATGCTTAAGTACGGAATAAACAACATCAAGTTGTTATTCGAATCTGATATTAATGTTTTAAATCAGTTAAATGATAAATAAGTCGGAAAGGTTTGGTGAAAGATTATGTTAGCACCACTTAGTTGGTTAAAGGATTATGTTGATATAGATATCACTCCACAGGAGCTTGAAGAAAAGCTTTTCTCTTGTGGTTTCGAGGTTGAAGAATTATATGAAGTAGGAAAGGACATTAGCAAGGTTGTTGTAGGACACGTTCTTGAATGTGAGCCTATTCCTGACACACATTTGCATGTATGCCAGGTAGATTGTGGCGAGCACGGTACATTTCAGATTTGCTGTGGAGCAGACAATGTACATACAGGTGGAAAGTTCCCTGCAGCTTTAGTTGGCGCAAGTGTATATGCTACAGCAAAGGATCATAAGACTGTTGAAGGTGTTATGACTATCGGTAAGGGTAAACTTCGTGGCGTAGAATCACATGGTATGCTTTGTTCAGGTGTTGAGCTTGGTGTAAATGAAAATATGTACCCAGGTGCAGACTACAATGGACTTTTAGTATTGCCAGATGATGCACCAGTTGGCGCTGATGTTAAGCCTATTTTAGGACTTGATGACTGGATTTTTGATATTGCTATTACAGCAAACCGTCCAGACTGCCAGAGTATTGTTGGTATTGCAAGAGAAATCGCAGCAGTGCTTGAAAAGCCATTTAAGGCACCAGCACTTGACTACACTGAGGATGATGTTACAATTGATAACTTCAAGGTAACAGTTGATTGTCCAGAACTTTGTCCAAGATACAGTGCACATTTTGTACATGATGTAAAGATTGAAGAATCACCACTTTGGATGAGAAGAAGATTACAGCTTGTTGGTATCGGCGCTATTTCAAATATCGTTGATATTACAAACTATATTTTAAAAGAACTTGGACAGCCAATGCACGCATTTGATTATACAACATTAGAAGGTGACGCAATCAATGTTCGCCGCGCAAATGATGGCGAAAAAATCATCACATTGGATGAGACAGAGCTTACACTTACAACAGAAAATATGCTTATCTGCGATGGGGTGAAGCCAGTAGCTTTAGCAGGTGTTATGGGTGGTCTTAACTCTGAAATCAGAGAGACAACAAACACAGTTTTATTTGAATCTGCAAAGTTTGCTCGCGATAATGTACGTCGTACATCAAGAGCTGTTGGTAAATCATCTGACTCAAGCTCTCGTTATGCAAAAGGTGTTGATGAATATGCAACAGTAATGGCAATGAAGCGTGCTCTTCACTTAATCGAAGAATTAAACTGTGGTAAGGTTTCAAAATTACACGTAGATGTAAACACAGGCAATAGCGTAGAGCCTAAGGAACTTTCTGTAAGCATTGCAAAGGTAAATGCAGTACTTGGTATTACAGTTCCAAATGAAGATATTATTAGAATTATGACAAACTTATGTTTTGAACCAAAGGTTGACGGCGATACACTTACACTCAAGATTCCTGCATATCGTGAAGATATGGAAGGATATCAGGATGTTGCAGAAGAAGTTATCCGTATGTATGGTTATGAGCATATTGTACCAACATTTATGCCTACAGCACAGGTGACAGTTGGTGGCGAGGATACAGTACAGAAGACAGAAATGAAGTTAAAGAAGGCACTTTGTATGACAGGTGCTCATGAATGTATTCATTATTCATTCTTCTCGCCTTCAGACCTTGATTTGCTTAAATTACCAGAGGATGCTCCTGAGCGTAATGCAATCCGCATTATGAATCCAATCAGCGAGGAGCTTTCTCTTATGAGAACAACACTTGCGGCATCAATGATTAATGCAGTAATGAACAATCAGAAGAAGGGTAATCTTGAAGGTAGATTATTTGAAATAGCTAAGAAGTTTATTCCAAAGTCATTGCCATTAACAGAGTATCCTGATGAACGTCAGACACTTTGTATAGCAGCATTTGGTGAAAAGGAAAGCTTCTTTACATTGAAGGGCTTGGCTGAAAAGGTTGCTGATACATTGCATGTAGAATTTGAATATGCAAATACTACAAAGACATTCCTTCACCCATATCAGACAGCGGCTATTATCTGCAATGGTACAGAAATCGGTTATATGGGTAAACTTGCATATGATATCGCTGATGAATGTGATATGCGTGTGCCAATGTACATTATGGAAATTGATTTGGAAGTTCTTTCACAGTGGTACGGCAAGAAGGCTATGTTTACTCCATTGCCAAAGTTTGCAAGAGAACAGAGAGACTTAGCAATCGTTGTTGATAGAAATGTAACATGTGGCCAGATTGAAAAGGTAATGAAGGACGCTTGTAAGTACATTACAAGTATCAAACTTTTCGATATTTATGAGGGTGCTCAGATTGCTGAAAATCAGAAGAGTATGGCGTTTACAGTTATGTTTACACCAAAGGACGAAGCGTTTACAACAGAATCAGTAGACGCGTTTGTAAAGAAAATATTAAAGCAGCTTGGCAAGGAACTCGGAGCAGAGCTTAGAAGCTAAATTTAATAAAACTTAATTATTGTGGCGATTAATCATTTATATGGTTAGTCGCCATTTTGTTACATAAAAATTACAAAATATTTCAAATGTGTTACAAAATGTTACAGGGTTGTTACGAAAGGTTTAACTATTGTTAAATAATGGCAAAAGGTATTGTTTTTTGGATTTTTGAGAGATATAATCCGCTTGTAATTAATCATCAAACAGATGAATTAAAAAATGGAGGACTAAAATATGAGTAAATTGATGAGAAAAACAATTGCAATAATTATGTTGGCGATTATTACAACGTCGTTTGTTGCGTGTGCGGAGAAAAAAGATGCAAGCGAAAACAACGCGAGTGTTAAAGATGAAGAAGGGTCAAAGTCAGATGTAAACCCAAACAAAGTGAAAGTTGTGTCAAAACAAACAGAAACATATAACGGAAATAAGAATGTAACAGAATATAAGTACAATAAATATGGTGAAGTTACTGAAGAAAAGATTCTTATGGAACAATATAATTCTGAGAGGGTAGTAACATATGTATATGATGAGTTGGGAAATAAGATTGAAATTAGCAATACAACTAAAGATCTTAATGGTTTGAATCCTGATTACACATATGTGAGGACATTTGAATATGATGATAATAATCTAGTAAAATGTGAAGAAGATGGAAGTTTATTGGAAGAATACACATATAACGATGATGGTACATTAAAATCAAAGATAGAAGTTAGGGGTGGAACTATATTTGAACAAAAATACGAATATGATGAAAATGGTAATCTTGTAAAGATGGAAGAGAGAATGGAATCGGTAGAGGAACCTACTCTTGTAGAAGAATATTCTTATAATAGTGATGGAACATTATTATGTATAACAGGTGTGGTTGGAAATATTGGTCCATATAAGAAAGAATATGATAAAAACGGAAACTGTTTAAAATATGAAATCTATGATGAGAATAAAAAAGAGGTAATATCTTTAGAGGAATATAATTACAATGAAAATGGTGATATGACTAGACGCCAGTACTATACAAAAGGTTGGGGCCTTTCTAAAGATGAATTAGGTATAGTGGAAGATACTTTGTACGAGTATAATGGAGATGAATTGTATAAAATGATTGATACACATTATGAATTGTCGTGTGATGATAATAAAGAAGTAATCGATGTTTATACAGCTGATACTGAATATGTGTATGAGTATGAATATATGGAAATTGAGGTAGAGGAAAGGTAAATATTGGTATGGGAGTATATTAAATAGAGTTTTAAAGCAACTTGTGGGAGCAGGTTGCTTTTTTATAGCAAAAAAAATGTAAAGTTTGCTTGACATTTTGTTTAAACATGGATATAATATATGTAAAGTTAACTTTACATTACATTATAAGAAATGGAGATTATGGAAGCAATATGAAAAATAATCTTGAAAAATTAAGAAAAGAAAAAGGCATAAAACAAGAAGAACTAGCTTTGGCGATGGAGGTTTCGAGGCAAACCATAAGTTCCCTTGAAAGTGGAAAATATAATCCATCTATATTGCTGGCCTTTAAACTTGCCAAATTTTTTGAAATGTCAATTGAAGAAATATTTATTTTTGAGGAGGATTAATAGTATGAAGTCAAGTGTGAAAAAATATGCAGTTATAGGTGTTATTTGTTGGGTGGTTAGTACGTTTTTATTGATTTTATCCAGCCAAAATTCAGAATTTGGAATCGGAACTGTAGGTAAATATGTCATAGGGATAGTAGGAATAGTTTTCTTTTTGGTTGCATTTATTTGCATGTACAAAAGTATTACAGTATGGGTGGAAACAGACAAGGAAGCAAAGATAGAAGAAAACGATGAGCGAAATCAGCAGATAAGAGGCAAAGTTGCAGAGGATGTAAATGTATTTTCAGCTGTTGTTTTTGCTATAGTTATGATGATTCTGTTGATGAATAACCAGATTCTTGGTGTGATACTCATTGCTATTGCTAATATTTTGATAAATTTATTCCAGACTTATAGATTTAAGAAATATAATGATGAGTTGTAGAAAACTATTGTAATTTTTATAAAAATGTGTAAGTAATGAGTATAAAAGTTTGAAATTATGAACTCGCATCAAACATTAAGAAATGTTTGATGTGAGTTTTTTATTGATATATTAGATATTTGCGAAAATGTGAAGTACAACTTGCAATATAGCAATGGAAAATGTTATATTATATACAAATGTTAATGTAGGTGTGCGATATGGAAGAAATATTATATAACAAGAAGTTTGTTTTTGAATATATGGATGGACGTGTGGAGGAGATAAAACCTGTAATTGTTGAAAGTTGTATGAATCCGGGACAAAAGAAAATTATCCCTGTCACATATGTGAAAGAAGATGGAAAGGAATCGTTCATTGTAAGTAATACATATAAGTCCATTGAAGTAAAAGATATGAAAGAATATAAGGCCATATATGCAGAGGATTACGAACCTAAGATAGAAAGGCATAGCTGCAGTGAATGCACAAACTGCGGGAGGTGTTAGTGTGAAGGATAAATTACATTCAGGAGAGATATATTACCCAAACGATGACAGCATTATGAAAGAGCAGACTTTATGTTTGGAAAAGCTTTATGACTATAATGCTACCCGTCCTTTTGAAGGAGAAAAAAGAGAAAAGCTTTTGAAAGAAATGTTTGCTGAGATTGGTGAAGGATGCCATATTGAGCCACCACTTCATTCCAATTGGGGTGGACATCATGTACATTTTGGTAAAAATGTGTATGCCAACTTTAACCTGACACTGGTTGATGATACACATATCTATGTGGACGATTATACTATGCTTGGCCCCAATGTCACCTTGGCTACAGCAGGACATCCCATAGCACCAGAGCTTAGAGAAAAGGGATATCAGTTTAATATGCCTATACATATTGGGAAAAACTGTTGGCTTGGCGCTGGTGTAATAGTGCTTCCGGGAGTGACAATTGGAGATAATGTAGTTAATGGTGCCGGAAGTGTGGTTACAAAGGATATACCATCAAATGTGGTGGCTGTAGGCAATCCGTGCAGGGTTATGCGAGAGGTTAGTGAGAGGGATAGGGAGTACATACGATGAATAGTCAACTAAAATATATTGAATACGTTGCAGAATTTGCGAAAAGTAATAAAATTCACATTTGGTTAGGTGGGTCATTTTTAAACGGAAATGCCACCTCGTTTTCGGATGTGGATATAAGTGTTTTTTGTTGCCGCGGAAAATTAAACGATTTTATATATGGTTACGGAGAACCAGTATATATATCATATACAAGTAATCCACTAGGAATATTGATAGTTATATATGCGGATGGAGTGGCTGTTGATTTGGAAATAGTAGAAAAAGTTGATGTTGAAGATGGTGTGTATTTTCATAGAGAAGATATAAAAAAACTAAGATATATTCGTGAGGAAAAGTTATGTAGAAAATTTGCTATTAATAATGATATTTCATACCAAATTTCACGTCTGTTTCATAGGAGCCTAATAAAGTTTTTAGCAGGAAAAAAGAATATCGGTGTGGTAATAGCTAATGAAATTGTAACATTTATGGAATTAACTGATTTAGTTAATGAGAATGATTATAAAGCTAAATTTATTGAATTGATGAAAATATATGATGAACGGTATGGTTTTCAAAATGGCTATTATAAGTTATTGTGTGAGCTAATTGAAAAATTGGATAAAACAGAATGTGTGTTAATGTGATGTATAATTAAGGAGGTAAAAATGTATTATTCGTATGTAATGGGGATAGATGATTCTATATTGGAATTGAAAAAATATGGGTTTGTAATAGAAAATGACAATGAAAATTATACAATATCTTTTCCAAAGGATAAGGCAATGCTTTGGGAAGAGTTTATAGTTAATAAATTAGAACTGGGCTATTGGAATGAATATCTTGCAGATGATAAGGTTGTTTTTTTATTTCAGTTAGAAGAAGGGATAGAGCGATATGAGGTATTTGATTTCAAAAATGATGAAGTATTAGCTTTGTGTGAGAAATTATGCGAATGTAAGATGGAATCACTTGAGAAAATGCTTAGTGAAAATTGGTATTATAAAAAGGTGATGGCAGATAGAATTAAAAGTACCAATCAAACTTATTGGAATGAGCACGCTGACTTGTGGTTTGGGACTACAGCACTTCCTACGCTGGGGGTACTTTTTCCAACAGAAGAGGAGTTGCATTTATTTGGTGATGTGACAGGTAAAAGAATGTTGGAAATATGTTGTGGTAGCGGACATTCTTTGAAATATAATGCCGATAGAGGCGCGACTGAGCTTTGGGGAATAGATATTTCACAGAAACAACTAGAAAATGCGTCTGCGTATCTAAATGAAAATGGTTATTCGGCTAATTTAATTTGCTCGCCTATGGAAGCAGATATGGATATTCCAAAGGAATATTTTGATATTGTTTATTCGATTTATGGTGTTGGATGGACCACAGATTTGCAGGGAACATTTGATAAGATTGCATCATATTTGAAAAAGGATGGAATCTTTATATTCAGTTGGCATCATACACTTAATTATTGTGTTGGTTGGTCTTGTGATGAAAGAAAAGATGTTCTTGAATCAGATGGTTCATTGATATTCCATAAAAGTTATTTTGATGAATCTTACTTTAATATGCCAGTGCATGATAGTAAGATTGTATTATGCAATCGAAAGATTTCTACATATATCAATGCTTTGGCAAATGCTGGATTTGTTATTGAACAGATGATTGAGCAAACAGATGATGCAACTATGGCAGCAGAAGGCAACATTACAGATAAAGAGAAGAAGGCTAAAATGGTGCCGATTTCATTCTGTATAAAGGCAAGGAAATTATGAGGTGATTAATAAATGAAAATTTATGATATATCACAACCGATTTTAGGTTGTAATGTTTATCCTGGTGACCCAATTCCAGAAAAAATAAGTATTAAAGAAATGGAAAAGGGGGATATGTATAATTTGTCTTCCGTCAATATGTGTGTTCATAATGGTACGCATATTGATGCTCCGAGACATTTTATTAAAGATGGTAATAATGTTGAGGATATTTGTTTGGACAAGTTTATCGGATTTGCATATGTGGTAGAACATAATGGAGAGGTTACTGCAAAGGATGCGATTTCTATTATTGAAAAGGCGCGTGAGTGTGACGTAAGAGCGGCTAAGCGAATACTCTTGAAGGGAAATGTGGTTGTAACAGAAGAGGCAGCTCATGTTTTTGCAGAAGCAGAATTACATTTATTAGGGAATGAATCACAATCCGTAGGTCCGGAGAATGCACCTATGGAGGTCCATCTTATATTGTTATCTAGCGAAGTGGTGCTTTTAGAAGGTGTTAGATTGGACAAGGTGCAGGAAGGTGTGTATTTTCTAAATGCAGCACCGATTAATCTAAATGGTTGTGAGGGTGCGCCTTGCAGGGCGGTGTTGGTTGATTTGGAGTAACCCTCCGATTTGATGCATAATGAATTGAAAAATTGTAAAAAATGTGATAAAATTAGGTGTTAGAGAATAGGGTGATATCCCTAGGAGGTGACCGTGAATGTTATTTTATAAAGCTCAAATATATTGTATGTTTGTAATAGCTGTTTTATTTGCTATGTGCTTTTTTGGAATTAAACAAAGAACAAGGGAGAATAAATTGTTTAATACATTACTTCTTTGTGGCTTTGTTAACCTGATATTTGATATAGCCAGCAATTATACAGTTAATCATTTGGAGACAGTACACCCGCTGGTTAATCGAGTAATACATATATGCTTTTTTATGTCGGTGACTATATTAATGTTGCTTCTTTATTTGTATCTGGCAGCACTTGTTGAAAAAGAATTGGGCAGAACTCTTAAAGGGAAAAAAAAGGCATATTTACCGTGTGTGGTTGTTTTTGTGATTAATATATTTGCACCGCTTTATTATATGGAGCATCCTACTGCAAATTATTCGTATGGGGTGGGTGTATATGTTTTGTATGTATGTGTTGGTGTTTATATGGGATTGATTGTGTGGCATTTACACAATTTTAGGAATAACATATCCAATAAAAATAAATTGGCAGCAGCTTTGGGTTTGTTGTCTGTTCTGGGTACATCGTTATTTCAGTTGTTTAATCCGGAGGCTTTGACATCTAGCCTTGGTGTAACATTGTTTTGTTTGTTCATGTATATGACGGTGGCCAGTCCTGATGCAGTACTTATCGGTTTACTTAAAGAAGAAACAGCTAGGGCAGATGCTGCAAACAGAGCAAAATCAGACTTTATAGCTAAGATGTCTCATGAAATAAGAACACCTATCAACGCGGTTATAGGTATGAATGAGATGATACTTAGAGAAAGTACCGAAAATGAAGTGAAAAAATATGCATATGATGCTAAGAGCGCAGGAAATACATTGCTTAGTATTGTTAATGAGATATTAGATTCGTCGAAGATAGAATCAGGGAAATTAGAGATTATCCCTGTTAATTATGAGATATACAGCCTTTTTAACGATCTTCACAATATGATAGATTTAAAGGCGAAAAAGAAAGGTTTAAAGCTTGTCTTTGATATAGATCAAAATATGCCCGTAGGATATTTCGGCGATGATTTACGAATAAGACAGGTTCTTGTTAATCTGCTTACCAACGCAGTAAAATACACTGAAAAAGGAACAGTAATAATGACTGTAAGAGCAGAAATAAACGGTGATATTGCCACATTGAATTATTCTGTAAAAGATACAGGTATTGGCATAAAAGATGAGGATTTAGACAAACTTTATAGTAAATTTGAACGTATAGAAGAATCAAGAAATAGAAGCATAGAAGGTACAGGCTTAGGTATGAGCATTGTTGTACAGCTTCTAGGCTTGATGGATAGTGAACTGAAGGTTCAAAGTGAATACGGCAAGGGTAGTGAGTTTTCATTTGCAATAAATCAAAAAATAAACAATAGTGAGCCAATAGGTGATTTTTATGTACGTGCAGCAAATGATTCTAAAGAATACACTGGTGGTTCAAACTATTTTGCGGAAAATGCGAAAGTATTAGTGGTAGACGATAATGAAATAAATCGTAGGGTTGTTAAAGGATTCTTGAAGGCAACAAAGATGCAGGTATATGAAGCTAGTAGTGGACAAGAATGTATTGATATGATGTCTAAATATAAGTATGATTTGGTGTTTCTTGACTATATGATGCCATTTATGGATGGAGTGGAAACATTACATATTATAAAAGAGAGAAAATTGTGCGAAAATACGCCTGTTATAATGCTTACGGCGAATGCTGTTGTTGGAGCTAAGGAACAATTTTTGAAAGAAGGTTTTGATGATTACCTTACTAAACCTGTTATTCCGGAAAAATTAGATAAGATAATTCTTAAGTATTTACCAGGCCATTTGATAACTAATGCCAGAAATGAAGCAGAAGAGGTTATAGAAACTATCGAACTGCCACAAATTGATGAATTCGATTTGGATTATGCATTTAATTTACTGAAAAGTAAAGAAATAGTATTAAGTATGCTTGAAGAATTTTACAATATGTTAGGTGGTTTGACAGGAAAATTATCTGCAATATATGAAAATATTGAGCAGGAAGATAATTTAAAACTGTATCGTATAGAGGTTCATGCATTAAAGAGTACCTCAGCATTAGTTGGAGCTATGTTGTTGTCAAAATTGGCCAGATTGCTGGAAGTTGCTGCTAGTGAAAAAAATATATCAAGGATACATGCATTGCATCCGATATTATTAGAAGAGATTGAAAATCACAGATTGCGAATAAGTGATGTGTTTCCGAAAGAAGAAAAGTTGGAAGTGATAAATGTGGATGAAGTATTATTATATTTTGATATGTTGGCGATGAATCTTCAAAATGGCGATTATAATACTGCAGATTTTGTATGTGGTGAATTAAAAAAATACAAATATCCAGAAAATATAGAACCTTTAGTTGAAAAGGTAATGGAGCAAGTACTAAATTTACAAGCAGAGGAAGCTGTAAGCAACATCGATAGGATAAGGAGTGAATGGAAATGAAGAAAATACTTTTGGTAGGCAAGTTTAACACAGTATTTCAGGATATGAGTAATTTTCTGATGGAATACTTTCAAGTACAGGCGTGCATTGACAAAGCGGATATGGTTAAAGGTATGTTAAAACTCAATCATCCTGATGTTGTGGTCATAAGTCTTATAGGGTTAAACAAGGATAATGAAAAAATGTTTATGGAGCTTAAGCTTAATTATGCTCGTACTCCAGTGGTATGCATAGGTTCAGAGGGTGAGATAGAGACTATGAAGGTTTATATGAAAGAACCGCAATTTAGTACTATCACACGACAAAAGAACAAAGAAACTATTATGGAAGAAATCTGCAGAAGAATAAATATGACATACGGCGAAGAGGGGGTTGTTGAAAACAATGTAAAGAAAAGTATATTATTAGTAGATGATAGTGTTATTCAGCTTCGTGCACTAAACGAGATGTTAAAGGATGAATATGATGTGCAAATGGCAACATCGGGTATGCAGGCATTGACGCTGATAGGGAAAAAACTTCCGGACATTATCTTTTTGGATTATGAAATGCCAATGTGTGACGGAAAAATGACCCTTGAGATGATAAGACAGGTTGATGAGGCGAAAGACGTTCCAGTGGTATTTTTAACCGGAGTAAATGACAAGGATCATATAGAAGCGGTTATTAAGCTAAGACCGGCAGGATATATATTGAAACCTGCCAGCAAAGAAAAAATATATGAGACAATAAGTGAGATATTGGTGTAATAGGTGTAAAGGTATGATAATGTTAAAGACGAATAATTATGTAGATATAGATTTCAATCAAATACAAAATGTACTATTTTATGTTTGCATATTTGCGTTGGCTTTTGTTATATGGAATGGACGAAGGCGAGAAATAAAAGATATAAGTGAAGTAAATAGAGATAAGCTTAAACGAGAACCAGAAAGGATAGTTGATAAAGAGGTTATTGAAAGGATAAGAAAAGATAGGAGTATTGTGATATTTTTTGGTTTCATTTTTATAATATTTACATCCAAAATCTCTAGAATGTTTATTGAAGATCGCTATAGGGCAGAAATAGAGGCAGGAACTTATGAAGATCGCATTCGAATTTGGGGACATTTAGACAGAATAGAATGGAACATAGTCTTAGTAATGGCTGTATTGTTTATAGCTTGGTTGCTCTATGATATTAAGCAGGTAAAAGACCTTAATAATAAAGTCATAATATTGGCATATATTCAATCAATCTTTATGAATCCACGTAGTAAGCATAAAATGGCGGAAATAATATATTATGACTATAAGAAAAATAAATTTCGACTTAAAACAGTAGCTATTGGTGAGTGCGAGAATATATATGGTCGATTTATGATGACGGATATTTTGGAGATTATTGCAATAGAAGGTGTATATACCGTAAAATATGTGTCTTTGATGGGAAAATATAATCCGATAGAATAATAAGATAATATAAAAGTTGAAAAAAGAGTCTGACTATGGTATTATAATATGTTGTGTCAGGCTCTTTTTATGTTATACATACCGCCTGACCATAAAGCAAACATAAGCCTAAAAAACAGGCCAGCCACAACGTGGACAACGAGCTGGTTTCACATTTTAGGCTTTTAGTAACGTAGATAATATCACGAAATATGATATAGGTAAATAAAAGGAGACGAAAAAATGAAACTAGGAATTGTTATAAATTGACGATTTTGATGTAAGTTTCTATATTTTATTAAATCCTCATAAAGCTTTATAAATCAATGATTTGGAAGATTTTTTATTACGATAAGAGTTTATATAAGTTTATGTAATTGTTCTAAAAATTGGTACGTAATTGGTACGTAATTGGTACGTAACACATGTATAGTAATATACGAAAAAATGAAATTAGATGTTATATCAATTAGCCTCAATATTGAAATGATAATGTGGAAATATGCCTTTGACAATGGTCAGGGGCATATTTTTTGTTATTGTAAATGAATGGGCTTTGGTAAGTGAAATATATAGAATGAGTAAGGTTGTAAGGTGTGCTTTTATATTTGTAGAGATAATAGATGAAAATGTAGGGTGGTTGTGATATAATTTTAAGTGTCGGAACGAAAGATTTAAAGTGTATTTGATTTAGGAGAATGGAGAGAATATGGTGCAACAATAATGTCAACGTGTATTATTGTTTGCCGATTCAATATATTATAAAAAAATTTAATTGTATTGTGAAAAAATGAATAATGAGGTAAAATTAATAGGTATATATGCATTTAAAGAGTATAAGCAAGCAGAGAATAAATTATTGATTAATATAAACAGATTAGAATATTAATGATAGATTGTAAGTAAAGAGGTATAATATGAATAAGAAGTGTCAAGTATTCACCCCTGAAAATTATGTAAGAGAGTTATTGGATAGTGTTGGATATAAGGAACACATATATGGAAAAAGAATATTAGAAAATTCATGTGGAGATGGTAATATTCTGGTAGAAGTTGTTCAACGATACATAGATAACTGCGTGGCAATGGGATTATCAAAAACACGTATAAAGAATGGATTAGAAAGAGATGTTTATGGAGTTGAAATTGATCCCGAGCAGTATAAAAAATGTATTAAAAACTTAGATGAGGTATTAAAAAGAAATAACATTAGCAACGTACGGTGGAAAATTTTCAATGCAGATTATTTAAGATGGAATAATGAGTCACGATTTAATTATATCGTGGGTAATCCACCTTATATAACATATAGTGAATTAGAAAAGATGAACAAAAGTATGTAAAACAAAATTTTGAAACGTGTGCAAAGGGGAAATTTGATTATTGTTATGCTTTTATTGAAAAAAGTATTAATTCACTAACACCAGACGGAATTATGGCTTACTTGATACCAAGTAGTATATTTAAGACAGTTTTTGGCGAAAAATTAAGAGGATATATAAAAAACTATCTAAAAGAAATAAAAGATTATACACAAGATAAAATGTTTAATGGTGTTTTAGTTAAATCTGCTATTATGGTCTTGGATATAGGAAGAAGAGATAGAGTGTTTAATTACTATAATATGGGTACTGGAAAAAAAACAAATATTTCGGTCAATAGGTTAAAGGAAAAGTGGGTTTTTGAAACAGATAATTTAGTAGGAACAGAGAGATTTGGTAAATATTTTCAAGTTTCTCATACTGTGGCAACATTGCTAAATGAAGCATATGTTTTAAAAAAAGAAAATTGTCAAGATATAGATGGATTTTATTTATGTGATGACCAATGTATAGAAAAGGAGATTGTTAGGGAGACTGCGACCCCACGTACAAAAAGATATAAGAAAGAAGAATATATCATTTTTCCATATTTTTACGAAAAAGGGAAACTAATTAGATATAGCGAAGCAGATTTTAATAATAAATTTCCAGGGGCAAGTGCATATTTAAGTGGTTTTAAGGAAAAATTAGATTCTAGAAAAAGTGATAAAAATGCATTGTGGTTTGAGTATGGTCGAACACAAGCTTTAGCAGGGTTGAATAGGAGAAAACTTCTTATATCAACTGTAATTACTGATAAAGTTGCAGTATATATGCTGAAAAAGAAATGTATTCCATATGCAGGTATGTATATTGTTCCTAAGAAGGATAATAAGACATATAGTTTAGATTATGCAAAAGAGATATTAGAAAGTAATGAGTTTATGAAGTATGTGGAACGTGTCGGTATACACATTAGTGGAACTTCATTAAGAATTACTTCAAAGGATATTGAAAACTATATGTTTTAAACATAAGAATTGAAACATACATACGAAATAGATAATAGTTGATACTTCGAAGGAAGTGAGGGATTTAGTGTGAAAGAAGTAAAATTTTCAGTGGCAGCTAAGGCTGCGAGATTAATAGGTAGAGAAAATATTGCGGATGTTGATGGTGCATTAGTTGAGTTAATAAAGAACGCTTATGATGCAGATGCAAGTTGTGTGTTAGTAAAATTACAAATACCATTTCCGGATATACCTAATATATTAGATTTGTCTTTGGCAGCAGAGGTATTAAACAAAGAAGATTTGAACCTTGTTATGTCATATTATAATGAAAATGACAATGAAATGGTAAGAAATACTGATTTAACACAAATCCAACTGGATGAATTAAGAGATATTCTGTTTTCGTATAATAGGATTATTATTGCTGATAATGGATATGGTATGACAGAAGAAGTTGTTGGAACAACATGGATGCATATTGGTACTAGTGATAAGGAAAGTAATATAGTATCACCAAAGGGACGCATTAAGACAGGAGCAAAAGGAATCGGCAGATTTGCATTAGATAAGCTTTCTAAACATTCTTTAATGTATACAAAATCAGTAAACAGTGATTCTGTTATTAGATGGTCTATGGATTGGGAGCAATTTGCAAAAGTAAAATTAATTGAGGATGTAAAAGCAGAATTACAAAAAGATGATAATTTTTATGAAGAATATGTTCGTTCGGAGTTTAAAGATTATGAAAATATTATTGAAGAACATGATTGGACAACAGGAACAATGATAATTTTAACTCCAACAAGAGAACCTTGGAGTAAAAGATTGTTTAGAAAGGTTAATACTAATTTGAATAGCATTAATCCGATAGGAAGTGTTGACAAGTTTGAGGTTGTTATTGATAATGAATATTGGAATGAGTTTGATTATCATACAGAAAAAGTTGCTATAGATAAAGAAGATTTTGATTATAGGATTAGAGTTGAATATGATGGAAAAGAGGGGGTGTTTGTGCGATTATTGCGTAATGAAGTGGATTTATCATGTCGTACAATCACAGTTGAAAAGTATGGTCATTCAGTTACAAAAAACATAGATGAATTTTGGCAAAATGAAAAATTTCAAGTTAAAAATTATACAAAGGATGATTATAATAAAGAAATAATTAAGGAAATAAAAATTCTTGAGGCGCTTAAGGAGGACGAAAGGGATAGAATTCAGAGTGTAGGACCATTTCAAGCGGAGATGTATTTTTTACGAAATACCAACAGTGTTGGGTATGATCTTATGAAAAAGGTTGCTACACGAAAGAGAAAAAAATTATTGGAACATTTTTCAGGAATAAAAATATATAGAGATAATTTTAAAGTGCGTCCTTATGGTGATGAGGGGGCTTTGTACGATTGGTTAGGCTTAGGCGTTCGCGCGCAAAAAAGTCCAGCTGCACCTTCTCATCCTACGGGACGTTGGCGCGTTGAACCATATCAGATGATTGGTTGGGTGAAGATTGGTAGGGAAACTAATCCGGAACTTGAAGATATGGCAAATAGAGAAGGAATTGCATTGACAGATGTATATTATATATTTGTTAGTATGTTGCAAGAAGCAGTTAATGAATTTGAATATGATAGACAATATATTTACAGAGAATATGCAAAATGGATACTCTCAATAGAGAAAGAGTTGGCAGATTTTGCAGAACGTGTAAAAGAAGAAGCGCGTAAGCGAACACAAAGACAGCAAAATAACAAATCTGATGATGAAGGAACATATGAAGAAAATGACGAACAAGAAAGATTTACTGAAGATGAGTTGTTTAGTACGGTACAGCAATTAGTTGATGAGGCTGAAAAAGAATTGAAAAGTAAACAGATGTTGCAAGTTTTAAGTTCATCTGGTATTATTCTTAATACTTTTTTTCACGAGTTTAATGCTATAAATACACAGTTTCACATACAGGCCCCTCAAATTAGAAGTAGAGTGAATTACATTCTTCAGGGAAATGAATATACAGGATTGCCAGTATATAATCCATATACAAGAATAGATGTATTGGAAAAAAATGATAAATTAACAGCAGCTTTTCTAGATGTTGTAATGGAAGGATTAAAGAAGAATAGTTTGGACAAAAGGGAAATTTCATTACACAGAGAGATTGTTAATATATTAGAAAAATGGCAATTGATGCTTGAAGACAAACATATTACAATCAGATCTAATATATTCGATAAAAGGGAAATTGAAGATAATGTTGAGATGTCGATTGTTGATCTTTATATTATATTAAATAATTTTTTATTGAACTCTGCGTGGTTTTTAGAGCAAGAACATAATCCTAATCGAGAGGTGTGGTTTGACTTGTTCAAAAACGAAAATGATTTATGTTTTGTTATGGAAAACAATGGACCAGCTTTGGCGGATAAGTTTAAAGATAATCCCGATAAAATATTTGAGATGGGGGAGACTTCAAAAGATAAAGACGGAACAGGATTAGGCTTATGGGTCGTAAAAGAAACTGTAGAAAGAAATAATGGAACAATAAAGGTGTTAGAAAGAAATCAAGGTTTTGGTTTAGAAATTATTTTTAAAGGAATGGTAAAATAATATGTATCGAATAGGAATAATTGATGATGTGAAAAGTGAAAGAGAAGATATACAAGTATCTATTCTTGATAATGTAAATACAAGTATAGAAGTTGATTTTAAAGAATATGAATTAGAACATAGGACAAAAGCTGAACTCTTTGATGAAATAAGAGAAGATGTATCAGAAGAGAGAATTCATGCACTGATTGTTGATTTTCGTTTAGATACAACAGAAGATATTATTAAAGGGTGGGAAATAATAGAATTTACTCATGATGAGTTTCCTGAATTTCCAGTAGTGATTATGACTAATGCTCCTGACGAAAGTAAGGAATCAAGTTATATTGATGCAGATAAGGTGTACGCAAAAAAAGTATTTTTGAATCCACAGTTAGACGAAACAAATGAACTCGTGAAAAATATTGTCTTAAATATTAGTCGATATGATAAAAAACGAAAAGAATTAGAGGCAAAATTGACAATTGAATTGCAAAAACTTGAAAATGATAGCGAGAGTATAGAGGTGCTTGAAAATATTATTGCTATTGAAAAGGAACTGACAAAGTATAAGCAAATGTATCATACGACATTAGATACGGAATTGGAAATGGATGATTTGAAAGAAGCGTTTGCATTGCTTGATAAATATGAAAATATGTTGAGGAATTAATATGAGGTATCATAAATTTAAAGAACATCAGATAACAAGAACTTGTAAAGAAAACTTTGATAAATATTCAAAATATAGACCTTTTTTAGAAGAGGATTTTAAAGGTAGATGCTGCTATTGTAATATGTCAAGCGAGTTGTTGACAATTTCTTATCATGTCGAACATTTTATACCTATAAAGGTTTTTGAAGGAAAAAGAGATTCCTTGTTAACAGATTATGATAATTTGATGTGGGCATGTCCTAAATGCAATTTATCAAAAGGTGATAAATATGAAGGAGACTTTCAAAATTCATCTAGAATAGAAAATGAGTTGTTTTATAATCCTGTTACAGTAGATTATAATGATATTTTTTTTAGAAATGAAATTGGTGGGATTGATTCGGACGACGAAAAAGGACGAGAAATGATTAAATTGTTGAAATTATATCGTCCTATACATAATCTGGCATGGTTAATTGAAAGATTGGAAAAATTAGCATTCAATTTGGATTTAGCGGCAAAAAAGGAAACTGATTTAGAAAGAAGAGAACTATTAGATGTAGCAGCAGGTAAAGTTGCACTTGAATTGGCAAAGAAAGCTAAATTATTTAGAGCGGCTTATAATGGTAAGAAATTTATAGAAAGTGAGTATAATAAATAGTTATAGAGTTTTAATAGTAAATATAATAGTGTATCAAAAAATATAATTAAAATAATTGGATTATCAAATGGAAAAAGTGTCACCAAAAGTCAGGTTGTCAGAAGGATATCTTGATGAATATTCTGTAAAACAGTCGATTGACGAGTATAAAAACAGACGATAGTATAGCCAGCTACACTGTCGTCTATTTTATTTACAGAGTTATTGAACTGAAACCTTGTTAGGTTGTCAATTCGTATATAACACACAATCATTCAGTATACGACGATACTATGCAAATCATGATATTTATGTTATCATATAAGTATTTCAAAATCATTAATAGAAAAAGCAATTTTGCTATGTTAGACATTGAAAATTGTTACTAATCTATGCTAGAGATATGCAAGTAACTTAGAATTAGCATGGATACTGCGTTGCGCTGAATCGCAACCAAGAATATGTCTACATATAAGAACGGTAATAACTAGAAGTTTAAGGTTTCTGAAATTGATGAGTGAGTAAAACGTGGAAAAGCAGAGGAATGAGGTTATCAATATGGCAAAGAAAAAGAAACAAAAATCGAATAAAAAACCACCCGTTGCTAAAGTTAATATTCAAGAACTTAGCGAATCAAGGGATGGTGGGCAAATTGCATTGAGGGGATACTCCTATCAGTTTCTTTATTCGTGTAATTTGATTTTAGCATCTGACACCAACACAATTTTTACTCTTGAAGGAATCGAAGATATCGATACTATAAAATGCATTGATGGCAACAAAACAATTACACATATCCAACTCAAATACTCCACTCAACGGCAAGATGCTAGCTTTATGGATAGCGTGTTGAAAAACTATCTTGAGGTGTACCTAATCGATAAGAATAGACATTTTAAATTGGTGTATGATTTTTCTGTTGCAGCTGGAAATTTAACCAAAATGTTTTCAGGAAATCTTGATAAAAAATCAAAAGGATTCTGGAAGACTAAAATTGATAAGATAAAGAAAGAAACATCTTTGTGGAATTGGAGTGATTTCATTTTTGAAGATTTTATCCAAAGGTTATCTTTTGAAAAAGTTAAAAAGGATTCTCTTGAGAAAAGCATTGAAGATTCGTTGATAATGAATTTCGAGATTAATACCGATAATATTTCTTTATTTGCTAATGGTATCAAATTATTATGCTTCGACAAAATGGAAAGTCGTGGTGAAATCTCGCATCACGATATAACACAATGTATTGAAGAAATGAAATTTGATATAAGTAAAGGCCCTCAAAATCCAGCTCACGCTTGGATTCAAAAGCTTCAATTCTCTAAATCTGATAAGTATTCTTCAGATTACTATGAAGGGAAGAAAGCAACCACTTCTGACATCGCAAACAATCTACCTGTGATACGCCCAGTTGTTGAAAAGAAAATTATCGATTCTATCGGCAAAAACACGATCACCATTATTAAAACATCCAGCGGTCAGGGTAAAACCACACTTGCATTAAGGGCAATATCATCATTAATCGAAGAATACACGCCCTATCAAATCACAAGATGTAACAACGCTGCAGAGTTAGGGCATATCGTTGAATATTTTCGTATGCGTACCCGAATAGGCGAAAAGCCACTTATTTTACTTGATAATCTTGACGCGCATCTGAGCGAGTGGAATTTGTTAGCTCAACTTATGCAAGCGGGTGTAACGTACCATTATAAGATTCTTGTTACTTCTCGCGAAAATGACTGGTACAATTATGGCGGAGACATAAGCAATCTTCATAATTTACAAATCGTTAAGCCTGTATTAAATGAAAAAGAAGCGGCGGATATATTCTATTCTCTAAAAAAAGAGGGGAAACTGCATCACGATATCGCTGATTGGAAGGCTGCTTGGTCGAAAATTGCAGATCGCCAACTTCTTATAGAGTATGTATATCTTTTGACCCATGGTGAGATGATTGCCGAACGAATATCGGCGCAAATGAAGGATATTGGTAACGCATCATCAGGAGGAATTAAATTTGAAATATTAAGGAAAGTGTGTTTTGCTGATGTCTGCGGTATTAAACTTGAAACCAAGTCGATAATTGAAGATTTAACAGCTAAAACCGAGTTTGATATTGGTGAAGTACTAACAAGCTTGACTGATGAGTTTTTGGTGCATATTAGTTCAGAGGGGGATTATATCGAGGGATTACACCCTGTACGTTCTCAACATATTGTTAATCGTTTACATGAATATGTCTCTCTTGATGAAACAGCTCTTTCTATTGCAAAGATTGCATCTGTTTCAGATATATCGGTTTTGTTTTCGCATTATCCTGATTTCGATTTTGACAAGGATAGTTTTTATGCTAACGTTGTTAACATGTGGCCATGTGGATCAGACTTGTCCCGCTTCGTCCAAGCAATTCGCGGTACTTTTTCAGGAAGTGTAATGCAGTACTTCAGAACACACAAGGCATTGTTTGATGATGCATACGAGCATGGAGGATTATTTCTTGTAGCAACGGATCTTTGCCCATTTTCCAAGTTTGAAGATTGCGAACAGGAATTGAATATGCTTAATAAAATGGCTGAAATAATGCCAGATAATACTAACATCCAACAAATGATTAAACTGCGTGATTCAATTCCGAAATTCAGAACTTCAAAAACTGACATCTACTGCTTGTGTTCTGCCCTATATTCAAAATTTAAAGGAATTGATTTTGCGGAAATATCAGATTTAGAATCATATGCGGTTATTGTAGATTGGCTTTATAATATAGATCCTTCAATGAATTTATCATTAAGAATTTCTTTGAACGATCTATGGAACAAGTCTGAAAGCTGCTCAATTAAAACAGTATCCTCATTGATGTATTCGTCTTTCTGTGGTAATAAAGATGTATACAGCGAGTTTGTAATAAACAATATTCAGAGAATTATTAGCTATCTCAGACACAAAACCAACTCTCACAAGGTTCAAGTAAGCGACGATAATATGGAAATAAAGGTCGAGTATTTACTTAGAGCAAGTGAGATTACAAAAGGTAATAACGAAAGCGTTTCAAGACTGACTGATATATGCCGTACACTTCCGATCTTTGAAACGTATTGTTCAGACGCAATTAAGCCCCAAATCGATTTGTTGGCAAACTATCAAATTCCTAATGATGCGCACAAGGAAATGCCCAAACAGAAAATAGTCATAACTTTCCATCAAGAGTTTAATGGTCTATGGTTGAGAACTATAGAAAGCAATTATGAGTTTGACACCGTATATGCATGGATTAATCATTGGCTTGATATTCGCAAATGTGCATGTGATTTGTTGGCCGCAAGCTCTGTGTGTTTACACAAATTATTGGGTAACAGGAAACTTGGTGATATCGGCAACTCGTTTGACTCCTTGCATAATCACTATAATAGAATGATGGTTGCACATTTGTCATATCCAAGAGAACACCGCCCATTTGAAAAGAAACCTGAAGTACCAACGTTGTTTAATAAAGCAAAACGAGATTACTTTGATAGCATCCAAAATTTCGCTAACCAACTAATCAATTTCATCAAAAAAGAGGAAAAGGCCAAGCGCCTAGCAATATATAACCTAAAAGCAGCATTAGCAGCACTACCTAATGTTCAAAAATTCTTTGATGATATTACTTTGGATAGCGAACACCAGAGCAAACATATAGAACTATGTGTTCTTGAAGAAAAAGTTATCTTTGAGACTTATATGTGTTGTGAATACTATTTATCTCATGCGCCTGAAAACAATTATAATAAATACCAAGTCAAGGGTTGGTTTTCAGCATCCCGGAAGGCGGAAATAGATAAAATTAATAGTGCAATGACAGATTTAATGAGCACATACGATGCTGTTTTGCCTAAAAGCTCATATCGCGACAAAACATTTCTGTGCTACCCAATATTGTTAAAGAATTTTGATCAAGCAAACGAGGAGATGATAAACGATTTCTTAATTACCTCTATCTCATTTGCAGAATCACCATATGATTATTTACTTTTATTGTTGACAAATGACATCGGTGAAGTTATTCCGAATGCAATCAAATTCCCCAAAAAGGCATTCCAACACATTTACAATGCCCTAAATTTAGGAGTGGAGGAAGAAATGGATCCGTTAGCGTCTCCATACCCTATCGAGGTAAATCAAAAGATGTTGGAGTGTTTTGAAGGTGAATATATACTTCAAAAACAGGAGCCGGTTAATATTTGGCTTGGACGTATAGCAGATATAGGTGAGGAATTATGGATGTATTCCAAAAATCGCGAGTATCTTGTTGACGAAGAAGACAAGCAGTATCTTTCCAATAATCTCAATGAGATAAAAAATCGAATTGATGAAATGATAAAATGCATAGAGTCAAATGTAAGTACAGAAATATTATCGGTAGTAAATGAATTGTGCTCCGCTGTTTATCAAGGTGATTCTTTTGACGATGATAAATATAACGAATTGATTTCTTACGTGCAAGCTGCAATCGTTTGATAAATATGCATTCAATATAACAAATACTCAACACATTGTACTGATAAATAATAATTTCTATCGCATCTGTATAGGTATTTATCGGTGATTCTGTAATATTATTAAATCCATGTTTTTTCACGTCTGGATTACCTAAGGAATATGAGCGCTTATCATATTCCTTAGAAAATTGAATATATTTAGCTGGTCACATCGATACTTTTTCATCAGTAGACGATACCTCAAATACATTTGTTAACAATTGTGTATTGCGCGTCAAATCCGAGATGTTGTCCTTGACGCAACTATACTTTAAGTGATTCGTCGAATTACCTACTATGCTCGTATCAAGACTTATGAATTTGTTAAGTTCATAAACAAGAAAAGCTCCTATGAAAATTGAAGAGAGCTTACCGTAAAAACAAGAGAGCTTGGCAAATTAGAGAAAAATGACGCAGAGCAAAGAGTGATACCTGAACAGATTCTAATTCTGTAAAATCATATTGAGAAGCTTCATCGATAAAGATATAATCCACGAGCGAACCGAAAAGTGCGCAAAAACACCATATTGACATCTGCTTTCAGTATATTAGGCATACAGTTTCCAATCCCACTGATTAAAACAAAAGGAAAGGGCGATAGAACAAACTGTCCGTCAAACTCCCAGCCATAGCCTTACGCAAGATATTCCTATGACAACGTGCGCAAAAATGTCACATTTTTCCTTTGGTTTTTTCTATATCAATCAAAATATTTTCAAAGTCATACATAAACGAAGAATGTTCTTTATCGGCATGTTCAGTAACCGCTGAATCTTTATACTGAAGATATAACGCCAAAATATCATTAATCTTTTTATCAGAGAATGTGATTTTTACTGTATCAGACAGATATTTACCATCTTCATCCTTTTCCGCAGTAATATCCATAGGAGCCTGTTCATCTAGTTTTACTATAGTAGATATAATGTCCCTAACTGATGATATATCATATGATATAAATGAATTTATGCTAACGCCTAAAGCTATGGCGATTTTATTGAGTTGCTCTGGTTTAGGGTTGCGAATACCACATTCATATTTTTTGATAGTAGATACATTAATACCACATAATTGGCTTAAGTCCTCTTGTGACATCTTCTTTATACTTCTATAATATTTTATCTTTTCTGCAATACTGTTTTTATTATCACTCATAATAATTCCTTTCAAAGTCATTAGTAATATACCTAATATAACATAAAAGTTCACAAAAGTGAACATTTTATTGTAAAAACTATTGACGTTCACAAAAGTGAACTGTATAATAAAAATAAGTTCACTTTTGTGAACTTGAAAAGATTGCAAATTGGTCTTTTAAAGTTCAATACATATTTCAAAAATTGTTTTATTATCGTTTTGCAAGTTACAGAGTGACTTGTTGTTGAAAATTGAATAGTCAGTTACAGCATGGAAAATTCCGGTACATCCCAGGCAGAGAATCAGCTAAGGCTTGCCAAGAGAGTTGAAGGACCGAGAGGTGAAGATGAAGCGAGTTAGGGAATATAGTGTGGCGGAAGGATAATAACCTACAAGGGGACTTAACGAGGTTCCTGACCTTCGAAATGGCGTAAGAGGGGATTGTGTCAGAGGATAATCTGAGGCATCGTAATCACTATATGTGACATGCGACGAATGGTATCGTCAGTAACTCCCACGTGTACGGGGCGAAGAGGGACTTGGAATAGTAGGCGTACACTTACATGATTAATAAAAATATGAAAACATAATTGAAAATAAATATATTGATTTTAGGATTATTTGTAATAAAGAAACATTTATAAGTGACTTTGAAAGGAGATTGAGTATGAGTAATATTGAAATTATTGGAATTGACCATGGATGGTCTATGGTAAAGACAGCTACGCAGGTATTTCCAACCGGAGTAAAGGAAATTGCTAATGAGCCACCTATGAGGAATGACATTCTTGAATATGATGGAAGATTCTATTCCATAGGCGAAAGACGATTGGAAGTAAGAGATGGAAAGACAGAAAATGAGAATTTTTACCTGTTAACTTTAGCTGCTATGGCAAAGGAACTAAGAAAGAGAGGAAAGCAGGAAGCGAATGTATATTTAGCAGCTGGCTTACCAATATCAAGATTTAGTGATGAGAAAAAGGATTTTATTGATTATCTGTATAAGAATAAAGAAATATCGTTTAGATACGAGGATAATTACTTTAAGGTCAAGCTGGTTCATGTTGCAGTATTTCCACAATGTTATGCAGCAGTTGTAAGCAAGATTATGGAATTTAATCAGAGAGTAGTTATAGTTGATATTGGTTCATGGACTATAGATATTATGCCTATAGAGAACAAGAGACCGGTAAATGGAGAGTGTATCTCATTACAAAATGGGCTCATTCCATGTATGCGTTCATTGAACGAGAAGTGTTATAGGTTATACAATACAGAAATTGATGAAAGTATGATACAACACTTTATGAGATACGGAAATGTAGACCTTGATGAAGAATACACAAAACTTATGGCTGAAGAATTAGGGCATTATGCAGATGGAGTATATAATTCCTTACGAGAGTATAAGATTAATCTTAAAACATCAAAAATAATCTTTGTAGGTGGTGGAGCTTCTGTAATGAAGAATTTTGGTAAGATACAGCAGAAAAACATATCTTATATACTTGATGTTAAGGCTAATGCGAAGGGATTTGAGTATTTAGGCACAGTATCTCTTAAGAATAAAAAGTAATAATCATATGGAGGTGATATACAATGGCTAGGAATAATCTGTTATATATGAGCTTTCGTATGAATGTTAATAATCCACAGCATGTTAAGATTGCGAAGGTTATTAATAATCTTGACAAGAAACTGTATAAATCAAAGAACCAGTTTGTTATAGATGCGTGTGAATATTACATAGACCATTATGGTTCCGAAGCATTTATGGATGTTTCACAGAATGAAGAAAATCCTTATATAAAGCGAGAAGAATTTAATGATATATGTGAAAAAATGAAATTGGAAGCTGCGATTTCTGCAAGGGATGAAGTTATAAGGTTATTGGGTAGTATTGTTATGAATGCTAAAGGTAATTCTTATATGAACAATGATGAAATAGAGGTTGCAGTAAATGGTAACAGTAATAAGAACAACAGTGAACAGGATGATACGTTAGCTGATTTGGTGGCAAGCTGGGATGATTTATGATAAAAAATATGTTATAATGGAGGACAAAGATGCATTTGATACGGGACAGACCATAAGTGTCCCGTGAATATAGAATGTCTGCAATGTAAGAGTAGACAGGCTACACGGTACACATAGCCTATCTCTCTTACAGAAAGGGATAGGTATATATTATGAAAGGTTGTTTATATATTATTATATCTGTTATGATTCTTGTGATGAGTGGGTGCAGTAATGAGCAATCGGCAGAAGTCAATAAAATCAAAAGCGTTGATGTAACAGAGAGTGGTAGAAATAATGACATTAAAAATGATGTTATAGAAAAAGATAGTGTAAAAGATACTTATGGTGAGAAAGAGAGTTTTTCTAAGGATGAAACCACTAGCGTACTATCTGAAAACATAGATAGTGAAAATAATACTGTGGAGAGCAATAATACGGAGACAAAAGAATTAGAAGATAAGGATGATGATTATGACAGAAGTTCTGATTCTTATCAAATTGTAGAAGTACAGACAACATCAACAGAGCAGTCGAAGACAGAAAGGGCTACAAACAGTACAACTGCAGGAGAGAAAATTGATGATGAGACTATTACAACCGAGTTTGTTACAACAGAAGAAGCAACAAGTGAAATTGTAAGCAATGAAACTATCACAGAACAAGAGACTACAGAGGAAGAAACTACATCTAACACAGTTATAGAGTATAATCCTGATAGGGTATGCGCATTAGCTACTGCAATATGCGAGGAGGCTGGATTAAAGACTACTGCTGATAGCATGGATGAGATGCTTGCCAATGGATTGATAAGTCAAGAGGAGTATGATGAATTTTATCCATACGCAGGAGCAGGATATTTAGGGGTGTTTTTGGAAACGGATTTATCCATAGCATGCACAATCACTGGTAGAAAATTGTCATCAGAGCAGGCTATAGCAGAGTATCTCGCAGAGGTTATGATAAGTGAGGCAACAGATGAATTCTTTTTCATAGAATGTGCTGGTATATACATTCATAACGGAGTACCTATGTATGAATTTAGATGTTACAGATAATAGAATAATAAGTTTTTTAAAGCAGGTCAATAAAAGGCCTGCTTTTTGAGTGGGCCAATGGAGGTTTACTCAAGTCTCCATTAGGCAGAATGGAGGAAATTAGAGTGAAACAGAAGTTGAAAAGATTTATTGCAGTAATTATGGCAATGGTAACGGCTATTATGACAGTAGTATCCGGTAGTATTCCGGTAGTGGCAGCAAGTCCACAGGCTAATTTGAAAATATGGCCTGCATCACCAAACAGAACTGGGAAAATAGAGGAATTTGAGCCAGGTTATGACCATGGAATAATGTATTATCATATGATAGACAATGAAGTATCGTATTGTTTAAATTATACTTTAGAGGCAACAAATGGTTCATTGTTAACAAGTTCATATGATATGATGAGTGAATTTACGACGGAGCAAGAGAGATTGTTGCATTATTGCTTGTATTATGGTCATTCCAATACTGTTATGGCTGAACCGACAGAGGTTCAAAAAGATGAGCGTTCCGCAACGCAGGCAATGGTATGGATTATTGAGGCTGGTATATTTGGAACTGAAAAAGCTGACAGTGCAGCAAGAAAGATATGTAATGCAGGATATGATCCAGAATATGCGTATAGTTATTATGAAAAGCTTAAGGAGAACATAACTAATGCATATTATATGAAAAGACCAAGTTTTACTGCAGCAAATATCTTAAATGCGAGTACATATGAGCTAAAGTGGAATGAGTCAAATCAGAGGTTTGAGAATACATTTACAGATACGAATGGTATTCTTAGTGCTTACGATTTGACATTAAATGGATATAGTGTGTCAAGAAATGGAAATAAGATTACCATATACACAGATAGTGTTAAGACTACATCAACTTTGGCTACATTGAAAAATAATACTAATGCCGTAGAGATTGCCGGAAGCTGTATATATTGGGTTACAGGAAATCCTGAAGACCAGGAGATGATATCAACAAAGCCTGCAGCTGACCCGGTAACAGCATATTTTAGGCTGAAAACAGAGAGTCTTGGTTATGGTGCTGTTACAAAAACTGATGAAAGTACAGGAAAAAAGCTTGCAGGTGCCGTATTTGGCATTTATAAGGATAGTGGGTGTACAAGTTTAGTTGAAACGATGATAACAGATTCAAATGGGTATGCAAAAAGTGGTTATCTTACATCCGGTACATATTATGTGAAGGAGATTAGTGCACCGGAAGGTTATGTGGTAAGTAATAAGGTACACACACTTACTGTAAGGGCAGGTCAGACAACTAACATTAATGCAACGAATTCAGAGCAGCTAGGTAATATAACAATATATAAAGAGGGCGAAGTATTAACAGGATGGGATGGAAGTAATTTTATATATGAAAATGACTTTTTATCAGGAGTTACATTTAAGGTAACTGCCGGAAGTGACATTTATAAAGCAGACGGTACTAAAGTGTATGATAAAGGGGCAGTTGTAGAGGAAAATCTCGTAACAGGAAGCGATGGTAAGGCAATACTTACTGATTTGCATCTTGGAACATATGTTATTTCTGAAACATCCAGTATAGACGGATATACCATTAATACAACACCACAGACAGTTGAATTGACTTATGGAAACCAAAGTGAAGAAGTACAGTATGAAGCGGTGAATGTAATAAATACAAGACAGAAGGCAGAGGTAAAAGTATATAAGGTTGATTCGGAAACAAAAAATAGTCTTGTAGGTGGAGAGTATACGTTATATGCTGCAGATGATATCCAAAATCATGTGGGAGAAGTTATCGTTTCAAAACATACTGCATTACAGACAGTATCAACAGGAGAAAATGGAATGGTATGCTATACAGTTGATTTGCCTATTGCAAACAGCTATTACATTATGGAAACAAAAGCACCAGAAGGGTATATAAGAGACACAGAGGCAGTATATAGATTTATGTTTGAATATATGGCAGAAACAGAAGAAAAAGCCGTGTTTTCACATGCATTTAGTAATGACAGAACAACTGCAAAAATTCGTATTCATAAGCTGGATAGGGAATTAAATGAACCGGTGTCACAGGGAAATGCAACGTTAGAGGGGGCTGTATATGGAATATATGCAAGGGATAATATAATTCATCCTGATGGAGTTACAGGTATTGTTTTTAGTGCAGATGAATTGGTGGCAACGGTGATTACAAACGACAAAGGTGAGGCAAGTGCAGATAATCTATATCTTGGAAACTATTACATTAAAGAGATTCAGCCATCAATGGGATATTTGCTTGATGAAACTGAATACGATGTGGTTTGTGGTTATGAAGGTGATATGGTAGTAGAAGTTTCACGAAGCAGAAATGTTTATGAAACTGTGATGAAACAGTCGTTTCAACTTATAAAAATTGCTGATAATGGTATTGATACAGAAGCAACATTACTTGAGGCAGCAGGATTTAAAGCATACTTAAAATCTTCGTTATCAGTAAACAAGGAAGGGAGCTACGATTTTGACAATGCTAATCCTATTGTAATAGGTGAAAATGGAGAAACAGAGTTGTTCACAGATGAAAAGGGGCATCTTACTACCATTCCCATTCCATATGGCGATTATGTTGTGGTTGAATCAACTACACCTCATAATATGGTAACAATAAGACCATTCGAGGTAAGTATTGCAGAAAATAGTAATGAACCACAGACATGGAGAGTATTTGTGGACAGAGAATTTACTGCAAAATTGAGAATTGTGAAAAAGGATGCTGATACTGGAAATGTAGTGTTAGTTCCTAATGCAGAGTTTAAGATATACAATGTTGATACTAAAGAGTATGTGGAGATGATAACAACATATCCATCTAAAGAGGTTCACACTTCGTTTTTTACAGATGAAGATGGTGATTTAATCTTGCCAGATGTGTTAAGCGTTGGTACATATAGGATTGAAGAGGTATCAGCACCTTACGGATATCTGTTAAATGAGAATTTTGTGACTGTGAAAATAGACAGTGATACATTTCATAAGGTGGATTATGACATAAATGAGGCAATTATTACAGTAATGTATGAGGATACAGCTGTTGTGGGTAAATTGGCAGTCGAAAAGAGGGGCGAAGTTCTTACTGGGTATAAGATGGGACAGTTTGTATACGAAGAACAGCCTTTAAAGGGAGCTAAATTTAATATTTATGCAGCAGAGGATATTTATACGCCTGACGGTCAGAAAAGCGAAAATGGAGAGCGAATTACGCTTTATCAAGCAGGAGATTTGATTGATACTGTTGTTACCGATGATAATGGAAAAGCTGAAGTATCTAATTTACCGTTGGGTGCATACAGAGTTGTAGAGGTTGAGGCACCACATGGCTTTGTGTGTGGAAAAGATGAAAAAAGGGTTACTTTAGAGTATGCGAATCAGGAAACAGCAGTTGTGATGGAAACTGTAACATTTGTAAATGACAGACAGAAGCTCGATATATCTGTAATTAAGAAGGATGCTGAAACAGGAGATACAATTTCAGGGGCAGTATTTGGATTATATGCAAAAGAAGATATTAAGAACATAAATGGAGAGGTTATCATTGAAGCAGGCTCGCTTGTGGAAATGGTTACATCTGATGAAGCAGGTTTGATTCAGTTTACAAGGGATTATCCGTTTGCAAAATATTATGTGAAGGAGCTTAAAGCATCTAAAGGGTATGTATCAAGTAATGATATTATAGAGTATGATGCTGAATATCAGGGACAGGATGTGGAAGTTGTCACATATAGAAGTGAATTTAGCAATCATCCTGTCAGAGTAGAGATTTCAAAGACAGATATTACAGGTCAACATGAACTTGAAGGTGCAAAATTATCAATTATTGATGAGAATGGTAATGTTATACATAGTTGGGTATCGGATGGTTCTGTACATTTAATTGAGAGATTACCTGTAGGTAAATATATTTTAAAGGAAGAATGCGCTCCTTACGGATATTCATTGGCAGAAGATGTAGCATTTGAGGTGTATGAAACTTTGGAAATTCAGAAAGTAGATATGAAGGATGATTTCATAAAAGGTCAGATTGTAATAAGAAAGACTGATGAAGATACAGGAAAACCTATATCCGGTGTGGAATTTGAGATACTAGACCAGGAGGGAAATGTAATTGAGAAACTTGTCACGAATGAGGATGGTGTTGGTACTTCTTCTTTATTTGATATTACTTTTATTGATAAGGATATCTTTGTAAAAGATAATACATTTTATGTGAAAGAGGTGAAAACTGCTAATAATTATGTGTTGGATGATACTGTAAGAGAAGTAATACTAGATTTTGAAAATGCAATAGATGGAGTTGTGGTATATACTCTTGATATTACAAACAAATATGTTGAACCAGAAACTCCTAATACAGGTGATACATTTAATATTTTGCCAGTAGCATTACTGATGGGTTCTGCGACTGTCGTTGGAGTGACAGCAGTAAAAGGCAGACGAAAAGAAAATGAGAGAACAGAATAAAACTAAGCATGAGGTATAAGCCGGTGAGTTTATACCTCATTTTTTAAGGAGGAATTGTTATATGATGACATATGAAGTTTTTAAAGATGTGGTTAAAGAAAGATTTATGGAATATATGCCGGAGAAGTACCACGGCATGGAAATTAATACACAGGAAGTAAATAAAGTAAACGTTACACTTGACGGATTAACACTACTTGTGGGAGAAAGAGGAGTTTCACCTACAATATACATAAATCATATGTATGAAAAGTATTTGGAGACAGAAGATTTACAAGGGACATTGCAGGATGCTGCAGTACAAATGGATAAAGCAATGAAGAATGCTCCTGAATTCGATAAAATTGACTTATCAGCAGCAAAGGACAATATTGTATTTCAACTGATTAATACAGAGCAAAATAAAGAAATGCTTGAAAATATGCCGAATAGACCATTTCAAGATTTATCAATCATTTATCGTTGGGTTGTATTTGATGATGAAAAAGGCATTCAAAGCACGATTATTAAAAATAATTTGGCAGAGCATTTAGGCATGGATGAGGAACAGTTGTTTAAGGCTGCAGTGGAGAATACAAGAAGAATATTCAAGCCAACTGTAAAACGTATGGATGATGTAATCAAAGATATATTTATTAAGGATGGAATGCCACCTGAAATTGCTGAACTTTTAAAACAGGAGATTCCTGAGCAAGAAATGTTATGGGTTATTAGCAATGAAAAGGGAGTTAATGGAGCAATCACAATGTTATATGAAGATGTTTTACAGGATGTGGCTAAGCAATTAGATAGTGATTTGTATATATTGCCTGCTTCTGTGCATGAAACGATTGCTGTAAGTGCAGATAATCATGATCCATATGAATTGGCACAAATGGTAGAAGAAATAAATATGAATGAGGTTTCATTAGATGAAAGACTTTCGAATCAGGTATACCATTACGATAAGGATTTGAGAAAACTTACAATGGCAACGGACACTCCGAACAAGAGACTAGATGGTATTGTTGCTGAACCACAGCTAGTATATGATGCAGGTGGCAGAGGCAGATAAGGAGGAAGCATGGAGCCAAAGGAAATGACAATGGATGAATTGATTGCTTTTGTAAATGGTTTGGATGATGATAAAAAGATAATAATCCGAGTACAGTTTGGGGAGGCTGGTGAGTTGGATGAAAAAGAAAAATCTGTATGAGTTGGAGGTTGTGTCAATAAGACTTGTTAAAGATGCTCCGATTATCAGTGATAAGCCTATTACAATGCCTGAAGATGCAGTAGAATTATTAGGTGAGTATTTATGTCAAATGGATAGAGAGATGATGTGTGTTATTAATTTAAAGGCTGATGGAACTCCTATAAACTGCAACATAGCAAGTATTGGAGCAGTAGATTCAAGTATAGCGCATCCAAGAGAACTGTTTAAATCAAGTATATTATCAAACGCTTCAAAAATGATATTAGTTCATAATCATCCGTCATCAAGTATAAAGCCTAGTGAGATGGATACGATGCTGACTGATAGAATGGTGAATTTAGGGTCAATGATGGGGATACCTATTATAGACCATATAATAGTAGGTGGTGATAATTCACAGTTTTTTAGTTTTAAGGCAGGAGGTATTATGCCTTTTCCGAAAAATGTTCTAAGGACTGATTATAAGAAGGTAGAATTTCAAACTGCAACAGTTGCAGAAAAGGGGAGAGCAAGATGACAGACAAAAGTAGTTTTACAAGTGAAGAGCTTGCCATAGCAAAGCAAGTAGATCTTACCGCTGTAGCTTCAGCACTTGGATATACCGTTCGGAAAATAGGAAACTATCACACATTAAAAGAAATGGATTCGATACGGATATATAATAGAAGTCATTGGTTCAGATGGTCGAGACAGTATGAAAAAGGGGAAAATGGAGGTTCACAGATAGATTTTTTACGAATCTTTGGTGGTATGAGTGTTAAAGAAGCAGTATTTTGGTTGTTGGATTTTGCAGGATATTCAAAATATGAGGCGAAAGAAAGTAAATTAAACAATCAGGTGGAGTACATAAAAGAGAAAAAGTCAGAATTTGTGTTACCGCCACAAAATTACACGAATCACTATCTGTATGACTATCTTTGTAATGGCAGAGGGATAAAAAGAAAAGTTGTGGACTATTTCGTTCATCATGGACTTATATATGAAAGTCGTAATTACCATAACATTGTATTTAAAGGTAATGACAAGGATGGAATAACACGATTTGCAAGCATGCGAGGGGTATTTGATGGAAACGGCAAAGCTTTTAAATGTGATGTAAAGGGGAATGATAAAAGGTACGGATTTAACATATTCAACGAAAATAGTGATAAAATTGTTGTATTTGAAGCTGCTATTGATATGATGAGTTATATGGATATATACGATGATTTTAGCACTAATATGATTGCACTTGGTATGGTAAGCGATGAGCCACTGGTTACATTTCTTAATGAACATCCACACATTACTGATATTATATTTTGTCTTGATAATGATGAGCCAGGAAGAAAGGCAACAAAAAGTCTTATGAGCAAATATTATGAATTGGGGTATGAGGTAGAGGATAAGCCTGTTCCGAATGGATATAAGGACTATAATGAATGGTTGCAGGCAAAAGTTATGACTACAGAAAATATGATGGTAAAAAAGTCACTCAAATCAAGATAGTGAGTGAATAATTATCACTCAAAAGGAGAATATGATAGCAAAATAGTCACTCACAGAGTTTTTATTTATGAAAGTGATAAAAAAGATGATAGTAAAAAGTTCACTCAAAATCGACAAGTGAGTGTGTTTTTGTCACTCATATAATAAAAATGATAGTAAAAATATCACTCACTATATGTGTAAAAGGGGTTTTAGGGGATTTCACCTAACAAGATGCATAAGATAAGCGAAGCGACGTCGCTTATGCGTATCTTGCAGTTTAGGGAAGGAGGGCTATAAGCAATATTTGAGGAAATGTGTGGGAGCAGACTATTTTAAGGAGGTGCAGGGTGACAAATAATAAAACTTATACATACAGAAAGACTGTGCGTATAACACCTGATGAAGAAAAAGTTTGAGGGAGAGATGCGCTGAATTTAATATGAAGGAAGCAGAGTACTTTAGGTTTCTGTTAAGTCAAAAGCCGATGGATTACCCAGAGATAAGGAAGCTACTGACAGAGCTTATCAATCAGGTTAATTACATAGGAAGAAACATTAATCAGATAGTTTATAATAATAATTCGGGCTTATATTATGAACGTGATAAGGTTCAGCTGGTAGCCTATATGAGAAAACTCAATGATATGGTAAATGAGGCGGTGAAAAAGATTGGCAATCAGTAAAATAATGCATATGAAGGACAGTGGAAGCAATTATCACGGAATGCATTTGAAACGTTCCATTGATTACATAACAGTAGCGGAGAAAACGCAGGATGGAAGGCTTATAGGTAGTGTAAATTGTATTGCTAACAAGGCATATGAGCAGATGAGAGAGACTAAACTTCGATTTAATAAGAATAATCAGAGGCAGGGCTATCATATTGTTCTTTCATTTAAAGAGGGGGAAGTGGATGCTGATACAGTATTTGAAATAACTGAAAAGTTTGTTGCTGAGTTTATAGGTGAGAGATATGAAGCAGTATTTGCGGTGCATGACAACACGGAACATATACATAGTCATATTGTATATAATAGTGTCAGTTTTCTTGATGGTAGGAAATATCATTATGCAAAAGGAGATTGGGAGAAGGAAATACAGCCTATAACCAACAGATTATGTAAAGAATATGGTCTGTCAGTTATTGAACTGGATGGGGAAAGAGCTAATTCTGAAGAAAAGGCATGGAGAGTATCTGAAAATAAAAGGTTTATATGGGGAAATATGATAAAAAGGGATATTGATGCTTGTATCATAATGTCTGCCACATATGAGAGTTTTATAAAAATGCTTGAAACTAAAGGGTATGAAGTCAAGCAGGGAAAATATCTTGCCGTTAAACCTCCGGGGATGAATAGATTCAGAAGATGCAAGACATTGGGGGATGATTATCGTGAAGAAATGATAAGGGAGCGAATTGTAACTGAGAGTCTTAATGACTATAAAAAAGAAAAACATTTAAGTCCTAAAATAGTTAAATGTAGTATAAAAAGATACAGAAGGGCAAAACTGTCAGGTTTACAGAAGAAATATTTTGCAAAGCTTTATCGTACAGGAAGACTTAAGAAGCGGGCATATAGTCAGGCGTGGAAATATAAGAGTGACATAGAGCATATGAATAAGTTGCAACAACAATATTTGTTTCTTGCTAGGCATAACATTCGTTCAATGTCTGAACTTATAGTGGTTATCAATAGTCTTACGAATAAAAAGGATGAAGTGAATAAGGAAAAAAGTAAAATATATAAGGCAAGGGCAAAATGTAAGTCTCTTTTTGATATTGTGGACAGAATGGACGAGCTCGTGTGTGCAAAAGAGGCATTTATAGGAGGAGATGAAAATTTTCAAGTTGAATATAATCAGTGGCAGGAACTGGAAGAACAATTGCAATCGCAGGGGTATACTTATGATGAGGTAAAAAGGCTAAAGGAACATTATAAAAATGAAATAGCGAAAGTAAGTGGTAAAGCAGCGGTGATAAAAAAGGAAATGTGGAATGCAGACAGCATATTAAAAGATATCACAGATACAAAAAGAGAAATGCTTACCAAAAAAGAAATTAATGATAATAAGGACATTAGAGTGCAGCCAAAAAGATAGGCTGTATTTTTTTGTCCCATTTTTAGGAGGATTTATATGGAACTAGAGAGAACAAAACAGCAAAGAATGGATTTGCAGAGATTAATTGACAGAAGTATTGCTCATGCCCAAAACAGGGGCATTACAAGCGATGAGGCTATAAAGCTAATTAAGGATGATATTGAGTATGGTCTTACTGAGGAACAGATAGTTCTTTATGAAAAGAAGTTTCCAAAGGAGCCGGATAAGATGGCTGTATTTTCAAAATGTTTAAGAGCTGGATATTCAGAGGAGGCTATAGAGGTCATCACAGATACCAGACTTAATGCACACCAAATGGAAGTGGCATATGACTTTTATGAAAGAAGAGTATCACTCGATGCTATAAGAGATATTGTTTTTAAAAATATGCCTGCAAAACGTATGAGGGAGCTGTTAAAAGAAATGCTCATGGAGATTGAAGCAAAGAATGAAGATATGGAAGTGGCGCCAGAGTATGTGAAGGAACTGTTTAAGGAAATGAAGGAAAGTCTTATGGCGCTTAAGGCTGATAATAATAAGTATGAAGCATTAAGTAAGAAACTGGATGAGATAGTGGTTTATAAGAAAGAGTTGCAGATACAGAATAATCTTATAAACCAAATGAAGAAAGAAATTATGGAAAAAGACAGTGTAATAGCAGGAAAAGATGCAGAGATAAAAAAGCTTAAAGGAGAAGTATCGGATGTGAATGTTTCAACAAAGGAAACGGATGTGGATGTTAAAGCTACGGATAAGAAGGAGGAGGCAGTGATTATGGATAACAGAATACCTGTTTATTATCAGATGCAAGTAGTAGACAGGGGAATAATAACTGATAGGATGCTGATTGACCGTTCAGAGCGAAAAATCAGTGGTTTTAATGCAATTATAAGCAGATTATGTTCAAAAAGGAAATCAAGACAGGACATTGTAAGACTGGTAGCTAGTGGTGATTTGAATGCTGAACAGCTTGAGCAAATATATGTGGGCATGGAGAGTGGTCTTACAGAGGAACAACTTGAGCAGCTTATAAACAATAATCTTACGCCGGATAGAATGGCAAAAATCATTCTTATAGCAAAGAGTGATAATCAGCGAAGACAGATGAATTAGGAGGAAATGTATGAGTTTAATTACAATTAAGGAAACTATTGAAAAGATTGAGGCAAAGAATAAATCAATGCCTGTAGAGGACAAGCAGTATGTGGTCCAATTTGCATTTAAAACAAATGATAAGGAACTGACAGAAAGCCTGCTTGACGAATTATCAAAGGAAGAATCTGACAGGGAGGCAGTTAAAGCTAAATATGATGCAATTATTGATTTAAAACCAAAGTGGCTTGAGCATATTGAAAATCTGCTCGTAGCCATAGAAATGTACCGTCTTGAGGAGAAAAAGGCATCACAGAGACTTGTAGAATTACTTAAGGCTCACAATATAGATGTATCCATTGAAGAACTTCGATGTGAGGACACAAGTATCATTAAAGAGAGAGTGGTTAAGAGTATGTCTTTATAGAAGGGAGTGGTTGTATGGCAGAGGCAATACAGGAAGCAGTACAGATAATTACGGTGGCTTATGATGGTATTGATATTGCAATGAAGGTAGGAAGTGGCAGTATTGAGACAATGCAGAAAGCAATAGCATTTTTGAAGGGAATGCTTGATTATGAGAAGACATTAGGCAAGACATCCATGAGAAAACTACTTATGAAGGGTGGAGACCTTCAGGTGTTGCAGTTTAAGACTGAAGATATGAAAAAGGTACAGAAAATGGCTAAAAAGTATGGTTTGTTATATTCTGTGCTACCGGATGTTAATAAAACCGATGGTTTATCGGAAATTATATTTCATACAGAGGCTGTACCAAGAGCAAATATGATGATTCAAAAGCTTGGTGTTGGAAGCATTGCATCGTTTGATGACTATCTTAAGAATGGTGATGAGAAAACTCTCGGGAAATTAATGGAGTTTTTACAGGAACAGAAGAAGGGAAATGATAAAGTCCGCACTGAGGAATCATCAAGGGCAAGTGAACTGATGGATGGGCTAATGGAGAAGGTTGGCTTATTTGCAATGGAAAAGCAGAGCATCAGTGTGGACGCTGTTAAGGAAAATTTCAGTATAGGAAATGAGCAGGCAGAAAATATTATAAAGCAGCTTGAAAACATAGGTTTTTTAAGTAAGAGAGATGAGACAGGTGTACATAAAGTTATTATGGATAAAGAGGCATTTTATAGCAGAATCAGAGGGTATAATGAGCTTGCGAACAGAATGAGGACTATAGCTGCATCAAAAAATATGAATTTATCTGATATTACAATAAGTAAGACTCTTATAGTTCAGGAAAGTGACCATGCTGTTAAGACAAGAGTACCGGGAACATGGGGAGATAATGCCAGATACATTTGGATTGACAAGGAAGATATTATGGAAATTCATAATGGTAAGACAATGCTTACATTTCTTGATAAAAATAAGCAATATAAGCTTTATGATAAAGAAAACAAAGTTGTTGAAACCATGAAAGGGGATGCGCTATATAAGGGGCATTATGACAGGGTTGAAGCTGAGGTCAGAAAGAGATATGAAAAGAATGTTAAGGAAAACAAAGAGGTTTCAAAGGCAGTAAAGAAGCCGGCAAGTCAAAAGAGGGGGAAATAACTTATGGATACAACCAAAAAGAAACCTTCCCTGATATTGATTATTGGTGGTGTTATTTTGGCTATATACATTGGGTATCTTGTTGGTGGCGTATGGGAAGAAGGGATGACAGCAGACATATTTATTCCGGCATTTACCAAGGTCGTGCAAAGACCTATTGGTAATTACTTCACGGAACATACATTTAAATGTGTTGTAGTTATGCTTGTGATATATGCGATGGTTATGATTATGTACTATACAAGTATGAGAAACTATATGCCAGGCAAGGAATATGGTACGGCGAGGTTTGAAAATCCAAAGAAAGCAAATGAGATTTTAATGGATAAGGATGAACATTTTAATCGTATATTAAGTCAAAATGTGAAGATGTCTCTTGATTTTAGGAGACTTAAGCTAAATGGTAATATTTTGATATGTGGTGGCTCGGGTGCGGGAAAGACATTCTATGAAGTAAAGCCTAATCTTATGCAGATGCCACGTAATTGTTCATTTATCTCGACCGACCCAAAGGGCGAAATTTTGAGAAGCTGTGGGCAGATGCTTAAAGATAATGGGTACAATGTAAAAGCCATAAACCTGCTTGAAATGGAGAAGTCAGACTGTTACAATCCGTTTTCATATATAAGGGAAGAAACAGATGTTGTGAAGCTTATTACAAATCTTATTTCAAATACAACACCAAAAGGAGCTACACCATCAGATCCATTCTGGGAGAAGGCGGAAAGTTTGTTTTTGCAGGCAATATTTTACTATGTATGGCTTGAATTACCGGTAAATGAAAAGAATTTTGAATCAGTACTTAATTTAATCGGTGAGGCTGAAGTTGTAGGTGAAGGAAAACAGTCAAGACTTGATGCGAGAATGAATGCATTGGAGGCAACTTCACCACTTGGAGCAAATCATCCAGCACTAAAACAGTACAGAAAATGTATGAGTGGTGCAGGAGATACGGTTCGTTCCATTATTATAAGCGCAAATTCAAGACTTGCTTTTCTTGAAAATAGAAAGGTTTTAAGACTTTTATCTAAAGATGAACTTAATCTTGCAGAACTTGGTATAGGTGTGAATGGTGATAAGGAAACAAAAACAGCGCTATTCTGTGTTATTCCTGATTCGGACAAGTCATACAACTTCATTATAGGTATGTTATATACACAGATATTTCAGGAATTGTACTATCAGGCAGACTTTGTATGTGGTGGCAGATTACCAATTCATGTAACATTTATGATGGACGAATTTGCAAATGTGGCATTGCCGGATGATTATTGCTCATTGCTTTCAACAATGCGAAGCAGGGAAATAAGTTCAATAATAATCATACAGAATTTTGCTCAGCTTAAAGCTTTGTTTAAGGATACTTGGGAAACAATTCCCGGAAACTGTGATACATTTATATATTTGGGTGGAAATGAACAGAGTACGCATAAATATGTATCAGAACTTTTGGGTAAGGGAACTATTGATAAGAAATCTACAGGTGAAACTAAAGGGAGACAGGGGAGTGCTTCAAGGAACTATGACGTTCTTGGAAGAGAGCTCTTTACTGCTGATGAAGTAAGAAAACTCGATAACAGGAAATGTATCATATTCATCAGAGGCTTTGATCCTATAATGGATGACAAATACATACCATTCAAGCATAGCAAATTCAAACAGACAGCTGATGGTGGTGGTAAACCATATATTGGTGAAGCTAATAAAGATGATGGAGTTATAGGAGCACCATTTTATCTTCTGTCAGCAAATTCTGTTGAGCATTATACAAGATTAAAAGAGCAGGGGGAGAATATTTACATAGATAGTCTTTCTTATAATGAGTTTATGAATCTTGGTCAGGAACAGATGAAACAAAGATTTATAAAGTTTGATGAAGATAGACAAAAGGAAAGATATAACAAAGAGCAGGCAGTTGAATTACAGTATACGGATAATACACAGATATGTAAAAAATTTAACAGGGAACAGTATAAGATAAAGGGCAAGGATACTTATTTCAATCGTGCAGCACAGTGGGATTTTTCGGATGAACAGCTTGATTTGGGAGAGATGGCTAAAAATAAAGGAGTTCCAAAAAATCTGTTATGTAAGTATTTTTATCCTTGTGTAAGTCCGGAAGAAATGAGAAGAGCCTGGGGCTTATAATATGAAAGGGGGGATTGTCGCAGTAACGTATCGGGGAAAGCCCGATTTAACACTATAACAGGATTATCCTGATGATATAAATAAAATATTGGTAACATTAGGCAGATGTAGGAGTCATATCCATATCTGCCTTTTTGTTGCCTAAAAGTAGGAGGAGATTAATAATATGAATCAGAATGAAAATATATTGGTGAACGAAAAAAAGAAGCATGGATTTATTGAATCATTAAGAACGGTTAAAAATAAGGTGATTGCAACTGTATCAATGGGTGTTTTGATGAGCAATGTGATGGTAACGCAGGTGTTTGCAACAACAGCGACAACGGCAGCATCAACAACTGCATCGACATCATCCATTACAGAACCGCTTGATAACCTTAAAACATTAGTTATTGCAGTTATTGGTGCTGTAGGTGTGATTATTCTTGCAAAGAATGTAATGGAATTTGCGCAGGCTTATCAGGGACAGGATTCATCTACAATGAATTCTGCCTTGAAAGGTATCGTGGCAGGAATAATGATGGCAGGTATTTCCACAGTATTGGCATTCTTGGGATTTTAAGAAATGCATATGGAAGATGAGCCACGATTTATGAAGGGAGGAGTTAAACAAGTATGGACATATTCAAACTTGGAGATAAAATACTTGCTCTTTTGGAAGTAGTGTTTGGCTTTTGGAACAATCAGGTGTCGCTGGTGTTTTCGATGCTTGGAGAATCGCCGGTTGATTTTAAGAATGGTGACCCATGGACAATCATAGAGACTATCAATCCGGTGTTTGTGGCTGTGGGTTCATCACTTGTGGTACTGTTCTTTGTCATTGGCTTTTGTTCGGAGAGCGTGGATATTAAAGAAGAGATGCGATTTGAAGTAATACTCAGGATGCTTATAAAATTGGCACTTGCTGAATGGTTTGTTGCCAATAATATAACGATTATGAAGGCAATATTTGAAACCGTAGGAAATCTTGTAAATGCACTGACTAATGGCACAACATCAAACTTAAGTATTAACAGTACACAGGCAGATACAATTAAGAATTTAGGATTCGGTGAGAGTCTGATAATGTTAATTTTGTCGGCATTAATAGCAATTATTGTTATTATATGTGGTTTCTTTTTGATTTACAATGTGTACTTTAGGTTTTTGAAGCTGTTAATCATTGTTCCACTTGGAGCGTTGGCATTTTCAACCATGGGTGGTAACAGGGCAGTAAGTCATACGGTGGTGTCATATGTAAAGTACTTTTTATCAGTGTGTTTTGAGGCTGTAACAATGGCACTTGCGATAATAGTATGCAATTCTTTTATAAATGCCGGTCTGCCAACATTTACAGGAAGTTATGCAGATTGGGCAAAAACGCTCATTTATTTATGCGAGCTTACATTTACCATTGCGCTTACGGTTGGAAGCGTGAAAGGAGCACAGTCACTTACAAGTAAAGTATTTGGACTATAAAGGAGGAGAAATGGAACAGAATTTAGAACTTAAGACACAATGGGGAACCACGGAGCAGGTAAGACTTGAAATTAACCAGTATATGAATAATGCTTGCATATACATAGGTCTTGTGTCATATGAGGACAGTTGTCCTGAACCATATGGTGATTTAACGGTAAATCTTGATGGAAAGGTACCTGATTACTGTGGGTATGTAGACACAAACAATATGCCGGAGCTGGAAAAGTTCATAGAGGAAAATAGGATTGGAACTTTTACTGGTCTTGTGAAACAAAGTGGTTACTGTACATATCCATTGTATTTGTTTGATGCTGCAAGACTTAGGGAATTATGTCCTGATGGAATGGCTATTTATGAGCGAAACATTAGCAAAAGTTCAACAGAGGTAAAGCATGAACATAAAAAGAGTGAGAGGACAAGGTAGAAGGGAGTGATAATATATGTTAATTGAAATCAACAAAGACATAGACCGTTATCAGGAATCACTGGCAATGGGACTCACGGCAAAACAGTTAGTATTTTCCGTTGCCAGCGTGATTGCAGGAGGGACACTTGTATTTTTTCTGTACAGATATATAGGTCTTACAGTTTCTGCATATGTGGCAATACCAGTGGTTTCACCGATTGCTCTTGGAGGTTTCTATTCATATAATGGTATGGATTTTTATGAATATATGAGTAGAAAGCTACATTTTATGTTTTCTAACAGAACACTTACATATGTGTCAACAGAGAGCGAGCAGTTGATTAAGAAGTATGAAATGGAAATTGTGAATGCACAAAAATCCGGTAAGAGTACAAATGCAGAAGAAGCAGAAAATATCAGTGAATTTGAGGCAATGAAGGAAAAAATGAAAAGAACTATGCTTATATGTGCAATGATAATAGTTATGCTGGTTATTGCAGCAGTTGCTTACAAATTTATGAGATAAAAGTTAAATATGTTCTGACTTTTGTGGTCGGGGCAACTTTGGCATCAGCCGGGATTGCACCCGGCATGGTGTGATGAATAATCGCGAAAGAGAGGGAGAAGAACATGGGTTTATTTTCAGACGGATTTAAGGAACTTAAGAAAGCAAGCGAGCCTTTATATAAGTCTCCAAAATCCATACAGGAAACCATAGAGATTATGGCAGTGGCTGAAAATGGAATATTTGAGGTGGCTAGAAACAAGTATTCCAAGTGCTACCGCTTTCAGGACATTAATTATACAACTACCAGTGAAGATGAGCAGATGGACATATTTGAGAGATACTGCAAATTCCTTAATTCATTAGATTGTTGCTTTAAGATAACAACAAATAATAAAAATAAGAATATGGATGAGCTTAAGAGTCAGATATTAATCCAGTATATGGATGATGGATATGATGAGTACCGTAAGGTATATAACGACATCATAGAAGAAAAGATAATTGAAGGAAGACAAGGTATAGAGCAGGAGAGGTACCTGACAATTACAATTGAGCGAAAGAATTTTGAAGAGGCAAAAGCACAGTTTGCAACACTTGAAGCAACCATACATAAGGCTTTTGTTGAACTTGGTGCGGAAATTATACCATTAAGCGGAAATGAGAGGTTAAAAATATTACACGATTTCTATCATTTGGGGGATGAAAGTTCTTTTGATTTTGACATAAAGAAAGCAAGAAAAATAGGTGCTGATTTTAGAAATGATTTGTGCAACGGCATGCTTAAGTTCTTTCCAGACAGATTTGAGGATGAAGGTAAGTATTGTAAGGCATTGTTCATAAAAAAGTATCCAAGCAGCTTATCTGACAGATTTCTTAATGAAATCACATCACTTCCTGTGCATTCAATGGTTAGTATAGACGTAGTTCCCATACCAAAGGATTTAACACAAAGGACATTACAGAAAAAGTATTTAGGTATTGAGTCAGACATCATCAAGCAACAGCGTATTCGTAATAAAAACAATGATTTTTCATCAGAAATATCATATGCAAAGCGAACGGAAAAGCGAGAAATAGAGGCTATAATGGATGATGTGCGAGAAAATGACCAATGCCTTTTTTATGTGGGTGTTACGATTATACTTATGGCTGATTCGCTTGAGGAGTTAAAAAGTGTTGAGGAAACAGTCGTAACCATTGGAAAGCGTAACAGCTGCACCATTGATGTTCATTTCTTAAAACAGAGGGAGGCATTAAATACCGCATTGCCTATAGGCGTAAGACAGGTGGAAACAATGAGAACAATGCTTACACAGTCACTTGCAGTGTTAATGCCTTTTAATGTGCAGGAACTTAACCAGCTCGGAGGAAACTATTATGGTATCAATCAGGTGTCAAAAAACATCAATGTAGGTAACAGAAAGAAGCTTATCAACGGTAACGGCTTTGTATTTGGTGTGCCAGGTTCTGGTAAATCGTTCTTCTGTAAAATGGAGATGGGTTCAGTATTTTTGAGTGGAGATGATGAGATTATTGTTATTGACCCACAAAATGAATACTTTGATGTTGCCAGGACATATGGTGGGACTGTCGTAAATATGTCTACATATACGGATAATTATGTGAATCCATTGTCAATGGATGTATGGAATCTCGACCAGAGTGACAGTAAAGGATGGATAAGAGAAAAGGGAGAATTCATGCTTGGATTATGTGAGCAATGTATAGGTGACTCTTTAAATTCAAGACAGAAGTCAATCATTGACCGTTGCATCAGAAATATGTACACAGAGATTGCAAGAAACAAAGAAAAATACATACCTGTAATGTCTGATTTCTATGATTTGCTACTAAAGCAACCAGAGGAGGAAGCAAAGGATATAGCTTTGTCACTAGAGCTGTTTGTAAATGGTTCACTTAATATATTTAATCACCAGACTAATGTTGATGTAGACAACAGATTTACAGTCTATGGTATAAGAGACTTGGGGGCGGAACTCAGTCCTATTACAATGCTTGTGATGATGGAGTCAATACAGCAGAGAATAATCGAGAATGGTAATAAAGGTAAGGCTACATGGTTATATATAGATGAATTTCATGTGCTTTTAAATTCAGAATATTCAGCAAAATATTTGCAGCAGTTGTGGAAAAAGGTGAGAAAGCAAGGTGGCTTATGTACTGGTATTACACAGAATGTGACAGACCTTTTGCAAAATTATACAGCTACAACAATGCTTGCAAATTCAGAATTTGTGGCACTTCTTAAACAGGCGAATACGGACAGTTCAAAAATGGCAGAGGTTATCAGCGTATCCGATGCACAGCTTAATTATGTAACAAACACATCATCCGGTATGGGGTTACTTAAGTGTGGTTCTGTGGTAGTGCCTTTTGATAATCAGATCGGGAAGGATACTGGTATTTATAAGCTGTATAATACAAATATTCATGAGAAGATTGCGGAGAGGAAAATAAAAGACAAATATATGGAAAAATAAAAGCGTTTGTAATATAATGGAAAAGAAAATATTATTGTTTGGATAACTTAAGAACCGTAGTATTAAAAATACTATATAATTTGATTATATGAGAGGTGTGAAGAATTATGAATACTTATGTTGTTAAAAGTCTTGCTGAATACATAAATCTTATAGAAAAGATAGGTAGTAATGATACTGAAAAATGGTATAGAGGGCAAAGTAAGTGTGAATACAGACTTTCTCCTTCTGCATTACGAAAAGTAATTGCAATCGAAGATCAAAGAGGAAATAAATTAGATACTCCTGTTTTAGATAATACATGTAGCGGTTCTAATAATTTGGTGGCTTTTTTACCAGTAGATAAAATGGTTGATGAGTTTAGTAAAAAAGCGGCTGGATGTTTAGAATATGATGTAAAATCTAATATTGAATGGGAGTGTATTGCTCAACATTATGGAATTCCTACAAGGGTTTTAGATTGGACGACAAATGCAATGAATGCTTTGTTTTTTGCGGTTGGAGATTGCTTAATAGGAAAAACAGAAGAAGATGATATTGAGTATTTTATTGAATCAGAAGGTTTTGGAAGTGGAGGAGGAGCTGTTTTTGTGATTGATCCGTTAGAGATTAATAAATTAAGTGCGCCTATAAAAGATTTTGAAGAAAACCCTAAAATTCTTGATGCAATTGAGGACTCAAAATTATTAGAAGAATGTTTGCATAGTATGATACCACCAGTGTGTTTTTCGGGATTTAATAAAGAAAAAAGGATTTCAAGACAAGCAGGCAAATTTACAACAACTGGAACTCTATTGTGGCCGATGGATTATTATAATGTATTACAGAAAAAAATAACAAAAATATTTATTCCATATAGTGCGTTTGAATCAATACGCCATCAATTGAGTGCGTTGGGAATAACGCATAATACAATTTATGTAGAAGATGATGAGAAAGATGTATTAGCAAAAGAAATAGCAGAAGAAACAAAAAAGAAGTTTGATGATTTGTTTTCATTAGAACATTAATTGTGAGATTATCATATAGAATAGTGATTTATTTTACAAATAAATAGGTCTAGTTTGCAGGGAATTAGATAAAAATTTATTCCACAACAATTAAAAAGTTACTTTAGCCATTATGGAGATTAAGTTCTCTGTAATGGCTATTTTTATACTCCAAAGGAGGTGGATTAACTGAAAATAAAAAAAGTAGATGACAAGCCTATGGTTATTCATACAAAGCAGAAAATGAAGGTACATAAAGTAGAGAATACTATTAAACCTATAAATACTTTGAAGGGTAAGCGAAAATGGAAGTTTGGACGAATAAAAGAAAATTTTAGTGAGTCAAGAAAGTCTATAAAAGCAAAACATAAAAATCTGAAGATGGTTGGTGCAGCAGGTATAAACTGTGCCTTGGATAAGGTTGATGGTGGTGATGAATTAAGGGATGCTACAGTTATGGCATATGCATTTTCAAAGCCTATAACTGGTATATCTTCAAAAGGTGCAGCAATGTTTAAAAATAAATTTGTTAAGATGAAGGGTAATGGGATTAAGAAAGTAAATACTGCCAAAAAGATTGGTAAGAAGTCTGTCAAGAATGTGGCAAATAAGACAGCCAAAAAAGTTGCCAAGGAAACAGCAAAGACCAGTGCAAAAGAAACGGCAAAAGCTACAGCTAAAGCTACCGTAAAAGTGGCAACAACAGTAGCTACCACGGCAGCAGGTACCACAGTTGCACCGGGAATAGGAACTGCTATTGGTATAGGAGCAGGATATGTTGCAGGAGTAGCTATTGATGAAAAGGATACACAAATCACATGCAAGAGTAGAATGCTTAAATTCTTTCTAGATAAGCTTAATGAACAAAGTAAGCAGAAAGACAGCTTTGCAAAACTTGTAAAAGACTTATTTATCACGGGTGGTAGTTTTATATTAAAGACAATAGGACCTGTAATAGCATTATCATTATTGACACTTATTCCAATGATTATCATATCGGTATTGCCTATTGTAATCATTGTTGCAATCATATATAATTCACCGCTTGCCATATTTTTTCCGCCACTTCAGGATGGAGATACTGTTCAAACTGTGACAAGCGCATATGTTGCAGAATTTAACAGGGATGTAAACACATTGGCTGATGAGCATGAAGGATATGATATTGGAAAGATTGTTTATGTGGGGTATGATGAAGGAGATACACCTTCAAACTATTATGACATCTTAAACATATATATGGTTAAATATGGTGTCGAGGATGTAGCAATTATAGTGAATGATACAGCAAGGACAAGGCTACAGGATATTGTTAATGATATGTGTAGCTACACAACATCAACTGGAACAGAGACTGTAAGAGGTGCCAATGGAAGGAACGAGAGAAAATCTGTATTATATGTTAATGTTACATTAAAAACATATGAAGATATGGCAGATGAGTATAATTTTAACTCAAACCAAAAAGAATTGTTAGAAAGTATGGTGAGTCAGGAAAGTATTAATTTACTTACAGGCTCATAAAGAGATAGGCAGAGTCGGTTGGCTCTGCCTTGTTTATAAAAAATGGGAGGTAAAGATGAAGATAAATGAAATTATTTTAGGCACAGTAAATGAGAAAGGCTATGAGCGAAACTTTATATGTACATTTGAGACATTCGTAAAAAAATATATGCCAAGTGCATGCGAAAATTACTGGGAAGTGGCAGAAATAATCACAGAACTTGAGAAAGTGAAGGAAAAAGGTGATGCTTGTTGTGAAATGTATTTTTCACCTAATGAAACAATGTATGTAAGATACTGCAAGAATATTTCTGATTTGGAATTGTTTATAACCGGGAGATATAATGAAACAGAGTGTGAGTTTTATTATGAGCTTTGTGATGAAAAATGTATGGAGATACTTGATAGATTAGGAATCAGTATTAAGGATGAGAAAATAAAGCGACCATATCCTCATTACGAGAAAATAGAAAGAGAATATGAGCAGGGTGATATATTACATAACCTTAATGGTAGTGATTATAGAGTAGTTGAAAAACTCACAGATAAGAATCTGTTACTTATGGAGCTTAAATCCGGTAATTACACAGTTGCCATTGGCGTTGAGTATTATGCCAGATATCCAAAACAAGAAGATGTTAATTCTGAATTGTGTGAAAAAGGTATTGAGTGGGGGCATGGTATATATCTTGGAAATACACCCTCAACAATTGACTTTAAACTTATTCGTGAAGAGTATGGAAAAAGCAGATATATGGATGAAAGTGAACAGGATGAAAAACGAACATATCAGGTAGAAATAGAAGAAAGACTGGCAAGAACAATAGAAGTAGATGCTAAATCCATGGATGAGGCAATTAATATTGTTAATGAGAAGTATTACAATGAAGAGATAGTTTTGGATGCTGAGGATATGAAGGATGTGAACTTAAAGGTTGTAGGAAGTAAGGCATTAACAAGAGAAAAATCAAGATAGTGAGGTATGAATTGATGAGAGAGGGACAGGAATTAGTTAAGAATATGGAATTTTTAGTGAAGGAATTAGAGAAGGAATGGGAACAGTCAGGTGTGACAAAGGCAAAGGTGGTGTTGGAGGTAGATGATATTGCTGAGGTAAATGAAGTAATATCTAGGAAGATATCAAAAACACAGGAATCCATAGAGAATGACACAATGACATTTACACAAAATATGCATCTTGTAAAAGAAAATTACATTCTTTTGCGCTTGTTAAAGAAAATTGTGAAGAAAGAAGAAAAAGCTATGAATATAGGTGTCGATTATGAAATTAGTATTGCAATGGATAAAGAGGAACTTAAACTTTACAAGACAATGTTTGAGCCAAGGATAGAGGAATAAAGTCATATATGAAAAACACAGTATTTAGCACAAAGAGGCAGAAAGAGAGGTATTTATGAAATATTCAATTAGAGTAAATGAGGTAAAAAATAAGGAAGGTAACATTAAAGGCTTTGCAACAGTAGTATTTGGTGATTCGTTTAAAATAACTAATATCGCTATACTTGAGAATACAGAACGAGGTGAATTATTTGTATCAATGCCAAGATATAAGTCAAATGAACGTGATGAAAATGGTGTTATCTATAAGGATATCTGCAATCCGATAACAAAAGAATTTCGTGAGGAATTGTATGATAACATACTTGAGGCTTTTAAAAGACTAAAAGAACAGGATGAGGAACCAGAGCAGGACATTAAAGGTGATAAATCTGTAGAGGAACCAGAGTTTTTCGTAACGGTTACACCGTTTGAAAGAGAAGGCAGCAACATCAAGGGGCTTGCACGTATTTATTTTGAAGACAGTTTTATTGTCAATAATATAAATATCCTTCAGGGTAAGGAAAGTTTGTTTATTGCGATGCCATCGTATAAGACAAAGCAGGTGGATGAGCAGGGTAAGGCTGTGTATCAGGATATCTGCTATCCTGTGACGAAGGAGTTTAGGGAAAAGCTCTATGGCACAATTCTTGAGGAGTATGAAATGGAGAAGCAAGAGCAGATGGAGTGGGCAAAGAATGACAAAAGTGAAGATACAATGAAAAAATACAGATTTGCAAAAATTGACAATGATAAGTCTGTAAGATAAGAAAAAGGTTGAAAACGTAATGTTCACGCTTAAAAAGGATGCTTTAATTAAATATAATAGCATTATTGGTAAAGGCTCTGCTGTTGAAAGATAATACAGAAATAATAAGTTAAATGAAGTCAATTTTTTATTAGATAATACTTTTTTAATAGTATACAAATTTATAGGTATAATAAAAATATAAGTTTATAGATTTTTAGGTGCAAAAATGGCACTTTAAATGTCGAAAATGGCGCGTTGCTCCTTGAAAATTAAAAAATAATGTAAATTAAAAGTATTATAAATGTGCAAGGAGATGGTTGGGAGAAAATAATAGAATTATTGATATTTTATTAAAGTAGCAATTGATGAGTAAAATGAAAAAGGGTTTAATTTTAATGTTTTACCCTAAGATTGGAGGATTATTATGAACAAAATTGTAAAAAACATTATCGCATTAATGATGGTACTTGTTGTGGTGTCAACAATGTCACAAAGTGTATCAGCGGAAACCTTTTACTGGTCGGCAACAAAAACACCAGGTATGACTAGTGATTATGATACGGTAAAGATTGCTTTGTATAAAGGTACAATGACATTTAAAGTTACTGATTTGAACGGAAGTTGTAGTTATTTAGTAGGACAATGTGAAAGCCTACATTCTAATTTGTATTATATTAATAATACAGCTAAAAATGTTAAGATAAGTGTTGAAAATGGTACCCAAACTTTTATTATGGCATTTTCAAGTGCTGGAGAGAAGGAAGATTATATGTATCTTAAATGTTCAGTTGAACATAATGCATCTGTTGGTCAGTTAGCAGCTGCAGCGGGAATAATATATTTCTAATATGAGGAACAGGTTTATGAAAAAGAATAGGACTAAAGTGTTAATAATCAGTGTATTGTTGATAATAGTTTCTTCGTTGCTTATTGCATTTTTATTATTTCGAAAAGAAGACACATCAAAAGAAGGTGTGGAATTGGATAGGGTAAAGGAATTGTTATCAACGGATTTAGATGAATTAAAGAATGGTAAGTATAGCAACTTGATATATCATGAGTTTGATTTATCGCTTGATGATGTAAAAGGTGTGTATAAATTAGAGATAGAATCTGATAACAGTTACCAAGAACGTTCATTTCTTGAAAATTTTGAAATAATGAAAAGTGTTATTGATAAGTTTTTTAATGCTGATTTTGATAAGTCGTATATTGTAGCTGATTTTCCGTTTGAAGATGGCACAGAGTATATTGAATTTAACAAAATTACGTCAAAATGTGCAGATAAAAAATATAATATGGACAGAAACACATATTTATTCGGAAATAATACATCTGAAGGCGGATATATGGTTCAAATATCAGAATCGCTTATTAATACATGGTTTTCTAGATTTGGTTTGGGCTCAATTATGCCGTCTCAACTTGAAATCAAAAATGTATATACATATATATCGGGTAATAGACAAGGTGAAGATGTAATGTTGAATTTGAAGGATGGAACAATAAGTCTTTCGACAATGGAAGAAAAGGTGTTGGCCTTTTTAAATCAAAATTTTCCAATGCCAGTGAGTGATGGAATTACCTTTGGAATAGGCGAGGCAAGGGTATTGGATAATGGAGAGTATGATGGTGTGAGTTTTAAAGCAAGACGAATATATAAAGGTGTTCCATTCGAATATGGTTCAAATATATCAACTGGTATGTATATAGATAAATATGATAGTGATTGTGGTGAAGTGGCTTATGCAGAATCAAGTGCACCGGATACTATGTTGGCTTTTGGTAACATAAACGGTACGGTTGTTGAAACTGAATGCATATCTAAAATTCTTACAGTAGGTGATGCACTAAATATTTTATCTAAACAAGTAGGTGATAACTCGGTTTATGATGTATATGGCATAGAGTTAGTTTACAGAGATGATGATATACCAGAAGAGAAGAAGAATGAAATAGACGATATATTAGTTCCGAAATGGAAAATTATCACGGTAAATCAAAATGATGATAAATACACAATGTTTTATGTGGATGTAGTATCAGGCGAAATAACAGAAAGATTTGAGTATTATTATGGTAATTAAATTGTACACAAAAAGGATTCTTTTTAATAAACTTTTTTGGCTGTCAGTAATGGCAGCCTTGTTCTTGTTAATGGGTTCTACGGTATATGTAGATATATTAAGTGGAAAACAGTATATGTTTTATAATTTGATTTATGACGATATGCTTAAGGAATTGGTATATAATGGTCAGATATCTTTACATAACATAATGCTTGGGTTTGATAGTAGTTATCTATGGATGTTTTGTCCAATTATTGTGGGAATACCGTGCATAATGACGAAAAAGATAGAACGTTTTGTATTATTTAGAAGTGATAAAAGAAAGTATGTGTTTGGTAAATTCTTTTTAAATATTCTAGCAGGTGGCTTGATGTTGTTTATTGCGTATCTTGTTTATGTAAGTATAGCTGTTGTAATACTTAAAGATAATATATGGGATATTAACCTTGTAAAGAAAATGTTATCAGTATTTTGTTGGGGAATTATGAGCGCTATACCATGTAATCTGTTATGTGAATTCCTTGAAAATAAGTATTTGATACTATGTATTCCATTTGTGTTAAATTACTTTATGTATATGTTTGTTCCAGGGTGGTTCACATATGATGTTGGAAAGTACATTGATCCATCAGGATATCAAATATTTTTTTTGCATGATAAAAAAACGATTATCACATATTTGCTGATTAGTGCATTTGTAATAGGCATAAGTACGATTTTTAAGTGGATTATGGCTGAGAGAAGGTGTGATTGTGGACAGAAATAAGATATTGAGAATGGCAAAAAATGAATATGTAAAATGGATTACTAATCCGAAAATGATTATATTGGTTGTAATGCTTATATTTGCATATGATTATGTGATTTTAGAATTAAGCGATGCGGCTGATAAGATGAATGTCAATATACAGATTTTTGAAGGATTTATAGGTATTTCTAACTCGCAAGTACTTATAATGATTATTCCGATTGTATTTATTGGACTTATGGGAGACTTTCCAAGAACCGATGGAAATTCAATGCTATACATTTATAGAATTGGCAAGACGAATTGGCTTATGGGTCAGGTGTTATTTTTGATGATGGCATCAGTAACGTATCTTGCTTTATTGATAGGATTTAGCATCGCTACACTATCTGGAAAATCATATTTTTCTGATAAATGGAGTGAAGTAACGACAAAATATTATCTATTTGCACCGAATGATTATGAAAGTAATGTGGCAAAGCTTACTACTGGAAGACTATATAACAATCTAAAACCGACAGAAGCTATGGCGAATATAGTGGTATTAATGTTTCTGTTGATGATATTGATTTCTATGATGTTATTGGTTGCATTTATATGTAAAAGAAAAATTGCAGGAATGGTAATAACTATAGGCATAATGTGTATGGGAAATGTTTTTGCATATATGGAAAATAACACAAGATGGCTATTCCCAAGCAGTCATGCAATATTAGAGATGCATTTTGATGAAATATATAAGGAACCTGTTATGGATATGTGTTGGTCTTATATGTATTACATACTCGGGATAGCTGTATTATTCATAATAGCACTGGTAAATGTTGATAAATATGATTTTTCTAAGATACAGGAATTGGAGGAATAAAATGATTCATATTAATAATTTATCATTGAAAATAAAAGAAGATGTTATATTATCTGATATTACCCTGAATATAAAAAAAGGAAAAATCACAGGTCTTGTTGGAAGGAATGGATGTGGAAAAACAATGCTTATGAAGTGTATTACAGGCTTTGTAAGACCGACAAGTGGAGAGGTGATTTTTGATAATAAGAAAATTGGTATAGATATTGATTTTCCAGACAATACGGGGATAATTATCGAAACACCTTCGTTCGTGCCATATTATACAGGACTAAAAAATCTTATGGAACTTGCTATGCTTCAAAAAAAGATAGGAAAGAAGGAAGTTGAAGCTGCATTAAAGCAGGTTGGATTATATGAGGCAAGAAACAAAATGGTTAGGAAATATAGCTTGGGAATGAAGCAAAGATTAGGAATAGCCCAAGCTTTGATGGAACACCCGGATACACTTATATTAGATGAACCTATGAATGGATTGGATAACGAATGTGTAAAAATGGTGCGTAATATTTTGATGAAGCTTAAAGAAGAAGGTAAAACAATACTTCTTGTTAGTCACAATGCGGAAGATATTAGAGTTTTGTGTGATGAAATATATGAAATGGATAAGGGAAAGATAATTGTGGGGTAGATTTATGAGAAAAAGAATTCATATTTTTGGATAGGTGTTTAATGGGTACGAAATGGATTGTCATAGATTTAAATTTATCGCATAGGAGGAAGTTTCAATGAGAATATTATTGAGAAATATTGCTATTTTTTTTGTGTTTAACAATAAGTATGATTTCTACAGTTGAAATTTATGCTAATGATAATATCAGTACTATTATTAGTGAAGAAACGGATGTGTTACAAAGTAATACAGATGATGGAAATAATAATAATGTGGAAAATATTATAAAAATAAACGAAAAATTATACGATTTATATGGTACATGGACATCAATTATAGCAATAATTGCTATTTTGATTACAATATTAGGATTTGCTGTGCCATTATACAATAGTAAAAAAATTGATAGAAAGATTGAAAATGCTATTTGTGAAATAAAAAAAGAGAATGAATTGATAAATAAAAAACAGCTATTGCTGAACAATGCATTAATGCTATCAGCATCATCGAATTATTACTCATCTAATAAAATACTAAATAGACTTGTTGAAACAGACAAGAGTAATAGTTATTTGCATCTGCTTATAGGTAGAAATATATTTCATAAATACGAAACTGTATATATCGAAAGAGAATTGGATTACGATGAAATAAATGAAATAGAAAAAGCGATTAAACATTTTTTGTTTGTGGCTGATAATAGTGATAAGGATGAAGAATATTATGAACTTGGTTCTGTTTTTTCAGACAGTATTATTCATGAGTTATGTATGCTAACAAATAGGTTGATAGAATTTTCTATAATGCATGAGTATACTGGAAATTATCATAAGTTAGCAATAAGGGTAATAAAAGCGATTGAGGATTTGCTGGGGATTAAAGAATTTGATGATATAGTTAATGAAGAACAAAGCAATGTTCATATAATGAATTACATTATTCTTAATCATATGTTGGCGAAAAGTTACTTGCATTATGGAAATATCAAAGCGAAAGAGCAATATGAGTATACCATTAAGTTGTACTCTATATCAAAGGAATTAGATTATGAAAAAGAAATAAATGATTGCTATGAAGCGATAAATTCAATATTAAAACGATGAAAAAGGAGAGGAGAGTGTTATAGAGCTAGAAAGAACGAAATAGTTTAACACACTCTAATTCTCTATAACACTTTTTCTACTTACCGTCTATGAGGTATTCATAGCTAACATCAAAAATTTCTGTTAATACTTTTAATTCAAAGTCGGTTACATATCTTTTGTTTGTTTCGATTCTGGTAATGACATTTTTATCTATATCATATCCAGCGAGTTGAAATCTATGTGCTAAGTCTCTTTGGGATAAATGGTGTTGTTTTCTTAGTTCAATAAGACGTTTACTGATAAGGTTTTTACCACCATCTGCAGTTCTTGGTTTTAACATAAATATCCTTCTTTCACTCATTATATCAATATATTTTGTCTCATTTTTGCAATTTTATATTGATTTTAAATCAGAAACAGGTTAAAATCGGTTGTAAAAGTGATACAAAATCTTTTGAGTATATGCTTGTCAATTGAATTTTTATTGGCAATTATAGAAAATGTAGAAAAAATATGGTTTTGTACAAAAATGGCACATCAAATGTCGAAAAAGGCACATTGAATAATGTGTAAAAGAAAGAATGATATATTTTTCAACGAATAAATAAGTTTGGAGATAAAATATATGATTCAGAGATTAGTAGACAAAATAATAAACCGACAAATTAAAAATAAGACAATATTGGAGAATGAGGTTAATATATATCGATATGGGTATTTTTTATTGTTTGAGATTTTGATAAATATAATAATTTCTATATTTATTGGAATGATGTTTAGAGATATGGAAACGATTTTGGTTTTCTTGTTTATGTATGTTCCATTGAGGACATATAGTGGTGGATGGCATGCGAATAAATTATGGAAATGTACACTTATTTCAAATCTTATTTTAGTCATAGCAGAAGTTATTATAAATTATTGGATAGAGTATATTTCTGTAACTAATGGTTTGTTTGTCGCAATATGGTGCGTTGTATTAATATTAGTTTTTTCTCCTGTTGATACAGAAACAAAAATATTAAATGAGGTAGAGAAAAAAATATACAAAAGGAAAACCTATGTTATTGCAATGATTCAAATTTGTATAATGTGTTTTTGTATAGTATTTTCCAAGAATAAATATTCTATAATAATTGAGTATACATATTTTATACAGGCTTTAATGTTAATTGTCGAAAAAATAAAAAGATGTTCAAAAATTAAGATAAAATATTGAGAATTGTCGAAATGTATGTTATAATAATTCATTAACTTGAAAAGAAGGAGGGGCATCCCTGTGATAAACATTGCTATTTGTGATGATGATAAGAATTTTATTTCATACATAAAAAGGATTATAATAGCATCTGGAGCAGAGCCACAGACAACATTTTTTGATGAATATACATCAGGAAAAGAGTTCATCTTTAATTTGGAATCGAGAAAAAAGTGTGATTTGTTAATTTTGGATATGCAGTTAGGCGATATGGATGGAGATGATATTGCAAAGAAATTTAGGGAGATGTATCCATATGCAATACTTGTTTTTTGTTCAGGGTTGCATTTACCAACTGTAAAATCTTTTAAAACAACTCCTTTTAGATATTTACTTAAATCATATAGTGATGATGAAATGATTGAAGAAATAAAAGAAATATTAAAAGAAGTGGATAGAAATAGTGAAGAAGGATTTCTTGTAGGTCATTATCGATATAATGCGATAAAAGTAAAATTGAAGAATATTATGTATATAACTAATACTAAAAGAGGTAGTAGAGTGTTTGTTACACCAGAATGTAATGAATATAATTTTGAAGAGCAAATATTAGTGGATGCAAAACTGCAAGACTTGTATGAAAAATATGAAAAAGATGGTTTTGAATTTGCGCATGTAAGTTATATTGTGAATATGCGTTATGTGAAACAAATTGTGTCTAGAGAATTAGTATTATATAACAATGAGAGATTGTCAATATCGCGAAATTATTATACAAGTTTTCGAGAGCGATTCACTAAAAATTTAGCAAGAAAATATTAGACATAGAGGAGAATAGTGATGGACACATTGGATACAGTAATAATGTTTGTAGGATGTATAATTGAAGTGTATCTTATATTCGATTATTTTTATAATTTCTTTTCGATTAAGGAGAGATGGACAAATAGAAATGTTTGGATTATAGCAACAAGTGTCTGTATATCTTTGTTTGCGGTTAACTTGTTAAAAAACGGTTTTTTAAATTTATTTGCGTTTCCTTTATTATTATGGATATTTGTGTCATTGGTATTTGAGTCGAAGGTAGGTGTGCGTATAGGATATTTTGTATCGGCGTATACGGTTATGATAGGAGTTGAATTTTTATATTTGATAATGTCGGAGACGACATTAAGTGTGGTAGCTAAAACAGGCCTTGTTCCGTTTTCACAATATGCATGGCAATTGATATTTGTAAAATTTCTTAATTACATAGTATTTGCTATATTAAAGCAAACATCAGAAAAATCAAAAAAAAGATTGTCAAATAAGATGTTTGTCGCATATTTATGTTTACCTGTGTGTACAATTGGTTGCATGGTAACAATATTTTATTCAGGCGTTGACTTCTCGGGAAATTTTATGCCTAAATTATTGATGACAATATTTTTTGTATGTATGCTTTTGGGTAATATTTTGGTTTTTTATGCTTTTCAAAGTTATACAGAGGGATTGTACAAAGAGAGCGAACATCAGGTTGAGATAATGCATCAAAAAGCAGAAATATATCGTTTAAACCAGATAACAGAGATGAATGAAAATTATAAAGAAATGGTTCATAATACAAGTCATTTTTTGAAAGTGATAGGAGAAATGGCTGCAGAAAAACAAAATGAGGAAATATATGACTTGGTAAAAAAGATAGATGGAACATTTGAAAAGAATATTGTTACTGTATATAGTGATTATAAAATACTTAATACATTGTTAGCTGAAAATGAAGTTAAGGCAAGAAAAAATGGAGTATCGTTTGATGTATATATAGAACAGGGAACAAATTTAGATAATATATCGGATATGGATATGATTTCTATGATAGGAAATTTGTTAGATAATGCTGTTACAGCTGCATCTAAAAAGGTAGAGAACTCGTTGGTAAAAGTAAGAATTTATATGCAAAATGAAGGAAGTATTTGTGTAGTAAAGATTGTTAATGATTATGTTGAAAAACTGGTAAAAAAAGATGGAAAGTTGAAGACAACAAAGAAAGATGGTGGCCTTCATGGAATAGGAATGTCAAGCGTAAATCGTACAGCAGAGAAGTATGATGGATATCTAGAGTATTATACGGAAGAGGATAAGTTTGTTTCGGTATTGGTATTGCCGATTATAGAGTGAAAAAATTAAGTTTAATTGATACCTGGTGTATTTACCAGGTATTTTTTTATGTAAAAATGGCTCCTTAAATGTCGAAGATGTCACATTGTTTAGTGAATAATATATGACAATGTATAATTTATTTTGTAAAAAACATAAATTTATTTTAGGAGGAACAAGAAATGAAGGTGACAGAAAGATTGAATATGAAAGTTATAGTAGGTGTTAACTCATTAGCAAAGAAAATGGTGGTGCAGAATGATAATTTGACACATAGCTGATTAACACATCATTAGGCATAATAAAGAAGTGTAACTGATTACAAGTTAAAGGAAAAATATTGGAGGAAAAGAATTGAACTATGAAAAAAATATATAAAAGAATGCTATCATTTTTTATGGCATGGGTGATATGTTTAGGCTTAATACAAATGCCAGTGATGGCAGAAACACAAAATAATGGTGTGTATAATCCTTGTTTTGTCTTGTTTGCGCAACAAACAGAAAATTCAATTAATATCACTGGAAATAGTATTAGTATTAATGGAGATATAATAACAAATGGTACAGTATTAACTGTTTCAAACTATTCTGGTATTAATGGTTCTATTTTGGAAGATCAAGAGAATTGTATGATAGATTATCATTCAAGTATTGAAGAGTTATACTTTGGTGAAGAGGTGCGATATGTAGAGAATGATTATGTTCAAAATGAATATAACGAAAATATTAATGTTTCGACATTTGTTGAAGGTGATTTTAATGGTGGAAATAATGTATCACTAAACAATTCAGCACTTATGACAATTGAAAATATAAATATAGAAGGGGGTAATTTTAATTCAAATAATGCAGTAATATATTCTCAATTTGGAGATATTTATGTTAATAATGATAACTTTTCTTCAAATGGCTTAATATATGCACCATTAGGTAAAGTTTTTATAGAAAGTGGTAATGTAAATATTAGTGGTTGTATCATTGCTCAAGAAATTGAAATTATTGGTGAATATAATGTTAATATAAATAAAAATGAAAGTTTTATAAAACAATTTAAAAATGAAGAAATAAGTTCGGATACAGATGGTGAAGATTGTGATTATATTGATATAGGGACTATTTACGCTAAAAATATTCAAAAGGTTGATGATATTATCTATGCAGGCGAAGGTATTTATTGTGTTAAGAATCAATTACAGTTTACAGCAAATGAGTCTGTTACATATGATGAAATTGAGAAATTTGTGGAAAGTTTGGAGGCGGAAATTGTTGGGTATATTCAGATGACAAATGATTACCAAATAGAGTTTCAATATGATATAAATGTAGAGGAATTAAAAATTATTATAGATGAACTGTAGGAAAATACATTGATAAAAGAAGTATCCTTTAATTATGTAATAGAGAGTGAAGAAGAATTCTGTACGAATGATGCAGAGTGGAATAGTGAGTGGAATGAACAACAACCAAAAGGAAGAAATTGGGGAATTGAAGCTATAAAATTGGAATCTGCATTGATAAATCTAGGAGTAATAACAAGTGAATCTTCTAATAGTGTGGAAACAGATATAAGTATGTTGTATGATGTTAAAATAGGACTAATGGATGGTCAATTCGATACTGAACATAATGACTTAGTATTTTCAAAAGTATGGAATAATGATACGGATGAAAATAATTCGCATGGAACACATGTGGCTGGAATTATGGGTGCTGAATTTAATAATGGATTAGGTATTACAGGTATTAGTGTTAAGAATAGATTATACGGTTTTTCAACTAGTGGAGATAAGGATGAAGATTTAAACGGGAAAACATCTTTCTTTTTTGATAAGTATTGTTTGGCACTATTGATTGGAAATAATGTTAAAGTTATAAATCATAGTCTTGGAAATGGAAATATGGCTTTTTATGCTGCGCAAGGAAACGAAAATGCATTAAACTTCTGGGAAGAAATAACACCCAAATATGAAACTTTTTTGGTAAAACTTATAGAAAAAGGATACGATTTTTTGATTGTAACATCTGCAGGTAATTCAAATGATGATATTTATTATAAGGATGATAATGAAAAAGAAGCACCATATGGTTATATAAATTTGGCTGATTATGATGAAAATGAACATCCTAATGCTGATGTATCTGTAACATATGGGTCTTCAACATCAAATGCTGATGAGATTTTAAATGAAACTGACGCGAAATATGATGATGAATTTCAGTATAGTAGTCATTATAGGCTTAGAACAAGAGTGGTTAGTGTGGGTTCTTTCGGATGTGATTCAGCAGGAAACTATTATATGTCTGACTTTAGTTGCAGAGGTTCACGGGTGGATATTCTAGCACCAGGAGAAAAGATATATAGTTGCTCATATACTGGTAATGGAGAAGGAGGAACTGACTATGAGGAGATGAGGGGAACCTCAATGGCAGCACCACATGTGTCAGGTGCGTTAGGATTAGCATATTCGTATTATCCAGCAATAAGTGCTTCTAAATTAAAATCCGCTATAATAGTAAGTGCAGCAGATCATGATATAATTGAAAATAATAGGAATTACAAAGTTCTTGATGCGGCAGCTACAATAGAAAAAGTAAAAGATGTATATAACAGGTTAAAAAAATCGAATAAAAATGTATCAACAAATGAATATAGTGGTATTGCAATTGGTATAGTAACAGATGAAGATGGCAATCCGCTATCAAATGTGAGTGTAACTGCAACTTTAGCGAGTGATGAAGGTTTATCAATTGAAAATAGTATAGAGTATGTTGTTTGTACAGATGGAAATGGTGAATATGATATGATCTTACCACCAGGTGAATATTTATTGCAATATGGAAAAAGTAATTTTCTAGGGGAAACTGTATATTACAATGCAGAACCAGAGGAAACAACTTATATAGATACGGTGGTTCTATTTAAAGAAAAAATATATTCAAGTATTTTGTTGACATTATACGGAAGAGTACAAGATGCAATAAGTGGAATAGGAGTAGAAGGCGCTACTGTAAAATTCAGAAAAGGATGGAATAATACAAATGGCAAATATGTAAGTACGATATGGGGTGATGAAAAAGCAACAACAGATGGAAATGGAGCATATTCTGAAATGCTTTCTGTAGGAGCATATACTGTTGAAATAACAAAATCGGGATATATTAAAGCATATGCTAATATTGTAGTGTCTCCTAACGCGAATATACAATATACAACAATAACACCGATATTAGATGATGATGAATACAGAGTTATTTTAAGTTGGGGAGATGTACCGAGTGATTTGGATTCGCATTTGGTAGGTAATATAGATGGTGAAAATTATCATGTGTACTATTCAAATAAGTCGTATTATTACGATGATGAGTTAGTGGCATCTTTGGATTTAGATGATACATCAAGTTATGGACCTGAAACAATAACATTTACCTGGAAAGAAGATTTAGGCGAATGTACATATTATGTGCTTGATTTTACTAATAGATATAATTCCAGTTCGAAAGCATTATCATTTTCGTCGGCTAAAGTTCGCGTATATAAAGGAAATAAATTAGTTGAAACATTTAATATTCCAGTTGGTTACGAAGGAACTAAATGGAATGTGTTTTCTATAAAAGATGGTGTATTGACGAAAATAAATACCATAGAATGAGGTGATAAACTATGAAAAAGATAACCTTTTTTCTTGTGTTGATGAGTTTTTTTTTGATAAATGCATGTGACAAAGAAAAAGAAGTGAACCAAACCGAAAGTAATATAGAAAAAGAAACCATAGGTGATAATGAATTGATTATGGAGAATATCGAATTGTTTGCTATACAACAATATATTGACGAAGAGAATAGAATAATATATAATTTGTTTTTTATTATAAAAGATGGTTCGATATATACTATGAATTATGTTACAAACGTTGGTGGTTCTGATAATAATAGTTTTATAAAAAAGTTTTTCAATTTTGATAATAATATATGGGGGTTAGTTAATGGAATTAAAAAAGTTGGAAAACTTTCAGATGCAGAAAATGGGTTATTAAAAGAATGTTTACCGAAAGTGAATAAAGATAGTGGTTATTTTAAAGCAGATAAAGAGAAAATACCTGATGTAGAAGAAGTAGTATATTATAAAATTTATTGTTGCATCGGTGAGAATGATAGAAGCAAGGATACATTTTGTATAGCAAAAAATGGGAAATTAATTGGAAAATTATATGAAACATACGATAAAGATGCATTAAAGTTGTTGGAAATGCTGGAAAATAATGTAATTTATTCAGAATGGTCAAATGTTTATTTGAATACCGTACATTAATTAAAACGCTGTCGTGTTAATGTGTGATAACATTAAAAACGACAGCGTTTTCTTGTTAAATGTAAAAATGGCTCTTTAAACGTCGAAAATGGCACATTGCAATACACAAAAGTGTATACGTTGTAAAATTTGTACATAAAATAAATTTTTTTGGAGGTACGAAAGTATGAAAGTAGCAAAAATCTTGAACAAGAAGGTGACAGCGTGTACAAATGCGTTAGCAAAAAAAATGGTAGCGCAGAACGCTAATTCTACATGTGTATGGTTAGCATATCAGCCTACATTACCAGAGGAAGCAGAAAAATTTAGAAAGAAAAAATAGATAGATATCTTTTTTACTAAATAGCAAGAAGTAGATAGTTGCGAAGAAGACTATAAAAGAAATTATTCAAATGTCTTTTTCGCAACATTTCTTGTTTATAGCATATTGAATTATAGGTTAGTACAAAAAATAGGCAAAATTAAAAGGAGAATGATATTATGAAAGCTGGATTTGAGTATGTGTTTCAAAATTACATATATGTGCCAATAGTTAGTGCAATTATTGGTGTTATATTCTCAATGTTTATCCCGAATTTTATTATCTGGGGTTGTAAAAAAATAAAAAATGTAATAAGTAAGTCGATTGATGTCATAGATATTTCAGGGAAGTGGAACTCTTTTTTTCATGAAGGAGAACTGTTACAATCAGAATTGGTTGAATTGAAACAAGAAGGGCAAAAAGTTATTGGTGAAATTAGTTTAGGTAATAGAAAATATTTGATGAATGCAGAGTTTAAAAATCAAATACTAATCGGAACATATGTTTCGGAAAATAGAAAGAAGGATGAAAGAGGAACAATAGTATTAAGAAGGATTAATGAACAATTATTAAGTGGTTTTTGTACGTTTGTTTATAAAGATAAACAAGTATATAGTAGCCCTTATGTACTTACTTATTATTCATACCATAATGCTAAAAAAGGTACCTATAGTTTTTGTAACAATTGTGTAGGAAGGTTTGATTGTTGTTGTAACTGTAATAAAATAGATATGCCTATTATTTTGCCTATGGAAGCAGAAAAGATAGAATCTGTATCAAGAAAAGCAATAAGTGAATTTGCGAAGAAAAAAACAAATAATTTGTATCAAATGAAAAGAGAGAATGATGATGATAAAAAAGGATGTATCTTTTATGTTAATAATAAATGTTCAATTTATGATTACAGACCAATAGATTGCCGATTGTTTCCGTTTGATTTTAAAGAGATAGATGGTGAATATTGGTTGATATATTATAATAGTATTGATATTTGCAGGGCGTTACCAACAGATATAAATGAGATTAGAAATTATGCACATAGTATTAGACCATTGTTGGATATGTTGTTACCCTATATGTCAGAATGTTCAGATCCTATATTTTGCGAAAGGTTAGAAAAACAAAATTTTGTGAAATTGTATACAATAAAAAGTTTGAAAGAGGATATTACAAGTAAAACATAACCTTTATTGAGAAAAATGCGAATTATTTTGGATTTATATATAAAGTGTACAGTAAAGGTGAATCGTTATGATGATTAAGATTGCGATATGTGATGATGATAGACAAATTGGTGGGAAATTAGAAGAAATGCTTATTAAGTTATTAAATAACAATAATATACGGTATGAAATTGATGTGTTTGAGACAGGAGAATCCTTGTGTCGTGAATTCGAAAGAACAGAATATGATTTGATGTTTTTAGATATAGAGTTACCAGAAATGAATGGTGTTCAGATAGGAAATTATATCAGAGATGTTAAGAAAAACAATATAGTACAGATTGCATATATATCCTCAAAGCAAGGATATGCAATGGAGTTGTTTGATGTACGTCCAATAAATTTTCTTATAAAGCCATTAGAAGAGTTTAAGGTTCAAAAAGTAATTGAAACGTATATAAAAATAAATGGTGGAAAGAAAGATTTATTTTGCTATAAAAAGGGATTTGTATTTCACAGAATAGAAATGTATAAGATAAAGTACTTTGAAAGAGAAGGTCGTAAGGTAATAATGCATACTCTGGATGGTGATGTTGAGTTTTATGAGTCAATGGAAAAAATTTATGAAACGACAAAAAAATATAGATTTCTATTTATTCATAAATCATATATGATAAATACTAGATATCTTAAAAATATACATTATGATAGGGTGACACTTGTTGATGGAGAGGATTTTCCTATAAGTCAGTCAAGAAGAAAAGAAATAAGGGAAATGTTTAAGTTAATGGAGGAAGATTAATGGAAAGTTCGCTATATTTGATGTCATATATATTTTATTTCTTATTTGAAACATATGTTTTATATAAAATTATGAAAGTGTTTTTAGGAAAACCTAAATATAATTGTGAATGGGTATTTGTAATATATAGTTTTAGATTTATATCTGGAGGATTGCAATTTTACTATATGCCTTATGCATGGCTGAATCTAATAATGAGTATTTCTACGCTTTTAATACTTACAGTATGTTATGGAAATACCATCAAAAAGAAAGTAGTGGCAGTTGTTATTTCTTTTATGAGTTTGATAGCATCAGAGACAGTTATTGCTGCAGTGTGTGGAATTTGCAATATGAATATATCAGCAGAGGGGCATAATGGAAATGAATTTTCTTATATTGGTATGGCTATTGTTTTTGGCATTATTTATAAATTGATTGCTTGTTTTAGGAAGGATGATAACGAAGTGCCGATTCCAAAAAGATTTAATGTAATTATTATTTTAGTAAGTGTAATGTTACTTTTTCTTGTATCGGCACTTTTTTTGTTGGAAAATGTAAGTAAAAGTGTGAAGGTGATTTCGGCAATATGTTTATTATTGATTCTGTTTGTATTAATGTATCTGTATGATTTGATGATGATTAATTATTCGGAAAGGCTAAAAGCTGGAATGGTCGAAAAAGAAAAACAGTACTATTACAAACAAATAGAGATTATGCGAGAAAATAACGATAAGATAAGTCGATTTAGACATGATATAAATAATCATTTATATGTTATTAATGAAATGATTGACGAAAGAAATGAATCTGTTAAGAACTATATACAGAGGCTGGTTGATAGGGTGGATAATACCAAGGTATATAGTAAAACAGGAAATATAGCTATCGATAGTGTTATAAACTATAAGCTTAGTAAAGCAGAGGATGAACAAATAGAGATTCGGGTTAATATTATATTACCACCAGGGCTTGATGGATTTACAGACGGGATGGTAACGATAATAGGAAATTTGCTGGATAATGCAATCGAGGCAAATAGAACTGTGATAAAAGATAGGTATATAGAATTGGATATAAAATATAAAGTTGGAATGGTATTTATTAAGGTGTTTAATAGTTATGATGGTGAGTTGAATGTGTGTGGTGGAGAGATAAAAACAAAAAAGGATAATAAAGAGCTGCATGGAATAGGATTAAAGAGTGTTCAATCTGTGGTCGAGGAATATACGGGAACTATGGATATAACGTATAATGATAATCAGTTTGGAGTGAAAATAGTATTATATATGTGATTGTTATTTAAAAATATATAAGGTAAAAAGAATAACCGATATGTAAATTCTTACAAAAAGTCTATGATTTTTTACAACATTGATGTGAGAGTGATAATATGTGCTAATATTAGTTTGCTGAAAGCAATACATAGGAAAGGAGTTATTTATATGAAAAAGAGCAAAAATACAATAGAAAAGATAGTATCTAAAGTGGCTTATAAAGTTGCAGAAAGTAATGTTAATTCAAATTGTACATTGTTTTTTTATCAGCCAATAGTACCAGAAAAGGTGAAGGTGTTAAAGAAAAAGAATGTATGATAATATATCAAGGAACATAACTGATAGATTACTAGAAAAAAATATTATTGATAAAGATGATTGGGAAATATATTACTATGGTATATACCAATTGGTTATGAATACATTTGAAATAATTACATTGTTGATAATAGGTTATATTATGGATGAGATTTTTAAATGTATTGTATTTGTTATGGCATTTTCAATTATGAGAATATATGCTGGAGGCTATCATGCATCAACGCCGCTTCGGTGTTATTGTATGACGACATTCACTACTATAACTTCGCTTTTAGTAATGAAATATGTGACTATAAATTATTTCATTTGTTATATGGTAATGTTGGTTTCTAGCATTATTATATTACGAGTTTCTCCTGTTGAAACTCAAAATAAACCATTGGATATGTTGGAAAAAAAAATTTACAGAAAGAAAACACTTATTGCGTTGTCAATTGAAACAATAGCCACTATTCTGTTTTCGATATTGAGGGTAAGTTCAGTGGTAATATGCATCACTACGGCAGAAGTGGTTTTGTGTGTGGCCCTTATATATGAAATAGTTAGGCGTAAATGTACAAAGACAAAGAATAAGATTTGTTTTAAAGAAATGAGGTAAACGATTATGAGAAAAATGAAATTAATTAAAGCTTTAGGAGTGACAGCTGCACTTGTATCAATTATGACTTCGACAGCATTTGCAGCATACAAAAATTGGACAAGTTATGAAACATCATATGTAGATGATGCAGTAACAAGTGATAATTATTCTGTTAGGTATACAGATGATGATGCTTTTGGTGTGTATGTAAAGGATATGACAATGTGGTCTACCCCTAAGGCGAAGGTAGTTAATTCAGAAGGCGCATCAAGAAGTAGCTGGTTGTCATTGAGCGATGAAGAAGAATATTTATATGGAACAAATAATACATGTGAAAATAATCATATGTACTATTTGAAAATAAAACCAGCATGGAATCAGGTTGGAGAAGATACTATTAAGTATAAGTTTAGTGTAAGATAATTTAGATATAGGATATAATCTAGAGAATATGTAAATTTAATAGATTATATCCTAAAATATAGGTATATACGTATGTTTAAGGAGCGCTTATGATAGGAACTGAATTTAAAAGATATCTTAGATCAAAATATATATTCATTATGAGTATACTGTGTTTAACACCAATTATTATAAGTTATTATTTTACAAATGTAGATAAAGTTGAGTTGTATGATAATATAATTAGCAATAGTTCGGATTTTAATTTGGATGCAGGAATAAGACATTATGAGGGGATAAATGCTTTTACATATTTGTTTGATTTCATTTTTTCCCCAGATTTTTATATCATTTTTGTTATTGTGCTGTCTATGTCATTAGGAGTTATTTTTGGGGGAACAGAACTGAAAAATCGAACAACAGGATTTGGTAATATGATTTTTTCCAGAATAAATGTGCAGAAAGGGAATATCCAAATACTTTTATCACAAATCGTATTTTCTATAATATTTATAGTTGTTTTTTTTACAATTATTACAATTATTACATTGTTGCTATTTCCAGTAAATGAAGGAAAGGGATTTACTATAGTGATACCTATGCAAATTACATCTATTAGTCAATGTGTGTATTTGCTTATTGAACACATATCAAAGTTACTTATCTATATAGTTTCTGTGGTTTGTATTACATATGGTATATCATATTATGTGAGTAATAAGTATATAATATTGTTTGTTCCGTTGATTGTATATATGGTTCCTTTGTTTGTATGTTCAATAGTTGGAAGTTTTTTTAAGCCTTTGGGCAATGTTTTATCATATTTAGTAGCAGACCAATATTTACTTTCAATATATGATAGATGTACTAGCAGAAATGTTGATTTGGGTTCTGAATTGATTTTGCCTGTAACATTAGTAATCATAGCGTTAATATTGTTATGTAACTATTGTAGAAATATTAATAGGAATTATCTATGATTAATATAAAGAAGAAAATTGTTGTATGCATTATTATTTCTATTATATGGATTTATACAGGAAATCAAGCAATATTGTTTACTGGTACAGATGTTCAAATGTTTGATTTGATGAAAATTATTTTATTCAATCCGCAAAAACTCTTATTTAATAATATTTTGTGTTTTACATTATATTTGTATATAAGCATAATAGATATATATAGAATAGAAGATGTAATAAGAAGAAAAGGAAGAATTCTGGTGGATCAAATAAGAATAGGTTGTGGGGTCGTATTAGAATATTCTTTACTGTTATGTACTTCAATAATTATTCCATTAGCTAAAAATTTACCGATTAATGAAAAAAATATATCAATATTTATTGTATGCTTTTTTAAAAGCTTTGTTATTAATTATATGATATATGCTGTTTTTCTCTTCATTGGGTTGTTGGTAAACAGAGGAATTTCCTTTTTTATATTAATTGTATTAAGTTTGATAACGCTTATATGTTGGAATATGTTTGATTATTATTATGATTTATGTAACAACTTTGTGATTACACAAAATGTAGTAGTACAGATTATAATTATTTTAATTGCGACAGTGGGTTGCCATATGCTATTAGAGAATAAGGAGTATTATTAACAATGATAATTGTTTATATATTAATTGTAGGATTTTTATTTTGTGGATTGTTTTCGGGATATGATGCCATAGATTTGATTAATATAATCGGTATTGGAGGGATAGGAAATAATCGAATTAATATGTTTGAAGTTGTTGTATGTGTATTGTTTTATTATTTGTCTTTTTTTAATGTTATGAATTGCTTGGATGCCGAATCTACACTATACAACTATATATCGGTTAGGGTGCTTGATAAAAAAAAATATTTTTTTCGAAGCTTAAAAAAAGGAATGATGATTGCTACAAATATTATGTTGCAGAAATTGTTAGCTGAGGGGATTTTATTGCTTGTAACAGAAGAAAAAGTGATATGTATTGAGTATATATTACATAATATGATGGTGTTTACAACACTATTGTTAATGATAGAGTTGAGGATGCTTCTTTTTTTTCAAAATATTAATATTATTAAGGCAACAACAGTGATCTTTATAGTATTTATGATATTAATATTGGCGAATTTAAGAGTGGGTTGTATAGGTGTGTTAATTTCAGAATATGTAAACAATATAATAGAATCAAAGATGATGTTATTTTATAAAATGGTAATTATAGTATTACTATTTGGAGTAATAAAAAATATGAGTAAAGGATTTGAAAAGGTAGGACATAATGATTAGATTGATAAATGTATCAAAAAAAATAAAAGGTAGGGAGGTGTTAAAGGATATTAATGTTGATTTTTTAGAGGGGAAGATGTATTTGCTTAAGGGTCACAATGGATGTGGAAAAACAATGCTATTAAGAATGATAAGTGGTTTGATATCACCTACAGACGGTAGAGTAGAAACAGAGGAAAAATATGACTATGGCGTGTTGATTGAGAATCCAGTATTTTTGGATAATTATTCAGGTTTGTATAATTTGACATATTTGGCATTAATACAAAAGAAAATAAGTAATGTTGATATAGAAAATATGATGAAATTATTTAATTTATATGACGTAAAAGATGATAAGGTTAAGAAATATTCTTTAGGTATGAAGCAAAGACTTGGTTTGATTCAGGCATTTATGGAAAATCAGGATGTAATCTTATTGGATGAGCCATTTAACGCATTGGATGAAGCTAATATGAACATTGTATTTGATTATATTAATAATGAAAAGAAGAAAGGGAAAATAATAATTGTAGCTGCACATGCACTTGAACAAGCAAGAGTTAAAGAGTTTGATTGTGTAATAAGTATGGATAATGGAAGAATAGTTAATGTGAACGAGTGATAGAAAGCAGTTTTGAAAACATATATGTAAAGAATAATCTGGATTTGCATACACACATTAAAAAAATATATCTCTATTCAAATCTAATTAGATATGAATACTTAAAAATTATAACTAAATAATACTACAATATTATTGTAACTAGTATATTTTATAACCGTCACCTGGAATTATATTTGTCATCAGTGACGGTTTTATTGTAAAAAAGTCTCTTTAAATGTCGAAAATGGGACATTGTAGTATGAGAGAAAAAAGAGATGTATAATATATATTGAGATATGATTAATATGAAGTGAGTAAATTCATAAAATATATATGTAGGAAGATGATTGTGTCAGAGTATCAAAGAAACTGACTATGTAATGAAAGTAGTATATAAATAATGCTACAAACAAGAGAGGTGATTAACGTGGCTGATGAAAAAGAAGTAACGTTAGCAAATACACATGTGCCAGATAAATTGTATGGATATGGATTGCAAGTTCGTCAGATGTTATATGAATTGTTAAATTGCGGAATAGACAGTGTAGTAAGCGTGGAAAAATTTGATGATGTAGGTGTTGAAAATGGAGATGAGAAGACTGCTATACAAACAAAAAGTGCGTTGTCAGATAGAAATCCTGTTTCAGACAGAGCAGTGGATCTTTGGAAAACTTTATATAATTGGCTTATTGCACTTAAAGAAAATGAATTGCCCTTAAATTCTGCTCTGTTTACACTTGTTATTAACACAAATAAGAGTGGAAATATTGTTACATGGATAAATCAAGTACGTGATGAAAAAGAAGCAGAAGAAGTGTATGAAAAAATAAAGGGAGAGTTTACTGGTGAAGACGGAAAATATACTGAACAGAGTGACGCCATTAATAATTACGTAATAACATTTTTGAGTGAGGAAAATAAGAAGTACGCATTGTATATTATAGAGAAATTTAAGCTGGTTGTGATGGACGAAGGTCATACAAAGAAAATATATGATGAATTTAGGGCTAAAAGCTATTTGCCACCAGATATTCAACAATTAGTTTTTGATAGAATGTTAGGATGGATAGATAAAACTACCGCTTTACAGATTGAAAATGGACAAGTGATGCAAATTGCTAAAACTAGATTTAATAATGAATTGACATTGACACAAAAATTGGTTAATCAGAATAAATGCTTAGTAGAATTAGCCCCAAATCCAACAAATAATGAGATTGAGTTGCAACAAAATGAATACAAAACATATCTTAGGCAACTTCAGATAATTGATTTGGATTATGACGATCAGTTAATAGCAATAAATGACTATTTAAAAGCGTCTGCAAATAGAACTATATGGGCTGTAAATGGTGATATAAATGAAGATGTGCTAAGACAGTATTATGAGGATTTACAAAAGCGATGGAAGACAAAAAAGAATATTATAGAAATGGATAAAGCTGGCTGGGAGGATTCTATGCGAGGTAGATATTTATATAATATATGTCAAGATGAAGATGTAAATAATAGTATAATAATGACGCCTCGCAGCTTTAAAAATGGATGTTATCATGAATTAGCTGATCAACAACAGATAGGGTGGCACCCAGATTATAAACAGAAATTGAAAGAGGATGAAAAAAATGTTTAATGAATATGATAATGTACGAAATCCTATGTTGGGTGCATTTCTTTTATGGAATTTTGTGTTGGGATATTTTTCTGAAAAGAATGAATATATCCCAATTGAAGAATTATTCATTGTGTTACCGATGACTATGAGAGAGGATATAGCAGAACAAATTAAATCTACATATAAGTCATCTGGAATGCGAGCTATGTCGGACAAGTTTATGCAAACGGATGTTTTGAAAAATGACTTAATCAGTAATCTGCATAATGATATACAAAATATGAAGGATATAACAGCAATGTCATTGGCTGAGGCAATAAAGGCAGGATTGGTTTCTATAGACATAGAAAATAATACAATTTTTCCATTAGAATTGAGAAAACGAAATAAGGAATCTGCTAATATTTTGAAAATGGGGAAGAATGCTGAAAAACTTGGACAATGGTGTGCGGGATTGGATTTGATGCAGATTGAAGAAATTTTGAAAGTGAGGTTTTAGAATGCAGTTTCAAATAGAAAAACTTATATTGTGGCCTAAAAATCAGAAATACTCATATAAGGATATAAATTTAAATATAAATTCAGTTAATGTAATTACCGGCGATTCTCGAACTGGAAAATCAGCTATTATACCTATAATTGACTATTGTTTGGCAAGTGGAGAGTGTTATATACCAACGCAGACAATAAGGAATGCATGTAGTTGGTTTGGCGTGGTCGTAAAACTTGAAAAAAGTAAAGTTTTATTGGCGAGAAAAGAACCAGGTACACAAAAGTCAACAAGTGATATGATGTTTATTCTAGGTGAAGAAATCGAAATACCTGATATGCCAGAGAAAAATTCAAATTGCCAGGCGGTAAAGAGATTTTTAGATGAATATGCAAGGTTGAGTTTTTTAGAAACAGAAGATTCTTACTACGGGAGGAGACCTGCATTTCGTGATTTGATGTCATTCTGTTTTCAACCTCAAAATGTGGTAGCGAATGCCAATATTTTGTTTTATAAAACGGATAAGACAGAACATAGAAATAAACTGATTAATATTTTTCCGTATGTATTGGGAGCTATCACACCGGAGGTACTGTCAGCACGACAGGAGTTAATGGATCTACAGAGAAAATTGAAGAAGAAAGAAAGTGATTATGAAAAGTTATGTGAATTGACCATTAGATGGGAAAATGAAATTAAGGCGTGGATTTCAGTTGCAATTGAATTGGGATTACTAGAAGAGAATAGTAGAAATATGAAATTTGAAACGCAGTTGGTATTGCTTCAAGAAATAGTCAAAGATAATACAGAAGATAAGATAATTAAGGGCAATGGAATAATTAAGAGTTCAGAAGAAATAGTAATGTTAAGAGAAACAGAGAATGAATTGGCTATGGAACTTACAAAATATAAAAATCGCCATATTGAAATGTCTCAATTAATGAAAAGTGTTTCAGATTATAGAGATGCACTTTCGATACAAGTGGAGCGCTTAAATATTACCGAATGGTTAGATGAGAAAGCAAAAAAAGAGAATATATGTCCTGTGTGTCAACAGAAATGTTCTGACGCTAGTCAAAGAAATATATACCTAAGCAGATTAGAAGACAATAGAAAGAAAAAGAAACATGTAGAAGAAATTCCAGCAGCGTTTGAAAGAGAATATGATATGGTAAAAGGCCAGATTCAAAGATTGACAGATGAACTGGTTGCTGTTCAAAAAAGAATTAGAATCGAGGAAAATAAATTTAAACAACTAAGAGAGAATGAGGAAGCTAATCCTAGTAGATATACATTGGATGGAATTTCAAGATTCCTAGGAAAAATCGAATATGCCAGTGAAGCTGTTGCATCTTTGGAGGCTGATGGCGAATTATCATCAGAGATAGCAAATCTTCGAGAAAGAATTGCAGAATTAAAAAAGATTGCAGATGAATCTGTAATTAAAAAGAAAATTGAAAATGCAATTACAAAGATATCGGTGAAGCAGATGGAATTATTAAAGTTAATGGATGCAGAACGTCCAGATGATCCGTTTAGGTTAGATTATAAGAATTTGACTGTAGAAGTAGATGGGGGAGAGGGTAGAAAAGATTATCTATGGGAAATTGGCAGTGGTTCAAACTGGTTAGCTTACCATGTTTCAACTATATTAGGTTTGCAAGAGTTTTTCTCCACTTTTCAGTCATCGGTTCCTAATTTTGTTGTATTTGATCAGCCAAGTCAGGTGTATTTTCCTCATAGTTCAACAGATGATGATGAAGTACAAGATTTGGGAGACCTAGATAGAGAGGCTGTAAAGAGTATATTTACAACTATGACAAAATGTATAGCGAATGTTAACTATAATATGCAGATTCTTGTATTAGAACATGCCGATTCGTCAATATACGGTGATGTGCAAGGTGTTAATGAAGTTTGTGTGTGGAGAAATGGAGAAAAGCTTATTCCTTTAGAGTGGATACAATGATAAACTTAAAGTACGATTAATTATACTAAAAAGTTGCTATATCGACAATTATTTGTTGAGATGGCAACTTTTTCTATAAATATCATCAAATTTGATAGTTGATTGAAAATTAGATTATTTTTTTGCAAAAAAGGAACATTAAATGTCGAAAATGGAACATTTTAATACGCAAAAACGTAAAAGTTATAAAATTATATGCATAAAAATATAATATTTTGGAGGTACGAAAGTATGAAAATAGCAAAAAAATTAAACAAAAAGGTAACAGAGTGTACAAATGCGTTAGCGAAAAAAATGGTAGTGCAGAATGCTAATTCCGCATGTGTATGGTTGGCACATCAGCCAGCATTTCCAAAGGAGGCAGAACAGTTTAAGAAAATTAACTAGATGATTATAATGTAATAAAACATTATTAAAAGCAGTAAAAGATATATAAATAAGTATTACTGTTGTAACTATGGTTAAGAGCCATGGGATTAGATAATAATATCGGCGTAAATGGAAGTGGAGGTAATTATGAATAAGAGTTTTATTAAAAAAATGTCAGCAATGGCTTTGGTTTCTTTGATGATATTAAGTCAGGGATTAACATGTTTAGCAGTTACATATAACGTGTCAGCACCGGTTTGTACGAGAACTTCAGTAAGTGCAGGATATAAGAGAACTATTACAGGTGGTTGTTCTTATAGTTCGGGAGGTTCAGGAAGTACATATGTATTTAATAGAGTGTATGCAGAGTATTATATAGGAACAGATACCAATAAAGCCTATCCGATGTATACAGAAAAAACAGCTGGATATGGATACAATGCATCATCTGCATCTAGTGTGACAACATATGCAACATACTATGATTTTGATTATGCTCATAACGAAGCTGGATTTGCTAATGGAGGAAGTATATTCGGAACTAATAAAAGCGCAATAAATTAAGGATGCACATTTACGCCGATGTTTTATAGGAGATATGTTATGAAAAGAATAATTGTTTCGATTGTTTTGCTTTTTACTATTCTGTTGGTAGGATGTGACGAAAAGCAAGAAAAAGATAGAAAATTAGATTCTATAGCGGACCATGGTATTGAAACAGTTGAGAAACCTAAAGGGGTAACAATGGTAACAGATGTGGACAAATTTGTGATAGTAACGGATGATCAAAAATATGATATCAATAGAGACGATTCTCTTACTGTCAGAAGTGAGTACAGTATAGCCGAAAGTGAAAATGCATATTATTTTGTAGAAGGATATAGTCTGTATTTTTATGATAAAGAAACAGAAGAATATCTTATAGCATGTAATAAGCCTGATTGTGAGCATGCTGATGAGGGAGAAGAGTGTAATGCATACATATGTACAAATGATTATAATGCTATTCAGTATTATGATGGATATATTTATTATGTTGTAAGGGAAAGTAATGATTTTAACTTATATAGAAAGTCTGTTGAAGCTGGAACGACAGAGAAAGTATTAAATATTGTCAATGTAGAACAAAGAGCATCAGGACAATCGAATATGCAGATATGTTGGATATTACATAGAGGATACATATATTATGTAGGTCAGTTTGGTTCGGGAATTACAGAAGACAGTTATTATTTAAATTATAGTAATTGTTTGGCAAGAATTAAATTGGAAGCTGATTCAAAATCTGAAATTCTGATGGCATTACCTGCTGAATGTATGATGATAAATCCACATTTAGTAAATATACAAGCGAGTGGTTCATATGTTTATTTTGTTTCACCGTACTATAATGAAAAGGTTAAAGATATGGTAAGTGATGTATATAGATACAATACAGAAGCTAATCATATTGAAAGACTTGATATAGGTGAAGTAAGTTGGATGAATTATATAGTGTCAGAAAATAGAGTCTATTATAAAAGGTCTGATAGTAGTGATAGACTTTATGCTTATGATGTAAATACTAATACGAGTAAGGAATTTGTTAGAACCGAAGATGGAAAGGATATATCATCTATACTACCATATAAGGGCGGAATAATGGCTACAATACAAGAAGATTGTTGTTATGGTAAGGATGGAAACCTAGAAAATATCATAGAATCTATTGAAAATACAAATGTAGATAAGTGCTTATACCTTGGCGGAGATAAGGAAAAAGTATTCTTTCAAGTGGATTACACATTAGAATATGCACAAGAGATAGGAATGTATTCAAGTATCGCCTATTATGATATGAAGACTAAAGAATATGTTATTTTGAATAAGTGAGGTCGTTTATGGGTGAATTTGCCAGAGTTTTCACGGATAAGAGAATAATAATGGTTTCATTGATTATATTGGTATTGAATGGGCTAATGTTTTTTAATTCGGCAAAGTATGATACCTCGCAGGAAAGGGCGGGGTATTTGGTGTTTGTAGATATGTTAGAAATACAAAATAAAGAGATACAATATGAAAGAGCATTACAGCACGTTAATGATTGGAATGAAAAGAATGCTGAGTATTTTAACAAAGCTATTGCTAATGGGCAGTATGAATATAATTATGAAGATTACTTTTCTGAAAACGAGATGAAAGAGTATTATGCCAATGCAATATATGTTGATAAATATCAATATGTAATGGCTTACGGTGAACATATTGATTATGTAATACAAAATTCTGAAAATATGAAAAAAAGTGATATTCTTTATTCAGAAGGAAGTTTTTCAAAAGATAATATTGATAAGACTCAAAAAGATTTTGAAAAAATAAAAAAAATCAAAGTTTCAATGGGAAATGATAGGTGGATTGAAAAACTTGTAAACTACGAATTTGTGGAATATTTGGTGCTTATTCTTATAGTTATAGCGGTAATAGTTATCCTAGATGAGAGAAAAAAGGGTCTTTGGGAGACCGTTTATGCTACAAAATATGGTCGAAGCATATTGGCTTTAAAACGAGTTGTTCTGTTGTTATCATTTTCATTTGTGGGTGTTGCTATGCTTGCAGTTGAAAACATTGTAATTGCAGCAAATTTGTCTGATGGAATTGGAGATGTATTTAGAAGTATACAGTCAGTGTCGTTATTTAAGAATGTAACCTTAGAGGCAAATATTTTGCAGTTTGTAGTACTTATGTATTTATGGAAAGTTGTGTCTTTGTCTGTTATAGGAATGTTATTTTTTATTCTTGCTACATCAATTAAAAGTTATATTGTGCCCATTTTTTTATTATTTGTTACATTGTTTGGTGAGATTTTGCTATATAAGACTCTATCAGCAACTTCAGTGTTTGGTCCGTTAAAAAACATTAATATTGTATCAGGATTATTTAGTCAGGATGTAATGAAAAGTTATGGTAATGTAAATGTATTTGGAAAGGCAATAAATTCATACAATTGTATGATAGTTACAGCGGTTGTATTGTTTATATTACTTGGAGTATTGTTAATTGTGTCTGGTAGAAGAAAACCATTTTTAATTGGAGAAAGTATAGCTGCCAGAGTGTTAAGCAGAATTTCCTATAAACTCAAACTATATAGACACAATAGTATGCTTATTCATGAAATGCATAAACAGTTATGGATTGTCAGAGTGCTTATTGTGTGTATATTTATGGTATTGGTAAGTGTTATGACAATGAATCTAGATGAAGTGAAATATGGATATTCTGATTATGTATATAATCAATATATGGACCTGCTTGAAGGTAAAGCGAATTTAGAAAAGAAAATGTATCTTAAAAATGAAGTAGCCAAATGGCAAAACAAATATGATGCAACATATTTAGAACTAGATAATCTTATGCAAGAAGAAGGTAGTATATATCAAATTAACGCTTTACAAAAGAAAATGGATCAATATATGTTGTCTGTTGAAATCACAAAAGAACTTGAAGGATTGAGTGATAAACTGGCAAAACTGAAAGAAGAGGGGTATAATGCTGAATTTGTCAATGAGATAGGATACAACAATTATTTAGGAGAGAAAAGTTATGATATTAACCAGAAAACAACCATGATAAATATGTTATTTGTAGTGTTTGCAGTATCAGGAATTTATGCATACGAGAATTCACAAAATAGTAAATTATTAACATATCCTACTAAGTATGGAAGAACAAAGTTTGTGATTGTAAAATGCGCAAGTGTTTTTATAATAACATTGTTCATTTATACAGTTTCTTCAATATCAGTATTATATGAAATAAATTACAAGTATGGTTTGAGTGGAATTGCGGCAGATGCACAAAGCTTATATTTGTTTGAAGATTTAAACTTTAAATGTCCTATTTGGGTGGTGATTATAGTAATACACGTTATGAAATTGTTGCTGTTATATGGGATGTCACTAGTTGTTATGTTTATATCTTCGAAATCAAAGAATGTTGTTACGGCTATTTTAGTATCGTCCATTATATTTATGTTGCCAGCATTACTCGTGTATATGGGATATGAGCAACTACAAACAATATCGGTGTTAGATGAACTTATGTTTACCGAAAAATGGAGGTAGGGAATGGAAAATGTATTAGAATTTAAGAATGTATCAAAGTATTATGGACAAAAAAAAGCATTGGATGATTTTTCGGTAGTACTTACACCTGGAATATATGGTTTGTTGGGAGCAAATGGAGCAGGTAAGAGTACTCTTTTAAATCTGTTGACTGACAGCATAAAAAGAACCAGTGGCGAAATAACTTTTAATAGGCGTGAGATACTTAAAATGGGAGCAGAGTTTAGAGAAAAGTTAGGATATATGCCTCAAAAACAAGGAATGTACGAGCATTACAGTGGTGAAAGGTTTTTATATTATATGGCAACCCTAAAGGGAGTGAATAAGAAGCAAGCTAAGTTGCAAATTAGTGAGTATCTTGAGCTTGTTGGATTGGAAAAAGATGCGCATAGGAAATTAGGCGGGTATTCCGGTGGAATGAAGCAAAGACTGATGTTTTGTTGTGCGCTTTTAGGAAATCCGGAGATTTTGATTCTTGATGAACCTACGGCAGGATTGGATCCGGAGGAAAGAATTAAAATAAGAAACTATATTTCTGAAATGGCAAAGGATAAAATAGTGATTTTAGCAACTCATGTGGTAAGTGACATCGAGTGTATTTCATCGGAAATTATGTTCTTGAAAGAAGGAAAACTTTTGGCAAAGGATACACCTGAAGAACTAATAAAATACGTTGACGATAAACTGTTTTCTATAAAGTGTGGTCGTGATGAATTGAAGAGTTTAATAGAAAAATATCCAAAGGGGACTGTACAGCAGAGAAAGGAAGGATTGGTATACACAGTGGTTCGGGAACAATGTCCAGAAGGATTTGAGAAGTCTAGTAATGTGCCTAATTTGGAAGACGTGTATTTATATTGGTTTTAGAGAATAAGATGTAATGGTTTGGGTTCACCATAAAGATAACTTCTTGAAATGTCTTGTTAGGACTTTTTTATATGTGATATTACACCTGTGAATGTTTACAGGCTCTAGAAGCGAAAGGAACATGTAATATGTACGATATAAAAGAAAGCGGAGCAAGAATAAAGAGGTTAAGAATAAAAAAAGGTGTTACACAGGAACAAATGGCAATAGATTTGGGAGTAACAACGGAAACTGTTGGAAGAATTGAAAGAGGGATAAGAGGAACATCTATAGATATGCTTTCATATTTAGCTGAATATTTTGACACAACAATGGATTATCTTGTGAATGGAAAAAGAAACGATATGTCTAATACATTGTTTGAAGGATTGGATGATATTCAAAAGGCAAAAGTAATGGTTATTATGAAAGTGGTGATTGAAAATATATAGTCGGTTATGGAATATATGGTAAAAATGAGTGGAAGTATATATAATTTTAGGGTATAATAAATGCAGGATAATTTATTATTATCTATTATTTTATGATAAGTAGGATAATTAAGTATTATTCATTAAATATAGATTGATAATACGAGTTCTGTTACAAAGGAAAGAATCTACAAATAGGAGATATCGCTATGAACAAAAACATTTTAAAAGATTTTTATGACTATATGGAATCACAAAAGTACCCAATCAATGCAATTTTTATTTTTGTATACAACGACTACGATACATATATTGATGATCCACATTTGGAAGAATGTTTTGATAATGTTGAAGTGCATGAAATTTTGGATGCCGTGAGCGACATATTTCAAGAAACTTTGGCATTCAATTCTGAAAAAGCATTCATTCAGTGGTGTGCTACACAAGCAATACAAGATAAAAAAATATATGTATATACAATGGCTCAATATATTGAAGGATTTGGGCGCAGGACATTAATTCCTGCATTATGCCAATATTATGGTTTTATTAATATCAACGCAGATGCATACATGTCTGCATTAGGTTGTAATAAGGAAACAATGTATAAATTATTAGCAGTAAATAATATGTCAGACATATTGGCTCCTACTGTTTTTATAAATCAATACCAAAATATAGATTACAAGTACATTCGTTCAAAGTTAGGCGCTCATGTTGTTTTGAAACCTATAAACGAATCTTGTTGCATAGATATAGCCATATTAGAAAATTATACAGAAAGTGATTTATATTATCATACAAATCAACTTTTAAATAAATATGGCCACGCTATGCTACAGAAATACATCGACGGCAAAGAAATAGGAATTACAGTACATTTTCATAAGCAAGAAATGTGTACACTCCCCCCTGTACAAATAGTTTTCCCTTACGGCAAGAAGCATCTAACTCATATTGATAGTTTTTATGAAAATTATCAATTAGTTCACTATAATGTGCCTCAAGATTTGCTTGAAAAATGTAAAAGTATGAGTTATGCACTAGAATTTTTCTGTACCACAAGATTTGATTTTCGTTATGACGGGGAAAAATATTATCTTTTTGATCTAAGTCCTAATCCAACAGTAAATGGTTATACAAGTAGCAATTATGCAGCCCGTTCAGCCCTAAAATCTGATCATAGAGGTATTTTACGATTAATGGCTTATGAAAAAATATCATTATTCGAACCATCTTTCAATTGGACTCATTAAGTATAACTGATTATAACAAGGTATGTTATTAGAATTATTTTTGAAAGATGCAAACTCTGCTTTTCCCATATTTTCTTTCATCCACTTGAATTTTCTATGAAATAGAGTAGAATCAGGTTTCAGCAATTTGGGAATAAATATTTTTCTATAAATCATCTCAAAATCTTGCGAATTGTTTTTAGTAAAATAATGCGCTAACAGATTGTGAAGTGCATAAAATTTGTTGTAGGGATTTCCTTTTTCAAGGATTTCCCTTAATTTTTTGATTCCACATTCCTCATTTTGTTGGAACATAAGCTGAGCTGTAGCCCAATTGTTTTCTATAATAAATTTATCGCTATAACTCATATCTTTTTCTAGAATTTTTGACACAGCATACAGATAATCTGTAATGCTTATTTTCTTACATTTTAACTGAACTAGATAATAATTGTTTAAGTATCCACAATAAGTATCAATATTTATATTTTCCAAAAAATCTAAATCCACTTTTTCCAAAAGTTTTTCAGCTGCATCATATTTCTCTACCTCAATTAAGTATCCACTATAATTAATACGAGCCAGTTCTTTAAGAACGCTACTAGTTTCAGAAGATAAATAAAGATTTTGAAGTATATCCCCCGCATTGTCATATGACATACTAAATGCTAATAAATCAATTCTTGAAAAGCCTCTTAAATGGTTTTCCTTAATATACATACAAAAGTTGTCATCATTACGCATTTTTTGTATATCATTCATAAACCTTCTTGATGTTCGCTCATTTGTATCTTCATCCTCTAAGGAAAGTGCTATATACTGGCATTTGAAGTGCCCCTGCCAATACTTGCTATAATTATCTTTATTATCAATTTCCAAAATTTTTGCACAGAATTCTCTCAATACATCAGAATAACTTATCAAAGGATAATTTATGTAATTTTCTTTTAAGAATTGCAAAAGCATTACATAGCTTGCACACGTAGCAATACTATCTAATGTATCATTAAGCAATTTTTTTATAATATCCATCATGTCTATAGAGAATTCGCCATTTCGCCTATTCCTAAAGTATTCATACATGCTAATAATTGTAATTGAGATGGAGTCTTTTGAACTATAGCAAATATAATCCTTATAATTGACATATCCTTTTTCTATTTTTCGATAGTAATATCCACAAACAACCAATGACTGTTTATCCTTATAATCCGATAATGATGTATCTATTTGCAAAACCTTTAGCGCTGGCAAATAGTCAAATGGAAAGAATTTTCTAAAATATGTAAAGATATCCTCCGGCATTGGTTGCAAATCATATATATATTTATTTGAAAAATATTGTTTGAATGAATCTATTTTATAAAAATAGGTTGGAGTAATGTATTTAGAAGATTTCTCTCTACCTAGAATAGCTAGTTTATACGCTACTTCTAGATTATCAGACTCTAATACATTTTTATGAAATTTTTGGATTTCCACTTTTGAGAATCGATGTTCAAAAAAACTGACAAACTCTAATAACGGATAAAGTTCCTTACTAGTAATATCGCTCCTATTTATTATTTGTGTGATAATCCAATCCATTTTTTGAAGCCAATCAAATGTTTGATTTTGCACTTCAGAAAGAGCTTCAAAGTACATGTAGTTATCTATAAAGAACTGTAGTCCAAATTTTCTGACTAATGTAATATTTTTTTTGACAGACTCATTAATTAGTATATTCTTTCTTTTGGCAATAAAACTTAAATCATTCTCTGATAATTGAAATAACGGAATGTGTTCAATTTTTGTTTCAATCCCCAAATTTAACAGTCTTATTTGTTCACCAACAATTAGTAAAAATGTATTATTTATTCTACCTGATTTTATAAATTTGCAAAGTAGCCTTAAACAACTAAGATCTTCATCTGACTCTATATCATTTTCTTCTACACGAATAACAAATTTTATTTTTTTATATTTGTGAGGGAATTTTTTTACCTTTAAGTATTTTAGGTATTCTTTCTCTTTATCTATGCCCAAATAAATATTTTCTGCATTACCAAGAATTGTTGATATAGAAGTACGCGCATCTATTTTTTGAGTTGCGTTTAATATAAAGGTTCCAATCGCGGCAAGAATATGTAATATTCGAAAACCGATGTTTTTACCGGTATGACCTTTTAATTGCTTAAAATTTAATAATTCTATTTTTTTGTATCTAGATAAGATTGCAAACTCTGCGCCAAAATGACCATCATGTTTGTAGAAAATAATACGATTCGATTTTTTTTCGTGTTCTCTCATATAGTCTATAAACTGCGCTTGGGTTGCACTTAAAATATCCCATGAACCATTATTCATTTGTTTCTCCTTTGCGGCAAATAATCTCGTATTATCAATCTTTATCAATCTATATTTAATGAATAATACTTAATTATCCTACTTATCATAAAATAATAGATAATAATAAATTATCTATATGTAAGGGGAATATCTTTATAATATCAATTATGTTATAAAAAGTGTTAGTTACATTTAGTAGTGCACTTGAGTAATTGTATTTTCAAAACTAGGTAAAAAATGGTGATAATCATATAGAAATATTGGATTTATATTACGAAATATGGTAAAATATCTACGTATGATAAGTTCGTGTGGAACAAATTTAGGACAAATGCATAAGATTAAGAACTGAATTGAAAGACAAATTGTAAGAAGGAAGAAAGGTCTGAAGTGATTTACTTTAGACTTATGGTTGGTAAGCATAACAATATGTAGAATAAGAGGGATGAATAATGGAGATGAGAAGTGTATAACAGAGGAAATAGTACAGAAATAAAGAGAGAGGAAATATATGGGAAGAGTTTCTAATATGAAAATTCGTGAAGAAAATGCAAATTTCAACAAATTATTATCATTAAGAGTCGGAGTGCTTGCAATGGCTGAGATTGCATTGGCAATAGTGGCAGATATAACTTGTATAATATTCAATTGTAGATATATTGATTTTTGTGTAGGAATAATATCTGCTATTATAGTGTTATATGGCATAAATTGTAAGTGGATTGCGAGGATAAAGAATAAAGAGGTTTTACAAAATATGATTGATTATTCAACGGGGCTATCAATTACAATGTTTGCATTAGAAAAAATGATTGTTGGATATGTAGAAAGTATGGATAATAAAGTGATGGTAGTAAGTATGCTAGTAGCATATTTGATTAGTTTAGTATCTTTTTTATTATATTGCTCAAGAAAAAAATGGAAATACAAATTTGATTAATTTCAATATATTAATAGGTTATTATAAGGGAGAAGTGTTTTATGATAGTTGATTTTATTGTTGAAATAGGTTTAGAAGCAGTTAAAGACAAAATATGTGATGTAAAAGAATTGAACGACATTCGATGTAGATTAAAAGAATTTGTCGAGAGACAAGCTTATGTAAATGAACAATGTAGTACGGAAGAGGAATTTGATTTTCAAGGTTTGGTAGAATACATAAAAAAGGATTTGGTAAATGATGTGCAAATTCGATTGTTTGGTGATAGAAAAGAGCGTGGAATGGCAAGGGAAACTATAATTAGTAAAGCCATAGCTTATTCTCAGGCAAACAATACATTGTCACGTAGAAGGGCAACAGAAATAATAGACAATGCGATGAATATATTACGAGATTTTTATAAGAAAAAGGTAAATAGAGATTGGAAGTACATAGCAAGTCAAATTGAAGATACTATTATTGAAGCTAATTCACAGAAAGTAGATGAACAGACAGAAGTTATTTTGGAGCGATTTGTATGTGATAAACGGGAGCTTGTGGAAGATATACAAGATGTAAAGGATTTATTAAATACAAAGTTTCCTATATCAATTGAACATAATCTGAAATTAATTAAGGATGGCTCCATAAAAGAAGCGGAAAGAAATATTGCATTAATGTTTAATGCAATTGGTAGTGCACATGATTTGTTCCCAGATTATTGTTTTGATAGAAAAAGTGGTTCAAATCAGTTGTATAGCAGACCACTTAGCAAAGATGCAATAAAAAAATATCCACCTAAGATAACATGTACAGGAACAATACAAGTTGAAGGGCGTTATATAGATAAATTTGATTGTAATACTATTGAGTATGCCAACAGACATCAGTTGCCAATAGTATTAAATGTAAAGACTGCTCAGAAGTTTTTGGGAGATGTTATTGATCCAATACAGCATGAAGCGGATGCAATAATTGGTGAAACTATTACGATTAGTCCGAGACCATTTCCACCAGCATTTCCATGTAGTATATCATTGGATAACAATGTTGTATTTGACTATATACTGTTTAGAACAGAAGAAATACTAGATGATGGAACGATTGTAATATCAAATTATGAGCAGAAAGATTTTCCGTTTAGGATAAAAATGAGTGTGAATTTAGAAACGAAAAAAACAACATATGTTGTTAAGACAGAAAATCCTAATAATGAAGATATGCTGAAGTATTTAAGATTTTTAAATGATGCATCATTGGGGAAATTTATGAACATAAAAGAACTTACGACAGGAGAACCGCTTGCAAGTGGTAAGCTAGGAGATTTTTATTATAAAACTGGTTTTGAGTCTATTACAGAGGAATTAAATTTTATTGAAAGTATAGTTGCTATTGAACATTATTTTGATGAAAAGCTCGAGATTCCAAAAGAAATTAGTGAGGATGATTTTGATACGATTAACTACTTGGCAACCTTAATAAAAGGGGATGAGAATATCGGAAAATGGAGTAAATTGGATTTTAATATGAAACTTACTGAGGAATTGAAGTCTAAAATATTAAAAATTGACGATGTACCATTTAGCCTTTCGTATGTTGGCAGTATTAGTTTTAATGTATGGAACAAAGTGTTCGATTTACCGGCAATCAGGTCATTTGATTCTGTAAAGTATCAAAATCCTGAAAAACTCAAGCTGAAATCTGAAGTATTGGATATAGGTGATGACATTAAATTGAGCTTTTTACCATATAATGAGGAAAGTGGAACTTGGAGAGATATGTTATATACTGAAAATGTTAAATGATATTTTTAATTAGTAGCAGATTTCTTACAATATGAGAAATCTGCTACTTGTTTATTTAACTGTTAGATTTTTTCGTGGATGCTTTGTGGTCAATATATCCTTTTGTTTAGCCATATTAACATGAGTATATATCTGCGTAACACTAATAGAGCTGTGCCCAAGCATTTCCTGTATATATCTAATATCAACATCTTCTTCAAGTAAAAAGGTGGCAAAAGAGTGTCTGAACATATGAGGGGTTATATGGAGCGTAATGTTTGCAAGTCTGCAATATTTCCCTATTATATTGCGTACGGATTGTTCAGATAAAGGATTTCCGAAGTTGTTTACAAAAATACGATTACATTTGTGAATGTCACGATTATATTCTAAGCAATATCTTGTAAGTAAGTTGAAAACATCATCGTTTCCAATTTGTATCTTTCGTTCTTTAGATCCTTTCCCATATATTAATATTTCTTTATCATATGAATTGAAATCATCCGGTGACAGGTGGCACAATTCTGAAATTCTTATTCCGGTGGCAAAAAGTAATTCGATAACGGCTATATCACGGAGGATATGTTTCTTTTGAATATCTGTTTTTGCATTGGAGTAGTGCTGATACATGGTTGTTAAGAGCGTTTCAATCGTATGTAAAGGTATTGTTTTGGGTAAAAGTACAGGTTCTCGAAATTTTATCTGCATTTTGTCAAAGGGATTGATTTCTATAATGTCCTTATACATCAGATAGTGAAACAAAGCCTTTAATGAAGCGATTTTTCGTTTAACTGTTTTAGGCTTATATGTTTCATGCAGATAAACGATGAATGTTTCCAAGCAGCATGTTGATATGTTATCAATAGGGATGTTTGGATGCTTCTCTATGAATTGCTTCAAATCAATAGAATAAGCTTTTAAGGTTTTAGCATCCAATCGCTTCTGGTTCTGACAAAATATCAAGTATTCATTAATTGTGTTCTGTAGTAATTCCATAATAAGTCTCCTTTGAATTTTTTATATAGTCTATCAAATTAGGGTAAATAAATCATTCATAATCAATAAACCAACCAATAAGGATGGAATATCCAACCAACGAGGTCATAAAGTATTTTGGAAAGATATAATAAAATAAATCTATAGTCATCACAATTTAAGCGCAAATATTTATATAATATATGTTTTAGAGTGAAAAATTGAGTTTTTAGTGTGATTAAGTAAAAAGTTATAGAGGCGAGAAAACTGAGAATGTGGTCTGAGATCATAGAAACATTATCTTTTGACATAAGAAGATTTATATACAGTTTTAAAGTGGAAAAACACAGTATTTGAGGTATAAGTCTTCTTATGTGGAAAGATAAGAGTGCACATTTATTGATTCCAAATATATGATAGCTAAAGGAGATAATATGGATAAAAATAATAGAATTGTACTTGTAGTTGCAAGTGAAACAGGAGAAAAGAGAAAAAATCAATATGTGGAACGATTAATTGATTGGTGTGAATTTGAGGAATACAGCATACTTGTTTTGGTAATGATAGAAAATCATAATGCAGTAATTGGAGCTAAAGGAATGAGAATGATTAATGAACTTATTGAAAGAGATTTAATCGATGGTATTGTAGCCTTAGACTTGCATATGTTCAATAGTGCGGAAGCAAAGATATTGTTAACTAATATTAATAGAAATAATAAATTCCTTGTTTCGTATATAGATGAAATTACAAGGAGAAAAAGGAGATTAAGGATATTTATATAGTAAAAGGGGAGTCAAATATTAAAAATAAGAGATTTAATAAGCGTATCATTTCAAGTGGAACGCTCGTAATAGATAGAGAATCAAGAAAAAAGCAAAATTTTCCAACTGAAAAAGAAGCTGATGAGTACATAAATGATAAGGAAAAAATGTTGGATAATGAAAAATACATTAATATAGAAGAAACTAATAAAAGTTTAGAGGAGTGACAAGATGATTCAAAATGATAAAATGGGAATAAATCTATTTGTTATAGGTAATAAACTAAGGGAGTTGAGAGAAAAAAAGAGGGTTACACAGATGCAAGTTGTAGAGGCATTAGATGTTAGCTATACGCATTATGCAAAGATTGAAGAGGGAGTGCGAGGAATGAGTATTCAAATGTTGTTTAAATTAATGAATTATTTTGATACGGATGCTAATACCATTCTTGGAGTCTCAATAAAGGGGGGCGGCGTAATATGAAAAAAAATAAAAAGCAACAGACAGAGAATGTTCGCTGTGTTGTAATATTAGCATCTAATGAAAAGGAATCTATTGATAAAGCAGCTTTAAAAGAAAATAAGCAGTTAAGATATATTAATGAGTATGCAAATGCACATGGATTGATAGTGACCAAAATTGTACGAAAGGGATGTTTTTCGATAAATGTAGTTGAAGGGATGTTTACGTATTGTGTAGAACTGCTTAAACAAGGAATAGCAGAAGCTGTGTTATTGGCTAATATGTATTATATTGGGCGTGATGAGTTTGACATATATAATAAGGTGGGATTGATTAGAGGTAGTGGCTTTAGGATATTTACTGTTGATGATGGTGAACTAATGTTGAATATTCATCCGATTAAAAGAAAAGTGGTGAACAAGTATGAAAGATAGAGAAAAATTGATTAGAGGAGACGTGATATGGGTTAATTTGGGGGAACATCCGGTAAGTCATGTTCATTCAGGACAAAGACCGTGTATAGTTATTAGTACCAATAAAAGCAATGGACATGTTTATACAGTTATACCTGGTAGTTGTAAAATGGAAAAGAGGCAATTACCAATGCATGCAATATTATATCCTAAGGAATCAGGGTGTGGATTGTCTAGAAAGACGGTGTTTATGGCAGAACAAGTAACTACTGTGGACAAAAAACAAGTGTTGATAAAGGTTGGGCATATACCGGAAGAGTCGGATACTTGGTCAAGAATCAATGACATTATTATTAGACAGTTGGATATGGGAGTGTAACAATATGGAAGAAAATGTGAAAGAAAAGGTACCTATATGGGAAAAGGTAACACTCACTAAAGAAGAAGCTGCTGAATATAGTCATATAGGTTTGAACAAGTTGGAAGAACTTTTGAAGATGCCTGGATGCAAGTTTGTCTTGTATGTTGGTAAGAAAAAACTCATTAAACGTAAGGAGTTTGAAAAATATTTAGCTGATAATATTGAAATATAAGAATTTACTTTTGAGCCTCTTTGTGGTATAGTTGATACCGATATTGAGGCTCACTTTTTATGAAGGGGGTTGACAATATGGGAAAGGACCTTAGAGGAAAGGAACTTGGTACTGGATTAAGCCAAAGAGAAGATGGCTTATATGTAGGTAGATACACAAATAAATATGGTAAGCGTGTTCAAAAGGTTTTACCGAAGCTTAAAGAGGTAAGACAGTGGTTAGCGGATGCACAGTATACGGATGAGCATAGTAATATAGATTTTCCTGATGCAATGACAGTTAATTCATGGTTTGAATATTGGATTAGTGTAAAGAAGAGAACAGTCAGACCTAATACTGTTCGTAATTATACTGAGAGATATCAGCGCAATATTGAACCTGTGATAGGAAATAAGACGCTAGGTAGTGTTAATACAATTCATTGCCAGACTATAATGAATAGGATGGCAGATGAGGGATATAGAACAACTACGATATATCAGACCAGGATAGCTTTATATAATATGCTTGATTATGCGTATCAAAATGATGTTATACGTAAAAATCCGTGCAATAAGATGGTTAAGTCAGATATAGGCAAACAATCAACCAAAAAGCAGGCATTAACAATCGGACAGCAGAAAGAGTTTTGCAAAGCTATAGTAGGTACTGCGTATGAATATCAGTATCGTTTTCTGATGCAGACAGGACTTCGAACTGGTGAATTGGTTGGATTAAAATGGTCTGATGTTGATTTGGAGAACCGAACATTGACGATTAATCGCTCTATGGAATACAGGCATTCTGTAAAGGTGTGGAGAATAGGTGAACCAAAAAGCAAATCAGGATATCGAACGATTCCATTAACGGATGAAGCGGTAGAGATTCTTAAACTGCAGAAGCAAAAGAATCGCTCGTATAAAGTTGTTCCCATGGAGTGGTCAGAATTTGTATTCCTATGCAGAAAGGGAACACCAGTTAAGAATAGTACATATGATACGATGCTTTTCAAAATATGTGATAACGCTAGAATTCCGAGATTTTCTATGCATGTGTTGAGACATACTTTTGCAACAAGATGTATTGAAGCGGGTATGAAACCTAAAACATTGCAGACAATACTTGGACATTCGAACATTGGAATTACCATGAATTTATATGTTCATACTACAGAGGAACAAAAACATAAGGAAATTGACCAGATTGCGAGTGCTTTGAAAGTAATTTAGTCTTATTTTTTTGCCTCTAAAAATTGGTACGTAATTGGTACGTTAACCAAAATTTTAGAATCGGTAAAAATGTCAGTTTGAAAAAATTGGTACGTAAATTGGTACGTAACCAAATTGTTAAATTACAAAAAGCCCGTAAAATCAAAGGTTTTTAAGGAGGAATATATAAAAATGAAACTCGGAATTGTAGGACTCCCAAACGTGGGAAAAAGTACATTATTTAATTCTTTGACAAAGGCAGGTGCTGAATCTGCAAACTATCCATTCTGTACAATCGACCCTAATGTAGGTGTTGTACCTGTTAAGGATGAAAGACTTGACAAGCTTGCAGCTTTATATGATTCTGACAAGATTACACCAGCTGTAATTGAATTTGTTGATATAGCAGGTCTTGTAAAGGGTGCGTCAAAGGGTGAAGGTCTTGGTAACCAGTTCCTTGCAAATATTAGAGAAGTAGATGCTATCGTACATGTTGTAAGATGTTTCGAGGATACAAATGTTATCCATGTTGAAGGTAATATCAATCCATTAAGAGATATAGAGACAATTAATCTTGAACTTATTTTCTCAGATGTTGAAATATTAGATAGAAGAATTGCAAAGACATCTAAGGGTGCTAATAATGATAAGACATTGGCAAAGGAATTAGATTTGCTTAAGAGAATTAAGGCTCATCTTGAGGAAGGTAATCTTGCAAAGAGCTTTGAGACAGATGATGAAGATGAAATCAAGTGGATGAAGGATTACAACCTTTTAACAGGTAAGCCTGTTATTTTCGCTGCAAATGTTGCAGAGGATGATTTGGCTGATAACGGCGATTCAAATGAAAATGTTAAATTAGTTCGCGAGTTCGCTGCAAAGGAAGGCTTTGAAGTGTTCGTTGTATGTGCACAGATTGAGCAGGAAATTGCAGAACTTGATGATGAGGAAAAGGCTATGTTCCTTGAAGATTTGGGTATATCTGAATCTGGTTTGGACAAACTTGTTAGAGCAAGCTATCATTTACTTGGTCTTATTAGCTACCTTACAGCGGGTAAGCAGGAAACAAGAGCTTGGACTATTACAAAGGGCACAAAGGCTCCAGGGGCAGCAGGAAAGATTCACAGCGACTTTGAAAGAGGCTTCATTAGAGCTGAAGTTGTAAATTATCAGGATTTACTTGACTGCGGTAGCTATTCTGCAGCTAAGGATAAAGGTCTTGTTGGTCTTGAAGGTAAGGAATACGTAGTCAAAGATGGCGACGTTATTTTGTTTAGATTTAACGTATAGGAGCGGAGTGTAGAAAATGGGTTTATTGGAAGCAACAGTAAGTTTTCCAAATCTTGGAATAGAAATTGAAAAAATGAATAAGTTTATTACCGTATTTGGATATGAGATTGCTTATTATGGCATTCTTATTGGAATCGGTATGATGCTTGCTATGGTTGTTGTCCTTCATGAAGCTAAAATTACAGGACAGGACACTGAAGACTATATTGATACAGCTATCGTGGTACTTATCAGTGCTATTGTTGGTGCAAGGCTCTATTATGTTATATTTTCTTTTGATAATTATAAGGATAATCTTATGGATATCTTTAAGATTAGAGAAGGTGGTCTTGCAATTTACGGTGGAATTATAGGTGGTGCCATTGCAATACTTGCAATGACTAAAATAAAGAAGTTGAATTTCTTTAAAATGGGTGATATAGCTGTAATGGGTCTCCTTGTCGGACAAACTATCGGAAGATGGGGGAACTTTATAAACAGAGAAGCTTATGGCGGGGATACAAATTCTCTTTTTGCTATGAAGATTGACACCTGGTATCCTGGTGTTTCGGTTCAGGAAGGCGTAACCTATATTGATGAAGCTAATCGTTATATTCAGGTTCATCCTACATTTCTTTATGAGTCAATGTGGAACTTAATGCTTTTTATATTGATTATGATATTTAGAAAAAAGAAGCAATATAATGGACAGGTTATTCTGTGGTATTTTGCTGGATATGGTATTGGAAGAACAATCATCGAGGGTATGAGAACAGACCAACTTATATTGTTTGGTACTGGTATTCCAGTTTCACAGGCTTTATCAGCATTACTTGCTGTAGGTTCAATTATAGCTTTGATTTATTTTGGGATTAAGTATAAGGGAAGAGAATCTGTGTGGGGAGAAGATTTGAAAAAAATTCCAAAGGAAGAAAAAGAATAGATGGTCTATAATAGCGGAGACTGTGATTTAAAAATGTCGCAGCCTCCGTTAATTTTTTTAAAAATTCTAAATTAATTGAAATATTTTCCTGATGTAATGTGTCTATACGTATGAAAGGTAACAAAAGTTACCATTCATATTAAGTGATTGGTACCAAGATTTACAAATCTAGAAAAGAAAGGAGCAGTAAAATGGAAGAAACAATCGAAAAGCCTATCTATATGGAGATTTCAAGCGAGAAAGAGAGTCTGACTGAAATAGATATGGAGCGTTGGATGAATGATTATGGAACTTATTTACTGCGATTGTGTACACTTTATTTAAAAGATAAAACATCAGCAGAAGATGCTGTACAGGATACTTATATCCGCGCATGGGTGAATCGAAATTCTTTTGAAGGACGTTCTAGTGAAAAGACATGGCTTACAAAAATAGCAGTGAATGTATGCAAGAATATGTTGAGAAGTCCGTGGAACCGAAAAACTGAAGTAAAGAATTTTGAAGAACTGGTAGGAATTAGTAAGAATGAATACGAACAGGTTAACAGACAAATCGATGTGATGAATGCTATATTAAAACTAAAGGAAAAATATAGAATAGTTATTCTTTTGTTTTATTATGAAGAGTTGTCAGTAAAGGAAATGGCAAAAGTGTTAGCGGAAAAGGAAGCAACGGTTATAACACAACTTAAGCGTGCAAGAGAAAAGTTAGGCGACTTGTTAACTATGTTTGAAAAGGAGTGAATCAAGTATGGGTAATAAAATGATAGATGATATGATGGAGAATATCGTAATGAGTGACGAATTGAAGGTGAAAATTCGTGAGAATGCATTAGGTGAATGCAAGGTGGTTAAATTTAAAAGAGCAAAAATGAAAAAAATTGTATTAGTGGCAGCCTTATGTGTGTTGATATTAGGGGCAATGACAGTAATTGCAGCTAATAATGCTAAAAAGAAAGAAAACCATTTTATGGATATTTTAGGCCATGATGCTGATACACAGAAAGAATTAGAAGAAGATGGAATATATCAAAAAATTGAATCGTCATATCGCGAAGGCGATATCATAGCGGTTTCAAATGATGGTATAACAGTGGCTTTAAAAGAAACAATTATAGACAAGAACGTAGTAAAAGCGTTAATTCAGATAAGGGCAGATGAAAGTATAGAATTAGATGAAAAAACTTATTTTGAAGAATGGTTTATAAAGGGAACTGTACTTAAAACTCCAGGTGTGGGTGAGAGTCCGTATGAATATTCTAGTACAATGGAGTATGCAATGGAAGGTACGAAAGATTTAGAAGGACAATGGTGTATAGTTAATCTTGACAATTCCAACGGACAAAGCTGGAAATCAGGTGATATAGTAGAAATTGAATTTAATAATATGTTTAAGTTTGATAAATATTTTAATAAGACTATTGTTTCGGATGGAACTTGGACCCTTAAATGGGAAATAAACGTTAATGAAAAGTGCATTCAAATTCCTGTAAATGAAACAATTGATGCTAATGGCATGAATTATCATATTGATAATGTAGAAATCACACCATGTTCAATTAAAATTAATTTTTCTGAATCTGCAGAAGGTTCAGTGTCATACCAACCATTAAAATTTAAGGTTTATGCGAAAGACGGTTTACTATTTGAAACTGACAAATTACATGAAAGGTTGGTGTCTTCGAGTATTGGACATGACGGGGAAATATATTTCTTTGGAGATGTTTGGATTTTGGATGATATTGAAAAAATTTCAATCGAAGGTAAGGAATATACAGTTTCAAAATAATACTTAAAGTATATGACAGCGGAGGCTGTGACTTAAAAGTCACAGCCTCCGCTAATTTTTTTGTAAAAATATCGAAAAAATGCTTGATTTATTGGCTTATATGGTTTACAATGTCATCATGAGGTGGTAGAAAGTGGTTGTTTGTGGTGTCTGTGTGGTTGAAAGTGGTGGATTTCATAAATAACCGATAGCAAAGAAGGTGCAGCGATATGTTCATGAGTGAATATAATCATTCCATTGATGCCAAAGGAAGAATGATTGTACCTGCCAAGTTTAGAGAGGCGTTGGGAAATGATTTTATAGTAACTCAGGGCTTAGATGGTTGCCTTTTTGTTTTCCCTAATTCAGAGTGGCAGGTTTTTGAGGAAAAGTTAAGATCGTTACCTGTATCCAATAAGGATGCCAGAAAGTTTAGTCGTTTCTTCTTAGCGGGAGCGGCTCAAGTTGAACTTGATGGACAGGGAAGAATATTATTGCCTGCAGTGCTTCGACAGTTTGCGGGGTTAGAAAAGGACGCTGTTGTAGTAGGTGTTGGTAGCAGAGTTGAAATTTGGGACAAGTCTAGATGGGAAGAGAATACATCCTTTGATGATATGGATGAAATTGCTGAACATATGGCGGACTTGGGAATTAGTATTTAGTATTTAGTAGGAGAAGAAGATGGAGTTTAATCATGTATCCGTTTTGATGGACGAAACCATTGACAGTTTGAATATTAAACCGGACGGTATTTATGTTGACGGAACTTTAGGTGGCGCCGGACATGCCAGTGAAGTTTGCAAACGTTTATCGGATAAGGGTACATTTATAGGAATTGATCAGGATGAAGATGCGCTTAGCGTAGCGACAGAGAGACTTTCGAAATTTAAGGATAAACTTAATCTTCATATAGTTAAAAGTAATTATAGTGATTTTGAAAATGTTCTTAATGATTTAGGTATTGATAAGGTTGACGGGATTTTACTTGATATAGGAGTTTCGTCATATCAGATAGATACAGCGGATAGAGGATTTACATATAAGGAAGATGATGCACCTCTTGACATGCGAATGGACAAGAGTAGTGAATTTTCAGCTAAAAATGTTGTAAATGAATATTCGGAAATGGAATTATTCAGAGTTATAAGAGATTATGGCGAAGATAAATTTGCTAAAAACATTGCTAAGCATATTGTAGCTGCTAGACAAGAAAAGGAAATTGAGACTACTGGAGAATTGATTGAGATAATCAAAGCGGCTATACCGATGAAGATTAGAGCAAAAATGGGACATCCAGCAAAACAGACATTCCAAGCGATTAGAATCGAAGTTAATAAAGAATTGGAAGTGTTGGAAAATTCCATTGATAGAATGATTGAAAGACTTAATCCGGAAGGAAGATTAAGCATTATTACATTTCATTCATTAGAAGACAGAATAGTAAAGAATAAGTTTAAAGATAACGAGGACCCATGTATATGTCCTAAGAACTTTCCAAAGTGTGTATGTGGAAGATTAAGTAAAGGTAAATCGGTATATAGAAAGCCTATAGTACCTACAGACAAGGAAGTCGAAGATAACAAAAGGTCTAAAAGTTCAAAACTTAGAACTTTTGAAAGAAATGAAAATTAACTTAAGGATTGGAGAAAATAGATATGCAAAGAGATTCAAGGAAGAATGAATATATGTATTATACAGAAGGCAATGCTGTAAGAAAGGTTGCAAGACCTACATATGAGGCTGCACCTAGACATGCAGAGCCTGAAAGAAGACAGGAAACTCACAAAAGAACATACAAAAATCCAAATGAGGGTTTGACTATAAACGTTCCATATGTTATGTTTTTATTGGTGGCTGCATGCGCAGTTGTAATTTCATGTATGAAGTACATCAATTTAAACTCTGAGATTAATAAAGTGTCAGATTCTATAGTGTCTATGGAGAATAGCGTAGAGACACTTAAGGCTCAAAATGATGCTGTTGAATATGAGATTAATAGCAATGTAGATATCGATGCTATTATTAAGACAGCTACAGAAGAACTTGGAATGGTTAAGATCTCTGAAGATTCAATTCGTTTTTACACAAGCACAGAAGGCGAATATATGAAGCAGTTTTCCGATGTACCAGTGGAATAATTATGTGACTTGAGGTGTGATTAAAGATGGAACGAAAAGGTAGAGAAGTTTCTAAAGATAAAGTGAAAAACAAAAGACAAAATACAAAGAAAATCAACAAGGGCATGAAATATAGACTGTTATTTACGCTTGGAGTTATAACAGTCTTTATGATTGGCCTTGTTGTTCGTATGGTAAACATTTGGCGAAATGAAGGTCAGGAGTACTCAAAAAAAGTATTGGACCAGCAATCTTATAATAGTCAAGTTATTCCTTATCAGAGAGGCGATATCTATGATAGAAATGGAGAATTATTGGCTACAAGCATTAAGGTGTACAATTTGATTCTTGACCCAAAGATTATGACTTCAGATGATGGAAAATATCTTGAGCCAACATTAGAAGCATTGAATACTTGTTTTGGGTATGACGTAGACGAGATTAGAACCTTAGTTGAGGAAAATAGTACTAGCAGCTACTATATTTATGAAAAGAAGATGACATATAGTCAGATAAAAGACTTTCAGGAAATGCAGGATAATGAGGAAGAGTATCCTAATATCCAGGGTGTTTGGTTTGAAACTGAGTATGAAAGACAGTATCCAAAGAATTCTCTTGCCAGCAGTGTGATTGGTTTTACATCAGCAGGTAATGTTGGTACATGGGGCATTGAAGAATTTTACAATGATTACCTTAACGGAACCGACGGAAGAAAATATGGATATATGAATAGTGATAATGTTATGGAAGAAACTGTAAAAGATGCAGTTGACGGAAGTAATGTTATTTCTACAATAGATGTGTATGTACAGAATGTAGTTGAAACACAGATTAAGAAGTATATGGAAGAATATCAGCCTGACAATATAGGGGTTATCGTAATGAAGCCTAACACAGGAGAAATCTTGGCAATGTCTGGCAAGAATATGTATGATTTAAATAATCCAAGAGATTTAACTTCATTTTATACAGCTGAAGAGTTGGCGGCAATGGATGAAAAAGCGCAACTTGAGGCGATGAATAAGATATGGAGAAATTATTGTATTAGTGATAGTTTTGAACCAGGTTCAACAGCGAAAATGTTTACAATTGCGGCAGCACTTGATGAAGATAGTATTCAGCCAGATGACACATATATGTGTGATGGATATGAACTTGTAGGTGGTTGGACAATTAGATGTCACAGAAGATCAGGTCATGGTGAACTTACTATTGAGCAAGCTATTGCTGAATCTTGCAATGACTCGCTTATGCAGATTGGTGATAAACTTGGTGCTAATAAATTTGTTGAATATCAATCGCTTTACAACATTGGTATAAAGACAGGTATTGATTTGCCAGGCGAACAAAGTTGTGAAAATCTTATGTTTTCAGCAGAAGATATGGGACCTGCGGATTTGGCAACAAATACATTTGGTCAGAACTATAATGTTACTATGATTCAGCTTGCAAGCGCATTTTGTTCTCTGATAAATGGTGGTAATTATTATCAACCATATGTTGTTAAAGAAATTGTAAATAGTAATGGTGGCGTTGAAGTATCTAATGATAAAACTTTAATTAAGCAGGTAATAACAGAAGAAACTTCTGATATTATAAAGGCTGGATGTAAGCTCGCCGTTGAAGATGGTACAGCTGGTTCGGCAAAAGTTGATGGCTATGTTATTTCAGGAAAAACAGGTACAGCGGAAAAACTTCCTAGAGGAACAGGCGAATACCTTATTTCATTTATAGGTTTTGCGCCATATGATACACCTGAAGTTGTTTGTTACACTGTAATAGACAACCCACAGATGGAAGGTGGAGTTCTTTCGATACCAGCTATGGAACTTTTTTCAGATATTATGACTGAAATTTTGCCATATTTAAATGTTTTCCCAGCAACTGAAGAAACAGACCAGGCAGGTAGCCCAAATGCAGGTGAAGAGTCAGGTGAAAGTTATCCAGAAGGAATTATCGTAGAAGGTGAAGATGCGGGTAATACAGAAGAAAATGAAGAAGAATAACAACATGTGAAAAATGTTTAGAATAACCTTGTAGAAGTAATAATACATTAGTAGTAATTACGTTTATGAGGTTATTTATGTTAAGAAGCAGAATGCATAACAAAAAGAAATTATTTTTCTTTATAATTTGTGTAATAATACTAATGATAGTTTTAGTTGTAAGACTATCTTATCTGATGGTTTACAAATCATTGTATTATAGCGACAAAGCCGAGGATGTTCATCAAAGAGAAAGGGTTATAAAGGCTGCTAGAGGGTGCATATTGGATAGAAATGGAGAAATTATTGCTTCAAACAAAACAGTATGTACTATATCTGTTATATACAATCAGATTGAGGATAGCGAGAAAGTAATCGAAGTTTTATCAAAAGAATTATCGATGGATGCAGAAGAAGTGCGAAAAAAAGTATCAAAAGTAAGTTCTATTGAAAAAATTAAGTCCAATGTGGATAAAGAAATTGGAGATAGAATCAGAGCGTACGATTTAGCAGGGGTAAAAGTTGATGAAGATTATAAGAGATATTATCCATTTTCTACTTTGGCATCAAAGGTTTTAGGCTTTACAGGGGCGGACAATCAAGGGATTATTGGCTTGGAGGTTTGGTATGAAGAGTATTTAAAGGGGGACGATGGTAAAATCTTGACAACAACAGATGCGAAGGGAGTTGAAATCGCAGATGTGGTTGAAAATAGGGTTGAGCCAGTGGCTGGATTGAATCTGGTTACAAGTCTTGATGTTAATATTCAAAAATATTGCGAACAGGCTGCAAAAAAGACATTGGAAGCTAAAGAAGCTAATTATGTTTCAATAATTGTAATGAATCCGCAAAATGGTGAGATTTACGCTATGGTAAATGCTCCTGAATTTGATTTGAATAATCCATATGAGTTAAATTATGAGACTGAAACGGAAATTTCGGCTAATGAAAAGATGGATGCTTTGAATAAGATGTGGAGAAATCAGGTTATCAATGATACATATGAGCCTGGTTCGACCTTTAAAATGATTACAGCTACGGCAGCCATTGAATTAGGCGTAGTAAATGAAAGTACGGGTTTTAGTTGTCCTGGATTTAAAATTGTTGATGATAGAAGAATAAGGTGTCATAAAACTACAGGGCATGGAGCCGAAACCTTTCAAGAAGGTTTACTAAATAGTTGTAATCCAGTGTTCATTGAGACAGGGCTTCGTCTAGGAAAAGAAAACTTATTTTTGTATATGGATAAGCTTGGCTTGATGAAGAAAACCAGTGTGGATTTGCCAGGGGAAGCAGGAAGTATTATGCACAACATTGATAATGTTAAGAACGTTGAATTGGCGACAATGTCATTTGGGCAGTCCTTTCAAATTACACCATTACAACTATTAACTGCAACTTCTGCAATAATAAATGGTGGAAGGCTTGTTACACCTCATTTTGGTGTTATGACTGTGGATGAGGATGGAAATATAGTAGAGGAATTTCAGTATAGTGAAACAAGCGGTGTTATAGATGAAACAACATCTGAAAAAATGAAAAGCATGCTTGAAAAGGTTGTAAGTGAGGGTGGCGGTAGTAAATGTCAAATTGAAGGATATTTGATAGGTGGTAAAACTGCTACTTCAGAGAAATTACCAAGAGGAAATGGCAAATACATTGCGTCTTTTATTGGATTTGCTCCAGCGGATAACCCAGAAGTTATAGCAATGTGTATAATAGATGAACCTACGGGGATTTATTACGGAGGAACTATTGCGACGCCTGTAATAAGAGAGGTATTTGAAAACATACTTCCGTATTTAGGTGTTGATTATTCTTTAGAAAAAGATTATACTGACTAATGTGAAAGTTTGTCAGACAAGGATAGGAGTTAATTATGAGTACAGAAACTGTTATATCAATTTTATTGTCGTTTTTAATAAGTGTTATTTTATGTCCAATTGTAATTCCGTTTTTACACAAATTAAAGTTTGGACAGTATATTAGAGAAGAAGGGCCGAAGGAACATCAAAAGAAATCAGGAACACCTACAATGGGTGGGTTAGTGATTTTATCAAGTGTTGTTATTACTTCTTTGGTTTTCATAAAGGATTATAAAGAAATTTTACCAGTACTATTTATGACATTGGTCTTTGGTATTATTGGATTTTTAGATGACTATATAAAGGTTGTTATGAAGAGAAATTTAGGTCTTAGAGCATGGCAGAAGATGGCATTACAGATTGTTGTGACAGGTATCTTTATTTTCTATTTATATAATTATACAGATATAGGAACTGATGTTATTATCCCTTTTATTTCCGACAAAACATTGGAACTTGGAGTGCTTTTCATTCCATTTGTGTTCTGCGTTGTAGTTGGTACAGTTAATGGTGCTAATTTTACAGATGGTCTTGATGGATTAGCTTCAGGCGTAACTGTGATTATTTCGGTATTCTTTACAGTTATTGCCATTGCTACAAAAAGCGGTATAGACCCAATTACAGGTGCGGTTTGTGGCGCACTTTTGGGATTTTTATTATTTAATGTGTATCCAGCAAAGGTGTTTATGGGTGATACAGGTTCGTTGGCATTAGGTGGTTTTGTTGCATCTACTGCAATTGTATTAAAGATGCCTATATTCCTTTTATTAGTAGCATTTATTTATTTTGCAGAAGTTTTATCTGTAATTATTCAGGTTGGATATTTTAAAATTACAAAGGGTAAAAGATTTTTCAAAATGGCGCCAATTCATCACCATTTTGAGTTGTGCGGATGGTCAGAAACTAGAGTTGTTGCGGTGTTTACTATAATTACAGCTTTATTGTGTTTGATTGCGTATACAGCATTATAAATGTAGATTGGAGTTAATTATGAATCTTAATGGAAAAAAAGTATTAGTGGCAGGTGCTGGTAAAAGTGGATTGGGCTCAGTAGCGCTTTTGCAGCAAAAGGGTGCCAGTGTTATTTTATATGATGGTAATGATAAATTGAATATACAGGATTTAAAGGATAAACTATCTAATGCTGAGAATGTTAACGCATCGATGGTTGAAATTCTCTTAGGAGATTTGCCAGATGAAGTGTGCTCTAATTTAGAATTATGTGTAATAAGCCCGGGAATTCCTTTGGATGTTCCATTTGTAGAGAAATTAAAAAAATACAACGTAAATATCTGGGGAGAAATTGAACTTGCATATAGAAGTGCGAAGGGTAAACTTGTAGGAATAACAGGTACAAATGGTAAAACAACAACAACTGCATTGGTTGGTGAAATAATGAAAAATTATTTTGAAAGTGTGTTTGTAGTTGGTAACATTGGTATTCCATATGCACTTATGGCAGATAAAACTACAGATGAGTCTGTTACAGTAGCTGAAATCAGTAGTTTTCAGCTTGAAACTATTGAAGCGTTTAAGCCAGATGTTTCGGCCGTGCTCAATATCACACCGGACCATTTGAATAGACATAAAACTATGGAAAACTATGGAAAAACAAAGATGAAGGTTGCGATGAATCAGGAATCTTCAAGCGTTTGTGTCCTTAATTACGAAGATGAGGCTTTAAGAGAGTATGCCAAAGACTTAAAATGTAAACCATTGTTTTTCTCTAGCAAAACAAAATTAGAAGAGGGTATTTATCTTGATGAGAACAATGATATATGGTGTTCTTATGGGGATATTAATAAGCCTCTTATGAATACTTCTGAAATGAAGTTAGTGGGAATACATAATGCTGAAAATGTAATGGCAGCTATGGCTATGTCTATTGTTATGGGCGTCCCTCTTGATGTTTTGGTTGATACAATTAAGAATTTCAATGCAGTTGAACATAGAATTGAGTATGTAACAGAAAAAAATGGTGTTGTGTATTATAACGATTCAAAAGGAACTAATACGGATGCTTCAATAAAGGCTTTAGAGGCTATGAGTAAGAAAACTGTATTGATTGCAGGTGGATATGATAAAGGCTCTGAATTTGATGAATGGGTTCAGGCTTTTAAAGATAAGGTTAAGTGTCTTGTGCTTATTGGCGTTACGGCTAATAAGATAGCTGAAACTGCACGCAAATATGGTTTTGAAAATATTGTGTTTGCATCAACTTTGAAGGATGCGGTTATAGAGGCTTCAAAGGCCGCCTGTGAAGGTGAAGTTGTATTATTGTCGCCTGCATGCGCAAGCTGGGATATGTTTGATAGTTATGAACAGCGTGGCGATTTATTTAAAGAATATGTAAATGAATTATAAGTGGAATGGTGGTAGAAACTGTTGAATAGGGATAAGAAAATAAAATTGAATATGGATTATACGCTTCTTGTAATAGTGGTTGTGTTATTGGCTTTTGGCTTAGTAATGCTATACAGTGCAAGCGCATACAGTTCCTACTTGGAGAATAATGGTGACTCTACTTGGTATTTAAGAAATCAGGCTAAGAATACAGTATTAGGTTTGGTTGCAATGTTTATAGTATTGCTTTTTGATTATCATTTTTGGAAGCGATTTGCAGTACTTGGATACATTTTATCTTTGGTACTTGTGGTATTGGTAATGACTCCTCTTGGAATAGAGGCTAATGGTGCAAGAAGATGGATTGGTATCGAGGGTGTAATTTCATTTCAGCCTGCGGAATTTGCTAAACTTGCGATGATTTTATTCCTTGCTTGGATTATATCTGAAAGTGTTACTAAAATTGGAAAATTAAGAGCGATTGCTACGATAGGTATGTTTGTTGGCATAATTGTTGGTGCGGTTGCCATTATCACATCAAACTTAAGTACAGCTATTATTATCTTTGGTATTGCATTTACAATGCTTTTTATAGCAAGTCCAAATACGAAGGTTTATGTAATATTAGCAGGATTAGGTGTGTTAGCAGTATTTGCATTTTTACAATTTGGCGATGGATTTAGAATGCAGCGTATTGAAGTGTGGAAGAATCCTGAAAGTTATTCTCAAGAAGGCGGTTATCAGGTTTTACAGGCTTTGTATGCAATCGGTTCTGGTGGACTTTTTGGTAAAGGTTTTGGTCAGAGTGTGCAGAAATTAGGATTTATTCCAGAAGCACAAAATGATATGATATTTACAATTATTTGTGAAGAATTAGGTTTGTTTGGCGGTATTGCAGTTATATTGATGTTTGGTTTCCTTATTTGGAGATTATATGTAATTGCGATGGAGGCTGAAGATTTATTTGGAACACTTTTAGTTGTTGGAATTATGGCCCATATTGCTATTCAGGTAATTTTAAATATTGCTGTTGTAACAAACACTATACCAAATACTGGTATCACATTGCCATTTATCAGTTATGGTGGTACATCGGTTATGTTTTTATTGGCCGAAATAGGATTGGCATTATCGGTATCTAAGAAAAAATAATATGACTAAAAATCAAATCTCTGAATAATATAATATATACAATTATTCGGAGGGTGATTATGAGTTATTATAAGGTTGAAAAAACAGATAGACTTGAAGGTGAAATAAAAATACAGGGAGCAAAAAACAGTGCATTGCCTATAATAATTGGCTCGATATTGGCAGGTGATATTGTTTCGTTGTATAATTGTCCTGATATAAGTGATGTAAGGGATTTGCTCGATTTGTTGGAAAAATTAGGAGCAACGATTTGTTTTTTTGACAATATGTTATATATTGATGGAACGAATATAAAAAATATGCCATTAACTAGGGAGGAAATGTCAAAAACAAGAGGTTCAATTCTCTTTCTTGGTGCATTAACTGCCAGGTTTGGTCAGGCGAATTTGTCTTATCCGGGAGGCTGCAATATAGGAAAAAGACCTATAGATATTCATTTTGATGGGATGTCAGCCCTTAATATATACATATATGACGAAGAAGATGATATGATTGGTGCGTATACGGAAGAGATAATTGCTAGTGATGTAAATCTTAAATTTCCTTCTGTTGGAGCCACTGAAAATGTTATGCTTTTGGCAACAAAAGCGAAAGGTATTACTAGAATATTTAATGCTGCGAAAGAACCTGAAATTGTTGACTTGCAAGATTTTTTGAATAAAATGGGAGCAAAGATAAAGGGGGCTGGAACAGATTGTATTACTATTGAAGGTGTAGAAGAATTACACGGATGTAGTTACAAAATAATGGGTGACAGAATGGTCGCAGCAACATATATGGCGGCAACTGCAGCAATCGGAGGTAGAGTTAAATTAAATAATATTAAGGGCGAATATTTAAGGGAAGAGATAAATGTTTTAAGAAAAATGGGGTGTTATGTAAAATATAAGAAAAAATATATCATTGTGTCTAGGGAGAAAAAAAGCAAATTAAGACCGATGATATTTATTGAAAGCGGTCCGTATCCTGCATTTGCTACAGATGCCGGAACCTGTTTTGTAGCAGCATTGCTTATGACAAAAGGTTTATCAGTTTTTAGAGAAACAGTTTTTGAGAATAGGTATACTGTGGCTGAGGAATTTGAAAAAATGGGAGCAATCATTGCTGTAGCAAAGGGTAAATTGGTTGTTATTGACGGAGTGGATAAACTCGTAGGTTGTCAGGTGGATGCCAAGGATTTACGAGGAGGAGCGGGGCTTGTTATTGCGGGTCTTATGGCTGAAGGAACCACGATAATTAATAAAGTTCAATATATTAAAAGAGGTTATGAAAATATAGTAAGTGATTTAAGACGTTTAGGAGCGAAAATTACTGAGGAGAATTAAAATGTCTAGGAAAAGGTTTGGTTTAAAACATATCTTGATAATTCTTTTGCTGATAGCAATAATTGTCATAGTTGTGATATGTTATAAGGCAAAATTACATATTGTTATACATGAGAATGGTGAAAGTTCAGATGATTATAAGTATACCGTTGAATTTGAAGGAAGTGATAGGTATACGGATGAAGAATTAAGCGATATTATGTTTGGAGAAGATGTCAGCAAAAATGCTGTTAAGTTTTGGTGGAATAGCATTTTTGGAGAAAAACAGGAGATACCATTTATCGAAACTTATGATATCGAGATGAAATCATTTGGAAAATTTGTAATAACACTATATGATAAAAGTGTTGTAGGTTATGTGACGTATATGAGTAATAATCTTTATTTTGATAAGGATGGTATAGTAGTCGAAAGCGCTACATTGGCACTGGAAAATGTACCGCCTGTCACGGGATTAGAGTTTGATTATTTTGTGTTACATGAAAAGTTACCTACGGATAATGAAGATATTTTTGAATTGTTATTGGAACTTACGCAATTGTGTGACAAGTATGATATAGGTTGCGAAAAAATAAATATTACGGCAAATGATGAAGTTCAATTGTTTTTCGGAACAGTCAGGGTCGATTTAGGCACGGGAGATATGCTAAATGAGAAAATGCTAGACCTTAGTGATTTGTACGAAGAATTGGAAGGAATATCCGGTGTTTTGAATATGAAAGAGTATGATTATGAAGATAACGGATATATTTTGAAAAAAAATTAAATAATGGTTGATTATTTTCGAAAAAAATTATATTATATAAAGGTATGAGAGTACATAATTTTTTGATTGGTTTTATGCAATAATAGGTTGAAGGAGGAAAAAACCTTGCTTGAGATAGGAATAAATGAAGTTGAAGCAGCTGCAAAGATTATAGTTATTGGTGTAGGTGGCGCCGGTAATAACGCCGTTAACAGAATGGTTGACGAGGGGATATCAGGAGTAGAATTTATTGGTATTAATACTGATAAGCAGGCTCTTAAGTTATGTAAGGCACCAACAGTATTCCAGATTGGTGAAAAACTTACAAAGGGTCTTGGTGCAGGAGCACAGCCAGAGGTTGGTGAAAAGGCTGCAGAAGAGAATATAGAAGAGATTAAAGAAATGTTATCCGGAGCCGACATGGTATTTGTTACATGCGGTATGGGTGGCGGTACAGGTACTGGTGCAGCACCTGTAGTTGCTAAACTTGCTAAAGAAAAGGGCATCCTTACAGTAGGTGTTGTTACAAAGCCTTTTAGATTTGAAGCAAAGACACGTATGAATAATGCGATAACAGGTATCGAAAAGCTTAAAGAGAATGTAGATACACTTATCGTTATTCCAAATGATAAATTACTTGAAATTGTTGATAGAAGAACATCTATGCCAGATGCATTGAAGAAGGCTGATGAAGTTTTACAGCAGGCAGTACAGGGTATTACAGACCTTATTAATGTTCCTGCACTTATTAACCTTGACTTTGCTGACGTTAAGACTGTTATGACAGACAGAGGTGTTGCTCATATCGGTATCGGTTCAGCTAAGGGTGATGATAAGGCTGCAGAAGCAGTTAAGATTGCTGTTACTAGCCCACTTCTTGAGACAACTATCGCAGGTGCTGAACAGATTATCATCAATATTTCTGGTGATATCGGACTTGTGGAAGCTGATGAAGCTGCTACATATGTACAGCAGATGGCTGGCGACCAGGCTAATATTATCTTTGGTGTAAGATATGATGAAAATATGGTTGATGAGTGTGTAATCACAGTTATTGCTACTGGACTTGAATCAGCAGCAGCTCCATTTGGACAGGCTAAGGCATTTAATTATCAGCCTACAGGTTCTGTTATGAATTTAAATGGTGCAAAGCCACAGGCTACTGCAACTACACAGGCTAAACCTATTAGTTTCAATACTACACCAGTAGAGAGCAGAGTACAGGAAAAGAATATTGTTGTTCCTGAATTCTTACAGAGAAACAGATAATATATAATAATTGAATATATTTTAGCATTTAACGCAAGTAGGATTGATTAAATCTTACTTGCGTTTTTACATATCTTTTACAATTTATTTATATAATCTATATGCAATGTTTATATCATAAATATAGTAAAATTATAAAGGAGGTTATAGTGAATTATGTTGTATATCTGGATGTTTTCTTAATAATAAATACTTTTATGGATTTTCTTATTTTAGTTATTGCTAAAAGCCTTATAAAACCACGAACCACAATTAATAGATGCATTCTTGGTGCTGTTTTAGGTGGAGTTATGTCAGTAATTGCATTGCTTATACCTTTCAAAATAATTTGGCTTAGATTTATCACTTCATACATTTTTATTTGCCTAATTATGTGCAAGATTGCGTTTAAAACAAAAGGAATTAGAAATAATGTAAGAAATATGTGTATTGTGTACATTGTAACATTTTCAATTGGTGGAGCAATGAATGCACTGTATTATTACACGACATTTGGATTGGTTGTAAATAGGATATTGTCTGGATATTATGTGAATACATTAAATGTGATTAGATTTATTTCCATTGCGCTTATTACATATTTAATTACCGAGTTTTTGCTGAAAGTTTTTATGAAAAATAAAGCAAGTAATACAAGGTTGTTTCAAACAAGAATATGGATTAAAGAAAAATATGTTGATATTGTCGCATTATTGGATACGGGGAATTTATTGTGTGAACCAATATCGGGACGTAAGGTACATGTAATAGAATATGAGGCTGTTAAAGATATTATTGAAAAGGAAAATGGGTTTTACAGAGTGATTCCATATAATTCCGTAGGAAATTCTAAGGGATTGCTTAATGCAATTGAAGTTGACTTAATAGAGGTGGAAAATGAGGGAAATCTGCCTTTGAAATTAGAAAAACAGATAATTGCATTGTATGATAAAAAACTCGCTTCAGATGGCAAATTTGAGGGATTATTACATAGTAGTATAAAGGAGAGTATAAATGGTTATTAAAGTTTCAATGAATAAAGGTTTATCGTTTAAGATGATACCTACAATTAAAAGTATTATTTTTGGAAATCAAAATGATGTACATTACATAGGTGGAAGTGAGGTTTTACCGGCACCGTTAGAACCTTATGAGGAAGCTTGTGCGATTGAAGGCTTAGGCACTGAAGATGATGGTGAGGCCAGGTCTATTTTGATTGAACATAATTTAAGGTTAGTAGTGTATATTGCAAAGAAATTTGACAATACAGGAGTTGGAGTGGAGGATTTGATATCCATAGGAACAATTGGTCTTATTAAATCCATCAATACATATAACAAGGATAAGAATATTAAACTTGCAACATATGCTTCAAGATGTATTGAAAATGAGATATTAATGTATTTGAGAAAGAATAGTAAAGCAAGGATGGAGGTTTCAATTGATGAACCTCTTAATGTGGATTGGGATGGAAATGAATTACTTTTATCAGATATATTGGGTACAGATGAAGATGTTGTATATAAAAATATAGAAGATGAGGCTGAAATTAAACTTTTAAAAAGAGCTATTGAAAAATTATCTGGCAGAGAAAGACAGATTGTGGAACTTAGATATGGAATTAATACACCGTCAGGTGAGGAAATGACTCAAAAGGACGTTGCAAATCTTTTGGGAATTTCACAGTCATATATTTCCAGATTAGAGAAAAAGATAATAAAAAGGTTAAAAAAGGAAATTGTAAGATTTGAATAAAAACCACTAGATATGTGAATCATTTTATTGAAGAAAATAAAAGATAAAGTGATAGCATTGGAGGTTTTTATGGCTCTCTATAAAGTTGAAATATGCGGCGTTAATACAAATAAACTGCCGATTTTAACGGAGGAGGAAAAAGAGGAACTTTTTGACAGAATAGAGAAAGGTGACAAAGAGGCAAGAGATTTATTTATTCAAGGTAATTTAAGACTTGTTTTAAGCATAATTCAAAGATTTAATAACAGTAACGAGGATGCATCGGATTTGTTTCAAATCGGCTGCATAGGCCTTATTAAGGCTTTGGATAATTTTGATAGGTCGTTAAATGTAAAATTTAGTACGTATGCTGTTCCCATGATCATCGGTGAACTTAAAAGGCATTTAAGAGATTATAATACTATTAGGGTTTCCCGTTCTTTGAAGGATATTGCTTACAAGGCAATATATGCAAGGGAAAAAATGATAAAGGAAAATCAAAAGGAGCCAAATATAGATGAAATTGCTAAGGCCATTGAAGTGCCAAAGGAAGATGTAGTTGTAGCTTTAGATGCAATTCAAACACCGATGTCTTTGTATGAACCTGTTTATACAGAAGGTGGGGATACATTGTATGTAATGGACCAGATTAGCGATAAGAAAAATAAGGAAGAAAATTGGATAGAACAATTATCTTTAAAACAGGCTCTTGATAAATTGTCTGATAGAGAGCGAAATATAGTCGAATTGAGATTTTTTAGAGGGAAAACACAAATGGAAGTGGCTGATGAAATTGGTATAAGTCAGGCTCAGGTCAGCAGACTTGAGAAAAATGCATTGAAAAATATGAAGTATTATATGGAGTGATAATTTGAGAAATCATAATGAAACTAATACTGTCAGAATATGTGGATTAAAAACTAAGGAAGTAATCAACGAGTGTAGTTGCAAAAGACTAGGATTTATATGTGATGTGGATATAGATATTTGTTCTGGTTGTATTTGCAACATAATAGTGCCAGGCCCTGCGAAATTTTGCGGGGCCTTTGGTAGAGAAGGAGAGTACGTAATTCCCTATAAGTGTATAAAAAGCATAGGAGAGGACATTGTCATTGTAAACATTGATGAAAATAATTTCTTACATAAAATAAATACAAGAGATAAAATGAAGGATATGTTTTTTGATTTTTAATTTTCCAATCGATGCAAGATTATAAATGTAACTTCGCAATACACACTGTTTGAGTAGGCGAAGCCTACGAGTTTGTGTATGCGGAGTTTAATATCATTATAATCTTGCAGTGATTAGGAAAATAATAATCTTTTAGTAATACGGTAGTGTCAGTCAAACGCATAAAAATCTGTTACTCATAATAAAAACATTTCATATTTCTATCAAAGGTTAAAACACTTGACCAAATTTATTATTTTGTATAGAATATAGGTATATTTGTATAACTGGAGGATGAAGAAGTGAAGTGTCCGTTTTGTGGAAAAGAAAATACCAGAGTTATTGACTCAAGACCTGCAGAAGATAATAGTGCTATTAGAAGAAGAAGACAGTGTGATAAATGTGAAAAAAGATTCACTACATATGAAAAGGTTGAAAGCATTCCTATAATGGTTGTAAAAAAAGGAAATGTTAGAGAAGCCTATGATAGAGACAAGATTGCTAAGGGTGTTTTGCGTTCATGCCATAAGAGACCTGTATCAAGAGATGAGATATCTAAATTGGTTGATGAGATTGAAACAGCTATATTTAATCTTGAAGAAAAGGAAATTTCAAGTAATACAATCGGTGAGATTGTTATGGACAAAATGAAAGATTTTGATTCGGTTGCATATGTTAGATTTGCTTCCGTGTATAGAGAATTCAAGGATGTTAACACATTCATGGATGAAATTAAAAAAATATTAGATAAATAGGTGAAGTATGTTAAAGAAATTCTATCCTAAAAAGTACGTTAAAAGCACATATTCAATCAATTTTGAAAAATGCTATGAAAAGGGCATGAGAGGTGTTCTTTTCGATATTGATAACACATTGGTGCCTCATGGTGAACCAGCTGATGATAAAGCGATTGCTTTATTTAAAAGACTTGATGAGATTGGTTTTAATTATTGTCTTATCTCGAATAATAAGGAGCCTAGAATTACTCCATTTGCCGAGGCTGTAGGAGCAAAGAATTATATCTGTGATGCTCATAAGCCTATGGTGAAGTCATATAAGAAAGCTATGGAACTTATGGGAACCAACGAGAGCAATTCGATGTTTGTTGGTGACCAGATTTTCACAGATGTATATGGTGCAAATAGAGCAGGAATGTATACGATTCTAGTAAAACCTATACATCCAAAAGAAGAGATACAGATTGTGCTGAAGAGATATTTGGAAAAGATTGTATTGAAATCTTATCTGAATGCTAAAAAGAAGAAAAAAGTGTAAAATTTAAGCCCCCAGTGCGACTGGGGGCTTTGGTTTATCCCTTATTCATATGTGTTATATACTTTCTCAAAAAGACTTGCGATTGACATTGCATCTGTAAAGAAATATGTGGACAGACGATTATATGAGTTATTGATGGTATAATTTCCGTCAATAAATACAATGTGTGAAGAATCTTCATAGTCAGTACGTTCTTTGATAAGAGTAATGATTCCGTTGATTTCGTCTTTCATTTGTTCTTCAAAATCAATGCCTGTATAATATGGATAGAAGCGATGTGTATATTCTAATTCGCCGCTTTTGATATTATAAACCATAAAATTGAGATGACAATATATATCATCAGTAGTATAATCGTTTAAGTTTGAATAAATATCACATACTTTATCTAAAGAATCAGATTGTTTAGTTGCCTTTTTATCAAGGATTTCAAACATCGTTTCTAATGTTTTAGGTGTTGATTTGTTTAAATAAATATCAATGCGATATTCGGCACTATCTACGTAGGTTGTTGCATAAAAACTCATAGCATTATTAGAATCATAATTGTGATTATTCAATACAGTTTCTAATTCATTCATAGGTAAATCTTTGATTTCATCATTGAGTACATCCGTTATTTCTTGTAATTCATCTGATGTGAATAGGCAATTATTTTCATATACATAATAATTTTTTGGTAAAGAATAACGAATTTCTTTATATTCTTCGTTTGAATGCATAAGTTCACATAATTCCTGATATTCACTTTCGGTTAGGTGAATTATTCTTTCGGCTTTGTTTAAAAATTGGTTAAATTCAATGGTTACTTGGTAAAGTTCACCTTTAGAGTGATAATATTCATATAAGCGATAAAATTGATAATTATCTGATTGGTAAGCTTCTTTGAAGCGCTCTAGTTCTTCGTTGTACTGTTCTGTAACAAAATCTATTATTTTTTCATCATTATATTTGATTTTCGAAGTTACATAATCATAGTAATAGTCTTCATCATAATGATTAAAATCATTATAATAACCGTATTCGCTGCCACCATTTTTTATTTTTACATAAGAAATTTTAGAGGCATTAGGCTCATAATTTAAAATATTATTTTCTGAAACCTTGAGTGCAACTACAACTAATATACACAAAATAGCAACAATCGGTATGCTCTTTAAAACATTTAAAAGGTTTTTTGCCTTTTTAGTTGTCAACATTTCGTATATTGTCATTGCGCATATTGTAACGAAAATGTAAATAAGTAATTCCATTATTACATATGTATCAATTTCATCCATTTCGTAATTATATAGTGAAAGTGCGATAAAAATTGATGAAACAAAACCTATGCATGTTCTAATTGCATGATGAGCAAATGGATTATTCAATGAGTTTTCAGCTTGTTCACTGCGTCTTCTGTTAAACATTAATATTGCTAATACATAATAGATTGCAGCGAGCACAAATGTATATAGTGTTGGAATGCCAATTGCAAAAATTGAATCTTCTTCATAAGCTAAAAGCCAATATATTTGGTTCCAAACAAGGTTTATTGAGTTGGAAAAAATACCAAAATCAGCATTCATTGGTAATAATATATCAAAGTTTGAAGTGATACATTCTGAAATAAGTGCAATTACAAATCTTGGTCCAATAAGCAATACTAAAGTAAATACAAAACTTGTAAAAGTAGTACCTGTCATTGCGCATGCTAATAACATAATAGATAATGTCAATAATGTACATACAAAAATATTGAGCATATATGTAAGTATAGGTAAAAATATAACTTTAATATATTTGTGAGCAAATAAAAATGCAATTGTAGGTACTGCGGTTGCAATTATGAGAAGTACAACTGAAGCGGCTAATATCGCAAGCGAATATGTAACAAATAGGCAAATTCTTTTCTGTGGAATAGCGTGGTAAAAATCACTGGCATTTCTCTTAGTTAAGAATTTGAACAGTTTGATTGTGAAAACAGGTATCGCAATAGCATATATAATATGTAAATGTCCATAGGCATCTGCTGCTGAAATATAGTCAATTGTTGGAGTGTATTGGTATGATTTTATGCTCTCTGCAATAAGTACAAATACTGTGATTCCAGCAATACCCAAAAGCACACCTAAACACAAGAAAAACTGTATTCTTATTTGTTTTAAAGCTTCTTTAAAAAGTTTAAAATTAAATATATTTTTCATCTTATTCCTCCCCCTTTAATATATTGCTAAAGTCGTAACCTAAAGCTTCCATTTCGTATGTAAACACTTCCTCAAGTGTAAGTGGAAGCATATCAAGTAAAACAGGGTTTAATTGCTTTAACAGTTCATGGGTTTCATCCTTGTCGCCCTTAATAATCATGCTGGCAACAGAACCAACTTTTTTAAATTTTGTGTACTGAATGTTGCTAAACAATGATTCGTCAAATTCTCTTGCAAAACCAATCTGAACTTTGAATCGCTCTGTTTTTAAATTATCCACATCATTTTCTAATACAAGACCACCCTTGTGAAGTAGGGCTAATTGGTCACAAATATCTTCAAGTTCACGGAGTGAGTGTGAAGTTATAATAACAGTTGTGTTTTTCTCAATAACATCCTGACAAATAAGGCTTTTCACAAGACTTCTCATAATTGGGTCGAGACCGTCAAATGTTTCGTCAAAGAATAAATAATCAGTTCTGCATGATAATGCAAGAATGATTGCAGCCTGACGTTTCATACCCTTTGAAAATGTATTGATAGATCTTTTTGGGTTCAACTGAAAAGCTTCGGTCAAAGTTTTACATCTTTCCATATCGAAGTTTTCGTAAACAGAAGCATATAATTCTGCCATTCTGTTAATAGAAGCTTCTGGAAGGAAGTATAATTCATCAGGTACGTAAGCAAATTTCTTTTTTGCTTCAGGATTATCATATACAGGTAAATCATCTATAGTGATTGTTCCGTTGTCTGGTCTGTATACGCCGGTTATCATTCGTAAAAATGTAGATTTACCAGCGCCATTGGAGCCAACAAGACCATATATGCAGCCTTTTTTTATTTGACATGTAATATCATCTACAGCAGTAAATTTACCAAATTTTTTGGTAAGATTTTTTGCATCTATCATATTAAAATACTCCTTTCTCATTTGGAATAGACAATGTTAATATTGTCTATAACCTCATCTTTTGGCACACCTGCCAATTTTAATTCGGTGGCAATCTCAATAAGTTCGTCCATACGTCCGTGTTTGGCCTTACTTAAGGTCTCTTTTGCGTTTTCAGCAATGAAACATCCCTTGCCAGGAACAGAATAAACCAGTCCGCGCCTGTCTAATTCAATAATGGCTTTCTGTATAGTGTTTGGATTAACAGATAAAGTTACAGAAAGATTACGAACAGAAGGTAACTGTGAATTTGGTTCCAAAAGACCAGTTAAGATATAACTCTCAACCTGCTCAACAAGTTGTTCATAAACAGGAACCCTTGATAGTGGGTCGATTTGAAACATTAAAACATCCCCTTTCTTATGCTTTTTATAAAACATGTATAAATTGTATTCATGAAACAATAACTGTACTATCACAACTAGTACAGTTATAATGGTAATATAATTTTAATGATATGTCAAGGATATTTTTAAATATTTTGTTAATACTATGATTTGTAGGAAACTACGACTATATATTAAGGAGGAAAATAAAATGCCTATATTAGAATGTAGTGTAAAAACATGTACTCACAATGCTGATAATAAATGTCAGCTTGACAGTATCAAAATTGAAGGAAGAAGTGCTGAATCAACAGACGGAACATTATGTTCAAGTTTTAAATTACGCAAAGGTGATTCTTTCTCTAATAAGTGCGAATGTTCACCATCTGAAAGAAGTGAAATTGTGTGTGAAGCAGTAAAATGCACATACAATGCTGATTTAAAATGTCATGCACAGAGCATTGATGTATGTGGTAGAAATGCTTGTGTAAGCGGTGAAACAGAGTGCGCTACTTTTAAATGTAAGTAGTTCCACAAAAAAATGAAAAAGTTTTTTTGAAAAATGCTTGACGTGGGATGGATATTATGATAAGATAACGGAGTTGTTAAGGAAGCAGAGTATCCACTCTCACCCAAGCATACATAGATGACTTGGTGTTTAATATTGAATTTGATTGCTTTGGAAGGCGATTTTTATTTGATGTGTGGATAGTTTCTGTTCATACATTATTTTTTTATTTGGAGGTGTGCTACCATTAGCGAGTTAATGATTAACGAACAAATCAGAGATAAGGAAGTTCGTCTCATCGGAGAAGACGGTGAACAGCTTGGAATTATGTCTGCAAAGGATGCTTTTAAATTAGCAAAGGAAGCAGGGCTTGACCTTGTGAAGATTGCGCCAACAGCTAAACCACCTGTATGTAAGATTATTGATTACGGTAAATACAGATATGAATTAGCTAAAAAAGAAAAAGAAGCTAAAAAGAAACAGAAGGTTGTAGATGTAAAGGTATTATGGTTATCGCCAAATATTGAAAGCAACGATCTCAACACTAAGATTAATCAGGCAAGAAAGATACTTACAAAGGGTGATAAACTCAAAGTTATGCTTAGATTTAGAGGTAGAGAGATGGCTCATATGAACAGTAGCAAGCACATCCTTGATGATTTTGTAGAGGCATTAGCTGATTGTTCAGTAGTTGAAAAGCCTGCCAAGGTTGAAGGCAGAAGTATGGTTGTGGTTTTAACTGAAAAGAAGTAGTTAAAATATAAAGATTTTAAGGAGGATTTAAAAATGCCAAAAATTAAGACAAGTAAAGCAGCTTCAAAGCGTTTTAAAGTAACAGGTACAGGAAAATTAAAGAGAATGAAGGCTTACAAGAGCCACATCTTAACAAAGAAGTCTACAAAGAGAAAGAGAAACTTAAGAAAAGCAACAACAACTGATGCTACAAACGTAAAGGCAATGAAGAAAATCTTACCATATTTATAAGATTTTGATTGTTGGTACTTAAATTTTAGATTGAATTTGTTTATAGGAGGAATACCAAAATGGCAAGAATTAAAGGCGGATTAAACGCTAAGAAGAAACATAATAGAGTATTAAAGTTAGCTAAAGGTTACAGAGGTGCTAGATCTAAGCAGTACAGAGTAGCTAAGCAGTCAGTTATGAGAGCATTAACAAGCTCATATGCTGGTAGAAAAGAAAGAAAGAGACAGTTCAGACAGTTATGGATTGCAAGAATCAATGCAGCAGCTAGAATGAACGGTTTATCATACAGCAAGCTTATGCACGGCTTAAAGTTAGCTGATATCGAAATGAACAGAAAGATGTTAGCTGAATTAGCAGTAAATGATGCAGAAGGATTTGCAAAATTAGCGGAAGTTGCTAAGTCTAAATTAGCTTAATAATTATTGATATAAAGGTCTAGAGTATTCTAGGCCTTTTTGATTGGATAGCATATTTTCGATTTTTTTGAAAATATGCTATTCATTTTTTTTAAATTGTGTGATAAAATATAAATATTAAGTTATTGTGAGAGATAATTTCAAATTGTGAAGGATGGTAATTATGAGCAAAAATAGTAATATTTCTGCTGATGAATTATTGGAAAAGATTTTTTATTACATGAATCAATTAGTAGTAGAAAAGGATTTTCATAAATCAGTGTTATTATTGGCAGATTTAGGAAAAGTATTGGTTAATGCTGAACGAACATCATTTTGGTGTATTGATGATAAAAAGAAACAGTATTGGACTGTTGCTGCTATTGGGGAAGAAAAGATTTGTGTGCCACAAGGCACTGGCATTGTTGGTGCTGCTATTGAGGGTAATGAGACTATAGTTATAGATAAACCATATGAAGATAATCGATTTAATAAGGATGTGGACAAAAAGACTGGTTATATAACAAGGTCTATTCTTTGTATGCCTGTAATGAATGAAAAAGGTCAGGTTATCGGCGCCTATCAGGCGATAAACAAGATGGATGCAGAAGGCTTTGATGAGAAAGATAGTAGTAGATTAACATTGGCTGCTGCGTTTTGTGGTAAGTTATTGGAAGCACAGATTTTGCGAGAACAGAATGTAGTTGACCAATTAACTGGACTTAAGAACAGAAAAGCATTCTACAGCAATTATGATACAGATATTATTCCAGCATTGGCTGACAAAAAGTGCAGTATTATCATGTGTGATATTGACTTTTTTAAAAAGGTTAATGATACATATGGGCATAATGTCGGTGATGCAGTGCTTATGAATGTTGCGGATTTGTTTACTAAACTTCTTGATGGTAGAGGAGTTATGTATAGATGGGGCGGAGAGGAATTTGTGATTCTTCTTGTAGATAAAAATAAGGAGGAAGCGCGAGTTATTGCAGAAGAATTAAGATGTGCAATAGAACAGGCTGAATGTTATTGTGAAAATCATTTGGTGAAAGTTACTATGTCATTTGGAATAAATGAAATTGATGGTAACTTGCAATCCAATGAAAATATAAAAGTAGCTGATGATAATTTATATACAGCAAAAAAAGAAGGACGAAACAGAGTTATCGGATAACGATAGAAAGGTTGAGATATAATGAGTGAAAACAGATATGTTTTTATAAGCTATAGTTCAATTGATGCCGAATATGTGTCTGAAATTGCAAGTGTTTTGGATGATTATGGCATTGATTATTGGAAAGCACCTGAGAATATACCTGCAGGCTCGAATTATGCAAAAGAGATACCTAAAGCAATAAAAGATTGTGCGTTGTTTTTGTTAGTTTGCTCCAAAAATTCTCAGGAATCAATATGGGTGGAAAAAGAATTGGATACGGCAATTTGTCATAGAAAGGAAATTTTGCCAGTTCAGATTGATTCATTTGAAATGAATGATTTATTTAAATTTTATTTAAATAATGTACAGATGTTCCCATTGGTATATAAGGAACAAAAGATTAATAATTCAAAAGATTTTGTGGATAAGGTTAAGGATTTGTCTGGACTATTCAGAGGTAGTGATTCTGATATTGAACGTAAGATGGAGTTGTTTATTTCTGATGAGCAGGCAAAACGTACTGATAAGAGAAGTAATGCTCTTAGAATGAATAGAATTCCGCTAGATTGTGAGTATTGTGGAAATAAGGTTAAGTTGAAGTCAATAGGTGTTTATGTTTGTGAAAAATGCGGAAAAGAAAACTATGATGACTTTTATAAAGTGCGTGCCTATATTGAAAAATATGGGCCTGCTCCTGCCATAGTTATTTCGAGAAAAACAGGAGTGCCAAGAGCATCTATTGAGTTTTTTAAAAATAGTTAGAATGTAAGATATGGTGATGGTTCGTGGACAGAATAATATGGATAATTGAGGACAATAGAGAAAATTTGCTTGATGCACAGCGCAAGATTAATTCACATGATGGTATGAAGGCGATGTGCATATTGTCCGTTCCGTTTCTTCAAAAGGTAATAGCTGAAAGAATTGACGTGGATGAAAAAAGTATAAGTAATCCATCGTTAGTTTTGATTGATTATGATATTGCAGAGAAGAATACGGAGTATTTATCAATATTAAAAACACATCCAAAACTTGCAGGTGTACCTGTGTTTATTATGGCTGGTTTTTTAGATTCAGAGCGACTTGAAGAATGTTATTTAAAAGGTGCGATGCTGGTTGTTGAGAAACCACTAAATAAACGAGCAATTCTTCGTATGGACAATGCTTCCTGGCAGTATGAATTGTCAAAAAATTACGAAAGAGTTGTGCAAAAACAGATTAGCGAGTTGGAAACATCCAAAGAGATTAAGATGTTAAATACCCAGCTGGAAAATAGAAACGAATTTTTGTATTCGGTGTTTGGTAAATATTTTTCAGATGAGTTGATTGATATTATTTTAAGTAAGCGTGAGGGCGAATTTATTGGTGGTGAAAAAACACAAATAGCAGTGTTATTTTCAGATTTAAGGGGGTTTACAAGTTTATCGGAAAGCATGGATGCTCAATCTATTACAGATATGCTTAACTGCTATTTTGGTATTATGTCAGATATTATTATTAAGTATGGCGGTACCATAATAGAATTTCTTGGAGATGGCATTCTTGCAGTTTTTGGTGCGCCAAATAAATGTGAAGATTATGCTGCAAAAGCGGTTGCTGCGGCTATCGATATGCAAAATTCAATATGGAAAGTAAATGATTTTTGTAGAAAAAAAGGGTATGAAGAACTTCAAATGGGGATAGGAGTCCATTGTGGTGAGGGCTTTGTTGGAAACGTGGGAACAGAGCGAATGATGCGCTACAATGTAATTGGACGAGTTGTAAATATTTGTTCGCGCATTGAAAGTAACAGTGTTGGTGGCCAGGTTATAGTATCAGAACATATTGTGAAGGAAGTCAGTGATAAAATAAGCATTGTTGAAGTACGTGAAATCCAAGGAAAAGGTATGAAAGTACCTATGAAAATATGTGTTATATCAGGTATCGGTGGAAAATACAATGTTTATCTTAATGAAAAGGAAGATAGTTTTGTATACAAACTTGCTAAAGACATTTATGTTAATGTTTATGGTATGAGTGGTAAATTGCTTGAAAAAGAAGGACTAAAAGCACGTTTGATGTCTGTGGCAAAGGATAAACTTACAATTCATATTGTAGATGAAGCATCAATTGGATTATATGAAGACATTGTAATTAGTCATGAGAATGATGATTTATCAGGATTTAGTGATGTTTACGGTAAGGTGGTAGAAAAAACAAAGGATGAAAATATTGTCATTAATCTAACAAAAGTAAATAATGACTATAAAAAGTTCTGGTATGATATTGAACAGGGAAAAGTAGAACTTGAACTTGAATGGAGAGTTGATATGAAGAACCGAGCAGATGTGAAAATTATAAAATGCAATGAAAGCGATATGGTTGCGTATGAAGAGTACTTTGATAAATTAAATGAGAAGTTTGTATTGGCATATTGGTGTGATGAAGAAGATATTCACATACATTTCTATAGTAAGGATAAGACTATACGAGCGCTTGAAATAATGGATTTTATAGCTAATAGATATTCCATTGTCAAAGGTGATGGCGTGTATGCTTATACGAATATGCGAAAAACCTTTTGGAATGTTTGTGTATCAGATGAGGAAGCTACTGATGATGAGCAAGCATTAGAGCGAATAATTGATAATTATTATATTGGTAAGTGTGATTGGATTTTTGCATCAGATTATTGTAAAGACAATAAAGATGATATTGAAAAACTTCCATTGTATAAGAAGAAGAGAGTTTCATGGGCGTATGTTAAAACTACAGATATTGTACCAATGGGGGAAAGTTTTAAAATGAAGTCTTTGGAAAATGAGACTGATATGGAATTTGTTGCATCTGATGATATGTATATTATGATTGGATGTAGAGGAGAAATATATAATATTAGCTCGGAGAAGTTTCACATGACTTATGAAAAGTCAGAAGAAAAGTTCGACATTTTCGAGCAAATGCCGGATTATATTCCAGAGGTATTAGGTTGTAAGGAAAATGAATATATCAGCTTGGATGATAAGGCATATCTTTGTTATCCGAAGTCTGAAAAGAAAATTTATGTAAGTAAGATAGAAAAAAGAACAAAAATCTTTAGCGAACATAATAAGGGAGAGTATTTTGTAGGTATGCCTGGTGATTATATGGCGGTTAGAGAAGATGATATTTCAGATATTTATATTATTCAGCGAGAAATATTTGAACAGACTTATGAGAAGGTGTAGAATGGAGGATTTAAATGGCATTTTGGAAGAAAAAAGACGAGGAATTTGATGAAGACGAGTTGGAATTGTTGGATATGTATGATGTTATCCAACAAGCAAAAGAAGAACAGAAGGCCTTAGAAATTAAACGTGCAGAAGAAAGACGACTCGAGGCAATCAGACGTAAAGAGGAAGAAGAAAGATTAGCTGAAGAGGCGAGAATTGCAGAAGAAAAAAGAATTGCAGAGGAAGCAAGAATCGCAGAAGAAGTAAGGATTGCAGAAGAAAAGAGAAGACGTGAAATTGAGGCTAGATTAGAAGAAGAAGCTAGAGTATTTAATGAGGCTAAAAAGGCAGTTGAGGCCAGACTTGCAAGAAAGGTACTTGTAGGGGAAGAGGGAAAAAGTTTTGATGAGGAAGCTTATGAGGAAGTTAAACGTGAAGATTTATTCATATACAAGATTCCTGATAAAGAAATGAAGGATCCACATTTGTTTTTGGGTAAGCAAGACAAAAAGTTTTGTCTTGGTTGGCATATGGACGATGGTGAGATGGATGTGTTCTTTTATAGCAGAAATAAACAGATTCGTGCTACTGAATTCCTTGAATCTATTGCTATGGAATATGGAAAGGCTAGTGGAAATGAAACGTTTGCCCAGGCGACATTGTCTAAATTGCTTTTTAAAGTTCTTGGTAAAGAGGCAAATGATGATAGTGCCAATGAATTTTTAACAGAAAAGTCTAATGAATACTTTAACGAATGTGATTGGTTATACACTTTGGGTATGGTAGATGATGAATACGTAAAGAGTATGAGAAAGTATAAGAAGAAAAATACTCCTTGGGCATTTGTTAAAACCACTGATATATTGCCTCGCGGTGAAAAGTTTAAGATTAAAATGCTTGAGAATGAAACAGAAGTTGAGCTTGTGGCTAATGACAATACATACATTATGATTGGTATAAAGGGCGAAATTTATAATATAACAGCAGATAAATTTGAAGCATCATATACGGCTACGACAGAAGAATTTGATATTTGCGGTATTATGCCAATGTATTTACCAACTGTATTTGCGTGTGTTACAAATAAAAGAATTAGTTTGGATGATAAAGCTCGTGTATGTTATCCAAAGGAACAGCGTGCGATTTATGCTAAACAGTTGGAGAAAAAGACAAAGGTATTCTCTATTTACAATAACGGAGAATATTTTGTTGGAAAATTTGGAGATTATCTTGTGGTTAGGGAGGATGACTACGAAGACGTTTATATAGTTCAAAAAGAAATATTTGGTGAATCATACGAAAAAGCCATTGACTAGCGGATAACTAGTAGTTATAATGTGTTCTAGACAGTTCATTAGTACCATCCTGTCTATAAAAAAAACTAGGGCTGTTATGAGATAATTATGGCAGGCTTAGGCCTGCCTTTGTTTTTGAACCTGTCGGCAGGATTTATACTAACAAATTGGAGGAAATATGTTTACATTAAAATCTGAAAATAGTTTTGATGCAGCTCATTTTTTATCTGAATATAAAGGTAAATGTGGAAATATCCATGGTCACAGATGGAAAGTTGAGATTGAGATATTAAGTGATGAGTTAAGCAATGAAACCCAAACAAGAGGAATGATTGTTGACTTTGACAGATTAAAAGAAGATTTGAAAAAAGAAGTGGATTATTTTGATCACTCCCTTATAGTTGAAAAGAATACATTAAAGCCAAAGACGATGGAAGCTTTGAATGAAGAGGGTATAAAAATTGTTGAGGTAGATTTTAGGTCTACTGCGGAAAACTTTTCAAAGTATTTTTATATGGTGATGAAAGAAAAAGGATACAATGTTAAGTGCGCAACTGTTTATGAGACTCCTACAAATTGTGCATCTTATTACTTATAAACTTTTTGCATAGTATGGAGAAAAAATTTGGAATATAAGATTGCAGAGAAATTTGTGAGTATAAATGGCGAAGGAACTAAAGCGGGACAGTTAGCTGTATTCATTCGTTTGTGTGGATGTAATTTAAACTGTAGTTACTGTGATACGAAGTGGGCAAATGAAAAAGATGTTCCATTTACACTAATGACAGAAGAAGAGTTAGCTTCATATGTCGAGGATACAGGTGTTAAAAATATTACACTTACAGGTGGAGAACCATTGCTTGATAAAGATAATGAAGATGTAAAATTGTTATTAAGTAGATTATCAAAAATTAAAGATGTATTCATTGAAATTGAAACCAATGGAAGCATAGCGATTGAGCAGTTTAAAGATGTTGCTACAAATATTAGTTTTACAATGGATTACAAACTTCCATCAAGTAATATGGAAGAATTGATGTGCTTGGATAACTTCAATCATCTTCGCAGTATGGATACTGTGAAATTTGTTGCAGGCTCTGAAAATGATTTGAAAAAAGTGAAAGAAATAATTAAGAAATATAAACTTACAGAGAAATGTAATGTGTATATTAGTCCTGTGTTTGGTAATATTGAACCAGTTGATATTGTGGATTTCATGATAACTAATAAGTTAAATGATGTAAATCTACAGTTGCAATTACACAAAATTATTTGGGACCCAGAGAAAAAGGGCGTTTAATGAAAGTTGGAATGGAGAAAAGAAATGGCGATTAATACAGAAGCAATAGAAATGCATATTAGAGGAATAATTGAAGCGTTGGGTGATGACCCTGAAAGAGAAGGTTTAAAAGATACACCTAAAAGAGTTGCGCGTATGTACAATGAAGTTTTTGAAGGTATGAACTATTCGAATGATGAAATTGCTGAAATGTTCGATAAGACTTTTGAAGATGAGATTCAATATGCAAATAATTCAGGAGATATGGTAATCGTTAGAGATATTGATGTTTTTAGTTACTGTGAGCATCACATTGCACTTATGTATGATATGAAGGTTACAGTTGCTTATTTACCAAAGGGAAAAGTTATTGGTCTTAGCAAAATTGCAAGAATTGCAGATATGGTATGTAAGAGATTGCAGTTGCAGGAAAGAATTGGCTCTGATATTGCTGAAATTATGCAAAAAATCACAGGTTCTGAGGATGTAGCTGTATTGATTGAAGGTAGTCATAGCTGTATGAGTGCAAGAGGGATTAAAAAGACCAATGCAAAAACATATACAACAACGTTACGAGGTAAATTTCAAACAGACTCAGCATTGGTTGCGAGAGTAGACAGGAGGTAATTTATGAAGGCATTAGTTTTGTTTAGTGGTGGTGTGGATTCGTCTACTTGCTTGGCATTAGCAGTAGAGAAGTATGGAAGTGAGAATGTTATAGCATTATCAATTTCCTATGGACAGAAACATGAAAGAGAAATTGAGTCGGCTGAGGCAATTGCAAAACATTATAATGTTAAATTAATGTATATTAATTTGGCAAAATTGTTTTTGTATAGTGATTCTTCATTACTTTCGCATTCAGATAAGGAAATTCCTCATGAAGAATATGCGGCGCAACTAGAAAAAACACATGGAACTCCTGTGTCTACTTATGTTCCATTTAGAAATGGTTTATTCCTTGCTACTGCAGCAAATATTGCTATTTCAAAGGGCTGCGAAGTTATTTATTATGGTGCCCATAGTGATGATGCAGCAGGAAATGCATATCCGGATTGTAGTGATGTTTTCAATGATGCAATGAACAAGGCAATATACGAAGGTAGTGGAAGAAGTGTGCATATTGAGGCGCCTTTTGTTAACTTGAACAAAGCAGGGATTGTTCGCGAGGGATTGAGACTAAAGGTTCCTTATGAATATTCATGGAGCTGCTATGAAGGTGATGAGAAACCATGTTGTAAATGTGGTACATGTCTTGATAGAATTAAGGCATTTAAGGAAAATGGAGTTGATGATCCATTGCTTGTTAAATATAAATTAGTTTAATTTGGAGGCAAAAATGAGCGGAAGAAGTATGGAGGAGACAGAAGGTATAAGTCTTCTTGGAAATCAAGGAACAAAGTATCCGGATAATTACGCACCGGAAGTGTTGGAGACATTTATAAATAAACATATGGATAATGACTATTTTGTTAAGTTTAATTGTCCTGAGTTTACAAGTCTTTGTCCAATTACAGGGCAACCAGATTTTGCAACAATAACAATATCTTACATTCCTGATGTAAGAATGGTTGAGAGTAAGTCTTTGAAATTATATTTATTCAGTTTTAGAAATCATGGTGATTTTCATGAAGATTGCGTAAATATTATTATGAAAGACCTTATCAAACTGATGGATCCTAAATATATTGAAGTATGGGGAAAATTCACACCAAGAGGCGGAATTTCAATAGATCCATACTGTAATTATGGAAAACCAGGAACAAAATGGGAAGAAATGGCAAACAACAGATTGCTTCAACATGATATGTATCCTGAAAGGGTGGATAATAGATAAATACCACTAAAAACAAATCAATATTAAAAATGTCAAAAATCCGTTTAAATATTTATTGTTTTATGATATAATATTATACGGATTTTGGATTTTATAATATCCTGTATTTCCAATATGATTTGGAGGTGGATTTATTGTCAGATACTAATCAGCCAAATGAGGTTGTAAGCGACAGAAGACGTCGAGTAAATAGATTGAAAAAAATGATAATAATTACAGCCTTGATACTAATCATTATTCCAATTATATTATGCGTATTTCTTATGATAAAAGTATCGAGTCTGCAAAAAACAGTAGATGAGTTGATGGATTTAAAGCAAAGTGGTGCTATCGTCGCTCAGAAGAATAATAGTGGTAAAACATATTATGTGTATGCCAGTGATTTACAGAAAAATGAGCAAACATTAGATTATATTATTGAGTCGAAACCACTTGATAATTCCAATGACATTGCATCAACGGACGATGCAGGAGTGGGTGATATAATTGTTGATGACACTCAAGATGATATCGAAAAAGAAGAACAAGTTGATACAGGAAAATATGTCTACTTAACTTTCGATGATGGACCCAGTATTCAAACTGAAAAGATTCTTGAGATATTAGACGAACATAATGTAAAGGCTACATTTTTTGTAGTTGGAAAAAACGATGAAGAATCATATGCCAGATATAAGGCTATTGTAGATAGTGGTAATTCAATTGGTCTTCATTCATACACACATGATTATGCACAGATATATGCTTCTGTGGAAAATTTTGAAGCAGATTTAAATAGAATCAGTGATACAGTGTACGAAGCTACGGGGGTACGAACTATGTTGTACAGATTCCCTGGCGGTAGTTCAAATTCAATTGCTGATGATATATATGTATTTACAAAGTATTTAACTGAACATGGCTATACATATTATGACTGGAACTCATCAAGTAGAGATGCAGCTTCAGTAATGCCTACAAAGGAAGCTATTATAGAGACAGTGCTTTCAGAGGTTAGTGGCAAGGACAATGTAGTTGTGTTGATGCATGATTCTGCGAGAAAAGAATCGACTGTTGAGGCTTTACCGGAATTGATTGTAAAACTTAAAGAAATGGGTTATACAATCAAAGGTCTTGATGAAAATTCTAAACCGGTACAACATAGATAAAATATTTTGATGGAGGAAAAACATGAGTTTTTTAAAGGAATTAAAAGAAGATTTTGGACAGGCAATGAACGAGTTGATAAATGACGAGGCTGTGGAAGAAACAGCACAGGCAGAAAATGTAGAAGAACCAGTTGCCGAAGAAACAGCACAGGAAGTATCTGATGAAGCAGAAGTTAACACATTGGATATGGATTCGATTAATGAAATGTTATCAGATGATAGTGTATCTGAAGAAACTGTAGTGGAGGAAGATATGGATAGTGCAATGTTACAGGATATTTTGGATGAACTTGAAGAAGATGAAGAAGAGGTTGAAGAAGAAACTGTAGAAGAGACAGTGACAGACGATGATGTTGCCTCTGATGAAGTTACAGAGATTACAAAAGGTACTGTAATCGAAGGTAATATTTCATCAAATGGTTCATTGAATGTATATGGTAAGATTAAAGGTAATGTATCATGTAAGGGCAAATTGATGATAGCAGGTGTTATTGTTGGTGAGTCTAGTGCAAAAGAGATTTTTGTAAACAATGCAAATGTTGATGGTGATATTAAGAGTGAAGGTACTATTAAGATTGCAAATGGTTCAGTAATTATCGGTAATGTTATTGCTACATCAGCAGTTGTTGCTGGTGCTGTAAAGGGTGATATCGATGTGCATGGTCCTGTAATCGTTGATGGTACAGCTGTAGTAAAGGGTGATATTAAATCTCGTTCAGTACAGATTAACAATGGTGCTGCTATTGAAGGTTTCTGTTCACAGTGCTACGCTGATATTGATTACAAGGCATTGTTTGATGAAACATTTGGTAAATAAGTGAAAGGAAATAATTCTTATGAGCGAATACAAGAGAGTTGTTTTAAAACTTAGCGGAGAAGCTTTGGCAGGAGATAAGAAAACTGGATTTGATGAAGCTACAGTTGTTGGTGTTGCTAAACAGGTTAAAGTTTTAGTAGACCAGGGAATTGAAGTTGGAATCATTATCGGTGGAGGTAACTTCTGGAGAGGCAGAACTAGTGAGAAGATTGACAGAACAAAGGCTGATGCCATTGGAATGCTTGCTACAGTGATGAACTGTATTTATGTATCAGAAATATTTAGAACAGAGGGTATGGACACTCAGGTGCTCACACCATTCGAATGTGGTTCATTTACTAAACTGTTTTCAAAAGACAGAGTAAATAAGTATTTTTCAAAAGGTATGGTAGTATTTTTCGCAGGCGGTATAGGACATCCTTATTTTTCAACAGATATGGGAACAGTGCTTAGAGCTATTGAAATCGAAGCTGATGTTGTATTATCTGCTAAATCAATTGATGGTGTATATGATAAGGATCCTGCAAAATATCCAGATGCAAAGAAATTCGATGAAATTAAGATTGAAGAAATCGTAGATAAGAAACTTGGTGTAATCGATTTAGCAGCAGCGGTGCTTTGTATGGAGAATAAAGTACCTATGTTACTTTTTGGATTAAATGAAGAAAACAGCATTATTAATACTGTAACAGGAAAGTTCACAGGAACAAAGATAATAGTGTAGATTATTATAAGTTGAAAGGAATAAGAAAATGGATAGCAGATTAACACAATTTGAAGAAAAAATGGAAAAATCATTAGACAGTTTATTAAATGAATATGCTTCAATTAGAGCAGGAAGAGCGAATCCACATATTTTGGATAAGTTAAAAGTAGATTATTATGGTACACCTACACCATTCCAGCAGGTGGCTAATATTTCGGTTCCAGAAGCTAGAATGATTCAGATTCAGCCATGGGAATCAAGCCTTATTAAAGAAATTGAAAGAGCAATTATTTGTTCTGATTTAGGCTTAACACCTTCAAATGATGGTAAGGTTGTAAGATTGGTTTTCCCTGAACTTACAGAAGACAGAAGAAAAGAATTAGTTAAAGATGTTAAGAAAAAAGGTGAAAATGCTAAGGTTGCTGTAAGAAATGTTAGACGTGATGCTAATGATTCTTTAAAGAAGATGAGTAAGGCTAACGAAATATCAGAAGATGAAGCTAAAATTTTAGAAGACGAAGTTCAGAAACTTACAGATAAGTATGTTGCTGAAATTGATAAGGCTGTAGAAGATAAATCAAAAGAAATCCTTACAGTATAGTGAATACAAAAGGGGGCGTGAAATGCCCCCTTTATCTTTAGGAGACAAGCGAGTTATGTCAAAGGAATTGAATATACCACAGCATGTGGCAATTATATTAGATGGCAATGGAAGATGGGCTAAAAAGAGAATGATGCCTAGAAATTATGGTCATGCTAAAGGTGCAAAGACTGTTGAACAGATTTGTGAAGATGCTTATAAAATGGGGATTAAGTATCTTACAGTGTATGCATTTTCTACTGAAAATTGGAAAAGACCACAAGAGGAAGTAGATGCATTAATGAAATTACTTAGAGATTATTTGTCTGAGTGTATTGAAAAGGCGAATAAAAATGATATGGTAATTAGAGTTATTGGTGATAAAACAGGTTTAAGCGATGATATTAGAGAAAAAATTGATGAATTATGGGAAGCATCAAAGAATAATACAGGCTTAAATTTTACCATTGCAATTAATTATGGCAGTAGAGATGAAATAAAGAGAGCTGTTAAATGTATTGCACAGGACACAAAAGAGAATAAAATAACAGTGGATGATATAGATGAAAGTTTGATTTCACAGTATTTAGACACAAAAGGGATACCTGATCCTGACTTGTTGATAAGAACTAGTGGTGAGCAAAGATTGTCAAATTATTTATTGTGGCAGCTTGCATATACAGAATTCTATTTTACAGATGTTTTATGGCCTGACTTTACAAAGAAGGATTTAGAACAAGCTGTGGAACAATATAACAAAAGAGAAAGAAAGTTTGGAACGGTAAAATCGTAACAGAGAGGGTTAATAGATGGCTGGTATTAAAAATTTAATGACAAAATCATTTTTAGAAAGAGCAATTAGTGGAATAATACTTGTTATTATTATTCTTATTGCTGCATTAATAGGTGGAGGAGTAATGTTTGGGTTAACTCTTTGCTTATCAGTTATTGGTATGTATGAAATATATAAAACTGTGGGCATTGAAAAGAAACTTATAGGTATTGTTGGATATATTGCGTGTGCAGGTTATTATGCACTACTTTATTTCTTCGAGACCAAGTATATTGCTTTGGCAATTATTGCAACATTACTTGTTATGATGTGTGTTTATGTATTTACATTTCCTAAATATACAACTGAGCAGGCGATGATGGCATTTTTTGGTTTTGTTTATGTGGCAGTTTTAATGTCTTTTATGTATAGTTTAAGAGCAAGTGAAGGTGGAAAGTTTACTTTTTGGTTGATTTTTATATCTTCATGGGGATGCGATACTTGCGCATATCTTACAGGTGTTACATGTGGAAAGCATAAGATGGCACCAGTACTTAGTCCAAAGAAATCTATTGAAGGTGCTGTAGGCGGTGTTGTAGGTGCTGGATTAATTGGTGCTTTATATGGACACTTTGTTGGTGAATATGTAAGTATTGATAATGCTGTTATTGCATTTGCGATTATTTGTGCGGTAACAGGTTTAGTTTCTATGATTGGTGATTTAACAGCTTCAGCAGTAAAAAGAAATTATGAAATTAAAGATTACGGCAAATTAATTCCAGGCCACGGTGGTGTGTTGGATAGATTTGACAGTATTATTTTTACATCACCAATTATATTTTATTTTTTAACATTGATTAATTTCTAATAGGAGTAGCTAAAATATGAAAAATATTGCAATATTGGGTTCAACAGGTTCTATAGGTACACAAACCCTTGATATAGTTAGAAAAAATAATGATTTAAAGGTTATTTCTTTATCTGCAAATAGCAATGTTGTTTTGTTAGAAGAACAGATAAGAGAATTTATGCCTAAAATTGTTTGCGTATATGATGAAGTCAAGGCAAAAGAACTTAAAACAATGATATCAGACCTTAATGTTAAGGTTGTTTCAGGAATGGAAGGGCTTATAGAAATTTCTACATTAGATGAGGTTGATGTAGTTGTTACAGCAATTGTTGGAATGATAGGAATAAGACCAACTATTGCGGTAATAAAGGCGAAGAAGAATATTGCATTAGCAAATAAAGAGACACTTGTCACAGCTGGACATATAATAATTCCGCTAGCTAAGGAATATAATGTTAATATATACCCTGTGGATAGTGAGCATAGTGCTATATTTCAATGTTTAAATGGCGAAAAGAAAAGCCAGATAGAAAAGATTATACTCACAGCTTCAGGTGGCCCATTTAGAGGAAAAACTATTGAGGAAATGAAAAATGTTACAGTGGAAGATGCATTGAAACATCCAAATTGGGCAATGGGTAAAAAAATAACCATCGATTCGTCTACAATGGTTAACAAAGGACTTGAAGTTATTGAAGCAAAGTGGTTATTTGATGTTGATTTTGATAATATTCAGGTTCTTATACAACCACAAAGCCTAATTCATTCCATGGTGGAGTTTAAGGATGGTAGCGTTATGGCTCAGCTTGGTACTCCTGATATGCGTTTGCCTATTCAATACGCATTATATTATCCTGAAAGAAGATTTCTTGATGGTAAGAGAGTTAATTTTTATGAAATTAGCAGCATAACATTCGAAAAGCCAGATATGGAAAATTTCAGAGCGTTGCGTCTTGCATTTGATGCAGGTAGAAAGGGTGGTTCTATGCCTACTGTATTTAATGCGGCCAATGAACAGGCGGTACAAATGTTCCTTGACAAAAAAATAAAATATCTGGATATAGTTGAAATGATTGAGTATGCAATGGAAAATCACAAGTTTATTGATAATCCTAATATTGATGAGATACTAGAAAGTGAAAAGTATGCATATGAATGTATAAGAGAGAAGTGGGATTAATAGGAGAAGTAAAAAGATGAGTATTTTGATATCAGTTATTATTTTTGGTGTAATAATTTTTATACACGAGTTTGGTCATTTCATTATGGCTAAGAAAAATGGTATATATGTTGTTGAATTTTCAATAGGCATGGGTCCAACCTTATTTAAGTTTAAAAAGGGTGAGACTGTATATGCGTTGAAAGCATTACCACTTGGTGGTGCATGCCAGATGCTTAATAAAGAAATGGCAGATATGGATATTGAAGGTGCAGATTACGAAAGAGCATTCGAAACAAAATCTGTTTGGGCTCGAATGGTTGTAATTGCAGCAGGTCCAGTATTTAACTTTGTATTAGCTTTTGTACTAGCGTTGATAGTTATTGGCTTTGCAGGATATGATATTCCAGAAGTTCTTATAGTTTCCAATGGTTCGGCTGCACAGGACGCTGGCCTTATGGAAGGCGATATAATTGTTAAATACAATGGTAAAAAGGTTGATTTATCTCGTGAAGTGTATTTACAGCAGTATATTCATCCTGTATCTGATGAGGAAATAGAGTTAACTGTTCTTCGTGATGGAGAAAAGATTGATTTAACTATTGAGCCTAAAGAAACAAAGAGATATGCTCTTGGAATTTCTTATACTGCAGATGACAATGAAGCTGTTATTGCAGAAGTAGCAGATGAAGGCGCTGCAATGGAAGCTGGTATTGAAGCAGGAGATGTAATTTTAGCAATTAATGATGATGAAATTGCTAATGGTTCTGAATTGAATCAGTATTTATCTAGAAATCCATTGACAGAAGATGAAATTGAGATACTCATTAAAAGAGATGGCGAGGAAATTATTAAGACAGTAAGTCCAAGTTATTCAGGAGAATTGTATGTTGCTGGATTTAGCTATAATTTAGCGAGAACTGAAGCAAAGGGACTTTCGGTCATTAAATATAGTTTTGCAGAAGTAAAATATCAGATTGTTCAGGTATTTGAAAGTTTAGCGATGCTTTTTAAAGGTCAGTTAACTGTAAATGATTTTACAGGACCTGTAGGTATTGCAGATATTATTGATGATGTGTATGAACAAAGTGAAAGTGGCGGATTTAAAGCAATTTTCCTTAATTTTGCTAATTTCACAATTATGCTTAGTGCGAACTTAGGTGTGATGAATTTATTACCGATACCAGGTCTTGATGGTGGACGATTGTTGTTCCTTATATATGAAGCAATTGTTGGAAAACCTGTTAAAAAAGAAGAATATATTCATCTTGCAGGTTTGTTGTTATTAATGTTATTTGCATTTTATATTATGTTTAAGGATATTGTTAGTTGTATTAGGAGTTAAGAATGAGTAGAGAAAATACTAAAGTAATTAAAATTGGAGACAAATGCATAGGTGGTGGCAATCCTATATTGATTCAGTCGATGACTAATACAAAGACTGATGATGTAAAGGCTACAGTTGCGCAGATTAAGGCATTATCAGCTGCTGGATGTGATATTATCAGATGTGCTATACCCGATATGAAGGCGGCTTTAGCATTAAAAGATATCAAAGCGCAGATTGACATACCTTTAGTTGCAGATATCCATTTTGATTATCGTTTAGCTATTGCTGCTATTGAAAATGGTGCGGATAAAATAAGAATTAATCCTGGAAATATTGGAAGTTCAGACAGGGTTAAAGCGGTTATTGATGCTGCAAAGGAGTACAATATACCTATTCGTGTTGGGGTAAATAGCGGTTCTCTAGAAAAAAGTATTCTTGAAAAATATGGCAAGGTTACAGCTAAAGGAATTGTTGAGAGTGCATTAGATAAAGTGCAGATGGTTGAAAGTTTTGGATATGATAATATGGTTATAAGTATTAAATCTTCGGATGTACTTATGTGTGTTGAAGCGCATAAACTTATATCATCTATGACAAATTATCCATTACATGTAGGTATTACAGAGGCTGGTACATTATACAGCGGAAATGTTAAGTCAGCAATGGGACTCGCAATGATTCTTGGTGAAGGAATTGGTGATACAATAAGAGTTTCATTGACAGGAGACCCTATAAATGAAATTAAGTCGGCTAAATTAATACTTAGAACATTAGGTTTAAGGAAGGATGGAATAACTGTTGTTTCTTGCCCTACATGTGGAAGAACTCAGATAGATTTAATTGGCCTTGCAAATCAAGTAGAAAATATGGTTGAAGAGTATGACCATTTGAATATTAAAGTGGCAGTTATGGGCTGTGTTGTAAATGGTCCTGGTGAAGCCAGAGAGGCAGATATAGGTATTGCAGGTGGTATTGGCGAAGGTCTTCTTATTAAAAAAGGTGTGGTTGTTAAAAAGATACCAGAGGACAAATTGTTAGATACATTGAGAGAAGAACTCGATAATTGGAAGTGAGGTTAGAGTATGGGAAGTGAAAAGTTTTTTGATGCATTTCCTGATTTAAAACTAAAAGATGGGCTTAAAAACTTATTTGATATGACTGAAATTGAAAAAATATTTATGAACAAAGAAAATCAGACATTAACAATTAAGCTTTTAAGTCCTCGTTTGATTGAGAAAAAGCAATTAAACTATGTAGCGTATGAAATTAAAAAGCAGTTGTTAAGCAATACAGGCCTATTTGTAAAAATAGAGCCTTATTTTAAACTGTCAAGTCAATATAATCCTGAAAATTTATATGATGCGTATAAAGAAAGCATATATGAAGAATTACTAGAAGAAAGCAGATTACTTGCAAATTTATTTCAGAGTGCCGAAATGGAATTTTTAGGCGAGAATATGAAGATAATACTTACAGAGTACGATGTTATTGACTATAAGGTAAAACAATTAGTTACTGTTTTAAAGGAAATCTTTGAAGTTAGATGTGGTATCAAAGTTGATATTTCTGTAGAGTATAAACAATTAGAACAGGATATTGATGCCAAATTTGATATTGATGATGTATATTCAGTGCCAATAATTCAAAAGAAACCGGTAGAAAAGAAAGAAACTAAGGAAGTTGCTGCAGAAGAAAAGAAACCTGAAGAAAAGAAAGCGGAAGAAAAGCCTGCTGAAAAGAAAAACTTTAAAGATAATAAATTCTTTAAGCGTGAAAAGACTGAAACTAGAGAAGAAAATCCAGACGTTATTTATGGAAGAAGTTTTAGTGATGAGAATTTAGATATTTCTGAAATTAATGACGAAACAGGTGAAGTGGCTATAAGAGGTGAAATTGTATCCGTTGATATTAGAGCCATTAGAAATGAAAAGTCAATTATTTCATTTATTATCACTGATTACACAGACTCTATTAAGTCTAAAATTTTTGTCAAAAACGAAGAATTGCAAGAATATTTAAATGATATTGACAAGGGTAAGTTTATCCGTTTAAAGGGTGTTGCAATTTTTGATAATTTTGAACGTGAGGTTTGCATTAATTCTGTAACAGGTATTATGAAATCTAAAGATTTTAGAGTGTTCAGAGAAGACAGAAATGAAGAAAAAAGAGTTGAACTTCATTGTCATACAACTATGAGTGATATGGACGGTCTTGCAAGCGCAGGCTCGCTTATTAATCAGGCAATTAGATTTGGTCACAAGGCCCTTGCAATCACAGACCATGGCTGTGTTCAGGGATTTACGGAAGCACTTCATGCCATTGATAAGATTAAGGGTAAATATAAGGCGAAGGGCGAAGAACTTGATTTTAAGATAATCTATGGCGTAGAGGCATATTTGGTAGATGATCTTAAAGATATTGTAATTAACTCAAAAGGACAAAACCTTGATGATACATATGTAGTTTTTGACTTAGAAACTACAGGATTTAGTGCGACCTATGATAAAATTATTGAAATTGGTGCGGTGAAGATTAAAAATGGCGAAATTGTTGATAGATTTAGCACATTTGTTAATCCTCAAATTCCAATACCATATCATATTGAAGAGGTTACTAGTATCAATGACTCGATGGTAGTTAATGCGGATACTATCGATGTTGTGTTGCCAAAATTCCTTGAATTCTGCGAAGGTTGTATAATGGTTGCTCATAATGCAGAGTTTGATATGAGTTATATTATTAAAAATAGCAGAGATTTAGGTGTTGAGCGAGAATATACAGTTGTAGATACAGTATATCTTGCAAGATTTTTATTGCCATCAATGGCAAGATACAAATTAGATAATGTGGCTAAAGCTCTTGGGATAGTTTTAAAGAATCATCATAGAGCGGTAGAGGATGCTGAATGTACGGCAGAAATATTTGTCAAGTTTATTGAAATGCTTAAAGGTATGGATATTCATGATTTAGACAAGCTAAATGAAAGTTGTAAGCCGACACCTGACCTTATAAAGAAATTACCATCTCATCATGCTATTATTTTGGCAAAAAATGAGATAGGAAGAATTAATCTTTATAGATTGGTTTCAATGTCACATATTGATTATTTTTATAGAAATCCACGTATTCCAAAGAGTGAATATTTGAAATATTGTGAAGGACTTATTATTGGCTCGGCTTGTGAAGCTGGTGAATTATTTCAAGCAGTGTATGGTGGTAAGGATGATGCAGAAATTGCCAGACTTGTTAATTTCTACGACTATTTAGAAATACAGCCAATTGGTAATAATATGTTTATGGTTGATAAGGAAGAAACTACAGTGGAGAACCTTATTGATGTTAATAAACGAATAGTTAAGTTAGGTGAAAAGTTTAATAAGCCTGTTGTTGCAACTTGTGACGTGCATTTCTTAAATCCAGAGGATTCTATTTACAGAGCTATAATTATGGCAGGTAAAGGATTCCCAGATGCAGATAAACAAGCGCCGTTATATCTTAGAACAACAGACGAGATGCTTGAAGAATTTTCATATCTTGGAAAGGATAAGGCAAGAGAAGTAGTTATTACAAATACAAATCTTATCAATGATATGATTGAGAATATTTCACCGGTACATCCTGATAAGGCAGCACCAGTTATTCCAAATTCGGACCAAACACTTAGAGATATTTGTTATAATAAGGCTCATTCAATGTACGGTGAAGAATTACCGCCAGTTGTAGTAGAAAGACTTGAAAGAGAATTGAAGTCTATTATCAGCAACGGATTTGCCGTTATGTATATCATTGCACAGAAGTTAGTGTGGAAATCAAATGAAGATGGTTATCTTGTTGGTAGCCGTGGTTCCGTTGGTTCTTCTTTTGTTGCAACAATGGCAGGTATCACGGAGGTTAATCCATTATCACCGCATTATTACTGTAAGAAATGCCATTATAGTGATTTTGATTCAGAGGAAGTTAAACAGTATTCAGGTGGTGCTGGTTGTGATATGCCGGATAAAAATTGTCCAAATTGTGGTGAACCACTTGTTAAGGATGGATTTGATATTCCGTTTGAAACATTCCTTGGATTTAAGGGAAATAAGGAACCTGATATTGACCTTAATTTCTCTGGAGAATATCAGGCAAAGGCTCATGAATATACTGAAGTTATTTTTGGTAAGGGACAGACATTTAGAGCGGGTACAATAGGTACTATGGCTGATAAAACAGCGTTTGTATATGTAAAAAAATATTTTGAAGAAAGAAATATTGTAAAACGTACCTGCGAAATGGAAAGATTAGCTCTTGGTTGTGTTGGTGTAAGAAGAACAACAGGCCAGCATCCAGGTGGTATTATTGTATTGCCTTATGGTCAGGAAATATATAAGTTTACACCTGTTCAAAGACCAGCTAATGATATGACAACTAAGACAGTAACAACACATTTCGATTACCATTCAATCGACCATAACTTGTTAAAACTTGATATTCTTGGACACGATGATCCAACAATGATTAGAATGCTTGAAGATTTAACTGGACTTGATGCAAAGACAATACCGTTTGACGACCAGAAGGTTATGTCATTGTTTAAGAGCACGGAAGCCCTTGGAATTGATCCGAAAGATATTGATGGTTGTCCATTAGGTTCACTTGGTATACCGGAATTTGGTACAGATTTCGTTATACAGATGTTAATTGATACAAAGCCTAAGCAAATATCTGACCTTATCAGAATTTCTGGTTTATCTCATGGCACGGATGTATGGCTTGGAAATGCGCAAACGTTGATACAGGAAGGAAAAGCAACTATTTCAACGGCTATTTGTACTAGAGATGATATTATGACTTATCTTATCCATATGGGAATGGATTCGGAATTATCATTTACAATTATGGAATCAGTTAGAAAGGGTAAGGGTCTTAAACCTGAATGGGAAACAGAAATGCTTGCGCATAATGTGCCAGATTGGTATATTTGGTCTTGTAAAAAGATTCAGTATATGTTCCCTAAAGCGCATGCGGCAGCTTATGTAATGATGGCCTTTAGAATCGCATATTTTAAGGTGTTCTATCCATTGGCGTATTATACTGCGTTCTTTAGTATTCGTGCATCAGCATTTGATTACGAGATTATGTGCCAGGGGAAAGAACGAATTGATGCATATATAAAGAATATTAAGGCGCAGATAGATAGAGGTGAAAATAAGCCTAAGGATGTCGATGTGTTGAAAGATGCAAAAATTGTTCAGGAAATGTATGCCAGAGGTTTCTCATTTATGCCGATAGATATTTATAAAGCGCATGCTACGCGTTTCCAAATTATTGATGGAAAGATTATGCCATCACTTGGAAGTATTGAAGGTATGGGGGATAAGGCTGCAGAAGCGGTAATGGAAGCGGCTAAAGATGGTCCTTTCCTTTCAAAAGAAGATTTTAGAAATAGAACAAAGGTAAGTAAAACAGTAATTGATACTATGTCAGATTTGGGATTATTTGGTAATCTTACCGAATCTAACCAGATGTCATTTATTGACTTTATGTAGGGTTTTGATGTATTATGAATAAAGGAGTAAACAACGAGGAATTTTATAGAGTGAGGGATGAGATAGTCGGTGTAAATAGAACACGCTATGGAATTGGTACGCTTTCAGAAAAGACATTGCATAATGTTTTAAAAAATTACTATTCAGGTAGCGAAGACTATCAGGAAATTCCTGTAAATGAGTTTGTTGCAGACATTTATATGGACGGACATATAATTGAAATTCAAACAGGGAATTTCAACAAACTTAGAAGAAAACTAGATAGTTTTCTTAATGAATACAAGGTTACTATTGTTTATCCTTTGGTTTATAATAGATACTTAATCTATATTGATAAGGAAACGGGAAGATTAAGTGAGAAAAGAAAGTCAAATAGAAAAGATAATTATTATACCGCTTTTAGGGAATTATATAAGATAAAGCAATATCTTAATCATCCTAATTTGTCTTTAAAATTGGTTCTTTTAGAGGCTGATGAATACAAAATAGAAAATATGAAACTTAAAAATGCTAGACGAAGGGCAGAGAAGTATGATATAGTACCTAGGGAAATAATTGAAGAATTGGAAATCAATTGTCCGCAGGATTTCATTCAATTAATTCCTTTAGAACTTAATGAAAAGTTTACAGCTAAAGATTTTTCTAAAATTATAAAAGTACATGGGACTATGGGAAGCTTGATACTAAATATATTCCATTATTTAGGTATAGTTGAACGAGTCGATAAGAGTGGAAATAGTTATATATATGAGGTGAAGTGATGTCTGAGTTAAATACTATTCAGGTAAAAAAGAATAAGGTAAGAGAGAATGAGGCTGCTGAGAGAAAAGCAGCATATGAGCAACATAGAAGAGAAGTTTTACAGAAAAGAAAACGACAACAGACTATAAAGTATGTTACATCATTCTCTTTGATAATAGCAGCGATAATACTTTGTTGTGCATATCTTTTTGGAGTATTTGATCCAAAAGAAGATAAAGACACGAATAAAAGAGGAAGTTCATCTAATACTTATGCAGATAGTGAAAATAACAGTAGTTCTGGTGATGTTGATGATAATGATGAAAAAGAAACAAAACCAGATTATGTAGCCGTTGTTGGATTTGATGCAGATAATTATGTATTTGTTGATAGTATGTATAAGTTTGAAACTTCGGATAAAATATTAGAAATGCTTACAGAGGCAGCAAATACGGACAGTGAAGCTAAAGAAGAATATCAGTTTTTATTAAAGAATAAGAGTGCATATCCGCAAGGATTGTTATATTTGGCAGTAAATGAACCATTAGCGTTGGAATTTGTTATTGAGTATCCATTTGAGAGTAAGGATGCAACATATTATTTTGATTTATCAAAAGAAATGGAAGAAAAAGAGATACCACATTTCTTGCAATGGGATGAAAGATGGGGCTATTCAGCATATGGCGATGATTGTATGGGACTTGATGGATGCGGTCCAACATGTTTATCAATGGTTATTATGGGCTTGACAAAAAATGAAGTTTATAATCCGATGTCTGTAGCAAATTATTGTATGCAAAATGGTTTTTATCTTGATGGTGTAGGAACGAAATGGGAATTTTTCACGGAAGGTGCAGATTTCTTTGGTCTTACATCTAGCCAGATAAGTAATGACGAAGCGAGAATGATTAAAGAACTTGAAAAAGGTAATGTTCTTATATGTAGTATGGCACCGGGAGATTTTACAATGTCTGGACATTTCATAGTTATTTGGGATTATGTTGATGGCGAATTTGTTGTAAACGATCCAAATAGTATTGTTAGAAGTGAAAAGACCTGGAGTTATGAAGTATTAGAAAAACAGTTTAAAGCGATTTGGACATTTGGTTTAAAGTAAAAATAAAAGCGACTGAAAATTTTCAGTCGCTTTGTTATTTTTATTAATTACTTCTGAACTGGCTGAAGTGTATATTTTTCTAAATATTGAGCAAAGAGTTTTTCATAATCCTTGTTGCCTGATGTAACTTTGCTATGATAACCATGGAGGTCAAGTGTCGCATGCTCTGACATTTCAATGATACAACTTGCAATGTTTGAACAGTGGTCAGAAACTCTTTCTAAATTGGTAAGAATATCTGAAAGAACAAAGCCTTGTTCAATTGTACATTCAACTTTCTGTAATCTAACAATATGGCCAAGACGAATCTGTTCTCTAAGCTTATCAATAACTTCTTCAAGAGGTTCAACCATATGAGCTTTATCTGTGTCCATATTAACAAATGTATCTTCTGACATCTGTACGATTTCATCAACCGCTTTATAAAATACATTGAGTTGTGAATTTGCTTCTTCTGAGAAAGGAATGTTTTTCTCAGTTATTTCCTCAACTGATTCAACCAAATTAACAGCATGGTCAGAAATTCTTTCAAATTCACTTAACATATATAAAAGTTTTGTAGCTTCACGACTATCTGTTTCAGTCATACTCTTTGATGAAAGTTTACCTAAATATGAACCAAGTTCATCTTCGTAAATATCAACTTTATCTTCGCAATCCCTAATATACTGAGCAACCTGTGGATCAAATTTATCAAACAATGCAATTGACTGACAAAGTGAATCACATGCAAGGTGCGCCATCTGATTAGCAACTGTATAACATCTTTCGATGGCAACAGAAGGTGTTTCAAGTAAACGCTCATCAAGAAGTTCTGTGTAACTATCACCCTTCTTATCATCACCTTTGATTGTAATGTAAGCAAGTTTCTCAAGGAATCTTGTGAATGGGAATATAAGTATTACAGAGAATATCTTAAATATTGTGTGAATTGCTGCAATTCCCCACATATTTATAGCATTATTGTTTGCAAAATCAAATAAATCAAAACTTGCATTTCCGCTTAATATTTCGCCAATTACATAGTAGAAAGTCATCCAAAGTGCAACACCTATGATATTAAAGTAGAGGTGTACGATAGCAGCCCTCTTACCATTTTTATTTGCACTAACTGATGAAATCATAGCAGTAACACAAGTACCGATGTTCTGACCCATAATAATAGGCATTGCTGCGCCGTATGAAATAGCACCTGTCATAGAAAGCGCCTGTAAAATACCTACAGAAGCAGACGACGACTGAACGATGGCTGTAAGCAAAGTACCAGCCAATATACCTAATATAGGGTTTTTGAATAATGTAAGTAACTGGTGGAATTCTTCGTCTTTTTTAAGACCACCAACTGCACCAGACATAGTTTCCATACCAATCATAAGTACGGCAAATCCCATCAATATGTTACCTATATCTTTATGCTTTTCTTTTTTACCAAAAAGTATTAAACAAATACCAATTAATGCAAGAATAGGCATCCATGCATCAGGCTTTAAATAATTAAGCCATGCCGTAGCATCAGCGCCGCCTTCAATGCCATTTAAAGCAGTAATCCATGCAGTAACAGCGGTACCGACATTGGCACCCATAATAACGCCGATGGCTTGACTAAGTAACATAGTACCTGAGTTAACAAAACCAACAACCATAACTGTAGTTGCAGATGATGACTGAATAATAGCAGTAACACCCAAGCCAAGTAAAAATGCTTTGAATTTGTTAGATGTTAAATTTCCAAGTATTGTTTTCAGTTTTCTACCAGCACTTTTCTTAAGTGCATCTCCCATAACGTCCATTCCGTAAAGGAATAGAGCAAGACCACAAATAAGGGTCAACACATCAAAAATTGTCATATCTCTCACCTATAAAAAATAATAATCATATGTGACGTGATTTTGCACACATCACATATGATTATACCATTCATTTTACTTTATGAAAAGGATTATTTTACATAAAGTTTACAATAATTGTTAAATTTAACATAGATTTAACATAAAATTAACATTGAGTTTATTTTGCGAGTAATAACATGATTTTATTACTTCTTTCAATGAATGCAGTCATAGCTTCTGGACTTAACTGCTCATGACTCATTACAGCAAGATCATATAGCTGTGAACAGAACATAGGAACATTTTCGCTGTCCTTATGTTCCATAATATATTTTACAAGGTTGTTATTTGCATTTAATACCAATGTAAGTTTTGTAGGGAACATACTTGGATCCATTCCCATCATACCATACATTTTCATCATTTCCTGCATACGGCGACTTTCTTCGGAAAGAGTAACCATAGAGGATATATTTTCATTTTTTAACTTTTCAAGTTTGATTTCTAATGAATCATTGTTTAAAGCCTTCTTAAATGTATCAGATAATATTTCTAAATCCTTGCTAAGCTGTTCCTTATCATCGTCTGAAGTTTCTTCCTTGAAAGTATCTGTTAAATCAGCATCGATTCTTAAGAATTTAACACCTTCATTTTTCTGTTCTAAATGAGTAATGAAAGGTTGGTCGATGTTATGCTTTAATACAACGGCATCAAGTCCCTCGTCCTTAAACATCTTAATATACTGACCCTGTACAATTTCATCAGTTACGTAGAATACAGTGTTTTCATGCTTTTCCTTGTTAGCTTCAAGGCATTCAGGTAATGTAAGATACTTATTGTCGAGGTTTTTAAAGAGGATATAATCTGTCATCTTTTCACAGAATTTATCATCCTTTAAGCAACCAAATTTAATAAATGGGTTAATGTCATCCCAGTATTTCTCATATGATTCTTTGTCTGTCTTACACATACCTGAAAGTTTATCGGCAACCTTCTTTGTAATGTAATCAGAAATCTTTTTAACAAAACCATCATTCTGTAATGCACTTCTTGAAACATTAAGTGGTAAATCAGGACAATCGATTGTACCTTTAAGTAACATTAAGAATTCAGGAATAACTTCTTTAATATTATCTGCAATGAATACCTGGTTGTTGTAGAGTTTAATTGTACCTTCTAAAGTATCATATTCGTTGTTAAATTTAGGGAAGTAGAGGATACCTTTTAAGTTGAATGGGTAGTCCATATTAAGGTGAATCCAGAATAATGGTTCTTTAAAGTCGTGGAACACCTTTGTATAAAATTCCTTATATTCTTCATCTGTACATTCATTTGGGTGCTTAACCCAAAGAGGAGTAGTGTCATTTAATGCCACAGGTCTTTTAACAATTTTAGTTTTCTTTTCTTCTGGTTTTTCAGGGTCTACGATTGTTTCAACAACTGTATCTGATTCTAAAACTTCATCTTCATTAACTGTTTCGTACTGAGTTTCAGCATTAGCGTTTGTAAGATAAATTTCAGTAGGCATAAATGAACAGTACTTTGTGATTACTTCACGTGCTCTGTATTCATTTGCAAATTCTACACTGTCTTCATTTAAATAAAGTGTAATTGTAGTACCTCTTGTTGCTTTGTCGCCATCCTTCATATCAAATTCTGTACCACCGTCACATTCCCAATGAACAGGAGTAGCATCTTCTTTATATGAAAGTGTATCGATTGTAACCTTGTCTGCAACCATAAAAGCAGAGTAGAAACCAAGACCGAAGTGACCAATAATAGTATCTTCACTTGCTTTATCTTTATATTTTTCAAGGAAATCAGTAGCGCCAGAAAATGCAATTTGATTGATGTATTCATTAACTTCATCGGCTGTCATACCGAGACCATTATCTGTAAATGTAAGAGTTTTATTCTTATCATTCACTGTAACTTCAATCTTAAATTTGTTGTCATCACTAAGCTGGTATTCACCCATAATCTCAAGTTTTTTAAGTTTCGTAATGGCATCACAACCATTAGAAATAAGTTCTCTCATAAATATGTCGTGATCAGAATATAACCACTTTTTAATAATAGGAAAAATATTTTCACTGTTAATTGATAAACTGCCATGTGTTGTACCCATGTCTATAACCTCCAAAATAAAAAATCTTTTCAATAATGGTATTGTAATACTAGGTATTATAAATGTCAAGAAAAAATTAGCACTCTTTTTACGAGAGTGCTAACAAGTGTTTTTCTATAGATTTATCGAAATAATTTTCTAAGGTTTTATCCATTGTAAATGTATAAAGTGAAGTGGCGCTTATGCAGTCGAGCGAATTGTTTTCATACTTGATAGTCAAATATAAGCCTTCAACATCTGCAATGTTAAGCGGCGCACCAGATTCCTTAAGAAGATTTAATGTAACCTCGTCATTCATTTTAAGAACAATCTTAAAGCTGACAGGAAGTTTTTTTCCTTTTATGATATTGTAGCAATATGGCTTTATGGTGGTCCATTGCGAAAATGTTTTTTGTGGCATTGATTCAAGTTCGTCTGATGAATAGAAGGCTTCCTTGATGCGACCGTCAATGGTAAAAGTGTTATATGTAGTGATGGTTGCTTCTTTCAAAAGAAAGTTGTCAAAATCTTCTTTAATAAGTAGTTTTGACATAAATGTTTTTATATCTGAAATTTGGATTTTGTTCATTTTTATAATCCTTCCTGTGTTTGCAACTTTAATTCGCAATGCAGATTTTTTATATAGTGACAGATTTTTATCTGTCACTCTTTAAAATATCTAATTGCGAATTGAAGATTCGCAAAATACTATTTGATTATCAATATAATATCATGATATAATTATAGATACAAGTGAGTTTGGAATTATTTTAAATGGAGAGATTAAGAATGACAAAATTGGATGAATTAGTTGATGTAATTGGTAATCAACATGTATATGTGCAAACACATAATTTCCCTGACCCAGATGCTATCGCTAGTGCATTTGGTCTTCAAAGATTACTAGAAATAAAGGGAATATCATCAACTATATGTTACAAGGGTAATATTGATAGAAGAAATTTAATATCAATGATAGAAAAATTAAATATTGAGGTTAAATGTGTAGATGATATAAGCGAGTTATGTGCAGAAGATAAGGTGATTCTTATTGATTCACAAAAAGGTAATGGAAATACATATGATATCATAGGCGATGAGATTGCGTGTATTGACCATCATCCAACATTTTGTAAAATTGATTACAAATTTATGGATGTGCGACCTGAAGTAGGGGCGTGTGCATCTATAATAGCGCAGTACTTCTATGAAAATAACATACCATTAGACAAGACGATTGCAACTGCACTGATGTATGGGATAAAGATTGATACGGCTGATATGACTAGAGGTGTGTCAAAACTTGATTTAGAAGTGTTTCAAAATCTTTATTTTGCAGCAGATATGTCACTCATTTCGCTATTTTCATCCAATGAATTACAATTAAAAGATTTGCAGGCATATTCGACGGCTATTGAGTCGATAGAGGTTGATGGGCAGATATGTTTTGCAAATACAGGAAGTAATTGTCCAGATGGCCTTATAGCAACAATTTCGGATTTTATTATGTCTCTAGAAAACATTGATTTTTCAGTAGTTTATTCGTATAACAATGGTGGCATAAAAATGTCTGTCAGAAGTAGTAAACATAGTGGATTGAATGCAGGAGAGATAGTTATGAAAGCTCTTGATGAAATAGGGACTGGCGGCGGTCATTTTAATATGGCTGGTGGATTTGTGCCATATAATGAAGCGTTGGATATAGAAGATTTAGTAAATATATTCAAAAATAGATTTGTAGAACTTGTTAAAGTATAAAAAAACCGTGTAGACCTTTTGGTTTACACGGTTTTAAGCTTCCAATCGGAATCGAACCGACAACTGGACATTACGAGTGACCTGTTTTACCGTTGAACTATGGAAGCCTGTGCATTTGCACATAGAATATAATAGGGGAAAACGAGGGTGTTGTCAAGTTGTATTTCGAAAGGTGAGAGCGACATTTTGCGTAGCATTTATCAAAAAAATAAAAAAAACGCTTGCATTTTATTTTTTGTATGATATAATATGCAAAGTGTGACGGACAAATGTTCGCAACAGACGAACATAAAACATCGCATAATAATATAAAGTACATATCACACAAATGATAAGTGCTTCATAAAATGAAAATGGAAAAAAGATTGGAGATTTATTATGAGTCAGAAATTAAGAGTTGGTATCTTAGGCGCTACAGGTATGGTAGGTCAGAGATTTATTTCATTATTGGAGAATCATCCTTGGTTCGAGGTTGTTACAGTTGCAGCTAGCCCTCGTTCAGCAGGTAAAACATATGAAGAAGCAGTTGGTGACAGATGGAAAATGCAGACACCAATGCCAGAAGCAGTTAAGAAGTTAGTTGTTATGAATGTTAATGAAGTTGAAGAAGTTGCAGCTTCAGTTGATTTTGTATTCAGTGCAGTTGATATGACAAAGGACGAAATCAAGGCTATCGAAGAAGCTTACGCTAAGACAGAAACACCAGTTGTTTCAAACAACAGTGCGCATAGATGGACACCAGATGTTCCTATGGTAGTTCCAGAAATCAATCCAGAACATTATGAAGTAATCAAGTTCCAGAAGGAAAGACTTGGTACAAAGAGAGGTTTCGTGGCAGTTAAGCCTAACTGTTCAATCCAGAGCTATGCTCCAGTGCTTACAGCTTGGAAGGAATTCGAGCCAGTAGAAGTTGTTGCTACAACATATCAGGCTATTTCAGGTGCTGGTAAGACATTTAAAGATTGGCCAGAAATGGTTGAAAATATTATTCCATACATCGGTGGCGAAGAAGAAAAGAGTGAACAGGAACCACTTAGACTTTGGGGTAAGATTGAAGATGGCGTTATCAAGAAGGCAGAAGGTCCTGTTATTACAACACAGTGTATCAGAGTACCAGTTCTTGACGGACATACAGCAGCTGTATTTGTTAAGTTTAACAAGAAACCAACTAAGGAACAGCTTATTGAGAAGTTACTTGCATTCAAGGGACTTCCACAGGAATTAGAACTTCCAAGCGCACCAAAGCAGTTCATCCAGTACCTTGAAGAAGACAATCGTCCACAGGTTAAGTTAGATGTTAACTTTGAAAATGGTATGGGTGTATCAGTTGGTCGTCTTAGAGAAGACTCTGTATATGACTACAAGTTTGTAGGTTTATCACACAATACATTACGTGGTGCTGCAGGTGGTGCTTTATTATCAGCTGAGTTACTTAAAGCTCTTGGATATATTGAAGCAAAATAGTTGAAAAATAAATATTTATATTATATACTAATATAAATGCGAAGGGCTTGTCGCTTTAGCGATGAGCCTTTTCTATGCTATTTAAGAAAGAGAGTTTATTTATGATACTTAATGTTGAAAATTTAACACATGGTTTCGGCGATAGAGCCATATTTGATAATGTTTCATTTAGACTTTTAAAAGGTGAACACATCGGACTTATCGGTGCCAATGGTGAAGGTAAGTCTACATTTATGAATATTGTTACAGGAAAACTTATGCCTGATGAGGGTAAGGTTGAATGGAATAAAAATGTAAGAGTTGGATATTTAGACCAGCATGCAGTACTTACGAAAGGTATGACTATTAGAGATGTTTTAAAGGACGCTTTCAAGTATTTATTTGAACTTGAAGAAAAAATGAATGAAATTTGTGATAAGTTAGGTGAGGCTTCAGATGATGAGATGACTCTTATGATGGAGGAACTTGGTACAATTCAGGATATCCTTACAAATAATGACTTCTATGTTATTGATTCAAAGATTGAAGAAGTATCTAGAGCACTAGGAATTCTTGAACTGGGTCTTGATAAGGATGTAACTGAGTGTAGTGGTGGTCAGAGAACAAAGATTTTGTTGTGTAAGCTTTTGCTTGAAAAACCAGAAATCTTGCTTCTTGACGAGCCTACAAACTATTTAGATGCAAACCATATTGAATGGTTGAAGCGTTATTTACAGGAATATGAGAATGCATTTATATTGATTTCTCATGATATTCCTTTCTTGAATAGTGTTGTAAATATTATTTACCATATGGAAAATCAGGAACTTAACAGATATGTAGGTGATTATGATAAGTTCCAGGAGGTTTACGCGGTTAAGAAAGCTCAGCTTGAAGCTGCATATAATCGTCAGCAGCAGGAAATTGCTGATTTAAAGGATTTTGTTGCTAGAAATAAGGCAAGAGTTTCTACTAGAAATATGGCGATGTCCAGACAAAAGAAGCTTGATAAGATGGATGTTATTGAACTTGCAAAGGAAAAGCCAAAGCCAGAGTTTAACTTTAGAGAGGCAAGAGCGGCAGGTAAGGTTATTTTTGAGACAACAGACCTTGTTATTGGATACGACAAGAATGCGCCATTGTCAAAGCCTATTAATCTTCGTATGGAGAGGGGCGAGAAAATTGCTATTGTTGGTACAAATGGTATTGGAAAGAGTACGCTTTTAAAGAGCTTACTTGGAATTATTAATCCTATTTCCGGTAAAGCTATTTTAGGTGACTACTTATATAAGGGATATTTTGAGCAGGAAATGGAACCGAAGAGCAATACTTGTATAGAAGAAATATGGGAAGAATTTCCGTCATTTACACAGTATGAGGTTCGTTCGGCATTGGCTAAATGTGGTCTTACAACAAAGCACATTGAAAGTCAGGTAAGAGTACTTAGCGGTGGTGAGCAGGCAAAGGTAAGACTTTGTAAACTTATTAATAATGAAACAAATGTGCTTATCCTCGACGAGCCTACAAACCACTTAGATGTAGATGCAAAAGACGAGTTAAAGAGGGCATTAAAAGAGTATAAGGGAGCAATTCTTTTGGTATGTCATGAGCCGGAGTTTTATGAGGGATTAGTTGATAAGGTGTGGAATTTAGAAGAATATTCATTATTATCTTAAAAGAGAGGTACGAAAGATGGGATTAGAAGCAGTTGAGGTTGGTTGGCTTTCTATATTGCCACCAATTATCGCTATTGTGTTGGCGTTAATTACAAAAGAGGTTTTTTCATCTCTATTAGCAGGTATAGTATCAGGAATGATAATATACAGTTTAAAAACAAGTCAGGATATTACTGTGGCGGTAAGATATGTGTTTGATATGATGTCTGCACAGATTTCAAGCCATAGTTATATGATTTTGTTTTTAGCATTGTTAGGGTCAGTTGTTGTAGTTGTTACTAAAGCTGGAGGTTCAAGAGCCTATGGACAGTGGGCTACAACCAAATTGAAAAGTCCGTTAAGTGCAAAACTTGCTACAATGATACTTGGAATTGTTATTTTTATAGATGATTATTTTAATTGTCTTACAGTAGGTACAGTTATGCGTCCTATTACAGATAAGTATAAAATTGCCAGAGAAAAATTGGCGTACATAATTGATGCTACAGCGGCACCGATATGTATCATTGCACCTATTTCAAGCTGGGCAGTTGCCGTGTCTTCCGAAATAGAAGGTGCAAGTGGATTAAATGTATTTGTTAAAACTATTCCTTATAATTTATATGCTATGCTGACAATTATTATGGTTCTTGTGATTTGTCTTACAAATTTTGATTTTGGACCGATGAAAAAGGCAGTTGAAGAAGCGAAAAATAAGAGTTTTGATGATGAAGAAAAAGAAGATGAAAATACAAATATTAAGTTACCTAATAAAGGTAAAGTATTTGATTTGATTATTCCAATATTAGCTCTTATTATCGGCTCCATAGTTGGAATGGCTTATGTTGGTGGATTTTTTAGCGAAGGCGTACCATTTACGGAGGCTATTGGTGCTGATTCTACCGCAGGTTTAACGCTTGGCGCTTTTGCGGCACTTATGACTGCGTTTGTGCTTTATATTCCTAGAAAACTTATGTCATTCAAAGAATTTATGGAAGGAACAACAGAGGGAGTCAAATATATGGTGTCCGCTATAATGATTCTGGTGTTCGCATGGACATTAAGTGGAGTATGTAAGGAAATGTTAAGTACAGGACCTTTTGTAAGTTCGATTGTAACAAATTCGAAAATTTCATTTGCAATATTACCTGCTATTATATTTGTAGTTGCTGCATTTTTATCATTTTCAATGGGAACAGCATGGGGAACTTTTGGTATTTTGATTCCTATAGTTGTGCCGATTTGTAAGGCGGATGGCGGGGATCCATACCTTGTAATATCGTTAGCTGCAACTCTTGCGGGTTCAGTATATGGTGATCATTGTTCTCCAATTTCGGATACAACAATTCTTTCATCAACGGGTGCAAGATGTGAGCATATCCGTCATGTAGAGACACAGATACCTTATGCTACATTGGTGGCGGTAATTTGCTTTATTGGATACTTAATTGGCGGTATAACACTTAATCCATGGATAACACTTGTAGCATCAATGATTATTTTACTTGCTGCGTTGTCAGTAATTAATATGGTTCAGAAAAAAAATAAAAAATCTTAAGGATATTAAAATAGAGTTTGCGAAGCAAACTCTATTTTAATTTCGTTGCTTAAATTTAGTGTGTGTGATATAATTACATTAGTTTTAATTTGTGATTACATATAGGAATGGTGATAAATATGTTGAAAATAGCTAATGATTTTGTCCAGATTGATTATTTAACTGGACTTGCAAATCGCTATGCGTTAAGTAAATATTATGACAGCCTTGATATTAATTCTACAGTACATACTATGTTTATAGATATTGATAATTTTAAACGAGTTAATGACTTGTATGGTCATAGTATGGGAGATGAATTGCTGGTTAGCATAAGTAAATTGATTAAGAAATGTGTGGTTGGATATTCTGCCAGAATAGGTGGAGATGAGTTTGTTGCGTTGATTAATGGAAATATCAGTGAAGAAAAAATTATTGAGATTGCTAGAAAACTTGTAGAATCAATCAAGGTGATGGATTTTAGAAAAGATGTATTGTCTCACATTTCTTTAAGTGTTGGCGTAGTAATGCATCAAAAAGTAAAGGAACCATTAGATGATGTACTTCACAAATGCGATATTGCTATGTACCAGGCAAAATACGATGGCAAGAATCGCTACGTAATATATCACGAATATGATGACGTTCTTTTACGTAATAAGAATATTGAATTAGAGATGAATTCGGCATTGGAAGAAGGTCAGTTTAAGATATTTTTACAGCCAAAAATCAATGTTGTTACATCTAAATTAAGTGGAGCAGAAGCGCTTTCTAGATGGGAACATCCTGTGGACGGGCTTCGTATGCCCGGAGTATATATTCCGCTTTTTGAAAAGAATGGTTTTATTTCAAAACTTGATATGAATATGTTTGAAGAAGTCTACAAATTAAAAGAATTATGGAAGCAGAGAAACGATGCATACGCAGAGATACCTATTTCTGTAAATACATCGAGACTTCACCTTTATGATGAGGGTTTTGCAGATAAATTAGAAAGTATTGCGGATAAATATGGCATACCACATAATGAATTGGAAATAGAGATTACCGAAGGAATATTTGTTAAGGACCAGAAAGAGTTGATAAACAGCATTGAGAAGGTTAAGGAAAAAGGTTTCTTAGTATCAATTGATGATTTTGGTTCGGGATTCTCTTCGTTAAATATTTTGAAAGATTTAAAGGTTCACACTATAAAGATTGATAGAGAATTTTTAAATGAAATTGCAACTACCTCGCAGGGTAAAACTATTGTAAAAAGCATTATTTCTATGTGTTTGGATTTGAAAATGGATGTTGTTACCGAAGGTGTTGAGACCAAGGAACAGGTTGATTTCATAACCAGATGCGGATGCCAAGTGGCGCAAGGATACTATTATTCAAAACCTTTGTGCATATCTGATTTTGAGAAGTTTGCAGATGAATATATGGTTCCTGTATTGAATAGTTATACATTCCATTTAAATGGAGATTTGAAATCAGAAGATGGAAGTATGGAAGGTGAATATGTTGGTAATAACATTATTTATCAGGAAGGCATATATGAGGATACAAAATCAGTGTATTTCCCTGGTGGTCCTATAGGCGAGAATTTAATTAATATTCCACCGGAAGTATTGGTAAATGACAGTTATACGATTTCGCTTTGGATTAATCCTGAAAAACTTCATGAATGGGTTTGTTCATTATACATTAGGTTTGAAGTGGGTTTTGCAGCAATATTGCCTTTAGCCTGGGAAGGGCATTCATCCTTTAGAATTCGAGATTCTAAAGGTCCGATTGGATGGTATGATGTACCAAACTGCAGACTTGCAGAAAATAAATGGACGCATATTACATGTGTATACAATGCAAAGACTGAAACGGCCATTATATTTATGAACGGTGAACCGATAGAACAGGTTGAAGAAGTGCCAACAAACAGATATGTAAAACAGATTATGCTTGGAGGAGATGTTTTTCAACCATCATTTAGGGGGCATATGTGCGAATTGGTTATTTATAATGAGGCAAAGGATTATGAATTTGTCAAAAATATGTTCAATTCATATGTTGAAAGAGAAGGATTTACTAAGGACTTCAGTAATATGTAAATTAAACGCAGCATCAAAAAGGTGCTGCGTTTGTTGTTTAATAGAGGTTTCTATACTGCATAGGTGATTGACCAACCATCTCTTTAAATATCTTGCAAAAATAGTTTGCCTGCTTGTAACCGCATTTATCTGCAATTTCTGAAATTGATAAATGGGTTGTCTGAAGCAATTTTTTTGCATGTTCAATTCGTAGTTTGGTCAAAAATTTAATAGGAGAAATGCCTGTATCACTGGTGAAATCACGACTTAAATGACTGGAAGATATTTCATACATATCAGCGATAGTTTCAATGCTGTCAATCGTATCAAAATGTTCACTCATATAATGAATTATTTCGCGGTTTCTCTTGGTGTACATTTCATTATTATCTCTAAAATGAAAGTAAAGTCTGTTTATAAAGTCAAATGCAATGGAACTAGCTGTATTAAAGTCGGTGATATGCATATTTTTCGCTTGATTTATAATCTCATTGTGAAATTTAATAGGGGCGCTATTAATATCCAAATTGAAAATGTTACCAGCTTTTTTTGTGATAAGCTGATAATATTCATCTATATATTCACTTTGGATAAGCATATACATCAAATCCCATTCCTCACGTTTTTTTACATTGCAATAATATCTTGTATCGCTTGGGATTGGAATAAGAAAGGCCTGACCTGGTAATACTTCATATTCTTTATCATTGATACATAATATGCCACTTCCTGCTAGTGTATACTGGAAAAGGTAGCCACCAAGCATTCTGTTTTTATTGTCGTAATAATATTCTGTACCAGAACGAGTTTCGATTCCAACAGAAACTAGACTAATTAGGGGAGAAGTAAGCTCCGGTGTAAATGGAAATACATAACTGTAAGGATTTTTAACCATAAATACCTCCTGAAAATGTGTCAAAAATATCAAAAAATTATCATCAAAAAATTATCATTTTAATTTTGAAAATATCATCAAAAAAATATCATAAGTCCTAAAAAGGTTATATTGAAATTATATATATTAAATGAGAAAATGTAAATATGAAATCTAAAAAAAATATCAATAATATTTTTGAATGATATCAAAAATATAAAAAAGGAAGGTATGACAAATGCAAAAAAAAGGATTGTTAAAAAGAATTGTTGTTGTATCACTTATTACATCGATGATATTTTCTGTTATCGGATGTAAGGATAAGAACAATGAAAAGACTGTTGCCACTGAAGAGAAAAAGCAGGAGACAGGTGAAACAAAAGATGAAATGGCAAAATTACCAGAATTGGAATCTTGGGAGGGTGTAAAGATAAAAAGTTCTGGTAAGAATATCGACAAGGCAATCATTACTGAAAGTGGTGTTAGTCTTGTGTATGATGACCAATTAAAAAAGAACATAATGAAATTTGAAGGTTCTGAAGGTTATTTATCATTGCCTGAGGATGTTTGGAAAAATGTAGAAGAAGGTTTTTCTATAGCATTGAAGGTTAAACCTGAAGAAAATTCTAGTGCGAGATTATTTCAGACTAATATTCCTGGCTATGGTGTAGGCGATACAGTATGGTTTGATGCACCAGAAATATCCTTGACTACAAATGGAGATGTTAGAGTGTATGTAGGAGGCAGAACCATAGGTGGTACATATACACCAAATGCAACATATAATAATGGTATTGCAGGAGATGATTCCAATTATTCTGAACCTAATGGTCATAAAACAAGATATGAAGGAAGTGTAGACGCATATGCTACAGATACATGGTCAGAAATTATAGTTTCAGTATCAACATCTGAAATCAGCATATATGTAAATGGTGAAAAAAGGGAAATTAAAGTTAATGAAGCTTTAGGCTGTGACATTGCGTCATCTTTAGAATATTTATTTGGTAATTACGAAGGTGGAGAGAAAATATTAAAGGATTATATATACACATCTATTGGTAATTCAGTATATAGTACTGATTCGAATTTTAAGGGAAGTGTTGCAGATTTAAGAATTTATACATATGCGTTAAGTGATGAAGAAGCAAATAAACTTCCAGATGATGCAGAATATGTGTATGATTTTGATACAGAAGACATTGATAATGTAAATGCATCTTCAGATTATACTGCAGACTTGTCTAAATATTTGGGAAATGTTGCATTAATTGAAGTTGATAAGGTTAAGACGTCTTCAACTGAAGGTATTAATACAGTTCAGGTATGGAGCGACAGTGAGGGCAGGTATTATTATTCAGTTAAAGCTAATGATACTGTTATAGTAGAAAGTTCATTAATTGGTTTGATACTTGAAGAAGGAGATTTATCAATAGGTCTTACATTGGATGAAACTAGTGTGAAGACACAGAATATTGATGAAACATACGATATTATCACAGGTGCTAACGCAACAGCAACAAATAAATGTAATGAAACAAGATTCACTCTTAAAAATGATACAGGTTCATTTGATTTTGTAATTCGTGCATTTGACGATGGTGTGGCATACAAATATGAAAATGTATCTATAGAAGGTAAGGATAAGTTGGTGGTTACAGATGAGTTGTCAGAGGTAATCTTCCAGCCAACAGCAGATGTATGGTCATTCCCATTAAATGGCACATATGAAGGCGAATATGTAAAGAGAACTGGCAAGCAAATGGAAAATGTAACAGGCAAATTGTCAACACCTATGCTCATAAATCAAGATGATTATTGGATGGTATTGTCTGAGGCAAGTGTATTCAATAATAATGGAGATTATTGTTCAAGCGCATTGGGTACGGATGCTGGGACTAGAGTGTTAGATTGGGATTTTGGATGGGATAGAAATCAAAATGATGAAGCGAAAGATGACCTTGATTCTCCAGGACATATTGATATTACAAATGTTGAAACAAGAAATGGATTTGCAACTCCTTGGAGAGTGATGGTTATCTCAAATGATTTGGAAACATTATGCGAAAGTAATATTATTCCTAATTTGAATCCGGAAGCTGACTCGGAACTTTTCGCAGATACAAGTTGGATTAAGCCAGGTGTGGTTGCTTGGAGCTGGTGGGCAGAGGATGCGGCACAGGGAAATTATGATAAACACATTGAATACATTGATTTTGCAGCAGAAAATGGTTGGGATTATGTATGCCTTGATGTGGGCTGGAGAGCCTTTGAGGATAGATTGCCTGAAATGTGCGATTATGCGAATTCTAAGGGTGTTGGAATATTTGTTTGGATTAATTATAGAGATATGAAGACTATCGAGGAGATGGAAACACTTTTTGGTAAGTGGGCAGCTGCAGGAGCAGTTGGCTTAAAGACTGACTATTTTGAAAGTGATGCACAAGTGGTGCTTAATGCAATGGAAAATTGTGCAATTGTAGCAGCAAAAAATAAGATGATGATTCTTTATCATGGTTGTGTAAGACCTGCTGGTGAGTATAGAACATATCCAAATATTTTAAGTACAGAAGCAGTGCAAGGTGAAGAATGGCATAAATGGTTTGCATATCCAACAGTAGAAAACTGTTTGTTATATCCATTTTCAAGAAATGTATTAGGCTCAATGGATTACACACCTGTAGCAACAAAGGTTGGAAGTAATGATTCGACATATGGTTTTGGTTTGGCAATGACTGTTGTATATGAGTCAGCATTGCAGCATATGGCATACGCAGCATCTTCATATAAATCATATAATGGTTTATCATTTTTAAATAATCTTGTGACAACATGGGACGAGTCTATATTAGTAGAAGGAGTACCTGGTGAATATATTACATACGCAAGAAGAAATGCAGAAAACTGGTATATTGGTGCGATGACAAAAGAGGCTAGAAATACAAGTATTAAACTAGAGTTCCTTAATGATGGAGAGTATAACGCTTATATATATAAGGATAATGAAGATGGAACACAACTTTTGATTGAAGAAAAGAAAGTGAGTAAGTCAGATACATTATCGTTTGATTTATTGGCAGCAGGCGGTGTGGCAGTGCTTATTACAAAAGACACAATCGATACAACAGTAGCAGAGTCTGAGGATATGAATAATCCTAATTTCACATATTATGAAGCTGAAAGTAAGAATAACACACTTGCAGGCGCAGCCGTATATCAAAGTTCAGCATTTTGTTCGGGAAGTCAGAAGGTTGGATATGTAGGAAATGGCGCAGCAAATACATTGACATTTAATAATATAAATGTAGATAAAACTGGAACATATAAACTTATGTTATATTATTGTTGTGGCGAGAATAGAGCGGTTACATTAACTGTAAATGGTGATAAAACTTATGAAATGTCAGGACTTAATAGTGGAGACTATGTTCACACTTCTGTTAGTGAAATCGAGATAGAGTTACAGGCGGGAGATAACATTATAATGCTTTCAAATGCATCGTATTTTGCGCCGGATATTGATAGAATAGCGGTTTCGAAATAGCAAAATTCAAAGGGAGTTTTATTGGACTTTGATTAATTTATACTACCTCCATAAGAAATAAAAAATAACTTATGGAGGTAGTATTTTATGTTAAGTTTTTTAAATATAATTATAGTATTGAGCGTTGTAGTGGGAGTTATGGTGATAAATTATCTTATATTTAATTGTTCAAAGATTAGTCCTTGTTATATCGAGTTTGATGATAGAAAGAAGTCAGAGATGCGACTTATGAGAAGATATAATGAGGGATTTGATAAGATTTTTAAAATGTATATGTTTACAAGTATTGTGATTGCTATGATGGTATTGGCATCATTTAGTTTTTTTGCAGCAATAGTTTTGCTTGGAGTTCAGATATTGTATACAATAGGTGCTTCGGTTGTGATGATTTGGATGTATATTAGAAGCATTTTATATTGGAATATGGAGTTTAGAAGAACAGAGGAGATAAGAAGGGATTGTTATATTTAAAAAAGCGCCGTAGAGGCGCTTTTTTACTGAATATCTTTGAATTTCTTTTCGCATAAAGTTTCGATGATGTAACTTAAATCATCTACATTGTAAATCTTATTTTCGATGAAATATCGAATAATTAAATCTTCTTTTCTTGAATTTGCAAGAGTATAAGAAGCTGTGTAGATAAGTTTTCTAGTTTCTTCAATGTTTAATTTTAATCCCATGCAAACAATGATAGCTTCTGATTTGGACGGAACATAATTTAAATTTTTCTTTAATACATCTTCGTATTTAGCGGATAAATTAGCTTTTTCAAAAAAAGTTAGAGCTTCGCCTTTATCGTCTTTTAAGTATTCTAATACAATCTTGGCATATGTGTCAGGATTGCCATGCTTTTCATACCATTCATCTCTGGCATCTCGAACTTCATCTGATTTTAATGAAAGCGAATTTAACTTGTTTTGTACATATCCTGATTCACGAACATAATGTACCTGAATGAAAATTTCACATTCTTTGCAAATAGCGGCGCGTCTTTTCTTTATGGCACCTTTAGTGTTACTAAATAAACCCATATAAAATCCTCACTTGTGTAAAAAAAATTCTAATACATTGATAATAACACATAATTCAAAAAAAGTATATTATAAAATATTGTCTTTTTTTGAAATTTAATCTAGACTATTTTGCAATTTTGTGAGAAAATATATCGAGAATTGTTTTTGAAAGGAGAAATACAATGATTTATTCACATGAAGTAGAAAAAATGTGCCCAGTTGCACAGGGCGTTCATCATGGCGCTGCACCAGTTCCTACAGAAGGAAAATGGGTAAAAAATAAAGAAGTAAAAGATATTTCTGGTTTAACACACGGTATTGGCTGGTGTGCACCACAGCAGGGTGCATGTAAGCTCACTCTTAATGTAAAGGAAGGTATCATTCAGGAAGCATTAGTAGAAACAATCGGATGTTCAGGTATGACACATTCAGCAGCTATGGCTTCAGAAATATTACCTGGTCTTACAGTAATGGAAGCATTAAACACAGACTTAGTTTGTGATGCTATCAATACAGCTATGAGAGAACTTTTCTTACAGATCGTTTACGGTAGAACACAGAGTGCATTCTCTGAAGATGGTCTTCCAGTAGGCGCTGGTCTTGAAGACTTAGGTAAGGGTCTTCGTTCACAGGTTGGTACAATGTACGGTACATTAGCTAAGGGTCCTCGTTACCTTGAAATGGCTGAAGGTTATGTTACAGGTATCGCTCTTGATGCAGATGATCAGATTATTGGTTATCAGTTCGTAAGCCTTGGAAAGATGACAGATTTCATCAAGAAGGGTGACGATCCAACAACAGCTTGGGAAAAAGCAAAAGGTCAGTATGGTAGAGTTGCAGATGCAGTTAAGATCATCGACCCAAGAGAGCAGTAAGAGAAGGAGGAAAAGATAATGGCTTTATTTGAATCATATGAAAGAAGAATTGACAAAATCAATTCTGTTTTAAATAGCTACGGAATTTCTTCAATTGAAGAAGCTGAAAAGATTACAAAAGACGCTGGATTAGAAGTTTATGACATGATCAAAGGTATTCAGCCAATTTGTTTTGAAAATGCATGTTGGGCTTACATAGTAGGTGCAGCAATCGCTATTAAGAAAGGTTGTAAGGTAGCTTCAGAAGCTGCTGCAGCAATCGGTGAAGGTTTACAGGCTTTCTGTATCCCTGGTTCAGTTGCAGATACACGTAAGGTTGGTCTTGGACATGGTAACTTAGGTAAGATGTTACTTGAAGAAGAAACAGAATGTTTCGCATTCCTTGCAGGTCACGAATCATTCGCAGCTGCAGAAGGTGCTATCGGTATCGCTGAAAAGGCTAACAAGGTTCGTACAAAACCATTAAGAGTAATCTTAAACGGTCTTGGTAAGGATGCAGCTCAGATTATTTCTCGTATCAATGGTTTCACATTTGTAGAAACAGAATACGATCCATACACAAATACAGTTAAGGAAGTTTCTAGAAAGTCTTATTCAGAAGGTCTTAGAGCTAAAGTTAACTGCTATGGTGCAAACGATGTATGTGAAGGTGTTGCTATCATGCATAAGGAAGGCGTAGACGTATCTATCACAGGTAACTCTACAAACCCAACAAGATTCCAGCATCCAGTTGCAGGTACTTACAAGAAAGAATGTATCGAACAGGGT
>JAGBHK010000023.1 GCA_017935565.1 Lachnospiraceae bacterium
AAATACTTATGATAACTCAAAATGTAGATAAAAAAAGAGACCAAATACAAATGTTTTGTATTGATGATTTAGTTCCAAATGATCACTTGCTTAGATTGATTGATAAGGCAATTAACAAGTTCATAAATAAAGTTCCAGTTAATTGCCTTATCAATCAATCTAAGCAAGTGATCATTTGGAACTAAATCATCAATACAAAACATTTGTATTTGGTCTCTTTTTTTATCTACATTTTGAGTTATCATAAGTATTTGCCACCTCACTGTTTGATACTTATATTATATCAAAAAAGAGCCAAAAAGTCTTGTAATTACTGAACTTTTCAACTCTTTTTCTAAAGAAAAATGGTGCCAGGACTCGCATCCCAGCACCACTTTGTCTACAGTCTGAAAGGTTGTCGTAAGACAACCTTTTTTTACTCTAATCCTCTAAAATTACTACACTAACTTCCCCGCCGTATTTTTTCATATCCAATACGCCACTACAATACTCACCTTCATAGCTAATGACTTTTTCGTATTCATCATCACTATTCTTTTCGTAAACAATGCCAATGCTGTTATCATCATTATCAAAAGACTCTATAAATATGTATACATCTTCTTCATCACCATAGATTTTGTATGCATTTGACACAACTTCAGCCTTTTTAAATCCACTATCTTCCCAGCCTTGTTCATCTACAACTGTATCAATTACGTCAAATTCACATTCATCTGAATATACAATATAACCTAGGTCAAATTCTTGTTTTTCATATTCAACAACTTCATCCTGGTCTTTCTTAACATCTGCACTCCAATTTAACCAAAGAGCGTATTTGTGTTCCCAATCATATTTAATATTATTACCATTCTTATTATAGTATTTTTCCTCATAAGAATATACATGAAGTTCTCCGCTTTCCATATCCACAGTGCTAAATTCACCCACTTTTTCATCAGTAGTAACAAGCACTACGCTTACATACTGTTCTTCCATGAATTTCTGTATATCACCATCATAATATAGCGTAGTTATATGTTCTAAAGAAGACTCTTCAACATCGTTGTACCAAACTGATAATTCTTCAATATTAACATCAGTCTGATCTTTTAAATAATCCTTCATGTCGTTGTATATCTCATCATATTGATAATTATCACCGAAAAGTTTTTTTCCATCTTCATCTAAATCATCCCAGGCTTTATCACCTCGTACGTACACATCAAACTCCTTATCATCATACTCCATCTTCACATCTACATAACTTGAGGCAACTTCACCAAACATTCCGCTTTTGTTAAATGAAGCTTCTACTACATCAGCATCAATGTCATACTTTTCTTTAATGTATTCTACCGCATTTTCTTCGGCCTGTTTCTCATATTCTTTTGCTTTTTCTTTTTCCTCTTTGGACATACAACCGCTAAATCCTGCTAATATAGTCATTGCAATTGTAATAATAAATAATTTCCTTTTCATATTTCTCCTCCTCTGTGTTTAGTTACTTTAACTACAAATAACTACATCAGTATAGCACAAAGGAGGAATAAATTCAATCATTGTCCACAAACATCCAACAGCCTTCCGCTCCTATTCCATTTTTAGGTGCGCTAATATAATTATGTTTAATCAATTCGTTAAACACACCATCAATAAGTGGTAATCCAGCAACATTATTGCCATAGGCATATTCACTATATAAATATTCTGGTAACATCTGTTTAAGTAATGCACCTATTTCATCGGCCATTTCATCTATCATTTCCTGACTATTTTCAAAGCATTTACTATTAATATTGTACAATTCTTCTTCATCATTAATTCCTGAAACATCTAAAACCAATATCTTCGTGTAAATCTTATCATTTTCTCTATATAAATATCCACATTCTATAGCCTTTGCAATATCTTCTTTAGAATCTTTAGGTATGTCCTTCACATCTATACCTTCTATTGCTTTGATAGCCCATTGCATCTGTTTGTCATTTGCAATATCATGACCACAATGAAAATGTATATTCACATTTGTAATATAAATATTTTCAAACCAAACTTTCTTATATCCACAAATATTTTCTGCAGATATTCTATCATCACCACAGCCATAATCTTTTCCATTATCAACATAACCAAATACACTAAATGGTCTATCTACTTTATCTACGTTTAAAAAATGTTTTTTACCTATAGCTTCAACAATTCTATTTCCAAACCTAAATATGATATCCATACAGTTTTGCCATATAATATACTCAAATGGAACCTTGTGATTCAAATATGGCTTTGACATATATTCATCTTTATATTTGTCAAAATGGCTCATTATTGCATTAGCTACTTCAGATATTTTTTCTTCGTAAACCTTATGCAATTTACTCACTTGATTAGTATCAAACAATGCGAAATTTATACCAAACTTTCCATTTCCCATATCTTTAAGCAGACCATATTCATTGTTTGCTCCCTTAGATAATATCTCTAATTCTTCTTCAACATATGGCATAGGAATATGCAATTCATCTGATATTTCTTTAGCTGTTTTAGGCTTTTTATGGCACATCCAAACTATGTGTTTAGATAATTGTCTTGAGCATACATCTCTTGGATCGCCCCATGAAGGGTCGCCCGTTCCTATAATTTCATACTCAATTTTATCAAATACTACTGGTTTCATTACATCATTCATATTTAATACCTCTTTTCTTATAGATTCTCTGGCATAAAACAATCTTTGACGAACTGAAGTTTCACTAATATTTAATACTTTTGCAATAGTTGCACTACTCATTTGTTCAAAATAGTACATAATCATTACATCTCTATACGCTTTTGTCAAAAATGAGATAGCTCCTACTATTCGAGATATTTCTTCTAACTCATCATCTTCTTCTGGCAAAATAAGTTCTTTAAATACTTCCTCTGGATCACCTTCATAAATTTTCGTAGCCATTCTACTCTTTCTTTCAGAAAAATCTGCATAAACATTTTTAGCCACTCGCCAAATAAAAGCGTAAAACTCTTTAATTTCACCTTCTTTTTGGCTTGATTTTATGATTGCATAGAGAATATCGGAGCATAACTCTTCCGCCTCATAACTATCTCTAGTCCTAACATATGAAAATCCCATAAGTTTATCAATTAGTTCTTCATCAATTCTTTTTAATATTTCTTGTTTTTCCATTATATTTCCTCTTTGCTAGCATTGATTTCACTTATATAGTCGGTATTAAATATGAAATGTTAGGTGGGTTTATAATTTTATTTGTGGTATGGTTCATTTCCCAATATCCTATAACTCCTATACACCTGCTCCAACAACACCACTCTCATCAACTGATGTGGAAATGTCATCTTTGAAAAACTAAGCTTGTAATCAGACTTACTCTTAACTTCATCAGATAATCCCAATGAACCACCAATTATAAATGTAATATGGCCCTTTCCCGAAACACCTATATTCTCAATCTTTTTGGCAAGTTCCACTGAATCTAGCATTTTGCCTTCAATTTCGAGCGTAATAACATAAGAATCTTCCTTTAAATTTGCAAGAATTCTCTTTCCTTCTTTATCCCTAATCGCCACTTCAATAGCCTCTGATGCTCCATCTGGCGTTTTCTCATCAGCCACCTCCACGATATCTAATTTCACATATCTTGACAGCCTTTTTGAATATTCATCTATAGCCATTGTAAAATATTTTTCTTTAATTTTTCCAACACATAAAATTGTAATTTTCATAGAATTCATCACTTTCTGTATTAAATATTATAATGCAGATATTATATCACATTGCAATGATTAAAAAAACAAATATTCTCTTGTTATCGCGAAGAAAATATTGTAAACTATATCTAGTTTTTTGTAACAAAGGAGATATTGATATGAACTGGTGTCCAAAATGTAAAAAAGAATATGATGACAGTATTAAAGAATGCGAAAACTGTAATGTTGAATTGCTTGAAGGAAATGCAGATGATTATGTATTATTGTTGAAAGACAATAACGAAGAAGCCATTTTCACAGTATATAACCATATTAATGAAACTACTGATTACAATGTTCAGCTTTTCAGCGATTATGAAAAAAATGAACACGAAATATATGTATTAAAAGAAGACGAAGAACTCGTAAAAAAGATTGCCATTAGTTTTTTAGATGGTGAACTTGAAGCTATGTCAGATCTTAAAAATGATGATTTTGAAATAGATTTGGACAATGACTCTATCGAGGCAGAATACGATAAATCAGCCACTTACATAAGCGCAAAAGACAAATTTGAAGAACGTCGTTCTTCTGCCTTTAGCACTCTTGTTATTGGTATTTTAGGTTTAGTGTATATGGGCTTTGACTTTGCAGGATTTGGTATATTTGAATTGGAAAAAGGCGCTGACATTCTCTTTAAAGTCACTATGACTAGTGTTTTTGGAATTTTCACTCTTGTTGGCATTATCACATACATTAACTCAAACAAACTTAAGGCATCTATCAAAGACGAAGAAAATCTTATCAATGATTTAAAAAAATTCTTTGATGAAACTATCACTGCCGAAGAAATTGACTCACAGTGTAATTTCGAAGATGATGCTGAAGAACTTAAATATTTCGAAAGACAGGCCGTTATCAAGGCTAAAATTCAAGGAAAATTCGGAAAGACTGATGATAAATTAGTTGACCAATTTATTGACGAGTATTATCCATTGCTTTTTAACAATGACGAACAGTAAAGAAAAAGCGAGGTATTGGAACATGTTTAGTCCTACTACCTCGCTTAAAATTTAATCTCATCTATATTACAATATTTCTTCAATAAAAACCGTTCTTTCTTCACCCAAATCGACGATTTTATCCTCTGTTATAGTTCTGTTAACTCTATTGTAATAAACCTTAATCACAGGTCTTGCGCCCTTATTCTTTCTTATATTTGATACAATTCCAACTTCCTTTGTGGATAATCTTACAATTGTACCTAATGGGTATATTGGAATGTTTGTTACAAATGAGTTTACAACCTTTGAATCGTAATACATACCACTTGTTCCATATAACTCCTCAACTGCCATATATGGTGTTATATTTTTATACATAACATTACTTGCGTAAGATGAACAAACAGCAACTATTCTTGCATGGATTGGTATTTCATCATTCATTGCCCCCTTTGGATAGCCACTGCCATTCCATTTTTCATGATGATATAATATACAATCAGCTACTTCTTTTCTTATTTTTTTCTGTAATGCAAAGTAGTAACCATATGTTGGATGCTCCTTCCACAAACTTTCCTGTTGTGGATTTCGTCTTTCGACCGTTAATAGTGTTGGCATTTCTGCTAACCCAATGTTATGTAATAATGCTCCAACCACTGTAATATAAATGTTTTCTGCACTTAATCGCATACACCCAGCTATAAGCCCACTTAAAACCGCTGTATAAATAGCTGTATCATAGAGTCGTACTTTATCGATTATTCGCATTTCCATCATAAATTGAAGAATTTCTTCTTCCATTGCAATTTTATTAATCAATTTTTCCAAAAAATCGGCTACTGCCATTACGCTATCATTTTTATTTGCTTCACTAACTTTTGGCGACACTTTTCTTAGCACTGAAACAAAATCTTCCTCCAGCGCTTCTTGCATCTTATCTTCTGGTGACACAAATAAAGTATATCTATCAGCAACATCAACCTCTTGAATACCTAATTCTTTTAGTTTTTGAATATGCTTAATACTTAGTGTTGTTCCTGCTTTTAATAAACATTGCGTACCATCTGGAATATATACTGCTTTTTGCACACACATTCCTGGTCTTACTTCCATTACATTTAATATGCTCATCTATACCTCGTATATTTTACTCATCCCAGTTGTGGTAAACTGCCTGCACGTCGTCGTCCTCATCAAGCAAATCAAGGATTCTGTTAATCTTCTTAATATCATCCTCGCTTGAGAGTTCTACGTAGTTTTGTGGAATCATTGTTACTTCTGCTGATGCCATCTCTACGCCTGCATCTTCAAGTGCTTTTCTTACTGTTTCAAAATCATCTTGAGCTGTTACTACTTCATAGCTATCTTCTTCTTCAGCAAAATCTTCAGCACCTGCATCGAGAGCTGTCATCATAATTTCGTCAGCTTCCATATCACAATCTTCTTTAGCAATAATAATCTGACCTTTTTCATCAAACATATAAGATACACAGCCTGTTGTTCCAACGCTTCCGCCACCCTTTGTGAATGCATTTCTTACATTTGAAGCTGTTCTGTTTCTGTTATCTGTAAGAGCGTTTACAATAATAGCTGTACCGCTTGGACCATAGCCTTCGTATGTAACTGATTCGTAGTTAACGTTGTTAGCATCACCTGCTGCCTTCTTGATACCTCTATCAATTGTATCATTTGGCATATTGTTCTGTTTAGCCTTAGCAATAACTGCTGCAAGTTTACTATTATTTGCTGGGTCTGGACCGCCTTCCTTTACTGCTACTGCGATTTCTCTACCAATAATTGTAAAGATTTTACCCTTAGCTGCATCGTTCTTTTCCTTTTTGTGCTTAATGTTTGCAAATTTTGAATGTCCTGACATTTTTCATTACTCCTTTAATTCTTATTCATTTTCTTCTTGTTCTTTCTCTGGCAAAGTCATTCTTACCAAAGCTATGCTATTTTTTTCAACCGATAAAATATCAAATTGAATATTTTCAACTGTAACACTTGTTTTTTCATTGGCCTCAGGAATTTTCCCCATAGCATTGATTAATAAACCATTCAATGTGTCAAAATCCTCCTGCTTAAACGTCACTTCCAACTTGTCCGCAATTTCAGCCAATGCTGTCATACCTTTTATAAGATAAACATTTTCTTTTTCGAGCACTATGTTATTTTCTTCAACATCATACTCATCCATAATATTTCCTACAATTTCTTCTAAAATATCTTCCATTGTAAGAAGTCCCACTGTCTGTCCATATTCATCGACAACGATTTCCATATGGTTCTTTTCAGACTGCATTTCCTTAAATATATCATCTATATTTCTTGTTTCAGGAATAAACGCTGGTTTTCTGATACTTGCAATATCTTTGACCTTCTTTTCCTTCAATCCATTTCTATACTCTGAAATAACTTCCTTAATATGAATAATACCTATGATATTATCAATATTATCTTCCTCAACAACTGGAAATCTTGAATAATTGGCATTAATCATAAAATCTAATGCATTTTTAATATTCTCATTACCATCAACATATATAATTTTATTTCTGTGAATCATAATGTTTGAGGCCTGCTTTTCATCAAGTTCGATGATGTTTGAAATCATTTCCGCCTCTCGTTCCTCAAGAACACCTTGCTCATGACCTTCATTTACAATAGATATAATCTCCTCTTCTGTAACATTTTCATATGTTTCATTAGGGTCAATTCCAAATATTCTCAAGATAATATTTCCAAAGAATGTAATGACCCATGTAATTGGAGTTAATATAACCATTAAAAATATAGCAATATAACACAAATTAAATGCTACTCCAAGACTATATTTGGCACCAATTTTCTTTGGAACTATTACACCTACTGACAAAAGCAAAAATCCAAGGTAAATTGCCAAAATTACATTGGACAATGTAAGTAATACTTCTAATCTAAGCATTGTACCAAACTTTGTAAATACCCAGTCGTTGACGGTCGCAGCATATGTGTTCATCTGCCAAAATCCAACAAATATAGCTGTAGCAGTAGAAATAACCTGAATTGTATTAATGAGTTTATCAGGCTTTTCTATCATCTTTAAAATCTTTTTTGGTCGTTTTGAACCTTCATCAACTCGTTTTTCCAACTCATTTTCATTAATGTTTTTAAGCGCCTCCCCGTAGCTGTACATTATGGCATTAACCAAAATAAATCCTAAAAATACAACTAACGCCTGTATGGGGTTTCCTTCCATCTATTCATTCTCCTTTGTGTTTTTTCTAGACTCTTTCCCGCATGATAATATACCATATATGCAAAATCAATGTCAATAGATGTATTTTCGTACAACCTTATGTATCAAGTTCTAAACTTATCAATAAGGCTTTATCTACACTTTTTAAAACCTCACCATCTATATGACAAACTTTATCCTTTAATCTCTTTTTATCAATTGTTCTTAGCTGCTCTAACAATATTACTGAGTCTTTCATAATATCATATTTATTACTGTCCAATTCTACATGCGTCGGCAATTTGGCTTTGTTCATCTTGGACGTAATGGCTGCGCATATCACAGTTGGACTATGCTTATTCCCTGTATCATTTTGAATAATCAAAACAGGTCTTATTCCTCCCTGCTCCGAACCTATTACTGGTCTTAAATCTGCATAATATATATCCCCTCTTCTAATAACCACTTTCTATACTCTCCATATACAAAAATAATACATACACCTGATTACATAATATGCTCACCAGGCATATCCACTTACATTATTTCCATATATATTTTTTTTAAACCTATTAAGTGGTTAACTGATAATCGTCATCAAAATAATCTTTTCCACCTATTATCTCGCCATCAGAAATATATACTCTAGGTACTCTCTTACCAACATCACATATGAATTCGTAATTAAATGTTCCTGCCATCATAGAAACTTCTTCAACAGATAAAAATGCGCCATTATCCTCTCCAACAAGAGTAACTAAATCACCTTTTTTAGTTTCAATATCTGTAACATCTACCATAAACTGGTCCATACAAACTCTACCTAAAATAGGCGCCTTCTTGCCGTTTATAAGAACATATCCTTTGTTTGATAAACTTCTAGGATAACCATCACCATAACCAACAGGAATAGTTGCAATCCTCATCTTTTTATCCGCAACAAATGTTCCACCATAACTTACAGGAGTTCCTGCTTCAATTTCTTTTATATATACAATATGACTCTTTAACTGCAACACAGGTTTTAATGAAACCCTATTTTTATCCACTTCATCAGAAGGATACAATCCGTATAATGAAATTCCAAGTCTCACCGCGTCGTGATTTGCTTCTTTGATATCAATTATTCCAGCACTGTTTGAGCAATGCTTAATCCCTATCTCCACGCCTTTTTGCGCTAATTTTTCATTAAACTCATCAAATCTTCTCATCTGAGACAATGCATTTGATTTATCATTTTCATCAGCCTTTGCAAAATGAGTAAAAATACCTTCTATTTCAATGTTTTCCAATGCATTTATACGCACAATATCATCAATTGCCGCATCATCATCTTTAAATCCTATCCTGCTCATACCAGTATCAACTTTAATATGAACTTTAGCCACTTTTCCCATTTCTTTTGCGCATTTATTAATCAAAACTGCTGTTTCATATTCAAAAACAGCCATTCTAATATCGTATTTAATTGCACCCCTAATGCGTTTCTCATAGGTAAATCCTAAAATAACTATAGGTTTAGTAATTCCATTTTTTCTTAAGTTAATGCCTTCATCAACTGTAGCAACTGCATATGCGTCAACTATGCTGTCGATTTTTTCCGCAACCGGCACAGCTCCATGACCATATCCATCCATTTTAATTACTGCACAAAGCGCAGTATCATCGTTTATATTTTTTCTTATATTAACTACATTTTCATAAATATTATCAAGATTAACCTGACAATATACCCTGTAATATTTATCTAATAAATCCATTTTCTACTCCAATCTATAACAAGGTTTCATTTACACTCTCTGCTATATCAGATGCCATAACACCTGCATTGCCTAAACGAGTAGCTGCAATATCACCAGCAACACCATGTAAGAATACAGCATTTATCGCAGAATTGAAAGCACTATTATCTCTTGCATATAAACTTCCCATAATTCCAGCTAAGACATCACCGCTTCCCGCTGTTGCCATGCCGTCATTTCCTGATGTATTGATATATTTTTTACCAGTAACTCCGCAGGCAACTACTGTCCTTGCATCTTTTAGCACCACTGTTATATTATACTTATTTGCGAATTCTTCTGCAATACTAATTATATTATTTTTTACCTCATATATGCTCTTCATAGTAAGGCGCGCCATTTCGCCTATGTGTGGTGTAATGATAACATTATTATTAAGTTTATCTTTTAAATATATATGCTCACTGATAATATTTAATCCATCTGCATCTATAACTATTTTCTTATCGCTATTTAATACTTGTTCAACAAGACTTACTGCACTCTGGCTTTTCCCAATACCAGGGCCTATCACAATACTATCCGCCCAGTTTATTTCATTTGATATATCAATATTCTCAAGCCCGTTATATGTGAACAAAATAGCTTCTGGTAACATTTTTTGCAACACCTCTCTGTTTTCGTTGCAAGTAACAATTTTAACCAATCCACTCCCCATTCTGTAGGCTGCCTTTGCGCATAAATACGCAGCTCCAGACATATTCATAGAGCCTGCTATAATAAGGATTTTACCAAATGTACCTTTATTGCCATTTGCATCTCTTCCTGGCATTGATAATTCTGTTTTGTCCATATACGTGATTGTATTGCAATTACCCTCGTACGCTATGCTTGGTATACCTATATTTGCAATAGAAACTCGTCCTGCATATGTATTTCCAGGCGCTAATAACAAACCTATTTTAGCGTTAGAAAATGTAATTGTATGTTTCGCTTTTACTGCTATTCCCATAATATTTCCTGTATCAGAATCCACGCCTGATGGTACATCTATAGACACAACTTCTCTTTGCAAATTATTAATACATTCAATAATTTCTCTGTACTTTCCAGTTATTTCGCGTTTCAAACCTATTCCAAATATGCCATCTACGATAACATCATATGCATCAAAATCTTCCCACATAGATACATATTCACCATCAAGATTGTCATATATCTCTTTTTGAACTGCAAACTCAGGTGTAGACTTTGATTCATCTCCAATAATATAAACAGCGACTTTTCTATCTGCTACTTTGAGCATTCTAGCAACTGCAATACCATCTGCGCCATTATTTCCAACACCTGCAACCACCAGAATTTTTTTATCGTCACTGTAGTTTTCCATTAAAAAATTGCACAACGATAAAGCTGCTCTTTCCATTAATGTAATAGAAGGCAACTTTATAGTGTTTATGGCATATTCCTCTATCTTTTTCATTTCATTTCCGGAAACAACTAGCATAACTATTCTTCCTCCTCCATATATTTGCGATACATGGATACAATCTCACCGCCAAAAATATTATACATATATTGGCGCATCTTCTCATTAATTTCAGCCTTTTCATGACGAAGGGCAACTTTTTCCTTTAATTCCTGTCTGGTCTTTTCAATCCATTCATCAAGTTCTTCAATATCCTCTTCAAAATCATTAATACTTTCATACATAACTGAAAGACCTTCTAAACCAAGTTCTGCATTTGCTTCCCTAAGTTCTCTTGGAAGGGATAACTCTTCATCTTCAAGTAATATCAGTTTATCGTTAATATCATTAATCAATTCACGACTTTTGGCCATTTTTGCATCGGACCTTTTATCATTACTTTCCATGTTATCAACAATGCCCTTCATAAGGCGCTTTTTTAGTTGATTTAATTCGCTTTTTTTAGAATTAACCGCGCCTTGACTTTTAAGGAGTTTATTTACATTTTCTTCTAATTTATCCATTTCTTTTGTTCTGTTCTCACCACTAAATAGAACAATCCACTTTCTATCCAAAGTGAATATCGGAAGTTTTACAGACTTTAAAATCTCTAATATATCTTCTAAACTAGTATTTTCGTATTTTTTCTTTCTAGCCATTATTCATCACCCTTTCCGGCATTTTTCAAATTGTATGACAATCTCATAAGACTTTCAGACAAATGCACGCTCTCCACCATAACATCTGCTGGCACGTTTAAATCTGTATGAGCAAAATTCCAAAAGGCCTTAACTCCTAATTCAACCAGTACTTCTGCAGCCTTTACCGCTTCTGTTTTAGGAATAGTCAATGCTGCAATATCCACCACATTATCTTTAACAAAATCTTCCAATTCTGACATATGGCAAACCTTTATGCCTCGTACCATACCGCCTTTTAAATCTTCATTTATATCAAAGATTCCAATAACTTTGAATCCGCGCTTTTCAAAATTCGCATAATTTGCAATCGCTCTTCCAAGGTTACCTGCACCTATGATAATCACATTATATATTCTATCGAGACCAAGTATTTTAGCAATTTCTTCATATAAATATTCAACATTATATCCATACCCTTGCTGGCCAAAGCCTCCAAAATGGTTTAAATCCTGTCGAATCTGCGAAGCTGTAACCTTCATCTTCTTACTTAATTCCTCTGAAGAAATTCTTTGAACTCCCATTTCGAGAAGTTCACCTAAATATCTATAATATCTTGGTAGTCGTTTAATAACTGCTTTTGATATTTTATTATCTGCCATTGGTTTTTTAATCCTCCAAATATAAAAAAAAATAACTATAATAAATAATTATAAACTTTTCCTAAAAGATTGTCAATTTGTCCAATAACTATTTAAAAAAAGTTAAAAATATGTTAAAATTTGACGAGATGAAAAAATAAGAGGACAAAGAAATGATTTTATCATGTAATAATATATCTAAAAGTTTTGATGACACAAGTATTATATCAAATTGCTCATTCGTTATTAATGAAGGCGAAAAAGCTGCTATCGTTGGTATTAATGGCGCTGGTAAGTCTACTTTATTAAAGATAATTGTAGGTGAACTTGCCGCTGACGACGGTACAGTTGTTATTTCAAAAGGTAAAACTATTGGCTATTTAAGCCAGCATCAGGACATTAACAATAATAACACTATTTATCAGGAAATGCTTTCTGTTAAACAACATATCATTGATATGGAAGATCGTATTCGTACTATGGAACAGCAGATGAATGGCCTTGAAGGCGATGCATTAACTGCACATATGAATTCCTATACTAATCTTGTTCATACATTTGAAGCACTTGATGGATATTCATACAAAAGCGAGATAAATGGTGTTTTAAATGGTTTAAGTTTTAAAGAGGACGAACATAATGCATTGGTTTCTACCCTCTCTGGCGGTCAACGTACGAGAGTTGCATTATGTAAGCTTTTATTATCAAAACCTGATATCATACTTCTTGATGAACCAACAAACCATTTAGATATAGCTTCTATCACTTGGCTTGAGGACTTTTTAAGAAATTACAAGGGCACAGTCATTATCGTTGCCCATGATAGATTCTTCCTTGACCGCATTGTAACTAAGGTTATTGAAATAGATATGAGCAATGTACTTGTTTTTTCAGGAAATTATTCAGATTACTCAAGCAAAAAAGCTATGCTTCGAGATAATCTTATGAAAGCTTATCTCAATCAACAACGCGAGATAAAGCACCAGCAGGAAGTCATCGACAAATTGAAATCTTTTAACCGTGAGAAATCCATTAAAAGAGCTGAAAGTCGTGAAAAAATGCTTGATAAAATTGAAGTTTTAGACAAACCTACTACTGCTAACTCAAATATGCGCATAATGCTTACTCCTCAAAAAATAAGTGGCAATGATGTTCTTGATGTTTGCGGTTTAACTAAATCTTATGATAATCTTCTTCTATTTAACAATGTTAACTTCCAGGTAAAACGTGGCGAAAAGGTGGCCATTATTGGTGCCAACGGAACTGGAAAAACTACTATTCTAAAGATTATCAACCAACTTGTAACACCTGATAAAGGTGATGTAAAGCTTGGTACAAATGTTGAAATTGGCTACTACGACCAGGAACATAATGTTCTTAATATGGATAAAAGTATTTTTGATGAAATATCAGATGCTTATCCATATCTTACAAATACTGAAATTAGAAATGTTTTAGCAGCATTTTTGTTTACTGGAGATGATGTATTTAAACTTATAGGTGATTTAAGTGGTGGCGAACGAGGTCGAGTTTCTCTTGCGAAGTTAATGCTTTCAAATGCAAACTTCTTAATTCTCGATGAACCTACAATCCACTTAGATATAGAGTCAAAAGAAATTCTTGAAAATGCTATAAATAGTTATGAAGGCACGGTATTATATGTGTCTCATGACAGATATTTTATTAATAAAACTGCTACAAGAATTCTTGATTTAGAAGGTCAAACATTGACTAATTATATCGGTAACTATGATTACTATTTAGAAAAGCATCCAGTATTGGCTCCTGTTGCTACTACTGTTGCTTCACAGGAAAATGTTTCAGTTTCAGATAACTCTGGCAAAAAGGATTGGCAGGCAATGAAGGAAGAACAAGCCATGCTTAGAAAGCGCCAAAATGATTTGAAGAAAACTGAAGATAAAATTGCTTCTATAGAGGCAGAAATTAACTTGCTTAATGAGGAAATGGCAAAAGAAGAAGTCTATTCTTCTCCTGCCGAATCCCTTAAGATACACAAAAAACAAACTATACTAAATAAAGAATTAGAAACATTATATGAATTATGGGATAGTCTAATGGAATAGTTCTTTGTAGAAAGGGGCAAAATGCAAACAAAACTCAAACTGTATTTCGGTTGGCTTGTTGCAGCTATTTGTTCACTTATCATTGGTATCGTACTATTTTTTATTCCGGAGGAAAAACAGGCGGAAGTTATTTTTCAACCAACTATTGAACCGGAAGTTACAAATGAAGTCGTAAAATACGGCGTTCAAGATAGTACATTACCTATTGTATATGTGGATTTAGGCGATAAATCAATGATTTCAGCCGCAGATACAAAGGCAAATGTGACCATCATTAACAACTTTTCAGAAGGTATTGTTGAATATGATGGTAACGCACTTATGAAGATTCGTGGTAACTCTACTGCTAATCGTCCAAAATTGCCATACAAACTTAAGCTTGAGACCAAAAGTGATTTGTTTGGTATGGGTGAGTCAAAACATTGGGTACTTCTTGCCAATGATATCGACCACACATTCTTAAGAAACAAACTTGTATGCGATTTTTATAATGACATAGGCGGTTCATATGCTACAGAATCTCTCAATGTAATATTAATGGTAAACGGAAAATACCAGGGAGTTTACACTCTCACTGAACAGATTCGAATTGACGAAGAACGAGTTGATATCTTTGATTGGGATGGTTTAGCTAAAGATGCTATAAAAATCATTGCAAAAAAAGAAAAAGAAATGAATGATTTGTCTGACGAAGAATATGATCTTTTCAAAGATGCACTTGAACTTGCGTGCACTGAAGATTATTCATGGATTTCCGAACCTCATACTATTACAGTAAACAATGTTACATACGATTTAAGCGAATATGTTGACATTCCTGAACCTACAGGCGGATTCCTTTTAGAAATGGATTTTTATCATGCTAATCTTCCTGAAAATTCTTCTTTGAAGACAGCATTCCAATTACCATTTTATTTTTCAAGACCAAGTATGGTCCACACAAACAGAGAAATTCGCGAATATGCAAAAGAATATATTCAATCCTTTGAATATGCATTACACAGTGACGACTTTTTCTTTGAGTCAAGCGATACTCACTATACTGCTTTCGGTACAAGATTTAGTTGGAATTCCTACGTATGGAGAAACGAGGTATCTACTAAATTTTTCAAATCCGATGAACATGATGGAAAACACTATTCAGAGTTATTTGATTTAGAATCACTTGTTGTAAACTTCTGGGTATGTGAGTTTGCTATGAACTGGGACTCAATGAAAAACTCAGTATTCGTATCAAAAGATATTGATGAATTAGCCAAAATAGCTCCAGCTTGGGATTATGACTGGGCTTTCGGTAACAATAATATGTTCAATATTTATACCAACATACCTGATGAATGGCATACATCAAATGAATATTTCACTAACGAGCAATACTATCAGTATGAAAACTGGAATAGATATTTAGCTAGTGACCCTTATTTTATGTTAAAGGCTTATGAAAAATATCAAGAAATAAGACCTACTGTTATTGAAGACATTATTAAAAAGAATGGTACATTAGAAACTTATGCAATAACACACAAAAAAGACGGTCAGGCTAATGACTTAAGATGGAGCGGTACATATAGACAATATAACGGAGAGAATTTCTTACAGTCAATGAACAGTTTAAAATCTTTCATTACAACAAGAATCAACTTCATTGACAGGGAAACTGCTACTCTTGATAAATTCATAGATTCTCTTGGTTATTACGACAGATGTGATGATATTTCCTTTGGAGCTATAAATGAAAACTCCGATGGTTCTTACACAATCACTGCTTCTACTACTAATGCAGATGCTACTGAATTATCATTCCAGGTTAATGGTACAAATATGTATACTGCAACATTAAAAGGCGGCAAAGCCACTATCGAAGTTCCAAGCAGTGCAATAACTTCAGATTCATCAAACATAGTTGTTGTACGAATGCTTGATAAAAAGGGTAATTATGTAATGGAATACGCCAATACTGGTGATAGAAACTTTAATCCGGATCATGTTGATCCATTATCAAATTATAAAGTATTTGAATAGGAGGCACCTTATGTTTAAAATATTATCAATTTTATTTTTTGCATTAGCGTTTCTATTTTTTGGTGTTTTCCTTAAAAAGATACGCAATCATTACTAAGGAGGAAATTTTATGAACTTAAAGAAAAATTTACCTTCTACGCGACATGAGATTAAACTACTTATTACATATGCTGATTATATTGATTTGTCTCATCGACTTTCAGCTATAATGCAGAGAGATAAAAACTCAACTGATAATGGTGATTATTTTATTAGAAGTCTCTATTTTGATGATAGATATAATACTTCTTATATCACAAAGGTGGATGGTGTTGACAACAGAACCAAATATAGAATCAGAATATATAATAACTCTGATAATGTAATCAAATTCGAGAAAAAGGAAAAATATGTAAATAAAATACATAAAACTTCCATTTTCATCAACAGAGAGCAATATGAAATGATTATGAACAAGGAATATGATTTCCTTCAGTACATTGATAAGCCTCTGGCAAGAGAATTATATGCACAATTCAAGGGAAAAGGCTTATTCCCTTCTGTAATTGTAGATTACAACAGAGATGCTTTTATTCACGATTTATCAAATACAAGAATTACATTTGACAAATCACTGGCCGCAGGTATTAATACATATGATATTTTTGATGAAAACCTTACAACACTATCTGTCTTTAACAAAGATATGGTAATCTTAGAGGTTAAATATGACAAATTTATTCCTGCACACGTTATGTCTGTAATAAATAGTGTTTACGGTGTTAAAATGTCATTATCAAAATTTGTTATGTGTAAGAAACTTGAAGGCACAATGAATATTGGTAGTTTATTTATTAAAAAATGAGAATAGAAAGGATTAAATAATTATGAGTATATCAGATATCATAAAGCAAAGTATGGAACAAGGAACTGTAAATACAAATCTTTCAGCATCTAACATTATTGTTACTGCACTTGCTGCATTGCTTTGTTCATTAGTAATTTATTTTGTATATAAATTCTTCTTTAGAGGAGCTGTATACAGTGAAAACTTTAACATTTTAAATGTTTTATTATGTATTGTAACATCATTTATCATTACAACAATTCGTTCTGACCTTATGTTATCATTAGGTATGGTTGGTGCGTTATCAATCGTAAGATTCCGTTCAGCAGTAAAAGATCCTCTTGATATTGGCTTCTTATTCTGGTCAATTTCAACTGGTATTGCAATTGGTGCCGGATTATTCCCATTTGCAGTAATTACAACTATCTGTATTGCAGTTATTTATATTGTTATTTCATTACTTTCATCTGGAAAGAATACATACCTTTTAGTTGTTAAATATACAGCCGAAAAGGATTCAGATGTTAGAAACGCTCTTAATGCAATTAAAAACACTTTAAAAAGCAAGAATGTATACAAAGACTGTATCGAACTTACTGTTCAGGTTAGTGTTAAAAAGGGTAAAACAGGATTTGTTAATAAGATTTCAGAAATCGAAGGCGTTGAATCTGCTATATTGGTAGAATATACAGGCGATTACTTATAAGAGCATTCGCAAAAAAAATAGGTAGGGATTTTCAAGCAAGCTTGAATCCCTACCTATTTTTTATCTACAAGCCTCGTGTTACCACAACGCATGTGCTTTTATATTTTTTACTGCTTTTGCAATATGTTCTCTTGCGAGTTTTGATGCTTTTTCTGCATCTCTTTCTTTCATTGCTTCAAGCAACGCTCTGTGCTCTTTGTTAGAATTTTGAACTCTTTCACTTTCACCAAGAGTTGTCTTTCTCATTGCTTTAATATACTGATGGAAATCAGATAATGTATGTCTTAACATCTTACTATCTGCAGCACTATAGATTCCTTCATGAAACATATTATCAAGCTCATGAACCTTTTCCATCTTACCTTTTTCATAGTAAAATTCCGACAAATCAAGAATACTTTCTAACTCTGTAAGCTGTTCTTCAGTAATGAGTTTCGCTGCCTTTTTGGCACATAACCCCTCTAACAGAGAACGCATTTCATATATATCATGTATATCTTTTGTACTAATACCGATAACATATGCTCCCTTATTAGGAATTATATTAACCAGCCCTTCCAATTCTAGTTGTCTTAAGGCTTCTCGAACAGGGGTCCTACTAACACCTAATTCATTTCCGATGGCCAATTCTCTCAACTCATCGTTTTCCTTATATTTTCCGCTGATTATTCCCTCTCTAAGTTTTTTAAAAACATATGTGCTTAATGAATTCTGTCTTAATTCTTTTTCCATATTTCTCTACCATTAACTAATTCAATGTGATGTTAAGTTCTTCACATGTTTTTGTAATAATACTAATTAGCTCATCATCTGTGATAACTGTTACTCTTCCTGTTTCATACTCAGCATCTACCCATTCTTTAACTTTCTTAACAAGTTCTGACTGCTTATCTACCTGAGCATCACCTTTAAGCTTATAATATGTGTTAATCCAATGTGCAATACCAGCAAGACCCGATGTATTAGAAACTGCTACAAGTACAGGTCTATTTAAAATCTTTTCTGTATCAAAAATATTGTAAATTTCTTCATTCTTTAAAAGTCCATCTGCATGAATACCAGCTCTTGTAACATTGAATGCAGAACCAACAAATGGAGTTCTTGAAGGAAGCTTGTATCCAATTTCTCTCTGATAATATTCTGCCATTTCTGTAATAACCTGTGGCTTCATACCATCAAGAGTGCCTCTAAGCTGAGCATATTCAAATACCATTGCTTCAAGTGGTGTATTACCAGTTCTTTCACCGATACCAAACAATGAACAGTTAACACCGCTAGCACCATATAACCAAGCTGTTGTTGAGTTTGTAACAGCCTTGTAGAAGTCATTGTGTCCATGCCATTCAATCTGTTCGCTTGGAACGCCCGCATGTGTCTTTAATGCATATATTATACCCTGTACTGAACGAGGAATAACTGCACCTGAAAAGTTTACACCATAACCCATTGTATCGCATGCTCTAATTTTAACAGGAATATTGTACTGTTCCTGTAATTTCATAAGTTCACGACAGAATGGAATAACAAAACCATGAATATCTGAACGAGTAATATCTTCAAGATGACATCTTGGACTAACACCAGTTTCCAAACATTCTCTAACTATGCTTAAATAATGTTCCATACATTCGCGTCTTGTCATCTTCATCTTATAAAAGATATGATAGTCAGAGCAACTTACCAAAATACCAGTTTCTCTGATACCGATATCCTTAACAAGTTCGAAATCCTTCTTGCTAGCACGAATCCATGTAGTTACTTCTGGGAATTTATATCCTCTTTCCATACATTTATAAAGAGCATCTCTATCCTTTTTACTATATACGAAAAATTCACACTGTCTAATGATACCCTTCTCGCCACCTAATTCGTGGAAATAATCATATAATTTAAGTATCTGTTCTGGTGTGTATGGAGCTCTTGACTGCTGTCCATCTCTAAATGTTGTATCTGTAATCCATATTTCTTCTGGCATACAATGTGGAACTATTCTATCATTGAATGCAATTTTAGGAACTTCATCATATGGAAATAAATTTCTAAATGTATTTGGTTCATTTACATCAACCAAATGATATAAATGTTCTTCAATTTCCAATAAGTTGGTGTTTTCGTTAAATCTTACTTTTCTGTTATCCATAATAATCTCCATTTCTGAAGCATATCATCTGTGTACGCCTCTATACTTTCATACCTGTATGATTGTATACAATTATACACAAAATGTCAATATTTTTTTCTAAATATTGTAAAATAGAGTTTGCTTTCGCAAACTCTTCGCGCCGAGCGCGGTCGCATTTGCGACATATTTCCATTCGCGCGAGTGCGCATCCTCGCGGAGCATTTTTTACTATATAAGAAAGTTCGAAGAACTTTCTTATATAGTAAAAAAGACATCTTATGCACTTATGCACAAAATGTCTTTATTATTCATCCATATTCTACCTAGATTCTTCATCATTATAGAATCTTGTTTGCTTATAACGTTCTTCCATCTTTCGCCTATGTTCTAACTGTCTCTTTTTTCGCATTTCACGTTTTTTCTTGCGACGAACATATACTACATACCTAGCATATATATACAACAATATGAAACCGACAAGAACAATTACAAACAACCATAAAAGTACCTTTAATATAATAGGCATTCCCTTTTTTTCAGTGTTTTCCTCGCTAGCTGCTTTAGATGTGTTTTGTTCTTCTTCATTTACATCGTCATCCACACCTGCAACAACATCTTCTGTTTCCTCTTCTTTTGGATACAATTTATCAAGTTCTGCGTAATACTCTATGGTCACATTTTTCTCAATATATTCAAACAATGCTTTTGTATCAACCATTGCCTGACCTTTCGATGGTGCCTTTAACATAACACATATCAATGTTCTTCCATTAATATTTGCATAAGTTACCAATGTACTTTTAGCTTTTACATCATAACCAGTCTTTCCACCGATGCATTTATCATAATAATAATAACCTTCAAGAATCATTTCATGACCATTATTCCAGTATCTAGTTTCCTCACATTTATTTGTAGGTTCAACCTGATATTTTTTTGTAGATATTATATCCTTATATAAAGGCTGTGAATCATATGCATACATACCGATTAAAGCCATATCGTAAGCGCAGGTATAATGTTCATCATTGTCAAGACCATGAGCATTTACAAAATTAGTACTAATGCATCCTAATTTTTTTGCTCGCTCTGTCATAAGCTCTGCAAATGAATTCAAATCACCTGAAACCGCTTCCGCTAAACCATTTGCGAAATCATTGCAAGAATGGACCATCAATCCATATACACAATCTTTCACACTAACTTCTTCGCCTTCAACTACATATGCGGCAGTACTGTTCATCTCTATATTTACAGCTTCCTCTGAAAACGTGATTACATCATCCATATTAAGATTTTCAAGTGCAAGCATGCATGTCATAATTTTAGTAATACTTGCAGGATAATGCTTTTCATATATATTCTTTCCATACAACTGCTGACCTGTACTAATATCAACAATTATAGCCGATTCAGCTTCAATATAAGGTGGTGTAACATCTACAACCGAATTACCTTCGATTGTTTTTATCGTAGATGCCTCTACCAATCCAGTACTTAAAGAAAAGACAGCCATAACTATGCATACTGCTTTTCTAAACATATTATTTTTCCACCTTTTCGTCTTTCTTATCTAATACACCAATAAGTTTAACAAATTTACCTTTTCTAGCCTTAATAGCAAATATTTTCATATGACACTCAATTGGTTCATTATTTGCATTGATAATTCTAATATTTTCTTCGATTTCATCCTGATTATTTCTTAATTCTTCAATTGACTGAATAAATTTCTCTTTATCATCTTCGAAGATATATTTAAGTTTCTCTTCTTTAGGGTCTTCTAAATCAATCTTATAACCGAACAATTCTTCCCATTTCTCATTACAATATACTCTGTTATTCTTTGCACTATAGTCAAATACTATATGCTCCATCTGCGCTGACATCAAATAATATCTACGCTTATTCATCTTACTTTCTCTATTAAATGCAATCATTGTGTAGATAAAATAAAATACTAAAAATACAAACAATATTGCAATCTGTATAAAGAATACTCGTCCTTCATTATTAATTGAACCAATTTCAGATTCAACCGCATTAGATGAGATTAATGATAATACATACCATTTATTATAATCACTCTTACAATATCCGAAATATTGTTTATTATCACCGTTACTAATAGAAACATTACCTTTGTTTCTAACCTTCATACTGTTTATCAACTGTTTTGCAACAGATTCCTGGTCGTTTAAAATCTGTGTGATATTTTCAACTTCATCGAGTCCATCACCTCTTGAAAGTAATGTACCGTCTTTCTTCACAATGAAAATATTTCCCAAATGTGATAATTCAGAAAAATCAATAAAATCTGTAAACTGTTCAAGGTTTGTTGTGATTTTTAAAACACCAGTTGTTTTTTCACCATAGTTAACTGGAACATAATAATCCACACCACTAATTTTACCAAATTCATCGACAGCTTCTTTTACTAAACACTCACCAGCCAATGCCTTAATAAAATTCTTGTTTTCAGAATAATTATCTCCATGAAGACCAACACCCTCTGTATTGATAATGTCATACTCACTGTATCCTTCAACCTGTGCCTGTGCAGATAATGCTGAAGTAACATTTTCATTTGTCCAATCATCAAATGTACCAATAAATAATGCTAATGCTTCAATACTGGCAACTCTCTTTTCCATCTTTAAATTAAAGAACTCCACTGTATCTTCAACGATTGTTGAAATGTGGTTCTGAGTCTGAGTATTCAAATCATATTGAACATTATCCTGATACTGAAAATATGCTAATACGTTTATAACCATAATGGCAATTATTACTAAAATAGTAATACCGTTGTTTCTAATTGTTTTTATCATTTATGTAAATCCTTTCTAACTATCTATATTTTTTCACACTTACTCAAGTATACTCAATAATTCGCTTTTTGACAAGTCACTTAAATTAATATCTGCATCTTTTAAAATGTCATCCGACAATTTTTCCTTGAAATTCTGCAGTTTTTGTATTTTTTCTTCAATTGAATCTTTCATTATCAATTTAAAGACTAACACATCATTTTTCTGACCTATCCTATACGCTCTATCCGTAGCTTGATTTTGAGTTGCAACATTCCACCATGGGTCATAATGAATTACCATATCTGCCCCTGTAAGATTTAGTCCAGTACCTCCAGCTTTAAGTGATATTAAAAACACATTTGTCTTATCACTATTAAAACTGTTAACAAGGTAATTTCTTCGCTCCTTCGATGTACTTCCTGTCAACTCATAGAATGAGATATCCTCCTCAATGAGTCTTTCTCTTATATACGGAAACATTGATGTAAACTGTGAGAATAACAGTATTTTATGGTTCGCAGCCACACCTTCTCTAATGAGTTGCATACATGTCTCAAGTTTTGCTGATTCGCCTTTGTAATCCTCAAAACATAATGCCGGTTGACAACAAATCTGTCTTAGTTTGGTCAATTCAGCCAAAACCTTAAGTCTTTCATCATAAAATCCCTGTTGGTTAAGATTATCTCGCAAACGCTCTTTTAGGGCTGTATATAACTTCAACTGTTCGCCATCCATTTTAGTATATACATTACTTTCAATCTTATCCGGTAATTCTTTTAATACATCTTTCTTTAATCTTCTCAATATAAATGGATTTATTAGACGGTTTAAGCCTTTTATTTCTTCACTTCTATTATATTTTACAATTGGAGCCTCAAACTTGTCCTTAAATTTAGAGTAAGAGTATAAAAATCCTGGCATAAGGTAATCAAATATGCTCCACAATTCGCTTAATCTATTTTCTACAGGTGTACCTGTCAATGCAAATCTGGTATCTGCATTTATTTTTTTAACAGCCTTTGCAGTATCTGTTGTATGGTTCTTAATATTTTGAGCTTCATCAATTATTTCAAATCTAAATTTCTTTTCTTTGTATAAATCAATGTCTCTCTTTAATAAATCATATGATGTAACCAATAATTCATACTCATCTGATTTGTCAAGTATTTCAACTCTTTGTTGCTTATTTCCAAGAACCAACGCATATTTAATTTCTGGTCCAAATTTCTTTATTTCATTTTCCCAATTATAAAGAATTGAAGCAGGCGCCACAATCAGTGATGTTTTTCTAGCATTGGTACCATTTTCTTTTTCATCTAGCAACAATGATATTATTTGTATTGACTTACCCATACCCATATCATCGGCTAAAATTCCTCCAAATCCGCACACATCCATGGTTTTGAGCCATCTGAAACCAACCTTTTGATATGGACGCAATACATTTACAATTGAATCCGTCGGCACATAATCACTGTCTTCCACTTGCTTTATAGTTCGAACCAATGCTTTAAACGCACCATCTCTATTATAATTTGTAAGTTCTCTATCGCGCAGTCTTGAATCGATATACAACGCACGATACTTAGGAATAAATATATTATTATCAATAATATCCTTCGCTGTAAAATCCAAATCATTTGCCATTTCAGCAAGCAATGCTAAGCCATTTGATTCTAATTTTATAAGTTTATTACTTCCAACTTTAACAAACTTCTTCTTTTCTTTGTATGCTTTCAGCACTTCTTCCAATTCTTTTTTAGAAAAGCCTGTAGTATCAAGGTCAAAATGCAGCATATTTTCTTTTATGGATACATTCGCATTTATATGAACAGTATCAACAATTTTAAAGGTTTTCAGTCGTTCTGACACATATACATTTCCAAACTGTTCAAATGCATTAACTCCATATAAGAGTATCTCGTAAATATCCTTATCTTTGTCGGCCACAAAATGTCCTTCTCCAATACCCTCTTCAAAGAAACCATTAATCATTTTAGCCAATGCATACTCTTTTTCATAATCTCTGCAAGTATCTGCACTAATCTTATTATTTCCAAAAACGCTAAACTCTTCGCCGTCATAATACGTTTTCACATCCAAAATAAGTTTACTATCTACAATATCTAAATAAAATTCACACATAAGGTCCATAGGAGCATACTTTGTAATTTGTGCACTATCACCTTCAACGCTTACGTATTTATGGACTTTGCTTAATACTGCATTGCAAAATGCTGGCATATCCCTCTTGCTTATTTCTAATACATTTTTATTGTCTGACTGAATGAAAAATTTTAAAAATAGTTTCATTCTGTCAGAAAACTTCTTATCAGCGATATATATTTTATTTTCATTTACAATGTAAATCTTATTATAGCCTTCAACATATGATGATACGCCTTTTAGCTCAAGTTTGTATCCCGTTGTACCACTCTTAGTGATATCCATTCTAACTTTAGGATTTTCCTGAACTATATCACATTCTCCTAAATCATCAAAATAGACCTTATCATCTAAATCCGTGATAATATTAAATATTTTTTCAATATCTGCAGTTGTCAGATATAAGTATTTTTTTTCATTTGTCGCATACTTTTTAGCTGTACCAGTGCCTGATAACAATTCATTTTCTTTTATTTTGTTTAAAATAAAGGTTAATACTGGCTCGTATGCTTCATCAAATGATTCCTTGTTATGCAGAACGGTAACTCCACTTCCATAGGCGTATATTTCGTTATTTTCAAATAATCTGTTAAACTCATATAGATCCCTGATTAAATATGATTTATTGTTATAAACGAGATTTACTTTAGCCTTTAATACATTTATGTCATTTTTAAAGGTTAATTTGATTTTAAGTCCGTTAACACATTTTTTAACATTTGTAGGCATGGACCATTTCAAATACTCGTTAAGCATTCTTTTTACGCCTGTTGAAGTATATACAACCTTTTCATTGCCTACATCTTTGGTATTAATGTACTTCATGGCTATTGCTCCGATATGTGAACACATTGACTTATTTTTTGTAAAATACTGACATTTACAACCATAGGAAACTAGACTACCATTTTTCAACGTAAAACTGGCAATTATTTTGCTCTCCCCGTCACTAATTTCACCACTTATTGACTCTTCTCCCCTAAAAATACTTCTATTAGGGAATAGTTTGACACCATCAGCTTCAATATACGAAATACCTTTTTCGTATTCATTTGCATCTTTTATATAATTTTTAATACTGTTATTATCAAATGCCATCTTTTTCCCTTTCTATATGATAATACCGCCTCCTGCAACATATTCACCCTCATACAGGACTAATGCCTGTCCAGGTGTTGCAGCTCTTACTTTTTCTTCAAATTTGCATTCATACACGTTCTCATCAACTTGTTTTAATCTACATTTTGTACCTTTATGACTATATCTAATTTTTCCAAGTAATTCTTTGGTCTCATCACATGAATCTATAGCCATAAAATTAAAATCCTTTACATATACCACATCTGTAAATAAATCTTCATTTTCACCTAAAACAACCTCATTACTATTCTTATCTATCTTTGTGACAAACACAGGATGTCCCATAGCAATTCCTAACCCTTTTCGCTGACCTATGGTGTAATTAGTTATTCCTTTGTGCGTTCCAACAATCTTACCTTCTGTTGTAACAAAATTACCTTCCTCTGGAACAAAATTACCATGCTTTTGTATAAAAGCAATGTAATCTTTATCCGGAATAAAACAAATATCTTGACTGTCCGGTTTCTCAGCAACATTCAAACCTATTTCTTTAGCTATTTCTCTAATCTTATCTTTTGTATATTCACCCACAGGCATAATCGTCTTGGATAGTTGCTCTTGCGTTAAATTGTATAAAGCATATGTTTGATCTTTATCTGCTGTAATTGAGTTTTTTATAGCATATCTGCCATTTGAAAGTTTATCTATTCTTGCATAATGTCCTGTAGCCACATAGTCTGCTCCAAATTCTTCGAATCTATCAAGTAAAGCCTGCCACTTCACAAATCTATTGCAAACATTACATGGATTTGGGGTTCTTGCGTTTTTATACTCTTCAATAAAGTAATCTACGACATTTTTCTTAAATATATCCCTAAAATCAAGGACATAATGTGATATTCCTAACATTTTAGCAACATTTTTAGCATCATTAATAGTATTGTTAACATTTTCCTCATTGGCTCCTGCCACTGTAGTATCCATAGTTACACCTATAACATTATAACCCTGTTTTTTTAATAGGTAGGCTGCAACCGAAGAATCAACGCCTCCGGACATACCTACAATAACTGTCTTATTATTCATCCTAGGCCTCCTAATATGTTAAAACCACATTATATTATATCACATTTTCTCGTAATTTGTATATAATCTCCTTCAATTTATTCACTACAATATCTATCTCGCCTTTTGTATTTTCATGGGAAATTGTAAATCTAACTGCACCTTGCAAAAAATCTTTTTGAATTCTCATTGCTTTTAACACATGTGATGCATCATTGTCTCCAGAGGAACATGCTGAACCTGTTGAAGCACAAATTTCTTCATCCGATAAAAGAGCGATTATACTATGCCCTTCCACATTTTTAAAACCTATATTTATATTATTGGGCAGCCTTTTGAACCTGTCACCATTTAATTTACAAAAGGGTATTTCTCTCAAAATTCTGTTTATCATATAATCACGAAGCCTAATCTCATATGCCATACGTGCCCTCATATTAATCATTGAATCTTTTATAGCTTCAGCCATACCTACTATTCCAGAAACATTCGTTGTACCGCCACGCATTCCATTTTCCTGGCTACCACCGTGTATTAATGGTTTCATCTTGAGTCCATTCTTTACATATAAAAAGCCAACACCTTTAGGTCCACCAAATTTATGACTACTAGCACTTAACATATCAATATTTAACCTATTTACATCAATTGGTATATGTCCAAATGCTTGAACCGCATCTGTGTGAAATAATATATTATATCTTTTGGCAATTTGTCCTATTTGTTCTATTGGTTGCAATGTCCCGACTTCATTGTTAGCATACATAATACTGATTAATATTGTTTCTTTTTTGATTGCCGATTTCAATTCATTTAAGTTTACACATCCATTTTCATCAACATTCAAATAAGTTACATCATATCCCATTTCCTCTAAATATTTACATGTATTAAGAATAGCATGGTGTTCTATTTTGCTTACAATTATGTGATTCCCCTTATCTTTATAAGCATTAGCAACACCTTTAAGAACCCAATTGTCCGATTCCGTTCCTCCACTTGTTATATATATTTCATCACTAGAACAGTTTATTGCTCCTGCAATTATCTCTTTCGAATTTTCTACTACTTTCATACATTTGTATGCATTTTCATAAATAGCCGACGGGTTATAATAATCTTCAACCATATATTTTCTCATTGCATTAGCAACTTTATCACTCATCCTTGTGGTTGCTGCATTATCCAAATATATCATTTTTTCACTCTCCATTCCATCTGTATGAACAATTAATGTCCAACACGCATATATATAATATCAATACTGTTTTTAAGAGGTATCAATGTTAAAAAACAAAGTTATCAAAGGTACTTGCATATTAACTTTAGCAGGACTCATAACCAGAATAATCGGGTTCTACTATAGAATATTCCTATCTAAGACTATTGGTGCAGAAGGAATTGGATTATATCAAATGATATTTCCAATTTATGGATTATGTTTTGCATTATCAGTTTCAGGCATTCAAACCGCTATATCTAAATATGTCGCTGCAGACAATGCAAAAAGCAATCGTGGTGGTATGATGGACACCTTAAAAACCGGCCTTTTTATGTCGTTAACAATGTCCATAATAACAGCCTTTACTCTATATCATACTAGTGAGTTCATAGCTATAGATGTCCTTGGTGATATCAGATGTAAGCGATTATTAGAATTAGCAGCTTTTTCTGTTCCCCTCGGAGCAATGCACAGTTGTATTTGCAGTTATTACATAGGTCGTCAAAAGACCCTTATTCCTGGTTTTTCACAATTGATTGAACAAATCATACGAGTTTTTTCTGTATATATAATTACAACTGTATTAATATCATCAAACGCATTTAATGAACGCACTACACTTATGCCAGAACTGGCTGTCATTGGGCTAATACTAGGTGAAGCTGCCTCTTGCACATTAAGCTTACTTGCTATATTAAGTGATAAAGAATTCAAACTATTCAAGAAAATACATGGAGTAAAAAAAATACAAAGCAATTTGATAAACATGGCAGGTCCATTAACTCTAAACAGAGTTATTATAAGTGTTGTAACAAGTTTAGAAGCCATATTAATCCCTTTATCATTACAAAAATACGGATTAGAAGCTGGTAATGCAATAGCAACTTACGGAATACTTACAGGTATGGCAATGCCTTTTATTTTCTTACCTTCCACATTAACCAATTCAATATCCGCACTACTATTGCCATCAATATCTGAGTCTTTGGCAAATGATAACACTAAAAATATTTGCTTTATATCAGAAAAATCGATTAAATATTGCTTATCCATCGGAATATTTTGCACTGGTTTTTTTGTTGTATTCGGAAATGAATTGGGGGTATTTTTATACGACAACTACATTGCTGGCGCATATATATGTATTTTGGGTTGGTTATGTCCATTTTTATATTTATGTTCTACATTATCTAGTATATTAAATGGACTTGGATGTACCAAAGCAACCTTTAGAAACAACATGCTTTCAACGATTTCAAGAATAGCCTTTATAATCATTATTGTTCCTAAAATAGGAATAAAAGGCTATCTATACGGATTATTATTTAGTGAAATTTTATGTGCATTACTACATATTCTTTCTTTAACAAAAAAATACAGGTTACATTATGATTTTTCGAATTTCATAATGAAACCTGTACTCGCTGAATTGCTTTCATTAGGGGTATCAATATTTACTTACAATGTTGTAACTAATAAACTTGCTTTTGGAAACATAACCAATTTAATTATCGCAGGTGGAACTGGAGGTCTTCTCTATCTTTTTTATCTTGCAGGAGACGTAAAAGACACTATTTCACAATAATATACTCTTTTTTTCCTTCTACTGTAACAGTATGCAATTTTACATTGTATATATCCTGTATTAAATTGCTTTCAATAAGCTCATCTGCATTGTTAAAAGCATTAATACAACCATCATTAACACAAAAAATTTTATCTGCAATCTTAAGGCCGTGGCAAATGTCATGAATTACCATAACCACGGTCTTCCCTTTGTTTTTCAATATATCAATAAGTTCTAAAACTTCAAATTGTTTTTCCACATCAAGAAAAGTTGTAGGTTCATCTAAAAGCAAATAATTTGCTTCCCATGCCAACATAAACGCAAAATATACTTTTTGTCGTTCTCCACCTGAAAGTCGTTTTAGGTTTCTATTTCTAAAATCCTGTATTCCAACTAACTCCATGGCCTCTTCCACAGCAATATAATCGTTTTTTTCAGGATTATTAAACATTCCTATGTATGGATATCTAGCACACATAAGAAACTCTTCTACAGACATTGATGGAATATGACGTATTTGAGGCATATAGGCAATAATTTTAGCAAGTTGTTTTTTATTAATATTTTCCACGTTTTTCCCATCAACAAAAATTTTACCTGTATAACTCTTGTTTAGACCTGCAATCGTTTTCAGTAATGTACTTTTGCCACATCCATTTTTACCAATAATCACATTTATACTATTTTCTTGAAAACAAGCATCTAAATGATTTAATATAATTTTCTTTCCATATCCACAAGACAAATCTTCAAGTTTAATCATATTGTTTCGCCAATCTATTGATTGTACTTAACTCCTTTCAATAATAGAATAATAAAAAATGGACCACCAATAAATGACATAACTATTCCCACTGGTATCTCATACGGTACAAATAACACTCTGCTAATTAAATCACATATAATTACAAAACTTGCTCCCATAAGAGCTGAACACGGAATTAGAAGTTTATGGTTGTTTCCAGTGTATTTCCTAACTATGTGTGGCACAATTAATCCAACAAATCCTAATAATCCACAAAAACTTACAGCAGCACCAGCCAACATTGATGAACATATTATTAATAAAAATCTATTTAATTTCACATTCATTCCCAATGTTTGCGCCATTTCCTCGCCAAGTCCTAATATATCTATATTTCTAGCCATTAGCATAGCTAACAGTAATCCAAAAATTATGTAGTATACTGCTGGAAACAGCGACTTAATAGATATTCCTGAAAAACCACCTATCATAAATGAATTACTATCAATAATCACATCTGGAAATACGGTTTTTAAAGCATCAATGCCTGCAGACAAAATGCTACTTATAGCAACACCTGCTAACACAATTGTAACTTTTCCTGATTTTGATTTTAACGCAATCAGATAGACAAGAAGCGATGTTATTAGTGCCCCCAAAAAAGCCATAACTGGAACGCTTCCAACCTTATATGGAAATATAATCATTGCACATATAGCCCCAAATCCAGCGCCCGAATTTACGCCAATAATATTAGGACCAGCCAAAGGATTATGCAATACACCTTGAATAATAACTCCACTTACAGCTAATGCTGCGCCCGCAAACATTGCTGCTAATACTCTTGGCAATCTAACATACAAAAAGACACGATAAACAACTAATCCTTTTTGATTAGTCCTTATCGCATCTATTAATTCACCAATATCAATTTTTGTAGAGCCAAAGCTAAGACCTATACAAAAAGCAATAATCAACACAACTATCATTATTGCAACTATTACTATCTTTTCTCTCGCCTTGCTCATTTTTCTAACCTCGTTATCTAATTTATTCAAATACCTGTGGATATATTATTTTAGCCAAATATTCATAACTTTCTGCCCATCTTGCATTTGGTTTATAATGGAACAAATCCTTTGGCAAAACTATATATCTGTCATTTTTCACTGCTTTTAACGTATTCCACGCTGGATTGCTTTCAATACCTTCTTTCAATGCACGCAATGCATTTTCTTCATTTCCCATAGTAGTAACGAAAATATAATCCGGATCTTCTTCGATTATGGTTTCTATACTCAAATCTTCTAGCAAAGATGGATATTTTTTTGCTATATTTTCAGTTCCAAGTTCCTCTAAAATAATTCCAACAAAATTATCGTCTGTTTTAGCTTTAGCACCACTTGAATATGCCCTTAAAAACAATATTTTTGCATTTGAATCCTTTGGTATCTTATCAAGAATTTTATCGATAGCCTTGGAAACCTTAAGACCATTCTTTTCATACAAATCAGAGCGCCTATTCATATCTGATGAAATCTTTAAAAAATCAAGGTAATCTTCAAAAATATCGATTCTCATATACGCATAAGGTATATCCATTTGCTCAAATGAATTTCCAAATTCCTTGTGATTTTCAATATCCGCAGACAAAATCACAAATGTTGGGTCTACTGCGATTATTTCTTCAAGGTTTGGCTCCTTAACAGTTCCAACAATCCTAACCTCGTCATCTAAGTCAAGATTTCGCTCTGTTATCGCATCTTCTGTGGTTCCGACAACACTTCCACCACCATTAATCCACGCTTCAGTAAATGAACCATACAAAACAACAACTCGGTCAATAGAATTAACTACAACTTCATTTCCCAATGCATCTCTAAAACTATAAGGTAAAACCTCTTGCGAAACTTGTTCATTTTCAGCATCATTCATACTATCTGTTATATTTTTATTTACATAAATCATTCCGCCAAGCAAAATAACTAATACAAGAATACAAATATATAAATAACTATTCTTTTTCATTGCTATGAAAAAATCTCCTTTTCAAGCTTGTCCATACCTACTCGGTCAATGGTTTTCCCAAATCTTTCCTTTTGATTTGCATTTTCTTTATACCACAACATTGCCTTTTCTAAAATTGGGAATATTTCTTCATATTCAACGAGTCTTGAAAGCGCTGTTCCCATACGAGTTTCTTTGCCCCAAGTTCCACCAACATATATTTGATACATAGTATGTTCGGCACCTGTAACAGCCTTAAATGGACACTTAGTAGTGCAAACACCACAAGTTCTACAATCTTCAGAAATAAAAAGTTTACCATCAACAAGTTTAGCTGCCTTTGAAGGACATGATTTCTCAATTTGACAAACCTTACATCCTTTACACAATTCAGTATCAAGCACTGGCACTTTATGACCTTCAATACCAAAATCATTAAGGCTTGGCTTCATACAACTATTAGGACATCCACCTACACCAATTTTAAATTTGTGCGGCAACACAACATCTTTCCACCCAATGTAATAACGGTTGTGTATTTCCTTAGCCAATGCCTGTGTATCAAAATTACCATAAACACATGTTGTTCCCTTACAAGCAGTAATAGGACGAATTTTCGCTCCTGTACCACCAAAATATAAATCATGTTCTTCTGCAAACTCTATAGCAGATTCAATATTTTCATAGGCAATTCCTATTATTTCAGCGGATAAACGACTTGTAAAGCCAATTTTACCATTACCGTATTTTTCAGCAATTTCAGCAATTGTCTTTAAATCCTTAGCGCTAAAAACACTCCCTTGCGGAACTATTCTTCCAGAAAATTCAGTTGTACCTCTGTTTAACAAAAAACCTTTACCTTTGACTTCTACAATCTGTTCATTTGTTAATTTCATAACTCACTACTCCTTTTACAATTCATATGGTGTAACCTGATATACATAATAATTTAACCAATTTGTATACAATCCATTAGCATGGCTTCTCCACTTAAGTTCTGGAGTATTATTCATATCATCATCAGGATAATAATTTACTGGCATTTGAATATCAAGCCCTTTATCCAAATCTCTTCTGTATTCTGTATCCAATGTCAATCTATCATATTCAGGATGACCTGTTACAAAAATATGCTTACCTTCCTTTGCAATAACAAGAAATGCTCCTGCAACATCAGATTCAGCTAATATCTGCAAATCAGGATGATTCTTAATACTTTCAAGCGGAATCTCTGTATGTCTTGAATGAGGTGCATAAAACACATCATCAAAACCTCGTACAAGAGGTGTTTTTCTATGTTTCACCTTATGCTCAAACACACCAAATACCTTTTCAGGCATCAATTTTTTCTGTAAACCATAATGATAATAAAGTCCAGCCTGTGCTCCCCAACAAATATGAATAGTTGATGTTACGTTTGTAAGAGACCAATCCATAATTCTAGTCAATTCTTCCCAATAATCAACCTGTTCAAACTCCATATGTTCAACAGGCGCACCTGTAATAATAAGTCCATCGAACTTTTTATCCTTGATTTCAGAAAATCTTGAATAAAACTGATTTAAATGGCTAATAGGTGTATTTTTAGCTGCATAAGTTTCCACGCAAACAAATGTCACATCCACCTGTAATGGTGTATTTGACAATGCTCTAAGAAGTTGAATCTCTGTATCATGCTTTAATGGCATAAGATTCAAAACCGCAATCTTAAGCGGTCTAATATCCTGACTTATCGCTCTAGATTCATCCATAATAAATATATTTTCTTTTTCAATCACTGCCTTTGCAGGCAATGCACCTTTAACTTTAACTGGCATATTTCCACCTTCTTTTCTTCATATTCAGATAATTTTATCACATACCGCCAATCATTTCAATAAATTCATCCTCGGTAATGATTGGAATATTAAGTTCCTTCGCCTTCTTATTTTTAGAAGAATTTGAAGTAATATCATTATTGATAAGATAATCTGTTTTATTTGTAACCGAGCCTGTAACCTTGCCTCCAAGGGACTCAATTTTTTCTTTCACTTGATTTCGGTTCTCAAAATGATTAACCGAACCTGTAATAACAAATGTTTTACCTACAATTTCAGAATCTGTCGCCATTTCCGGCTTTTCCACAACCAATTCATCAAGAAGATTATTCAATTCTGTAATATTTTTCTCATCAGTAAAATATTCTTCAAATGAATTTGCGATAACTTCGCCTATTCCTTCAATGCAAGTAAGTTCCTCTGTTTTTGCATTAACTACTTTTTCTAAATCATTATCAAAATGTTTGCAAATCAATTTTGCATTAGCTAATCCTATATTAGCAATACCTAGACTATAAATAAGTTTAAATATCATAACATTTCTAGCTTTATCAGTAGCTGCAACAATATTTTCATAGGATTTTACTCCAAAGCCTGGCATATTCTCAATCTCGTCCTTATATCGATTCAACTTAAATATGTCCGCATATTCCTTAATAAATCCCTTGTCCACAAACTTATCCAATGTTTCTTCCGACATTCCCTCAATGTTCATTGCATCTCTGCTAACGAAATGAGCGAATTTTTTGACATTTTTTACCGGACATGACTTATTTATGCAATAAAGTGATTTTACTTGATTTACGGACCTAATTTCAGTCTCACAGCCACAAACTGGACAGACTTTCGGTATCTCTATGTTACCACTTCTTGTTAAATTCTCATTTATCTGAGGAATAATCATATTCGCTTTGTACACAGTAATAGTGTCGCCAATTCCCAATGCCAACTCCTCAACTATGCTAACATTATGCACACTGGCTCTAGTTACTGTAGTGCCTTCAAGGCTGACTGGTTCAAAAATTGCTACAGGATTAATAAGCCCAGTTCTCGAAGGACTCCAATGAATACTTGTAAGTTTTGTTGTCGCTAACTCATCCTTCCATTTGAACGCAATACCATTTCTTGGAAATTTTGCAGTATTTCCCAAAGATAAGCCATAGGCAATGTCATCATAAATAAGTACAAGACCATCTGATGGAATCTCAAATGTCTTGATGGCTTCACTATAATATCCAACTGCTTCTTCAACATTTGTAGCGGAAACCTTTTTATATTCAACAACATCAAACCCTTGCTCTTTTAAAAACTCAAACTGTTTTTCCAATGAATTTTCAAAATCAACATCTTCAGCACTAACTAAATTAAATGCGTAAAAATTAACATTTCTACTTGCTGTAATCTCATTGTTAAGCTGTCTAACCGAACCAGAACATAAATTTCTTGGGTTTTTATACTTTTCATTTTCATCTTCAATAAGTTCATTAATCTTCTCAAAATCGGCGTATTTTATGACCGCTTCACCTCTAAGAACAAGTTTACCCTTGTAGGCAATGTTCATTGGCATATTTTTGAAGGTTTTAGCATTATTTGTAATTACTTCGCCTACTTCACCATTTCCTCTCGTAACAGCCTTTTTTAAAGTGCCTCCCTCATATGTTAACACAACTGTCAAACCATCAAGTTTCCATGATAAAATACCTTCTTTATCACCTAAAAATGCCGCTAATGCATCCACCTCTTTTGTCTTATCGAGCGACAACATTGGTTTTTCGTGAACTTCCTTTGGCAATTCACTTAATATCTCATATCCTACATTAACCGTTGGACTATTCGATAAAACCATGCCTGTTTCTTTCTCTAATTCGCATAATTCATCATATAATTTATCGTACTCGTAGTTTGACATTATCTCTCTACTTTCCTGATAATAAGCCTTTGAAGCCTCATTTAAAAGATTAACCAATTCCTTTATTCTATCTATTTTACTCATATACATTCTCCATTCAATACTATAATCCAAGGGATTTCTTTAATTTTAATAATTCCTCACCCTTTACTTCCCTATACTTACCAATAGGTAAATCCTTAAGGTTTACATTCATTATTCTAACTCTCTCAAGTTTTGTAACCTGATAATCATTTACTTCACACATTCGTCTAATCTGTCTGTTTAATCCCTGTGTCAAAACAATGCTAAAAGTATATTTACTAATTTTTCTAACATCACATTTTCTTGTAACCGTATCAATTTTATGTTCTTCATCATACAATTTAACGCCACCCGCCATAGCCTTTACAAATTCCTCTGTGACTGGTTTGTCCACTGTTACAATGTATTCCTTCTCATGATAGTTTGCTGCTCTCATAAGTTTATCGGATAACTGTCCATTATTAGTCAATAGTATAAGTCCTTGCGACTTCTTATCCAATCGACCTACCATAAACACCCTTTTAGGATAATTCAAAAAGCTAATAATATTATCTTTATTAGACAAATCCGTGGTACACTCTATTCCAACAGGCTTATTAAGTGCCAATACAATCTCTTCGTCCTTATGCTGCACTTCTTTCCCATTAACTATTATTTTGTCTTCCTTTGTAACTTTTGTTCCAAGCGTCGCAACTTCACCATTTACATAAACTTTATTAAGTTCAATCATTCTGTCCGCCTCACGTCTAGAACAGACTCCAACCTGACTTAAATATTTATTTAATCTCACTTCATTTTCTTGCATACTGCGACAACCTCTTTCCTTTCACATAAGTTATATTATATAACATTCCAAATTCTTTTTCTACCTTTTATCTACTAAATCTTCAATTCAAAAAGTAGATATTTTTCTATAGTGAAAGATTTTACAAATCATTATAATTATGGTATAATGTTTATAATTATTTAATTGTACTTGAACTGGAGAGAAGAATATGAAAAAACAAAAAAATCGGATTGAGCATCTATATATTTTTTTAATTATATTGGTGTTTTGTCTTTTATTACTGACATATATACAGGTTGTTCAAAATAAAGCTGGAAATGTAACCAACAAAAAAACTTCTTACAACATAACTTATCTCGATGATTTGTCATATTTTGATGGCAATATGGAAACAGAAATTGACGATATTAATGATTTAGATACAGATAATTATGTATTTGTCAAAGGAACATTTCCTACAGATATGGATTACAATGCTGCACTTGGTTTTCATAGCATACATCAACATGTTTCTGTGAAAATCAAAGAAAATGAAACTTATACTGAAATATATGAATTTTCCAGACCCAAATCCAAACTTGGATTTGGATATACCCCTGGACATGCTTACAATATTATAGATAATATCTACGAATATGCAGGTAAAGATTTTTTAATTCAACTTTATTCACCATATGGTATATCGTATGAAGACATACCAAATTTTATAATAGGTTCAAACACTAACATTGTATTATATGGTTTAAAAGAATCTTCACTCGTTTTATGTTCGTCATTTATAATATTTTTACTTGGTATATTTTCATTATTTATATTTGTAATATTCAAAAAATACATTATTCGCGGCGATTTGACATTACTATATGCTGGAATATTCTCCATTGTTGTATCCATTTGGACTATAAACGAGCAACCTATAATGTCATACTTTTTAAACAATAGCATCCTAACCGCATACTTGTCATACATATCACTACTGCTTGTTGCCCCAAGCATTTACCTCTTTTTTAGAGAATTATGTAAGACAAAAGAAAATCCTATTTGGGATATTTCATTAATAATTAGTTACTTAAATTTGATTATCCACACATTCTTGCATATACTTAATATTGCTGATTTTAAAGAATGTTTACCTACTATCCAAATAGTATTTTTAGTTACTGCAATTGTAATATTCATTTACTCTGCATATATTACATTTAAAAAGCGTACTACTGATGGTTGGATAAACTTTATATGTGTAATTTGTTTGTATATCGGCTATTTCCTTTATTTATACAGCTATTACACAGACCAAACCAACAAATTATACTATGGTAGCACCTTTATTATCATTTACTTGATTGTAATTATCACATTATATATTCGCAAGAGTATTACTTACATGATTAAGAGCGACCAGGCTGAATTTTACGAGAATCTTGCATATAAAGATAGCCTTACAAACCTCTTCAATCGTTTAGCTTATGATACTGCCATTGCTAATGTTGATGTAAAAAAAGCATCCTATATCATCGTAATTTTCGACCTAAATAACTTGAAACACTTCAATGATGTTTACGGCCACACTATTGGTGATACTTACATTATAGATAGTTCTGCAATGATTAAACAAGCGTTCGCGGACCTAGGCAATGTATATAGAATCGGCGGTGATGAATTCTGTATCATAATGGAAGATAAGAGCATTTTCCAATACGAAACAGCAACTCGTACGCTTGATACATTGACATACAATTACAACAAAGTGTCTGATGTATTGAAGATAAATATTGCATATGGATATGCACAATACGATAAATCCATCGATAGAGATATTTATGAAACAAGAAACAGAGCTGATGCTATGATGTACGAAAAGAAATTCTTTATGAAACAAAATCAAGTTCCATTGATTTAAAAAATAATTAAGACCAATCACTTCTTTACAAGTAAAAGTGATTGGTCTTCTTATTTTCTTATCGTCAAACGACGTTTAGCTTATTGCCTAACGATTAAACTACACCCTGTGCAAGCATAGCATCTGCTACCTTCTTGAAACCAGCAATGTTAGCACCTACTACGTAGTTACCTTCATAACCAAATTCCTTAGCAGCATCATCTAAGTTGTGGAAGATATTCTTCATAATACCCTGTAACTTAGCATCTACTTCTTCAAATGACCAGCTAAGTCTTTCGCTGTTCTGTGACATTTCAAGAGCTGATGTAGCAACACCACCTGCATTTGCAGCCTTACCAGGACAGAAGATTACGCCATTGTTCATTAAGTACTCTGTTGCATCCATTGTTGTAGGCATATTAGCACCTTCAGCTACTACCTGACATCCGTTAGCAACTAATGCCTTAGCATCATCAATTAATAATTCGTTCTGTGTAGCACATGGAAGCGCGATATCACACTTAATTGTCCATACGCCTCTACCTTCATGATATTCAGCATTTGGTCTATAGTTCTTGTACTCAGACAATCTGCCTCTCTTAACTTCCTTGATTTCCTTAACTGCAGCAAGGTCGATACCTTCAGCATCATATACCCAACCTGTTGAATCAGATAATGTAACAACCTTTGCGCCTAACTGCTGTGCTTTTTCACAAGCATAAATAGCAACGTTACCCGAACCAGAGATACATACTGTCTTACCAGCGATATCCATACCTCTTGTCTTCATCATTTCATCTGTGAAGTAAAGAAGACCATAACCTGTAGCTTCTTTTCTAGCTAAAGAACCACCGTATGATAATCCCTTACCTGTAAGAACGCCTTCATAAACATTCTTAAGTCTCTTATATTGTCCAAACATATAACCGATTTCTCTTGCGCCTGTTCCGATATCACCAGCTGGAACGTCTGTATCAGCGCCAATATGCTTGCTAAGTTCTGTCATAAAGCTCTGGCAGAATGCCATAACTTCTCTATCACTCTTGCCCTTAGGATCAAAATCTGAACCACCTTTACCACCGCCGATTGGTAAACCTGTAAGTGAATTCTTAAATACCTGTTCAAAACCTAAGAATTTAATAATACCAACATTTACTGAAGGATGAAGTCTAATACCACCCTTGTATGGTCCGATAGCACTGTTAAACTGTACTCTGTAACCTGTGTTAACCTGTACCTGTCCGTTATCATCTACCCATGTAACTCTGAACTTTAACTGTCTTTCTGGATTAACCATTCTCTCAAGTAAAGCTTCTCTTCTGTATAAGTCTTCATTCTTATCAATGATTGGCTTTAAAGATTCAAGAACTTCCTTTACAGCCTGATGGAATTCTGGTTCGCCAGGATTCTGTTTTACTACTAAGTCAATTACCTCATCTACGTATGACATTTTATTAGTCCTCCTAAATGCATATTTTAGAGTGTATCAGTTAATATTACTTCATTAAATCATACTAATAACTCGCAAATAATTATATTATATCATTTTAAATTATTCAACTTTTTTTTCATCTGATTTTTGACTATTCAAAGCCTCTACAACGCTCTTAATCTCGCTATTACTGTCTATTACTGCATTGTATTCAGATTGTATTTTTTCAATGAGAATATTCAATTCTGTCACCTGTTCCCCGTCACTCATAAACTGTTCATATTTTTCACCTAATCCAATATTATGAACACGTAACTTTGAATCAGCATCTTTTTTCACCAAAAAGAATTCTGCTGCAGGTAGTAATGTTTCGAAATTATTAAGTTTAACATCATATCTAACGAATACAACTGATATATCTTTATCACTGTCTAGCATATAAACTTCAATATTATTATATGACTCGATATATCTTTGCTTAATTTCGTTATTGTCAATATTAACTGCCTCCATCGAATCTACAAGTGGCTCTAGCAATGTCATATCACCTTGTACATAAGCCGCATCAATATACGAAGTCATAAGCTTATATACTTCATCATCTGCACCTGAAGCAACTAATTCAGGTGTGTTATCTTCATCTTTCACATCGCCACTTACTTCCTCCTCGGCCACATTCGATGTTTCCTCTTCTTTACTTTCACTGGTATCATCTTTTGAATTTGTCAGTATCATCGCGATAATCAATATCACAAAAAGCACAAATAATAATATCCATAATATTTTTAATTTATCGTTATCACTCATTTTAGAATTATTTTGACTTACATTTATTTTCTTCTTACTTTCAAACTCTTTTATCTCTTTATATTCATTGTTCATTGATTTTACCTCTCATATGTATAGCATAAAAATATAATATCAAAAATACGTGTAAAACTCAACAAATATATTGCTTTAAATCTTTTATTATTATATAATTCAATTGCTGCATTCGTAGTCTAATGGATATAACGTACTCCTCCGGAGAGTAAGATGCTGGTTCGATTCCTGCCGAATGCGTTTCTTATCAGAAAATAAAAGAGCAGGGTTTCTGCTCTTTTTATGGTGTTAGTTATTTAATTCTAAACTTTTCGGCTTCTGTTTCAGTTAATGGTCGTCCGATTTTTCTAATTAATTCAAAAGCAGCCCTGTAATCATAAATTTTTCCATCTGAAACTTCTGTTAACCTTCCATCTTTTGAATAACGTTCAATATCAATTACATCCTTTTTTAACAAAACATTCACCTACTTTCCAAAATATTGCTCCATTAACTTATTTGCGTTTGCTTCCCAAATTATCATTCTTTGACCTTGAAATACTTCCGCACCTATCTTTTCTTGATAATAATTTATCAATCCTGTTTTTGATGTGAATGCCACAACACCATCACATCCTGCTTCAAGGCTAATTTTACAAGCTATTGCAAATAAATGACCTCCTACGCCTTCATACTTACCTTTATTACCAAAATTATGCGGGGCTGACTCGACTAATTTAACATCTGCGACGCCACCATCAATCTTAAGTGCAATTCGACCTTGGACAATATCACTTCCATCAACAAACAACTCATATACATCATAATCATCTTTATTGGCAATAGTCCAATCAAATTTCCAATTTTTCGTTTCAGTTCTAGAGACTTTACTATTTCTTTTTTTATAATTAGTATTAACCACTTTACCCGAAATTCTTTCATTAAGGCAATTTGTAAGTTTATCAATTATAATGTCTATTTTCATCAGTTCATTTTTCCTTATTATACCATAAATTTTAAATAAAAACAACGATACAATAAATACCTTCCATTACTATTATTTTTATGCTATCGCCAATTTCTTACCATTATAGCAATACACATTATCAGACAACACTTCCAAGTAATCGACTTCATTTTCATTGATTTCTTTTACCATACTTTTCATCTCTTCAATAGAAATATCCGTTTTAGGCACGACAATCACCTCATGTATACTACTTGGTAACACATAATACTCCCCTTGAAATTTCTCATAAAAATATTTAAGCACTGGCTCATACAAAATAACAGCCGCTCCTAAAGTCTTTTTACTATTGGTAATCACATACATTGGATATTCCGCATCAGCGGTTTCTTCAATTATTTGTTCGGCTTCTTCCCTACTAATACGACCATTTTCAATCATCTCTTCATATATTCTAATAGCCATGTCTTTAATATCACAAATCTCTACGTCCAACACCTCTATCATATTTTTGTAACCATCAAAAAACACCGTATTAAAATCGACCTTCCACATTTCAATGCAATCGTTTGTTACATTTGAAGTCATATATCCAATTTTCTCATCGTTCCATAATACATATGCGACAATTGCCAAATCATGAAACTTTCTATATGGTAATTTGCTAAGCATTTCCTTATTTCTTTCAATATTGACAAGTTTTAACATAACCTTGTCTTTAACCTGGTCATAATCACTTATGTCATCCATAGTCAAATTAACCTTTTTTTCATATTTGAAATGTATTGCAATAATGTTATTAGCTATGTCTGTCAATTCAACACCTGCAACATACATATCATAAAAATCATCAAGGTATATTGTTGGTATAGCACCACTATATCCTCGTTCACCAATGGTTATCGCCACCAACTCTACTCCATTATTTTTTGTAACCTTATGAAGATTCACCTCATAATTTACTTCCATTATGTCTCTTACAATTTTGAGTATCTCATTTTGAAATTCTAAATAGTCCATCAATTTCCTCCATATACTTTAAATATTTTCAGAAACTATGAACTTAAAGTTTTTATATAGATTTAAATTTAATGATTTAAGATATAAATATACTATAATATCTAACAATTTATGTCAATGACTTTCTTCTTAGATTTTATACGAAAATAGAGGTTGCTTCGCAAACTCTTCGCGCCTGAGCAAAAGAAAGAGGTACCTCTTATGAAGTACCTCTAATAAACTTATTGTTTAATTTTGTTTACTGAAATTATTCAGCAACTGTTCTTCTCTTTAATACAACTACTACAGAAACTGCAGCTACTGCAAGAAGAATACCTACCATTGTAGAATCACCTGTATCTGGTGTTGTAGCGCCAGCGTTTGAACCAGCGTTTGTATTTGTGTCTGTTGTATTGTTATCTGTTGCGTTGTTATCTGTTGCGTTGTTATCAGCTGATGCTTCAACCTTTGCAACTGTTACATCCGATGTGTCACATGCAAAAAATACATATAAACCAGCACTTGTATCAACATCTGTTGTAGCTGTGTATGTAAAACCATGTCCATTTGCACCTGTAACAACATACTCTAAAGAAATACCTGTTGCTGTCTTAGAAATCTTTGCATCAATATGAGCATCCTTCATAACCGCAACTAAATCATCCCATTTATCAATTGCACCCTTATCATCACCATTAACATTTTCTGTTGAGAAAACATCTTCTGAATCCCATGTTGTTGTGTAAGTAATAGCATTGCCGTCGACAGACTTGTTGTCTCCGCCGCCCCAGCCCCAGCTATCAGCACGAACTACGGCATATTCCTTATAGCCTTCGAAGTTATCTGCGCTTGGAGTTGTAGCACCATCTGTTGCAACATTTACAAATACTGCACTAAGATTCTGATAGTTTGCACTACCACCCTTAACATCAATATCAAATTCTACAGTATCAGTAACTTCATAACCTGGTGTCCATGCCGTCCACCAAGCACCTGTAATTGTGTCTGCTGCAAATGCACTTAATGCACTTGAAATAACCATTGTAGCTGCTAAAGCAACTGTTAAAAGTTTCTTCTTCATAATAAATAACCTCCGTTTTTTCTCGCCTTGTATGTATATTTTCTACATTAGGGAGTAAGCCGTAAGACATAGGTTATCATAAAGAAAGAGGCACCTCTTATGAAGTACCTCTAATAAACTTATTGTTTAATTTTGTTTACTGAAATTATTCAGCAACTGTTCTTCTTTTTAATACAACTACTACAGAAACTGCAGCTACTGCAAGAAGAAGACCTACCATTGTAGAATCACCTGTATCTGGTGTTGTAGCGCCAGCGTTTGAACCAGCGTTTGAATCAGCATTTGAATCATTATCAGCGTTATCACCGGCATTGTTGTTAGCATCATTATTTGTGTTTGAGTCATCGTTTGATGATGTATTATTTGTAAATGAAATATTTGAGAACTTTGCCTGATCACCGAACATTGTAAGTTCAATCTTATCTGGAACATCTACAGTACCAAATGAAAAATCAGCTTTAAACTCATGACCATCTTCAAATTTTGCTGAATACTTAAAAGCGTCGCCTGTTCTTACTAAATTAATTTCCACATCAGAACCTACACAGTCCTCTAACCATTCTGCCCATTCTGCATCATCTGCACAAGCACCAGTCCATGTAGCTACTAATTTAGAATTAGCTGTCTCACCAGCAGCTGGGAATGTCTTACCAAATGTAGGACCATTTGTAAATGCGAACGCATCTGCTCTAATGCTAAGGAAATCGTAATCTGCTGAATCACCTGTTCTAAACTCAATTACATAGTTTAACCAGTTAGATGCACCAACTGCATCAATTGTGAATTTGTATGTAACATCAAAATCACCTGTTAATTCTTCATCACCCGCATTGCTTGGCTTAGCCCAACCAGCTGAGTTGTCAAGAGAAGTAGCTGTTTCACCGAATACAGAAAGTGCACTAGAAACAACCATTACTGCTGCTAAAGCAACTGTTAAAAGTTTCTTCTTCATAATAAATAACCTCCGTTTTTTCTCGCCTTGTATGTATATTTTCTACATTAGGGAGTAAGCCGTAAGACATAGGTTGTCATAAAGAAAGAGGTACCTCTTACGAAGTACCTCTAATAAACTTATTGTTTAATTTTGTTTATTGAAATTATTCAGCAACTGTTCTTCTCTTTAATACAACTACTACAGAAACTGCAGCTACTGCAAGAAGAAGACCTACCATTGTAGAATCACCTGTATCTGGTGTTGTAGAACCTGAGTTTGAATCAGCGTTTGAATCATTATCAGCGTTATCACCGGCATTGTTGTTAGCATCATCATTTGTGTTTGAATCATCGTTTGATGAACCAAATGTTGCAGAAACGAGTTCCATCTTACCACCATCAGCACCAATCTGGAATGCAAGGTCTGAAGGAACGCCTTCTGAATATACTAATGTATAAGTTTCTTTTGCAGATGCATCAGAAGCAAATGTAATATCAAATGTAACTGTGTTAGCATCTGTCTTCTTAGCAACAACTGTTACAGTTGTATCATCTGTTAATGCGTGCCAATCAAAGTTAGTATCTGCCCAATCCCATGAGATTGTAGGTGTAATTGTAGGTACATTTGTACCTTCACCATATGTCCAAGAAAAAGCATCAGCTCTCATTGTAGCACCCTTAGTTGTTTCTGTAGCGATTGTTTCAACAACAAAGTTATCCCAAGTATCATATTCAGTACCGAACTTATCGCCATTACCATTGTCTACGCTATCTGTGAAAGCGTCATTCTTAAATACTACTGTAACACCTTCTTCGTTGATAGGGAATGTAACCCCTGTTCCAGCAGAATTCCATGCTGCAGAACCGTCTGCTACTTTACCTGTAAAAGTTGTATCAGCTTCTACTAATTCTGCCATTGCAGAAAATGCGCTAGAAACAACCATTACTGCTGCTAAAGCAACTGTTAAAAGTTTCTTCTTCATAATAAATAACCTCCGTTTTTTCTCGCCTTTATGTATATTTGTTACATTAGGGAGTAAGCCGTAAGACATAGGGATTAGCAATAGAAATATGTCGAAACAAGTTGAAGATTTAAATGTAAAAACAGAACATTAACGTGGGTTTAGGTTAGTAAAAGGACACTTTGGATAAAATGCTGATTTGAATTATAAAAATAATGAATAATTTATTAAAAAATAATAAAAAAAAGTTGACAAGATTGTGATATGGATATATAATACAAAGGAAATGAAAAAAGATGTATGCCTAATGTAGAAAATATACATACAAGGCGAGAAAAAACGGAGGTTATTTATTATGAAGAAGAAACTTTTAACAGTTGCTTTAGCAGCAGTAATGGTTGTTTCTAGTGCACTTTCTGTATTCGGTGAAACA
>JAGBHK010000024.1 GCA_017935565.1 Lachnospiraceae bacterium
ATCTGCCACCTCACTGTTTGATACTTATATTATATCAAAAAAGAGCCAAAAAGTCTTGTAATTACTGAACTTTTCAACTCTTTTTCTAAAGAAAAATGGTGCCAGGACTCGCATCCCAGCACCACTTTGTCTACAGTCTGAAGCCTGCATTTTTTATGCAGGCTTTTCCATTATCATCATTGCTAATTATATGCCAATTCATATAATTCCTTATATATTCCACCTTGTTCCATAAGTTCTTTATGTGTTCCTGACTCTGCTATTCCATCCTCAGTTAAAACAAGTATTCTTTTAGCATTCTTAATTGTAGATAATCTATGAGCAATAACAAACGTTGTTCTATTTTTTGCCAATTTTTCAAGGGACTCCTGAACCACTCTCTCGCTTTCATTATCAAGTGATGATGTTGCTTCATCAAATATAAGAATCGGGCTATCCTTCAAAAATACTCTTGCAATAGATATCCTTTGCTTCTGTCCACCAGAAAGTTTAACACCTCGCTGACCTATATTGGTACTATATCCATCTGGAAGTTCCATAATAAAATCATGAGCACCTGCCTTTTTGGCTGCAGCTATTATCTCATCATCTGTAGCATTTGGTTTACCATATCTGATGTTATCTATAATTGTTCCTGCAAATAAATATACATCCTGTTGTATAACACCTATACTCTGACGTAATTTACATAGTTTAATATCTTTAATATCCACTCCGTCAATTTTAACAGTTCCTTCTGTTGCCTCATAGAATCTTGGCATAAGACTCAAAAGCGTAGTCTTTCCAACGCCCGATGAACCAACTAATGCAATATATTCACCAGCTTTAATATCTAAACTAACATTTCTAAATACATACGGCAAATCATCTTCATATCTAAAACTTACATTTTCAAATGTAACGTTACCGACAACTTCTATGTCTTCTATAGCGCCTTCTTTATCTTGTATTTCTGGTTCAATGCTAAGAATTTCCAAGAATCTTTCATATCCAGTGATACCATTTTGGAATTGTTCAGTAAAATTGATAAGTTGTCTAACTGGAGTTGTAAAATTATTAATATACAACATAAATGTAATAAGGTCAGTTGCATTCATTGCGTCATTTCCCATAAGAACTGCTGCCACTGCAATTACAACAACTGTAATAAGTGTTATAAATGCATTTAAACCTGAATGATAGCGACCCATATTTGTATAACTGTCATTCTTGCTAATAAGGAAATTCATATTTCCTTCATGGAATTTAGCCATTTCTGCATCTTCATTAGCAAAGGATTTTACCACTCTAATTCCAGATAAATTGTCTTCGATTGTAGCATTAATTTCAGCAATTCTTGCACGATTTTTCTTAAATGCGCGTTTCATTCTCCTATTAAATATGTACGCATACACAAACATAAAAGGAATAACTGCAAATGCGGCAAGCGCAAGTTTTACATTGACAAAGAGCAATATAATAAATGAACCTACAAGTTTAATAATAGAGATAACTATATCCTCAGGGCCATGATGCAAAAGTTCTGTAATTTCAAATAAATCATTTGTAATTCGTGACATTAACTGTCCAACTTTTTGATTGTCATAATATGAAAATGAAAGTTTCTGAAAATGTCCAAAAATCTCATTTCTCATACCGAACTCAATCTTTGCACCCATCATATGTCCGTAATAACTAATAAAATAGTTGCTATAGCATTCGACCGCAACCAATATAAGCATTATAGTCACTAAAATAAAAACATGCTTCATCATATCTTGCTTTGGTTCATAAATTACAGTTCCTGTAATATATCTAATTACCAATGGTAATATTAAAGATACCGCCACCCCTAGAAATGCAAAAAACATATCCGCAAAAAATATTCCCTTGTATGGTTTGTAATAAGCTATAAGTTTTTTCCACTTATTATGTGGTGGTACCTGATTTTGCTCATAACTAATATTTTTAAACATATCCATTATGCATTTACCTCACTTGTATTTTTCATAATCTTATGCAATTATCTCACAAATAATAAATGTCATCAACTATAATTCATCAAACAATTTCAATCTATTTAAAGATTTTTTTAGTAAAAAAGACTTGGCAGATAGCATACCTGCCAAGTCTTTTCTTAACCCATACTCTTATTGATTATTTTCTCCACCTTCGCCACAACTTCCTTCAATTGTCTGCCCTCTGTTCGCGTTTTAATAAACCTAATCAAAGGTACAATATTCATAAGTTTATTTGAATATTCATCAACATATGTATTTATGTAACTTCTTAATGCATCTTCACATCTATCTTCCATGAGACATGCATTATACATATATTTGACCGTAATTAAAAACTCACTATCATAAGTATCATTGATACCATACCATAAAAAATAGCAAGCATTCTTAAATACTTGGCAACGTTCCTCATCTGTAATATTAGTACTTCTAACTTCATATAATAACTGTAAATATCGTTCTCCTCGCCAAATCAATAGTTTGTCAGGAGTTGCATATTTATTAAAATCACTTATAGTTTTCTTATTATACATCCCAAAGATTGTATTTACATTACAATTCCTTTTCCAAAATAAGTTTTTTGCATCATCTTCAAAGTCAATTAAGAATTCTAAATGACATCTATCATCCATCATATTCTCTATAACTTTCAATTGTTTCTCTGTCCCTTCACATAGCATGTCAAGATAATCTCGTTTGTACTTATAAAACTCTATTCCTTCTTTTATTTTTAAAGTAAACTTTTCATACTGCTCAGGAATTTTAAATTTATATGTTTTCTTTTCATATTCATCATCATTATCCACTCTAAAAACATATCCCTTATCCATAATTACAATATAACTGTGAAAATTCACCCCACATCTTGCAAGTCCATCGCTTAAATAATAAATTTTTGTTAAGAAAATCCCACTTTTCTTATCATAAACGCCTGTCGTCCAATTTATGTGCGTTACATCCTTATCATCTACCATCTTATATTTAGGTTTAAGAAAATCAAACATTTTCTCTCTAATTTTATCTGTTGTTAATATAAAATGAAATCCTTCAATTTTTCCATATATCAGTTTATTCAGTTCTTTTCTGCACAAATCAAGGCTTCCAAAACATTCACCTTTCATATTTTTATTTATAAAATCCAACACTGGGCGAATACTTTTCAATTTATCAGCATAAGATTTAATGCATTTTTTTAAATAATTATCTATAAACTCTACATATCCCCAACTTACCACACCACATTTATATGCTTTTTCTATCGCTTCAAATGTTATCTCCACATATATATCGTCTATACCTTTTCCAAACAGATAATTCGCATCTCGAAAGTCCTTCGAAATCTGTGCGTATTCTTCCTTATCAAGCGTATTTCCATAAGCAGAAATTTCAGACAAAATATTTCTATATTTTTCACCTCTTATTACGCACATTTTTCTCTCTGACATATATTTATCAAAATTTGTAATTGTAGATTTATTGTATAAATGACTAATATTATAATAATTAAAATTATCTTTATAAAAAAGTTTTTCTGCATCCTCATAACAATTTATAGTAAATGATGGCCTACATCTATCCTTCATATTTTCAGTAATTATACTAAATTTTTTTTCCTGTTCATCTGAAAAATTACCTTTAAAAAGTTTCTTCTTTTTTTCATTATTATATAGTATTATTCCTTCCTGCACAACATCCCTATAATTCTCTAATTCAGCAGCTATTTCAGAAATTATATGCCTATACCTATTGCCAATGACATAGAAAACTTTGTCTTCTTTTATCAAAATATATTTTGCATTATCTTTCTCTGAATTTACATATGTAATAAACAATCCACTTTCACTGTCATATACACCATAAAGCCAGTTAATATAAGCAACATCAAAATCCATTGTCCCCTTATAAATTGGCTGTATATAATTAAACATTTTTTCTCGTATTTCATCCGTTGATAGTATAAATTCAAACGACATTCTTATCTCCATTTCACCATTTATTATTCATTACCATTTCTATTCTTCTTACAATAATATTCAAGCACTACATATTTACCCTTATTTTTCATTTAAATTCACACTCCTTATAACAATTTCAATGCATTGCCACCCATAATTTTCTCAGTGACACAATCATCAAAATCCATCTTACTAGTTAAATTTTGCACAACTTCCACAAACTTCTTCTGTGGCTTCCATGGAATATCCGTTGCAAATAACACCTTATCCACACCATGATTTTTCACAATTCTTATAAACTGTTCATCACTTATCTCATCAGCCACATATGCGGTATCAAAATACACATTTTCACCAACAAGATATTTTTCAACATCATCCCAGTAATTTAAGCCCCCCATATGTGCGAGAACCAATTTTTCTGGTTTAACATCACGAAACATATTCAATGTTCTGTCGGGTGTACAATGAGTTAAATCTGGATAACCTACATCAAATCCAGCGTGAGTTACAATTGCAAGGCCAAGCTCTGTGGCATAAGAAATAATTCTCTTATAACGTATATCATCAATAAATGTTTCCTGATAATCTGGATGAATCTTTATCCCTTTAAATCCATGAGACGCAATAAAGTTAAGTTCTTCCTTGTAATTAGCCGTATCAGGATGAATACCTCCAAAGGATATAAGTTTCTGTTCTCCATATTCTCGTTCATTTATTTCCATTGCAAATCTGTGAATGCTCTCAAATTGCTTTGGTGCTGTTACAACTGGTAATACAACAGAAATATCAACCCCTGCATCCTTCATAGAATTTAACAATCCATTTAGCATACCATCACTGTATGCTGGTATTCCACCTTTTGTTGATAATGTGCTTATTGTTTTTTCCGCTATTTTTTCAGGAAAAATATGTGTATGAAAATCGATAATCATAATCTTGCTCCATTCATTTATATATTCGCATTCAGAACCATTCGCAAAATCGCCTCTACAAGGCTTTTCTTTTGCTCATGTATGGCTTCTCGCCATATAGATTTATAAAAGGTAGTCTATATCAAGCACGCTTGAACAGACTACCTTTTAATAAATCTGCATAGTTCTGAATAATTACATACTCCTAATTTCAGCCTTTGATACAATCTCTAATGAGCTTTCTTCAATAGCCTTTGCTGCCTTTTCAATATCAGATGCCTTGATAACGATAGATGCATCATCTGAACCAGTTGAAAGAGCATACATATATTCAATATTTACATTGCATTCGCAAAGTACTTCAAGTACTTCCTGCAATTTACCTGCCTTATGAGCAATCTTAACTACAATAACATCATTAAGTACTGCTGTAAAACCATTCTCTGAAAGAATCTCTTTTGACTTTTTAGGATAGTCAACAATAAGTCTTAAAAGACCGTAATCACTTGAATCTGCAAGACTCAATGATACGATATTAATATCGTTATCCTTTAAAACCTTAAGAACATCCTTAACTCTGCCTTCTCTATTTTCCAAAAAAACTGATAACTGCTTTAAAAACATACGCAATACCTCCAATCACTACACTAACTTTCTCTTATCAATAACGTGAACTGCTTTACCCATACTTCTCTCGATTGACTTAGGCTCAACAAGTGTAATCTTAGCTGCAAGACCAATTGCCTGCTGAATAACATGACCAATCTTTTTAGCATATGCATCCAAGTTACCCATTTCATCAGAGAATGTCTTCTCATCAAGCTCAACCTGAACCTCAAGTGTATCAAGGTTATTTACTCTATCAACAATCATCATATAGTATGGTGTTGTTCCACTCATTTCAAGAAGTGCGGCCTCAATCTGGCTTGGGAATACATTAACACCTCTAATGATAAGCATATCATCTGAACGTCCTTTAAATCTGCTAAGTCTGCAAAGTGTTCTACCACAATCACATTTACCTCTTGAGATACTTGTTAAGTCTCTTGTTCTGTATCTGATAAGTGGAATACCTTCCTTTGTGATAGTTGTGAATGCAAGCTCACCAACTTCATCCTCACCAAGTGGTTCAAGTGTTTCTGTATCAAGAACTTCTGGTACAAAATGGTCTTCATATACATGTAAGCCTCTATGATACTGACAGTCACATGCAACACCTGGTCCCATAATTTCTGATAAACCATAGATATCATATGCTTTAATGCCAAGTTTTGCTTCTATTGTATTTCTCATATTATCTGTCCATGGTTCTGCACCACAGATAGCTGCCTTAAGTTTAATATCACCAATTGCATTTTCCTCTTCGAGTACTTCTGCAATATGCATCAAATATGATGGCGTACACGCAATAGCAGTAGCACCGAAGTCCTTCATCATAGTTGTAAGCTTCTTTGTATTACCTGTTGACATTGGAACTACTGTAGCACCAATCTTTTCAGCACCGGCATGAGCACCAAGACCACCTGTAAATAAACCGTATCCATATGCAATCTGAATAATGTCATCTCTTCCAACGCCAGCCATAGTCATTGCTCTGGCTACACATTCGCTCCAGATGTCAAGGTCCTTTCTTGTATAACCTACAACTGTAGCCTTTCCTGTTGTACCGCTTGATGCATGTATTCTAACTATCTGGTTATTTGGTACTGCAAATAGACCAAAAGGATAATTATCTCTTAAGTCAGCCTTTGTTGTAAATGGCAACTTATTAAGGTCTTCAATATCCTTAATATCGCCAGGCTCAAGTCCAACTGCCTGCATCTTCTTTCTGTAAAACTCTACATTGTGGTACACCCTGTCCACTGTTTTTACGAGTCTTGCGCTCTGTAAGGCAGTCATTTCATCCCTGCCCATACATTCTTTAGTTTCATTCCAAATCATATTTTACCTCCATCTTGAAAGCAAAACGGAAAAATGCGCACATCTGTGTGATCTTTTCGCATTGTTCTCTATATAAATTTAATTTTCAAAGCCCTGCTTGAAAGCTTTTTTATTTATTTCTACTGTCTTTGGTGGAACAGTATTTTCAATAACCTTAAGCCATTCCTCTTCTGAGAAATCCATATGTTTTGCTGCAAGTCCTAAAACAATAACATTAAATGTCTTAGGATTACCTAACTTTTTAGCTTCTTCCATAGCATTAATGCTGATAACCTTATACTGTTTGCTTAAATCTTCAAGTATATTATCAGGATATGTAGCTGCCCCTGTTACAACTGTAATAGGGTCAATTCTATAATCATTTACTATAAGTACACCATCCTTTTTAAGGAAATGTGCGTATCTAAGTGCTTCAAGTCTTTCAAATGCAATAAGTACGTCAGCCTGACCAGCTTCAACAATAGGTTCAGCAACATTTTCACCATATCTTACGAATGTAACAACGCTACCACCTCGCTGCGCCATACCGTGAACTTCTGATAACTTAACATCGTATCCACCTTGTAAAATAATATTTCCAAGAATACGGCTTGTAAGAAGAGTTCCCTGACCGCCTACACCAACTATCATAATATTCTTTGTTGTCATAACAATCAACCTCCAATCTTCCTACGCCTGTACTGTCTCAATGGCATCAAACTTACATAACTGCTTACACAAGCCACAACCATTACACATTGTTTCATCTATCATTATAGTTCCATCTTCAGCTTTTGTAAGAGCTGGACAACCTGGCTTTAAGCAAAGTCCACATTTCTTACATTTTTCTGATACCGGCTTACACTTGTTAGGGAATACATTGCCCTTTAAGAGCACACAAGGAGCCTTTGTAATGATTACAGACAACTCTTCTCTTTGTGTTTCTTCCTTAAGTACCTGTGTTAACTTTTCTGTATCAAATGCATCTACAACATTGATATGATTGATACCCATTGCCTTGCATAAAGCAACAATATCAATAGCATTTGTAGGCTCACCCATAAGAGTCTTGCCAGTTGCTGCATGGTCCTGATGACCTGTCATACCTGTTGTTGAGTTATCAAGGATTACAACAGTTCCTGTAGACTTGTTGTAAACCATATTCATAAGTGAATTAACACCTGTATGCATAAATGTAGAGTCACCAATAACTGCAACCCAATTCTTTATGTAATCCTTACCCTTAGCCTTTTCCATACCATGAAGTGTTGAAATGCTGGCACCCATACATACTGTTGTATCAACAACTGAAAGAGGTGCAACTGCGCCAAGAGTATAACATCCAATATCTCCGGCTGCATGAATCTTTAATTTATTCATTACTGAATATACGCTTCTATGTGGACATCCTGGACAAAGAATTGGTGGTCTTGCCGGAACATTAGCTGCTTCATTTACATCCAATGCTTCTCCAAGTAAATTCTTTCTAAGCATATTGGCACTATATTCACCCTGTACTGTGAAAATTTCTTTACCAATTGCCTTAATGCCCCAAGACTTAACCTGTTCTTCAATAACTGGTTCAAGTTCTTCAAATATGTATAATTTATCAACTTTAGAAGCAAATTCTTCTATCATCTTTCTTGGAAGCGGATGAACCATACCAAGCTTTAATACTGATGCATTAGGACATACTTCCTTAACATACTGATATGGAATACCACTTGTTATGAAACCAATACTTGTATCGCCCATTTCAACTCTATTGATAGGCATATCAGCTCCGTCATTAGCCATATCATTTAATCTCTGTTCAACATATACATGACGCTTAATAGCATTACCTGGCATCATAACATTCTTAGCAGGATTTCTTTCGTATGTCTTATCCTCTATCTCAACTCTGTCTTCAAGTGTTACAACACCCTGAGAATGTGCAAGACGAGTTGTTGTTCTTAAAATAACAGGTGTGTCATACTTTTCGCTAAGTTCGAAGGCATACTTCATAAAATCCTTAGCTTCCTGACTATCCGATGGCTCAAGAACAGGCACCATAGCTGCTCTTGCAACACATCTTGTATCCTGCTCATTCTGTGAGCTGTAAAGCCCTGGGTCATCAGCTGCCACAAGAACAAGACCACCATTCACGCCAATATATGACACTGTATATAATGGGTCTGCTGCTACATTTACACCTACATGTTTCATAGATGCCATAGCTCTAACACCGCTAATTGAAGCACCAATAGCCACTTCCATAGCTACTTTTTCATTTGGTGCCCATTCAGAATAAATCTCACCGTATTTTACAATATTTTCACTAATCTCAGTACTTGGTGTACCTGGATATGCAGACGAAACCTTAACACCAGCTTCATATGCACCTCTGGCAATAGCTTCATTGCCTAACATTATCTTCTTTTCCACTGTTTTTTCTCCTTCATCATTCTTTTCCGTTCCAACAGTAAGTACATAACTTACATGGGCTGATTCCTGTTGATGCAATCATGTCATCAAGTCTACAGAACTGTAAGCTTGTGAATTTAAGTTGCTTACAAATCTCTGCTTCCATCTCCTTATAATTAGTACTTTCAGGGTTGGCATAATCCGCTAAATTATCAGGTGTCTCAACACCTTCTCTATCTTTGATAATTCTTCTCGTAATCAAATCCATCTCTGACTTTGAACGAGAGAAATTCAAATACTTACATCCATGTAACAATGGTGGACAAGCTGGTCTAATATGTACTTCCTTTGCACCACTATCATACAAGAACTCTGTTGTTTCTCTAAGCTGTGTTCCTCTAACAATCGAATCATCTATAAGCAAGAGACTTTTATCTCTAATAAGAGCATCAACTGGTATAAGTTTCATTTTAGCAATTAAATTTCTTTGTGTCTGACTTGTTGGCATAAACGAACGTGGCCATGTTGGGGTATACTTAATAAATGGTCTAGCAAATGGAATGCCCGATTCATTAGCATATCCAATAGCCGCAGGTGTTCCAGAGTCTGGCACTCCAGCAACAATGTCAGGGGTTACATTATCACGTTTTGCCATAAGACTACCACATTTGTAACGCATCGCTTCAACATTTAACCCTTCGTATGAAGATGTAGGATATCCATAATAAACCCAAAGGAATGAACATATCTTCATTTCTTCTCTTGCGCCACTGAGCGTTTCGTAACCATCTGGACTAACGAAAACCACCTCACCAGGTCCCAATTCCTTCACTTCCTTGTATCCTAAGTTAAGATATGCAAAACTCTCAAATGATATACTATACGCGCCATCCTTCTTACCTATGTTAAGAGGTGTCCTTCCATATTTATCACGCATTGCATAAATTCCCTTAGACGTAAGAAGCAGCAATGTCATTGAGCCATCTATCTTCTCTTGGACATATTTAAGTCCATCAATCAAACTATTTTGAGTATTTATAAGCGAGGCAACAAGTTCTGTCTGATTTATTCCACCACCACTATGCTCAAGGAAATGCACTGCACCATTATCAAACATTTCCTTCATAAGTTCGTCTAGATTATTTACCTTACCAACTGTGGTTATGGCATAATTACCAAGATGTGATCTAACCAATAAAGGTTGTGGTTCATTGTCCGAAATACATCCGATACCCATATTACCTTTCATTTCATCTACATCTTTTTCAAACTTTGTTCTAAAAGGCGAATTTTCAATATTGTGAATAGCTCTGTCAAAGCCATTAGCACCATATACTGCCATACCTCCTCGTCTTGTTCCTAAATGAGAATGATAATCTGTACCAAAGAATAAATCAAATACACAATCTGTCTTTGATACAATTCCAAATATACCGCCCATGCTATTGTCTCCAATCTTTCATCAAGTTATATATGCCAACACGATGATTGACACACCCTTAAGTATACTATTATAAGGGGCTCTATGTCAAATAAAAACTTATCAAAAAAACAGTTTGCAATGCACAAAAAAAGATAGTATAATTAATTTAGTTATTTATGTTTTCGTGTAATAAATTTATATTGGGAGTGGCAAAATGAAGCGTATTTTAAGATTAAAAAACAGAATACTTTTTGACGACACAATTGCGGATGCTTATACCGATTATTTGACTAAGCTTCCTAATCGTCAAGGATTGTATGATTATTATAATAATTTACCAAAAGAAATGCTTATGCATTTTATGTTTATTGACATTGATAATTTCAAGCGTGTCAATGATGTTTACGGACATGGAATGGGTGACGAACTTCTCATAAGTGTAGGTAAACTTATAAAAGAAAAGTTGCCTGGAAGTTTTATTTCCAGAATTGGTGGTGATGAATTTGTTGCCGTTGTAGATGGTACTTTGGACCATGATATTGTCACATCACAAGCTCAATCTCTTATTGATGGTATGCAAGAAATGGATTTTAGAAAAGATATTCTTTCCTTAATCTCATTTAGTATTGGCATTATATTGGACCAGAAAACGTCACAGATACTTGATGATATTCTATATAAATGTGATTCTGCTATGTACAACGCTAAAACTAATGGTAAAAATCATTATGTTGTATATTATGCTTTGGAGAAATCCGTTGAGATTGAAAAATCCATTGAAAGTGAGCAGGATAAAGCGTTAAAAAACGGCGAATTCAAAGTATATTTCCAACCTAGAGTTAATATGCTCACATCCAATGTGGCTGGTGCGGAAGCTCTTGTTCGTTGGGAGCACCCTGTTGATGGATTACGTTCACCAGATTTATTCTTACCTTTGTTTGAGAAAAATGGTTTTATTAAATCTTTAGATATGTTTGTTTACAAAAAAGTTTGCGAGACTAAAGCATCTTGGAAAGGCAAGCCTTATGAACATTTGATGGTTTCAGTCAACCTTTCAAGACTTCATTTATATCAGGCTAATTTGCCACATATCCTTTTAGACATTGCTAAAAAATATGATATTGAACCAAATGAGATTAATTTTGAAATAAAAGAAAATGTTTTCATCAAAGACAGTATGGAATTAGCGAGAATGACCGAAAGGCTTCGTACATTTGGTTTCCATGTATCTATTGACAATTTTGGTTCAGGTTATTCTGCTCTTAATATGTTAAAGGATATTTCTGTTGACTACATAAATATTGATAAAGACTTTATACAATCATCTTCTTACGACCCAAAAGGTCAACGAGTATTAAAGAATGTTTTTGTATTATGTAAGGATCTTAAATTTAATGTAGTTGCTGTTGGTATTGAATCTGAATTACAGGCTCAATTTGCCATAGGTTGCGGATGTGAAATGGCTCAAGGCGACTATTATAGTCCTGCTGTAGCACCTGAAGAATTTTTGGTATATCTTGAAGACAACTATTTTGATGATAGTGGCGCTGTAAGATTTTCATTTAACAACAACTTCAAAAGTGATTGCAAGAAATATACTGGAAGATTTATCGGTAAAGGGTATTCATTTGTGGACGGCGTTATTCCTGGTCAAAAAGCGGTACGTTTCCCAGGCGGACCTAGCAGTACAAACTATGTGAATCTTCCAAGTACATTGATTCATCATGAAAGTTATACTGTTGCGATGTGGATAAAACCCGAAATTTCTCATTTATGGTCTGCTGCCATCTATGTTAAATACGAATCAGGTTTTGCGAGCATATACCCTACTGCATGGGAAGGACATTCCTCATACAGAATTCGTGACGCCCGTGTTATCAATGGTTTCCACGATGCATCTGCTGCAACATTCCCATTAAACACTTGGACACATGTTGCCGTAACATTTAATGCTAAAACAGAACATGCTAATATGTTTATTAATGGACAGTTTATTGCCCACAATGAAAACATGCCTATACTTTATTTCACAACTCACATAATGTTGGGTGGAGACATATATCAGAATTCATTACAAGGTGCAATTGCTGATTTAGTAATATTTAATAACACCAAAACTCCTACAGAAATTGAAGAGTTGTTTATGGAAACAGCAAGTCGAGACGACTTCATATACAAAGATCAAATGGTGGGCAGAACTGCCACTGACTTGTTCTTTAAAGAATAATGGGATATTAAAATGCCGACGGATTCGTAGTGAATTCGTCGGCATTTCATTTATATAAATTTTTTTCTCAATCATTTTTGATTAAGAGCCCAATACAAGCCCTTTTTAGCCATAAGTTCTTCGTGGTTACCTTCCTCTGCTATTCCTTTGTTTGAAATATAAAGGATTCTATCAGCATTTCTAATAGTTGACAGTCTATGTGCAACAATAAAAGCAGTCTTATCCTTTAATACGATTTCAAGAACATCCTGAATCATCTTTTCAGTTTCAGAGTCAATTGAACTAGTTGCTTCATCCAAAATTACAACTGAAGGATTCTTGAGCATAATTCTTGCAAAACTGATTAACTGCTTCTCACCAGCAGACAAATCACCGCCGCGCTCATCTAATTCCTCATAAAAACCTTTTGGCCACTTATTAATCCATTTATCTGCATTAATCATTTTAGCAGCTTCAATACACTCCTCGTCGGTAGCATCGATTTTACCATATCTAATATTATCAATAACAGTTCCCTTAAAAATAAATGGATCTTGCATCAATACGCCAACCTCTTGTCTAAGAGATTTCAATGTAATATCCCTTATATCGATTCCATCGATTTTGACACTACCTTTTTGTACATCATAAAATCTTGTAAGCATATTAATAACTGTTGTTTTACCTGCGCCTGTAGGTCCAACCAATGCTATAGTTTCACCAGGTTTTACGTTAAGATTAAAGTTTTCTAAAACATTTAATCCTTCTTCGTATGCAAATGTAACATTATCAAAATCAACCTTGCCTTTTACATCCTTAATTTCTATAGCATTATCTTTATTTTTAATATCGACCTTTGAATCAATAGTATCAAATACCTGTTCAAGGTTTGAACTTACCTGAGCTAACTGCTGAACGATAATTGCCACCATTGTAAGTGGTCCGCTAAACTGTGCCATATAATTGATAAACACTGAAACAACACCTGCATCAATTGTACTTGAGCCGTTTAAAATTAAACTCAATGAAACACCATACAATACTAATGTACCAATATTCCAGAATATTTCAATAATAGGCCAGTTGAGTTCATTTCTTTTAACAATGCTCCACCATGTATGAATACTACTCATATGTACATCCATATAAATATCTTCATTAATGTTTGCTCTATTATAGTTTTTAATAATTTTTTCACCCATTATAGACTCAACTACAAATGCTGAACGATTAGAAACCTTTGCTCTATGAAGTGCAAATCTTTTTCTAATTATATATCGCAATGTAAATATACACGCCATAAGTGGTGTTACCGTAGCAAACACAATCAAGGTAAGTTGTGGACTTATGGTAAGCATAAATATCGTTACCATAACGATTTTCACAATGTAAATTATGAAAAACAATAACTGATTTGTAAAAAAGTTTGCCAAATCATTTATATAATCAGTTACTCTTACCACAATCTTTCCTGCTGGTCTGTTATCAAAATAATCAAATGATAATTCCTGCAACTTATAGAATATATCAGTTCTTATATTGGCAATTACTCTATGTCCTGTTTTTCCCATTAATCTTTGGTGGAAAAATGTAATCGTAATTTCAGCAAGAGCCAATAACGCTAACATACCCAAAACAAAGAACAATTTTCTGTATCCGTCATCATATACAACATTGCTAATAATGTAACCAAGTAATCTTGGTGAAATAAGTGAAAATGATACAGATAGGAGCATCAAAACACCTACAAGCAAAAAAGTCTTTTTAAAAGGGATAACATAGCGGATTGTTCTACCAAGCTGCTTTATATCAATTTTTCTTTCGATAATTTCATTTTGAAAATATGTATTTCGCTGTGCCATAGTTACCTCCTCTATTTCTCATCGTATGTTATAACTTTTTTATCTGCTGCCATCTGAACTTTATAAATAGCGGCAAAATGTCCATCTATTTTCATAAGTTCATCAAATGTACCTCGTTCAGTAATTTCACCATCCTGAAGATAAATGATTTCGTCACAATCCATTACCGAAGCCATCTTATGCGCCGAAATAATAAGTGTTTTCTCTGGATATTTTTCCTTAATTGTCTTAAGTAATGCTTTTTCTGTATTCATATCAAGAGCACTTGTAACATCATCAAGAACTAATATCGGAGCATTTCTAATCAATGCTCTCGCTATACAAACACGTTGCTTTTGTCCGCCAGAAAGACCTACGCCTCTTTCACCTACAATAGTCTGATAATCCAAAGGTAATTCCATAATAAAATTATGTACCTGTGCATCTTTAGCCGCTTCAATAACCTTTTCGCTATCCATATCAAGGTCTGAAAATGCTATATTTGAATCAATTGTATTTGAGAATAAGAATACATCCTGGAATACGAAAGAATAACAATTTCTTAAATCTTCCAATGAGTAATCCTTAATATTCTTTCCATTAATCTTAATCTCACCTGATGTAAGGTCGTGATTACGAATAAGGCTCTTCAAAAGAACACTCTTACCACTACCAGTACCACCAACAACACCAATCTTTTTGCCACTAGGGATATCAAGATTAATATTTCTTAAAATCGTATGGTCACCTAAAACAAGACTTGCATTTTCAATCTTAACATCAACCTTATTCATATCCATATCGTAAACCTTGTTGTCAGGAATCTTAGATTCACATTCAACAAATGATTTAATACTATTTCCAGATACCATCATCTGCTGCATCTGGAACAATGAGTTATTAATCTGGCTTACATGGTCCATAATTTTCATAACATAAGATGCACAAGCAAGGACAAAACCAATCTTAATATATCCGTTCATCGCTAATGCAGCACTTATACCGACTGAAATAATATATGCAGCCTGCTTGATAATTGAAAATACCGCCTCAAATGTAGATGACAAGTTGATTTGATTAAAATGCGCATTCTTCAAATTCTCATTTGCAATATTAAACTTTCTTTTTTCCTCGTCCTCGTTAGTAAATGAACGAACCAATCTCACTGCTTCAATATTTTCCTGCACAGTAAGATTCATTTCACTATTTCTCTTTCTGATTACACTGTAATTTTCTTTAGCCTGCTTTCTAAATTTCATAAGGGCAATAACCAAGAAAGGTGACAATGCCACTGGCACTAATATAAGCCAAGGATTAATTGTTCCTAAAATCACTGTAGTAATAATCAATACAAACAAACTATCAAGCATATTAGGAATCATACGACAATACAATTCTTTAAACATAATCGTATCACCCTGCAATGTAGTCAATAATTCACCTGTGTTATAATCTGCAATTGTGCCACTATCAAGCCTCATAAGTTTAGCGTATGTAACTTCTCTTAAATCCGTCTCCATATTAAGACCTAACTTTTGGTTCACAACATTTTTAATATAAATCAAAATAATTCTTACAACCAATAATGATACAAATATTTTAGCAATGTTAAAGAACAATTTAAAAGTTCCTACATCACCATAATCACCGTTAATAAGAAATGCAAATACACCTGTTGCTTCTGATTCATCTGATAAAATTATGTAATCAATAAATAATTCTGACAATAATGGTAAAAATAAATCAGCAATTATAGCAATAAAACTTATCAACTGAATAACTATAACTATCTTTAAATTTTTCTTCCAAAAATTATTATATCCGTACTTTATAATATCCATAAACTCTATCCTTTCTTAATTATTGTTTATATAATCCTCCATAATGGCTGCTGCTATTCCTACCAACTGCTCACATGGTCTTTTTTTGTAATATTCTGCTGTTCTCTCTGATGGCGTAGGATCATCTTTTTTCTGTGTTAATCCTAATAATTCACGACACACAATCGAACCATTGATTTTAGTAAACTCTGCTGCTAACTTCTGTATTCTAGCATAATGGTCAGCCTTTTCTTCTTTTGCTTTTGGGTCATCATAACCATATAATAAGCCTGCCACCATAAACATACCGCTCACAGCTCCACAAACTTCTCGCATTCTGCCCATTCCGCCTCCAAAAGAAGACGCCAACTTCACTGCAGTCGTTTCTTCAATATCATATTTATCACTAAATGCCAAAATAACCGCTTGACTACAATTATATCCTTCTTTAAAAAGTTGCATTGCTTTTTTCGCATATGCACTATTCTCAAAATCTATCATTATCTATCCATCCTTTCTGAACATGAAAAAAATGCTACTTTTACAGTAGCATTTTTATTAGCATTATTCAATGACAGTTTCTGTCGTAAAATTGATGTTTTCTGTTTTATTTTGCAATATCTTTTATAACCTCTCCGGCGATGATTAATCCAACAACCGATGGCACAAATGCAATACTTCCAGGGATTCTCTTCTTTTCAGTATCTGCTTGTAACTTAACAGTGTCAGGTGACATTGGCTGTTCTTCTGAATAAACAACTTTCAAATCCTTTATATTTCTTACTTTAAGTTCTTTTCTCATAACTTTTGCAAGAGGACACACATTAGTCTTGTAAATATCTGTCACCTTAAATGCTGTAGCGTCTAGTTTATTTCCAGCTCCCATACTACTAATAACAGGAACCTTAGCCTCTTTTGCCTTCATAATAATCTCAATTTTGGCAGTAACCGTGTCAACTGCATCAACAACATAAGTATATTCCGAAAAGTTAAATTCGGACGAATTTTCAGGCAAGAAAAAGGTTCTGTGAATTTCAACAATCGCATCAGGATTTATATCCATAATCCTATCGCGCATAACATCTACTTTATATTTGCCCACAGTCGACTGCAATGCAATAATCTGTCTATTGATGTTAGAAACACTTACTGTATCTTTATCTATCAGCACAAATTTTCCTACACCACTTCTAGCCAAGGCTTCAACCACATATCCACCTACGCCGCCTACGCCAAAAACAGCGACACATGCATTTTTAAGTTTTTCCACGCCTTCTTCACCCAAAAGAAGTTCTGTTCTGCAAAATTCTTCTTTCATTATACAATCTTACCATCCTTGAGTCTTACAATTCTATCACCGTATTTTGCAGATTCCTCTGAATGAGTAACCTGAAGAATTGTAATATTTTCTTCTTTGTTTATAGTTTTAAACAATTCCATTACTTCTTGTCCTGACTTACTATCAAGATTACCTATTGGCTCATCAGCCAAAATGATTTGAGGACTTAAAATAATTGCTCTTGCAATTGATACTCTCTGTTGCTGACCGCCCGATAATTGGTTAGGCAAAGCTTTTCTTTTATCCTCCAGACCGATGATTTTTAAAATCTTTTCAAGTCTATCCTTATAATCTTTTTCCTTCTTTCCATCCATAACTACTGGCAGCATAATGTTCTCTTCCACGGACAAATTTTGAACAAGATTATAAAACTGAAAAACAAAACCTATTCCACTTCTTCTTAAACTAGCAATTTCCTTTTCTTTTAATGTATTAATATCCTTATCGTTAATATATACATTTCCACTAGTTGGCTTATCAAGCCCACCAATCAAATACAAGAGTGTGGATTTACCACTACCAGATTCTCCCATTAAGGACACAAATTCACCCTTTTTAATCTCGAGAGAAACATTATCCAAAACTAAATTATAGTTTTCCTTTTCACCAAAACTCTTACTAACTGCATTTACCTTTATCATACTTACACTTTCCTCCTTATTCATACTTGATTTCATTTACAATATTCATCTTCTTAAGTTTCTTCATAGGCGATAACAATGTAAGAAGCAATATAGCAAATATAACCGCTACGAAACTAACTGCAGTAGCAATACTATATTCCACTTCCACATACATTTCCATGCCCTTCATAAAGCTGTCAATCATTCCCGTAGCCATAAATCCAACAATCACAGCAACTACGCTGGAAATCAAATTTGCAAGCACAGTTTCAAAGAATAACATTTTCTTAATCTGTCCCTTGCTCATACATGTAGAATTAAGCACTGCAATCTCTTTTCTTCTCTGGATAAATCCAATAATTTGATTATTAATAATACCAATGAAAGAAAGTATTACAGCAAGTCCTATAACCACATAGAAAATACTCATAATTGATGCAGTACTTTCCTCCTGTTCTGTTATATACTCATCAACTGTCTGAATCTTTAAATTAAGTTCTTTCATTGTATCATCAATCTGTTCTTTCAGCTCATCCAAGTCAGTGCCATCTTCAACCTTAAGTTGAACCTGCATAGGAGTCTGATACACATTTTCTATGTAATTGTCATAATTCATTATAATAACATTTCTACTTGTAGTGAAATACGCACTATTTACTGTACCTACTACCTTTAATTCAATCTCTTTATTAACTGATGGTAAATTTACATTCAATGTATCCCCTATTTCAATATCGCTTTTTTCAGCAAAAACCTCATCAAGCAATACCTCGTCATACTCTAAATCACCTATTTTTACATTGTATTCCTTTATATATTTGATGCTTTCTTCCAATCCAATGAAACTAGGTATTGTATGGAACTCTTTACCATCATTATATGTAATTCTATCGTCATAATAACAATGCAAATATTGAATATGTGTGACACCGTCCAATTCCAACAGTTTCTCATACTCTTCTTCCTCTTTAGTAACATTTTGAATTACAATGTCGTAGTCATCTACCATAAGTCTAAATGACTGGAAAAGATTTGTAATAGAAGATGATACTGTAACAATTGCAAGCATTAATGATAATGCTACAACAACTACTCTAGACGATGTTACAATCATCTTATTATATCCAATATTTCTGCTTGCAACTGTAGCTGTAGACCATCCAAGTTTTTTAAATAAAACTGCAAAAGCCTTTGAAACCTGTTGCAATATAAATGGCACAAGCATAGCTGAACCAGTTATCAAAAGAACTATTGCAACAATAGTAAGCACAATATTTGTATCCTTCAACAATGCATCCATAATAATTGATGCAAGTAATAATATTACGCCCCAAACCACACGATGCTTCATAACTCTATATCTTGAGCTTTGTACATCAAAAATAATGTCTTTAATAGGCTTCTTATTAGCCTTCATTATGGCTTTTACAGAAATCACTACCTGAAGCAACACAGAAAAAGCGACTCCCAGTACAAACATCTTAACATCAATATGCGATGTTTCTTTTGTAAGCGACACGCCATTTGTTGTAATAAACAATCCCGCCACATTACTATTAATTCCATATCCTGCAAATGCACCTATGATACCACCGATAAGACCATAAACTGCATTTTCAAGAATTAAAATCATATTCATCTTGCCTTTTGTAGCACCAATACTTCTAAATGTACCAATAACTGGCATTCTTTCTGCAATAATTATCTTATTAAGCGAACTTACAACAAACATAATCATTATTGTCGCCATAACAAATATCATAACCATAAGGTATGAAATAAATGATGTTTGCTCTCTTAATGTATCAATATCTGTCAATGCCTGAACATTAAAATTTTCATTATTTTCGCTTAATTCTTCAATATACGCCTTTAAATTATCATCATCTAATATATTAATGGCAAGTTCATCAACCTTGCCTTCTTCAAGTCCTTTAATTCCAGCAACAAAATCAAGATTTGCCATAAACATTGGGAACTCAACTGTAAGGGAGTTTAAACCCTTATCTTCCACAATTTGCGCTATAACAAACTCAAACTCTTTTTCTTCATAAACTGCTGTAAAAGTATCTCCAACCTCATATTCATACTTTTCGGCATCGCTTTTACTAACAATAACTTCGTTATTTTCTAGCAAATCTACATCTGTCCCGAGCATATGCATACCCCTGGCAACCTCAATATCCATACCATATATACTTGCTGGCTCATCATCAATCAAAACATCAGTAAACACCATACCTGTATACTCAATTTTTTCATCTCCAAGCCATACATCATCAACTGAAAATTCTTCAACAGATGTCATTGAAATATCAAAATCACCATACACTGATCTCATTGTCTCATGAACCTTTAATAATATCTCATCTGGCAAAGTAAGATTCAATGTAAATACGGTTGTGGCAACTGTAAGTGCCAAAATAATCAGAAGACTTCGACCCTTCTTTTCCCATATGTTCCTTAAAATATGTTTTAGTATTATCTTCATGTCCTACTCCATTTCCCTCGCAAAGATTTTCTGACAAGACCCACTTTTATCGGTTAAAACTAGATCAATACTTGGAAACTTTGGATAACCAAGCTCCTCCCTAATACGCTTTTCGCTTCTATCATACGTATAGCATATGAAAAGATTGACTATTAATAGAAAAATAAACATTATATGTATAAACATAAGTGCAGCCGTTGTTGCCAAACATATTTTAACATTTAGTTTATTGTTTATTCGTGAATATAGATATATCGCAACATGCAAATATATCAACGGCCAAGCAAGAAATCCGCCCCACTCCATTTTAAGAACCTTTAACACCGCAAAAATCCCTAAAAACACAATGGAATTTACTACATAATAACCTTTTTTAGCCTCATCCAATTTCCACAAACAATTTTTTGCTCTTTTGGCACGCACATTATACTGAAAAACCTCTTTAATAGCGTCATCATCATTCCTATCTAGAACAATTTCACCATTAATAAGATGTTCGTCCTCTATATGCGTATAATCAGGTACATCCTTTGGCCTAACATCTTCGTTCAATAACTTGTCTATTATCTTAGTAAGTCTCCCTGTCATTATCTATTGCCCTTTCCTTTTATTTCACAGGGAAAATTATATAACATTTTAGTACATTAATCAAGTGATAGTTGGAGTGTACCTCTGGACTTTTTTGTTTCTGGTGCACCGATTTTTCTCACTTTCGGTGCACCACGGCACTTTTTTCATCCTGGTGCACCAGTTTCTCTCACTTTCGGTGCACCACGGCACTTTTTTCATCCTGGTGCACCAGTTTCTCTCACTTTCGGTGCACCACAGCTTTTTTTGTCTTCTGGTGCACCAGTTTCTCTCACTTTCAGTGCACCACAGCTTTTTTTGTCTTCTGGTGCACCAGTTTCTCTCACTTTCAGTGCACCATAACACTTTGCGTATTTTGGAATGAATATATCGACCTTCCAAGCGACGCTATATATGAGAATTTAAAATAAAATCAAGGCTGTAAAAACATTTCCGTTTTTACAGCCTTGACACTTCAATACACGTATGTTCTAAACATGCTTTTCCTCCCTCAATATGATATTACTCATATTTGAATTTATTGCATTTTTTACCTTCGTCAACAACATAATATACCATCCAACATACAAATATAATTCCAACAAACAAAATGCACCCATATATTATCCATCTAAGTCTAATTGCATCCTTTTCTCGTCCCTTCCCTGATTTCGGATTATTAATATTTTGCTTATTCTGATATTTCGTTGTCACACTCCAGTTTTTCATTTATTGTTAGCTCTTTATTCTTACGAAGCCACCATCAGGAGCATATTACAACTCATACATATATCTCTTTTGATTAGTCGTTATTCTGCTTTTATTATTACAGTTTATGCTATTTGGATAATCTGCTCATACAAAAGTATTTCTTTTTCATTCATGTTTCTATTGTCATGATAATGCCCAAAGAACCACTTTTTAAACTTTATTCTATCTCGTATCTCTTGAAGATAATCTGTCAGTTCATCTGGCACAAATTTGCCTGTCCTCAAACATGCTTGTGTCGATGAAGAACAGCAATGAGTTACAACAAAGTCAACCTCATTTCCTTGCATTTCTAGATTTTTGCGTCCCTCTTCCATTTCTATAGTAGAAGGCATTTCTTCAGTCCACCAACTAATATGATTTATTCGGTATGGTTCCCATCGTTTATCTAGTTGTTTTTTCTTTGCTCTATATTCTGGATCATCTGGTTCTAGTATACCAGCAGAAATATCATGACTCCTTGCACCACCAAAAGTAAAAAATTTTAACCCTTCAATATTGAACACCTGTCCACGCATCAAGTGAATAACCGATGAACGAACCTTATGAACATTACCACCATTCCATTTTTCAACTGGAAAATCATATAATCTATCAAAATTTTCATGATTTCCGTCCACAAATAAGGTCGTAAACGGTTTATTTTCAAGCCAATCCAACCACCATTTTTCTTCTCTACCAGAATTGTTTTTATCCCAAACTCCACCGAAATCACCGCAAACAATCATATAATCTTCCTTCGTCATTTCTTTCTGTTCCGGAAAATTTTCAGTATTGAATCGTGTAAAATCGCAATGACAGTCACCCGTTATAAATATCATATTTCCCCTCCTCTTGTATAATACCTTCAAAAAATTTTTCAATTTGATTAATTGATACAGGGTAGTAGCCATTTGCATCCACTCCCACATCATATCTTTTAATACCTGATTGCAAATTATTCAGATTATAAAGCCCATCAGAATGAATATGACCATGAAGCATAAAACTTCCATAATGGCTCTTAGGCCACGAAAGCATTGGATAATGCATAAGTGAAATATTCATCCCATTCGCAGATATTGTCATAAAGTCCCGAACATCTTCAAACAGGTTTTCATCATACTTCTTATCGTGATTACCTCTTATAAGATACTTTTTCCCATTCATTGAAGCAATTAATTCGTTCGCTTTGTCAATTCCAATACGAAAGCAGATGTCCCCAAGTAAATATACTGTATCATTCTTACAAACAACTGAATTATAATTTGATAGCAATACACGGTTCATCTCTTCCGCATCCTCAAAGGGACGATTCTGCATTTGTATGACGGCATTATGCCCTAAATGTAAATCACTTGTAAAATATATCATTTCCTACCACCTCCAATACTCTTTTTTCTAAATTGCTTACAAATTCAAAATAAAATTCCTAAAATCACGCAAACGATTTAATGCGTTTCTCCAGGTGCCATTACCAGTATCTCCTTTTTCCTTTTTTATCCCATTTATTCCATATTCTAATACTAATCTATCTATATGTAGTTCTAATTCTTTAAAAGTAAGCCCTTCCTCTCTTATCACTGCATTAATACCAGATACATAACTATAAGGATTATATCCTCGAGCTTTCAGATAGTCTTTAAAGCCTGTTATACTATCTTCAAAACTCTGTCCAACCAAATTCTCATTAGACAATCTAGAACCTTTTAAAGAATTATGACTAGTCGATGATTTTGTCTTATTGCCAGACGATTTTTTATCAATATTATTTTTCCTTCCAGCTCTATATGCTATATCTATTTTCTCTTTTCCAGTATATTCTTTTTCAGCAGAAGAAATTAATGCCTTACGTCTAAACTCTTCCATTACCTTTAATCCAAAAATTTTTTCGTATTGCTGTGATACATATCCAGTAAGAGCTTCATACTCTCCAATACTGGTTTGAAGGCCTGCAAAAATGCTATTTATCTCATACTTCATACCAGGTACTAAAAAGTAATTAAGAGGATCTACAAAACGTAAAAAATGAGCCTTGACAATTGCTAAATCATCAGAAGATAAACTTTTATCAATTATTCTTTGCTTGATTCCTTTTTCATTAGACTTCCAATCCGAAGGCTCTCCAAGAGGGAAAATTCTTTCACGGTCTTCACCAGTCAGCTCAAGTTGGTTACCGCCATTTAATTTTACGAACTTTTCTTTTATACCGTTTATATGGGCCAAATACCAGTTCTTTTCCGTTAAGACTCCACCCTGTACTGAACCAATGTTTTTTTTATACGCACATATATCCTTTTCAACGCACGAATCGCTTTTGCCATTATCATAGTGCATAGGAAATTCAAAGTTCCTCATCAATTCTTTAAACTCATTAACATCAGGCTGTACATCATGTGCAATCATATTAAATATTTCATGAACGTCATAATTGCTCACAAATACGTACTCTATATTATTAAATTTCGTATAACAAGCTCGACGGTTATCATATTTTCCTGATTTTTTACTTCCACTTTCATAATATCTAATCCAATAAATAGCGTCTGGCAAATCTACATATTCCATGAACATCTTATGCCATTTCATAATATTTTCTTCCCATCTCTCTATGTTCTTGTATATACAATTATTATAAAATGATTCTATCGTGGTGTCGTTACCATCAAATAGATTTATTGGATATTTCTTATTTTCTTTGTAATTTTCATAATATTCTCTTATTGTCATTTCACATTCCTCCTATTACATTCAAATCTTACACGTATTACTTTATCATATTATCAACTGCTTGCAAACTTCAAAATCCAAATATATATCAATATTTATCATACTTATATAGCTTCTCGAATCATTTTAATTATCTCAATGTCAGCTGGCAGCCATTCTACTGAGTCTAATTCTTCCTTGGTCAACCATTTTGCAGCATCATGCTCTGTCAAAACTAAATCTCCTGATATAATTTCAGCCCAAAAACAGTCCATAGATAAATGAAATGTCGGATAATCATATTCAATTGTATGGATATAATCACCCACTTTAATTTCTGTTTCCAATTCCTCCATAATTTCTCGTTTTATTGCCTCTTGCGGTGTTTCACCCACTTCAATCTTTCCTCCTGGAAACTCCCAACCGCCTTTTAATTCACCATGTCCTCTCTGTGTCGCAAATACAATTTCTTCACCCTTTTCATTTCTTGATTTTATTATAGCTGCAACTACCTTTACTATTTTCATCTTTCAATACCTCCTTCCAAATATACAAATCAAACTCATTCTCCTGATGTTTTTCATCATATATAAGACCATACAATATTATTAAGTTATTGTGTTTATCTAATAGTTCCATAACCTTTTCCATAGTTTTGGTTGCATCAGTTAGATTGATATTACCTACTAAACAGATTATGCATTTACAATTATCAGCTACCTCAATTTTTCTAATATATTCATTGTAATTATTAAGCACAATGTTTTTTGTTAGCTCAAGATCATATTCTATTGTACCAGATTTATTAATAAAATCCATATAATCTATACTCACCACTACTTCACCTTTGTTAAAGATCGTATCTAATACCTCTGTACAACATTTTGCATCCTGTAAGCTATTGCAATTAACTATAACATCATTATTTTTCACGCTTACACGCTTGTCCATTTGAATAATTTCCACTACATTATTAAGCATAATTTCATTCTCCTTTTTTTATTGTATCACAATTATATCAAAACGTATTATTGTAGAAAGGAAAAATATTTCCTTTATCATTTTTTCACCTAAACCCCACTTGCCTTACTTCACCCATCTGAATTCGGTTAATACTATTCAATTCAATAATTGAATTCTGTACATCATCAATACGTATCGTTTGCAACTCTTTTTTTGTTCGCTTAGTCTTAGGAAGTCGCATAACACGATTAGCAATTCTTCGGTGGCAATTTTCTACAAATGATCTGGCTTCTCTACCATTTCCAAAATTTTCATCCTTAGTTCTATGCTCGAAATAAGCATGTATCAACTTAAATATAACCTCTTTATCTTCATACTTTAAATCAAATTTAGTAAACATATTATCAACAATTGACACCATTGCTTCAGAATTATAGGACGGAAAATAAATTGTATCATTAATCCTACTTTTAATTCCTGGATTAGCATCAAGAAAATTTTTCATCTTATTATTTTTTTGGCTGATATCCGTACCACCATAGCCTGCAAATATTACCAATCTGTTATGACCGTGATTTTCCAGTTCTATTGCCAATTGTGCAAGCGCCTCCTGGCTAAAGGTATCCATACCACACGAATCAGAAGACGCTATTGAATAAGCTTCGTCTATTATTATAATGTCATTCTCTTCAAATAATGCGTGAACCTTAGGTGCTGTATGTCCCACATAACATCCTTTAAGTTCAGCGCCTGATATACTTACAAACTGTGTTCCTTCAAGCAAGCCATCTTTCTTCATCATTTCCCCCATAATCTGAGCTACGGTTGTTTTTGCAGTACCAGGAGCTCCTAGGAACATATACACAAATTTGTATTCAGGAACCTTCATCCCTTCCTTTCTACAATACCTAATAAATTTCATCATATTTATATTACTCTCTATTTGTTCCTTAACAGATATCATTCCTACAAGGTCACTCAAACTCTTATCATTCTTATTTTTAGTATCCTTAAACACGTTTAAAAGTTTTAACTCTTTATAAGAAATGGTCTTAATATTTTTGTTATTTTTCTTTATATAATCAAACAATTTTGCAGTCATACACAAAGGATATTGCGGATCAACAAGCCTCATTTTTTTTATTATATTTTTCACGCTTATATTAGCAGATAATTTTAACCCTCTAACTTTTAGTAACTGCGTTAAATATACTCTATTAATATCATCTGCATTATTAATTTCGTTCATAACATTAATTCTTGTTGCTTCGTATTCTAATATAATCTTTGCTATGTCGGCCTCAGCAAGTCCATATTCATATTCAATATCATTGTTTTTTCTATCCTCCTTATAGCTTTCAACTACATTTAGCAAAAATACCATTTCACTCTCTTTAAAATAATCAAATATCCGACCTATATTTTCACTTACTGGTGAGTCAAACAAATTATGATATTCACATTCAAAATGTGCTACAATAATCATCGGACTATTAATATTCTCCATCCAATATTTTCTTGTAAATTGTACATTTTGCCCACCCAAAAGATATGGCGTCGCGTTACTGTATGCATATGGCATAGGTCTAATACAATTTATCAGCTCATTATAGTCAACAATTGGGAAATTATTAATATCACCGTACCATGCTTCAAAGGATTGTTCATACAATTGCTCTTCAGAGAATTCTATCTCCCCAAGCTCATAATTATCCATACAGTAATTATTCACTTCTTCTTTTTTACTTCTAATAAGACTGGATATATAATGAACCGATAGTAATCCCTTTTCTTCCGTTTCACAATCGATTATAAAATACTTTCCATTTATCATATTTGCATTTTCTAGTATAGAATTATAGCAACTTAACCCTTTCTTCACATCCGCCTCAATATCAGTTTCAGTGAATATAGGCGGCGCTACTAGATATTTACAACTCTCTTTTACACCATTCCTGTTTATATACGATTTTACATATTCAGGTAATATAAGATTTAAATTATCATTCACAAACTTCACCTCTTTATAATTGTATACTTATTTTTTTCACCCACTTAGGAATAACATTTGATTCATAATTATTAACACACGGTACTACAAAAAAAGTTTCATACGATTTGGGTTTGCTAGTTGGAAAACTTCCCTCTCCATCCGAAAAATATATTAGACAATCAATAATTTTTCCTTCCTTGTTTAGTTCACTACATCTTTTAAAAACAGGTCTAAAATCTGTACCACCAAATCCATATGTCATATAATTCCCTTCTAGTTTTGTTAGTATTTCCTCTACATTCTTATACTGCTTTTCATTTACTATATCTGCATCGGCTTGCATTATGTATATAGTTTCAAATCCTATTCCATCAGCCAATTTTCCAAATATCTCTTTTGTTTCCACTAAAAAACGTTCTATGTACTCTTGACAGCTTAATGATGTATCTAAAGCAATAACAATATTATGCAAAGCTTTTCTTACATTTTCTTCATCTGGTTCAACAAGCGCAATATTTCCATAATTTTCAAATCCATATGAATACAATATTTTATCTATCGCGTTAACATCCTCATTTATGCCTTCCTTCTCAAAAAAGAAATCCTTTAAAATATTATAATAGTCACCTATTGGTTGTCCTTTAGCACTACAAACCATTCCTTTTTTGCAAGAATTTATTCCATGGTGCTTTTCATCCTTACTTTCCATAATCTTTTTGCATACTTCAGAAAGCATACTACTATTTTCAAAGGATAATCTTTCACATGCATCCTTCCATTTTTTATTTGCTTCATCCGACGATACACTATTTTGCTCTTCCAACATGTTTAGTTTATTTTCTGTTTCCCACAAACTATGTTCATCCTGGTGTATTTTTTTTACTACTTCGTCAGACATTAGTCTTCTTTTTCTTTTTATTTTTTCATACATAACTCTGCAATTATCTATATCAGGTATTTTCTTTGTTTTGAGTGCTTTTCTAACACTTTCAACTTGAAAATCCAAAACCATGTCTATTACTTCATCATTCATATATCCTTTTCGCTCCGTAAAATGACCAAGTATTCCATGCAATAATATATGCATATATCTTCGTTCTAAATCTTGAAGCATATGTAGCTTATAACACCCTATTATATTATCCGCATTAAAGAACAAATTGTCCCCATCGCTTTCTAATAATATATCATTTGCTACTGCCACTGGTTTTAGCAACTCAAAGAGTTCTATCACAGCAGAGTCCTCATACATTAATTTTTTCTGCACAATTTTAATAATTTCTCTTGCCTTTTCAATATTTTTTTTCATATTAAATACCTTTTTCTACTACAATAATATAAGTTCCTTTATCATCTTAGAGCATTCTTTTTTTAATGCATATTCTAAAAGTTCCTCTCGTTCGTCAGCTTTTATTATATTTCTTTCTATTGCTTTTTCTAAAATTTCCGTTTTATCTGTTTCTATTATTTTTTTCTGCAAATTTGGCAAGACTTGTGAATCTCTTATTACAAAATATTCTAAAAACACATCAAAAAATTCACTTGTATCCCTTCCTCCAAACCAGCCGAAGTTTTCCATCCTTTTTTCAATTATTTGTGTAGGTAAAGTATATTGTCTTTTCTTACCACCTTTTAATAACCTTTTTATCTTATCATTATAAATTTTGTATTTTTCAATACCAAATGTATCTCTTATCACTGGTTCTAGTATTTTTACCTCTTGTTTTTTCAGCATCGAAGCAGTTTTGAATATTTCATATTCAAGTTTCTCTGCGAATTCATTTTCTTTGCAATCTAATATATTTTTAAAATCATCGAAAACTCTTCTCCATATAAATTTATTTATCTCTTTATTTTCATTACTAATATATTTTCTTATAATATCAAGCCACTCTAAATACAAACATACCGCTCTATTTTTATTTTCCATTGTCTCCACTTCATTATTTAAAATCAGAGTTGTCATATATGCTGTATAATTGTTATTCTTTAAAGCATTTTTAATAATCAAATTAATATTAGGCTTATCTCGACTCTTTTTAATGGTTTCAATACACTCAAATTGTTTATTTAATATCGTTTGTACACGTGTTTCACTTGAAAATGCATCAACAAAGCTCATATAAATCACTCTCCTAATCAATAATATTGCATAACTCTTTTACTTTTTTTCCGTATTCTATATACTTAGCATTCCTGCACCTTCCAATTACTCCCAAAATTCCCATATTTGTATTTAGCATATTAAAGAAATTCTCGGTCAACAAATCATCACCTATCATTTCTAAAAAATTAAAACAATTTGTAATTACATCATTTTCCGTAATTTGATTTCTTTTAAGTCTATCCAAATAATTATCAAGCCACTCCTTATAAGCTGCTAATACAACCTCATTACCTTCCTCTTCCCCCATTGCAAGTTTTGTTCTGTACAGCAATAAAATGTCATCAATTGCCTCTTTTTCATACGAATCCGCATCACCCCTACCTCTATTTATAAGAAGTGCATTTTCATCTCCCACTCCGTCTCGTCTTTTCTTAAGAATAGTTTCCATATCATCCTGCGAATCAAAGTCATCAATTGGATTTATAAAACCAGTATTCTTAGGCTTCTTTAAATTAGAAATATTATTATTTACAGCAAACATAAAATCATACTGCTTCAGCATATGGTCATAATGTTTCATCATATCCTCATATTTTTCACAGGTCATGTCCAAGTATCCATATAAAAACTTTATAACTTTCAATTTGTTATTATATGGTACATCCTTATACTTCTCAGCTATCTTATTCAAATTCTTTCCTTCAAGAATATTGTTGTAATCCTTCGAGTCTGCTACCTGATGGTTCAACTTATAGTACTTAAAAAAATCTTCTACTATTTTTTCACTTTTTATAAACTGAGCTATAAGTGCTGGCATTATTTCAACTCCATATTTTTCTAAACCATCTAGGCAATATGATAAATTTTCCCAGCCCCTACATGTTACAATTTCCTTCTCATTCCCCGTCCCTATCACACGATGCACATAATTTTTATTATCTTTTAAAAAACCGATAATTTTACTATTCATCTTTTTTGACTCAGCATAATCAATGAATTCATCTGCATCAAACTCCACATTTATACATCTTACTCTATCCATAATGGCCGCATCAAAAATACGAGCATTTTTATTATATTCTGGAGGATTAGAAGACAATATCAAAACCCACCCTTCTGGCAAAACGTGACTTCCAATATTTTTCGTCTGCAAAAACGCTAACATAGGTGCTACCAAACTATCTGCCATACAAGAAAATTCATCAATTAACAAAATCCCTTCCTTGTAACCTAATTCAACCTGTTCATATACTTTTCCAATAATTTCACTCATCGTATATTCAGTATATTTAACCTCTTTCTCTTTTCCTTCCAGATGAGTAATTACCGGAAGACCTAATACAGTATTTCTACTATGATGTGTTATGGAACATGATGTAAATCCAATCCCCAACTCATTTGCTATCTGCGATGTAAGCTCCGTTTTACCAATTCCTGGTGCCCCGACCAAATAGAACGGCAATCTATTTACTTCCTTCATTACATATCCATTTTTATTTTTTTCAAGATACACTCGAATACCTTCTTTAATTGTGTTTTTTGCTTGTTTTATACTATATGTGTACATTTAAATCATCCTTTCTTATACATTGAATCCAAATTTCACTTTTTCAATTTTATTATTTTGTATCTCTGATATAGCCTTTTCAATATCATCCCTAGATATTTTATTATCTTTTTTTCTATCAAAGGTTCTAATTGCATACTGAGAAATAGTTTCCTCAACCAACTTTCTCATCTCTCTTGCATTTCCAAATTTTTCACTTAAATAATTTTTACGATTCTTTACAAATTCCTCAATTAAATCCTCTAATTTTGAATCTAAAATATATCCATTTTCAAGAAACATTTGCTTAGCAATGTCAACAAGTTCTTTATATGTATAATCTGGAAATTCAATTATTTCATTTATTCTACTCGTTAAACCCGAATCCAAATTAAGGAACTCTTCTGCTTCATCCTTATAAAGAGCAAATACAACTGTAACATCTCTATATATCTCCATAAATCTGACAAATTCTTTAATAGCTTCCTTTACATATCCTCCAGTATCCTTTTGAGTAAAAAAACCTGCCTCATCAACAAATAAAACTCCGCCTCTGGCATTTAAAAACAATTTTCTTACATTAGGCGCTGTATGCCCCACATATTCTCCTACAATATCTGCGCGACTGGCTATATATACATTACCATTACTCACACCATAATCAGACATTTCTGAGGCTAAAAGTCTGGCTCCTGTTGTTTTTCCTGTTCCAGGAGGACCCACAAATAAAAAGTTAGAACCAACCTGCCCCAGTTTAGAATTATGAATAGCTTCTTTTTTTAATGCCAGCAATTTTTTTTCAGCTCTTTTTAATCCTTCTAAACCTATATACGCAGATAACTTTTTAGACATTTTCCCTTCAACCACTGTTGCAAACAAATCATTTCTAGTAATTATCTCTCTCTTTTCATTTGACATATGTTCATACATCACCTGTATAAGTTCTGCTATATTTTCTTCAGCAATAGACGTTCCCATTTTTCTTTTACACAAATTGACTATATCATCTACATCAATATCTTTGTAACACACATTATTTAACATACTATTTGTAATAGTCTTTAAATAGTCTGGCGAAAACTTAGGAAGAACAATATACCTAAATTTATATGATAGTATTAATTCCTGCATATATGTTGTTTTAAGAGCTGCTGGTGTCATAGATACACATACATTGTCCGCCATAGAAACTGCTGATTTGATTCTATTTGCCATTTCGGCCGTAGCTTCATTTTCACCTACTCTCTCGATAAGTACATTCTTTGCCAACGGAGATATGATTGCATTCAAATGTAGTGCATCTGTTCCTTTTGTATCAAGAATTGTAGGTGCATCTATACAATATACCCTTTCAGCAAACCCACTTTTCATCTTATTCGGATCATATTCAATACTATTTTCATCCATATCAATACTATAATATTCCTGTGCGTATTCATCTCTTTTATATGCTTCATATAATGCACGCTTAGCTACCATGATTGCAGCCTTATTTGCTATTGCTTCCTCATAACCATCGGATACAAAGATAATTCTATTACCTGCTGGTGCATTTACTTCCTTTCCTATTTGCATATACAAATCTTTATAAAACTCGCTAAATTTAAACTCTTCATCTTTATCAATCTCCTTAAAGCCTATCCATTTAACACTTTTTCCTGCTTTTATTTCCATGCATTCTGTCTCAATGATGGGTGTTCCTCCTTTATATAACTCATCCAGAAACATATTATTCTTCATATGTATACCTCCATATATAATAATCTCTAATGTTTTTTTGCTTATATGCATATACTATCACTAGTTTTCTTCTTGCTAAGGAAAAATTTTTCCTTTATAATTATTTCTATAAAAAGTTTAAGGAGACCATTTATGAACCCTTCAAATAATCACAAATTTAACGAAACTAACTTTCAAAATGAAACAAAAGAAACTCGAGGTGAATCTATTTTCCCAAACACTTTATATCCATTACTAATATATGCCATTCTTAAAGTTCACTCTTCTAAGGATAAGCCTCTTACGAGTAATGCAATTACTGCCTATATGGAACAGTGGATAAATGGCAACTATGATAATGAACTTCTCTCGTATAAAGCACCTGTTACCCAGCGTTCCAAGTATGCAAGTGGAACTAGCACCTTAAGAACAGTTCGAAATTATCTAAAATCCTTCACTGTCATAAACGAATGCGGATATGCTATTAAAGGTTCTGGTAACAATTCAGATAACGTTGATATATTCACTCAAATGGCTCTTTATATGAGTGCTTGTTTTTGTGGAACAATACGTATCACAGATCCCAACGCCGAACGAAATAGAACATATTATTTTGACCCTTTTTTATCAGATTCCGATATATCTATGCTTACAGGGACCATTATTACAAGCCCTTACTTTACAGAAGACGAAAAATCTCTGCTTCTTCAACTTCGACCTCTACTTAATGGTGGTGAAACTCTGAGAATATGGGCAAGTAATTATGCAAATTCTAATACAGGAAAGTATTATTTAAATGTTTTTGATATATTTCCAGACACAACCCGATATGTCCTTAAAAATAGTCACGTTTTAAAAAATATTGAGATTCTCTATAATATTATTAAAAGTGAATCTCCTAATGTAATTAGAATTACCTACGGACGCTATGGTGCTGGTACCGATACTCACCATCTTGCAAAACTTGATGAAAAAAACCAACCTGAACAACAGAACCTAGAACTCAATCCCTATGGGCTTGTATGGCGACGTGGTTATTGTTATCTAATTACTTCAGACTACACCACAGATAATAGTGCAATACAAATTCGCCATAGACGTATTGATAGAATATTATCAATTGAAGTAATAAAAGATAAATTGAGACAACCTGTACCTGATATTCTTAGCAGTTATTTTAAGGATAACTATTTTCATCCTGAGAAATATGTTGCTGAACATCCTATGATGTCTAGATATTTAGAACGCAACATCATAACTGCCGAATTAGAGTGTGATAATATGACTGCTTCCATTATCCTTGATGCTTTCGGCACCAATGTTAAATTAGTTGAATCGAAATCAAGCGAAAGAACTGTCGCCTCGTGGAGTGGCAAGGAACTTACAAACCTCACAGCGACAGTCAACGCTTAATATGAAGACATATTAGAATTCTGTGTTGAATTTCACAAATCAATATATGTAAGTGATAAAAATTCCAAATTATTTGCTGATGTAAAAAATATTATCCAAAGAAGTTACAATTGGTACAATAACTAATATTAAATACATATTTTATCTACCAGACCGTAGTTAACTGCTTGCGTGGCATCCATGTAGTTATCACGGTCTGTATCTTTTCCTATAACTTTTATATCTTTCCCCGTATTTTCACTCAATATTTTATTAAGCATGTTTTTAGTTTTTTTAATGTGTTCAGCAGCAATCACTATATCTGTTGCTTGACCGCTTATACCTCCTAAAGGCTGATGTATCATTACTTCAGCATGTTCTAAAATCATTCTTTTTCCTTTTTTTCCACCCGATAACAATACCGCTCCCATACTAGCAGCCATTCCAATGCACACTGTAACTACATCCGATTTTATATACTGCATAGTGTCATAGATTGCCATTCCTGCAGTTACACTACCACCAGGACTATTAATATATAAATAAATATCATCATTCCCAATAGCATCCAAGTATAATAGTTGTGCCACTATTGTTGCTGACATCATATCGGTTATTTCTCCTGTGATATGAATTATTCTTTTTTCAAGGTTACATGAAAAAATATCACTTACTCGTCCGTTTTTTTCGTATACCGTTGGATTGATTACCATATTTTTTTCCATAAAAATTTCCTCCTAGATGTTAATTTATATCGAAATTATATCAATACAATCTACCTAAGAAGGGAAATATATTTCCTTAACAATTTTTTATTAATATGCTATACTTTATGTTATAAAATAATCATGAAAAGAGGTATATATATGATATGTAAAAATTGTAATTCCTTTATAGACGAAAAGGCAAAATTCTGTATGTTTTGTGGAACAGAGACCATAAAAAAGTTTTGCTCCCATTGTGGTTCTATTATGCCAGAAATTGCAAACTACTGTTCAGAATGCGGACAGCAACTTTCTAATAGTTCATTATCAGGCTCAACTAATATATTAGAAACTACTGATGCTGAAGAAGATTATGGTTATGAAGACTATGATGAATATGATGAAGAAGAAGATTATGAAAAATTTTCTGACGACGAATACATAGATGAGACAAGCGAATTCATTAGCAATACAAACATTCCAACATTAGACAATTACAAATCATTAGGAATTGAGTATTCCCAAAATTTCGGTCATATAGTTCCCTTCTGGATCTCTTGTAGTGGTGGATTTATTGAGGATCCTTACTCTTATATATATAGCGATAAAGAGGCTTTTTTCTTCGAAAAATGTAATCTTTACGGTATTTATAATTATGTCATAGTTTCTGATGGCATATTCTATGCCACACAAAATGAAGTTATATATTTACACAAAAATGGACTTCGTTTTAGAATTAGTATTGATAATATATGTGGACTTACATTTAATGATGATATTTTAACAATAACACACATATTATCTGCCGAGTACCTTGAAAACTGGGAACAATATAATATTTCCGTTACTGATACACATTATACATATAGCTATATACTTGATAATATGTCATAGAATTTCATAATACTTACATTAATTATGGCTGGAAGCAATATTGCCTCCAGCCACATCTTTTTACTCAATATATTCCTTAATACTGCTATAATAATCACTTTCAATCAAAATCTGATTCATCGCAAGCATTAATTTCATTTTTTCTTTCATTGAGTCCAATTTCTCACTTGAAACTGAAACTTCATTTCCATCAAGGTCTGTTGTTACTCTTGTATTTGAATTGTAAATAACATCGCCAAATATAATACTTCTGTTACCTGGGAAAATTACAAAACCTTCATCAGTTGACAATATATCCTTTCCCATAAGTAAACGAGAATCGTATTCGATTCCAAAAAGATTTAATAAAGTTGGCAATATATCAATGCTTGTACAAGCCTTTTCAACCTTAACAGGTTCCATTGCACTATTCCATAAAATAAGATTATTCTTATATATTCCAATAGTTTCATCTAAATCATGTCCTGCAAGTTCCTCTTTAGTAACTGTCTGTAAACCATATGGTTCATGGTCAGCAGACATACAAATTACAGTTTTGTCAAGAACTCCAGCCTCTTCTAATTGCTTTATTAAACTTTCCAAAGCTCTATCCAATTCAATATTACAAGCAATGTAGCCTTTAGCCTCTTCAGAGTATGGCAAATTCTCTACATAATGCCAGTTCTTTGCAGCCTGAGCGTTTCCGCTCTTAGTATATAATGCGTGACCACTTACAGTCATATAATAAGCATGGAACTGTCCATCAGTCTTCAAATATTCTTTCAATGTAACATTCATCATATCGAGGTCTGACTGTGGCCATCTATTTGCACTATCAATCTCAAAAATAAGACCTTTATCGATAGCTTCTTTCTCGTCTACAGCTCCCGCCTTAGCAGCTTTAAATATATATCCAAGATTTGGCAATGTACCAATTCTATTATAATAGCTAAGGCTGTTATTGTGGTATGCATAGCTTGTTACGCCCATTCTTCCAAATACATTTCCAAGACCGTATGGCATATAATTATCCATTGTCTGCTGAATTGTGTACACACCACTAGGTCTGTTTGGATTTGTAAGCAATCCAGTAACATTCATATGTTCACCACCAGCAGTACTTTCACCCGTAGGTGGAACATAAAAGTTTTCAAATACAAAACCTGTATTTACAAGTTTATACAATGTAGGTGTCAACTGCTCGTCAACACAATATGGCGAAAAAGCCTCCGCTGTAATATAAATCAAATTATATCCCTCAAACATTCCTGTGTATTCATTCTTTCTAGTTGGATATAACGAAGCAAAATACTCATTAAGTTTTTTACGCTTAGCGTCCGACTCACTTTCTGCCAATTTAACAAAGTCAATATTAAGCATATTTGGAGTAGTATCAATAACGATAACATCATCGATTTCTCCATCGCCGTCAGCATCCACATCACCGTTATTTTCAGTAACTGTAGAACTACTTTCTTCCATGAACTTGTCCATATCAACAGGTCCATCGATTTCAATGCTATCCAGGTCAATCTCTTTGTTAGAACTTGAGATAACCTGCATAAAACTAAGTCTCAATGTTGTAAATACACCATAATTTTTAATGGCAACTTTCGCATCATACATATCGTAATAGTTTTCATATATATTACTCTTCACTCTGTCGCTCATCTTAATCGGCATAATTGAAACTACGAAGAAAATAATTGTCCACACAACAACAACTGCATCATACAAATAACGCTTTTTGTATGTTTCCATGCCCTTCTTCAAAAGAATTGCATAAACAATCATTGGCACAGTCATAAATAAAAGTGTAGGTACTGAACCCAAAATTGCTGCAAGTGTTTCTCTCCAATAAGCCGCCGCCTGAAGATTTCCAGTTCCAATATCTGTCATCACCAGTGGTGTCTTAAATATGAACTCATAAATAGTCTCAACCATATATGGGAAAGTCATAAGAGGAATCAAAACCCACAACAAAATCTTATTCACTTTTGTACTAAAAAGTCCTGTAAGAAGGAAAATCAACGCTCCGATAGGCAATGTAAACAATATAGGCAAAATAATATGTTCACCTATTTCCTTAAAATTACCAATATGGAAAACGATTTCCAAATACGGCATAAAAAGCAAACAAAGCAATCCCTGTGCTAAAAAGCTATAACTTCGCTTAAAGTATTTCTTTTCGCCGGTATCTTTTACCTTCTTTTGCTTCTTGCGTTTCGCTCTTTTAATCTCATTAACTTCTTCTATAATTTCAAGTTCTGCAACCGTGTTATTATCACTCATAAATTCATCTCCATCTTTTGTATACTCCCACTACAAACACAATAGAGATTTTATCACTGACAGACGGCAATGTCAATCTAATCATTTTTCCTTCAAACTATTCCCTAATCCAGCTTTTATAGGCTCGATAAAATAATCTAAAAGAGTTCTCTTCCCTACAAGAACTTCCATTGTACCTGATATACCGTATTCAAGCTGTATGTTTTCATTTAAATCTTCATCAAAAGAAATCTTCGCAACATACACATTTCCAATTCCTTCCACGAATTTACTGTTTTTGCTTATTTCCTTTATTTTACCATAAACAGCACCATACTCCGAAAATGAATACGCAGATAGTTTAATCATAACTTCATCATCTACAGATACAAAACCTATGTCTTTATCCGCTATGTAACTTTCAAACACAAACTCGTTTTGGTCAGGAATAATTGTCATAACAGTAGCATTCGCAGAAACACTCTCACCAACACCTGTCACATTCAATTCTGCTACATAACCATCAGTTATTGCCACAATACTCATTGCTTCTATCTGCTTGTCATACTGCATAAGACTGTTTTCGTACTGCATAATCATTTGGTCTAACTCTGCTATTCTTTGAATCAACTCTGTTTTCCTTTGTAATGCAGACATTTCCGTATTATATGCCATTTCTAATTGCTTATTATACAAATCGTTTTCCAAAACCAATGAGTTTACAAAATCTGTATGCTTACCATCATACTTTGTCACCTCTATAACAGTAGCAGAATCAGCCTCAAACAGAGTGCAAATCTCTTTTTCGATTTTCGCTCTTTCAAGTTCGTACAATACTAAATCTCTCTTCACCTTCACATCTTGTGAATCAAGAGTAAGTAATATATCTCCTGCTTTTACTTCGTCGCCCACATTGACATTTAAAGCTGATATTTTACCACCGTATTCAGCGTTTATATTCAATGTCTTGTTGGAACCTGTTACAAAGCCTTGTCCAGAAACAACTACATCTAGTTTTGCCTTACTTGCGTACAATATAGTAAATATCAAAAGTAGCGTAATACTTATAACAATAACCTTTCCAGCCATATGTGCCGGTCTTTCAATTATTTCAAGCAACGAAGGCATAAAATCATACTTTAATTCATCATCCTTTTGTCTTCTTCGCTTTATTACATATTCAGTAAGTTTTCCTGTATTTCTAGCCATCAATATCCCCCCTTAACTGTTTACAATAGAGGTTATGATAAATACCTTTGTTTTTCATAAGATTATCATGTGTATCATATTCCACAAGATTACCTTCATCTATAACCATTATCTTATCCGCATCCTTAAGAGTAGACAGTCTGTGAGCAATAATAATCACCGTTCTATCCTTACATATGTCCTTAAGATTGTTTTGAATAATGCTTTCAGATTCATAATCAAGAGCTGAGGTCGCCTCATCGAAAATCAATATTCTTGGATTTGCCAAAATCGCTCTAGCTATGGCAATTCTTTGCTTTTGACCACCTGAAAGACCGATACCTTTTTCTCCTATTATCGTATCAAAACCATTAGGCAGTCCCATGATAAAATCGTAGGCTCCTGCCGTTTTGGATGCATTAATAATCTGTTCCACCGATGCATTATTCATATGTATGGAAATGTTTTCTCTTACAGTTCCATTAAACACAAAATTTTCCTGCAATACCACACCTATCTGACGTCTAAGCTGTTTAGGATTTATCATAGATATATCCATTCCGTCTATGAGAATCTTTCCACTTTCAGGAATATACAACCTTTGTATAAGTTTAGAGATTGTGCTCTTTCCCGAACCGCTTCGTCCCACAACACCTATTATCTTGCCAGCTTCAATGTTAAAACTCATATCTTTAATAACTTCAGATGAATCTATTCTATATCTAAAACGCACCTTGTCAAACCTTATATTTCCATTAAGTCTAGGTATTGTCTGCAATGCCGAGTTTACGCTTGGTTCAACAGGTGAATTAAATATATCGCCAATTCTTCTGACAGACATTGAAGCTTGCTGATATTCCTGCCACAACTGTACAAGCCTAAGTACCGGACCACTTATTCTTCCCGATAACATCCTAAACGCAACTAACTGACCGACCGAAAAACTTCCTGCCATTACCATCTTGGCGCCAAAATACAATATCATTAAATCAAACATCTTTTGGATAAACTGTCCTAATGAGCCTGCTGTGCTTGAAACCATCGTGGTTCTGTAACCAGCCTTTACATAATCAGCCTGTAAATCTCCCCACTTCTCTTCAAATTTATTTTCAAGGGCGAATGATTTTACAGTCTGGACGCCATTGATGGATTCAACAAGGAATGAACTGGTTTCAGCTCCTGCATTAAATTTTTCGTCCAATCTTTTCTTGAATAACGGTGTAACTATAAGCGATAAAATAGCATACACAGGAATTGACGAAATAACTATAAATGTGAGCGGTACACTGTACATAAATAATACAACAACATACACCACTATGAACACCAAATCAATCATTGATGATAATGGAGTTCCTGTAAGAAAATGCCTTATACTGTCAAGTTCCCTTACTCTGGCAACCGTTTCTCCTGCTCTTCGCGATTCAAAATATTTAAGCGGTAAGGCAAAAAGATGATTAAACAATCTTTGGCTTAACATAACATCTATTCTGTTTGTAGTATGTGTAAACAAATAGTTTTTAGCAAGCGCAAGTATTAAATCAAACACATACACAACTCCAATACCTATGGCAAGGACATTTAACGTGGACAGAGTATTATGCGATAACACCTTATCTACAACCACCTGCGTCATAACAGGCGTCAGTATGCCAAGTATCTGAATTACAAATGTTGCCACAAGTACCAGAATAAACTCTTTCTTGTATTTTAAAATGGTTGGAATAAACCATTTAAAACTGAACATCGCCTCTTTTGTTTCTTCACCTTTTTTTGCAATTAATACAGTTATACCATTCCACATCCCAAACAATTCCTTCATTGTTATCATTTGTGGCTGCGGTTTATCGCAAGTAACAATAATAGCCTTATCATCCTGTATTCTTGCAATAATAAACATATCTCCGTCTTTGTTTTTTGCAAGGGCAGGCAAAGTCTTTTCAACCTTTCTTAATTGTTTGTCATTATCAAACACACACAACTTTGATTTTAATTTGTACTTCTTTGCAAAACGCAAAGCCAGTATTTCACCCTCTGTTATTTTCGTACTACCGACAATATCCAGGAGTTCAGACTCATTTGTCTGAACCCCTAAAAATTTTGCCAATGTTAGGAACGAAAATATGGTTGATTTTATTTCATTTGTAGTTTCCATTTTTCCTCCGGTTACTAAGTCGTAATTACTAGACTATTGTATACTGTTCAGTGAATACTTTTTCTTCACTTGCACTTGTATCTGTGTCATTATTAAATACATTGTTGTCATTTGTACTTCCAGCTAATTCCTGTGCTAAAAGCAATGCCTGTACATCAGACTGATTGTCTGCAGTTTCAGTAGCAACCGCTGATAAAGCATTTGTTTCTTCAGTATTAGTTGTTGTAACATCTGTAATACTATCCGTTGCGCAGATATCTCCTAAAACAGCAGCTGTTTCATCTGAAAGTGTATCAACACTTGTGTTTTCTTCTGAAATCACTTCTGGTACAAATGTGATTGTTAATGATACATTTTCGTAGTCGATTATAGCTTTAGTACCGTCATGGAATTCGAGGTTGTTTATCTGACATCTGCCATCGTTGTAGTAATATGCATTTCTTATAAATATACTGTCTGAAGTTAATATATTTGTTATAAGCATACTGTTTCCACTTTTGGTAAGAACTATATTTTCCGGAGTTATTCCTTCGCCAAATACAATCTTATCTAATACTCTTTCTTCACCAGTATCAGTGTTGTCAATCGTGTCCTGCCCCCAACCAAGTTCAAATAAATATGTGTCGGCTCCTGATTCACCTAATAATGTATCGTTTCCAGCTTCACCTACGATATAGTCATTATCATTTCCTCCATATATGCTATCATTTCCTTCGCCACCATATAATTCGTCCGAACCAGCATAACCTCTTAAAGTATCATTTCCAGCATAACCTCTTAATATCTCATTTGATGTGTAACCATAACTTTCTTCATAGCCACTAATGTTATCACCAGAATCTGTTCCGTTTAAGCCATCTGTTCTTGTTTTTGCTTTGATATCCTCGAGCCCCCACTTGGTTCCATCTGCGAATTCAATATTGTCTATCATGCATCTTCCATCTGTATGATAATAGGCATCTAACAGTTTAATTGTATCTCCCGTTTTAGTGTTAATTATGAGCATATCCCTGTTCTTGCGTGTAAAAACTATATCTTCTACACTTATTCCTTCGCCAAATACTATTTTGTCTTGAAGTCTGGATTCAGTTGTATCCTCATTATCTATTATGTCATTTCCCCAGCCTAATTCAAAATAGTATGTATCAGTTCCTGATTCACCCTCCATACGGTCATTTCCTGTACCACCTACTATGTAATCATTATCACTTCCTCCATAAAGATAATCATTACCCTCGCCACCATGTAATTCGTCAGAACCAGCGTACCCTCTTAAAGTATCATTTCCAGCATAACCATGCATAATTTCACTTGATGTATAACCATAACTTTCTTCATAGCCACTAATGTTATCACCAGAATCTGCTCCGTTTAAGCCATCTATTCTTGTTTTTGCTTTGATATCCTCGAGCCCCCACTTGGTTCCATCTGCGAATTCGATATTGTCTAACATATATGTGCCATCTGAATAATAATACGCATTTGTAACATTAATTTTATCTCCTGTTATCATATGGGTTATTACTAAATTTGATCCTATTCTTGTTAGTAATATATCTTCTGGGTTAATTCCTTCTCCAAATACTATTTTGTCTTGAAGTCTGGATTCACTTGTATCCTTGTTATTAATTGTATCCTGTCCCCAGCCAAGTTCAAAGTAATATGTGTCGGCTCCTGATTCACCTGATAATGTATCGTTTCCAGCTTCACCTACGATATAGTCATTATCATTTCCTCCATATATGCTATCATTACCTTCGCCTCCGTATAGTTCGTCGGAACCAACGTATCCTCTTAAAGTATCATTTCCAGCATAACCTCTTAATATCTCATTCGATGTGTAACCATAACTTTCATCGTAACCACTAATGTTTTCGCTAGAATCCGTTCCGTTCAAGCCATCTATTCTTGTTTTTGCTTTGATATCCTCAATTCCCCACTTAGTTCCATCTGCAAATTCGATATTATCTAGCATTCGTCTTCCATCACCATATGAATATGCACTTGTAACTCTTATTATATCTCCTGTTACTCTATGTGTTATTATAAAATTTGTGCCCATTCTTGCCAGTAATATATCTTCAGGGTTGATTCCCTCTCCAAACACTATTTTGTCATGAAGTCTGGATTCAGTAGTATCCTCATTATCTATTATGTCATCTCCCCAGCCTAGTTCAAAATAGTATGTATCGGCTCCGTAATAACCCTCCATACGGTCATTTCCTGTACCACCTACTAAATAATCATCTCCATCTCCTCCATTTATAGTGTCATCACCTTCTCCACCATACAACTCATCTGAACCTTCTCGGCCATTTAGTGTATCATTACCCGCATATCCACAAAACTCCTCATCTTCACTATATCCGTAAGATTTGTCATATCCCATAAACTTATCATGTCCATCTGTTCCTTTTAAACTTCCCTCTCTCGTTTTTGCTTGCACATCATTGATTCCCCACTTGGTTCCATCAAAGAATTCAATATTGTCCAGCATTCGTCTTCCATCACCATATGAATATGCACTTGTGACTGTAATTGTATTTCCTGTTACTGTATGTGTTATTACTAAATCTATTCCCATTCGTGTAAGTAATATATCATCTGGACTAATTCCTTCTCCAAACACTATTCTGTCATTTACCCTGGACACGCTAGTATCCTCATTAAATATTACATCTTTTCCCCAACCAAGGTCAAAATAGTATGTATCGGCTCCATAATTTCCTTCCATACGGTCATTTCCCGCACCACCTACAAGCACGTCATCATCATTTCCGCCGTAAAGATAATCATCACCATCGCCACCTTGTAGTTCATCATCTCCATCAAAGCCACGCAATGTATCATTTCCGGCAAAACCTCTTATAATCTCACTGTCTGAATAGCCATAAATTCTTTCACGTCCGCCAATGGTGTCATCTTCCTCAGTTCCGTTATAACCACCAATTCTAACTTTGTTTTCAATTTCATACATAGTCCAGTTTGTTCCATCAGCAAATTTAGCACCATTAATCATATTATAGCCTATCGCATAATTAAACGCACCTTTAACATGGATTTTGTCTCCAGTCTTAATATTCAATATGTACAGCTCATTGTCTTCTCTGAGCATAAAAATATCGTCAGGACTTATTCCTTCGCCAAATATGAGTTTATCTCCATAATTTTGTACATGCAAATCACCATCATCAATGATATCACTTCCCCAACCAAGATCAAAATAATAATAGTCAGCATCCTCGCCACCGATTAATGTGTCATTTCCATATCCGCCAATGAGTTTGTCATCATCAATACCACCCTCCAAAGTATCATCGCCATCTCCGCCGTCTAGCATATCATTTCCACCATCACCACTAAGATGGTCATTGCCTTGATGACCATATATTGAGTCTTTACCGTTTACGCCATGTATACTGTCGTTTCCATCATAACCATATGCTTCACCATTTGCAAAAAATGTAGAAAATGTATCTCCCTCATTGCTTCCGTGAACCTTAAGAAATGGGCTGTTAATATCATTGGCATTCATTTCAATTCCGTCTTTAAACTGAAGCTTCAAATCTTCACCTTCAATCTTGCGAAGGTCCTCAATAAGCAACATATCCTGATTTGAATGCAAGTATAAAAGCGCATCATTATCTTCATATGTTGTTACAATGATGTCATCAGGAGTGCTTGTGTTAAACTCAATTTTGTTAGTTCCTTCAGTATCTTTCATTGTATCCAAGCCATCTCCAGCAACAAATACATATGTATCGTTACCACGGCCGCCTTCAAGATGGTCATTGCCTCTTCCACCGTTGAGTGTGTCATCTCCATCTTTTCCTTCGAGATAATCATCTCCTTTTCCACCATACATTGTGTCATTTCCGCGCACACCAATAAGATGGTCATTGCCTGCAAGACCATTCAATGTACTGTTATCAAAAAATGATTCTACAACATTATCTGCATTGTTGCCTATAACCCTGCATACAAACGGACTTTCAGGGTCGTCAACTGCTATTGTCGTTCCGTCAGGAAATTCTAGTTGGAAGTTGTTGTATCTTGAATCGATTGTAAAATTGCAAAGTGTCAATACTTCGTCTGTATTAACATTAATTAAACGTGCTGCTCCGTCAGATGTATACCACACTCTTAAATCTTTAGTGTATAGGTCAGTCAATCTGATTGTACTAAGGTCTTTGCTATCATATATTACATCGTTTCCGTAGCCACTTCCCCATATAAATGTGTCGTAACCTTCACCACCGTACATAATATCCGCTCCAGCTCCACCTCTTAAGGTATCGTTTCCGTCATCGCCATATATAAGATCGTTTCCTGACATTCCGCTTATGTAATCATTTCCATCTCCACCATGTATTTCATCAGAACCGCCATAGCCATAAATCTCGTCGTCACCTTCGAAACCTTCCATCTTGCTATCGCCGTCGCCACCATTTAATTCATCATCTTTTTTGGTTCCCCTAAAGTATGCACCATCAGCGTCTTTGTCTATAAGTGCTATGATACCGCCACACATGTTGTCGAGTTCTTCTCCTGCATCCATTATGACATCTGCGAAACTTTGTTTTATTTCCGGCCAGTATTCTGTTATAAACTGACCTGCTTTTTGTGCATATTCTCCAGTTTTGCTATATATTAGGTATCCAGAAACGAAACCTCCAATTGCCGCTCCAACTGGACCACCCAATGCCGCACCTAATCCTATAAAATATGGTGATATCGCATGATTTATTGCTCCTCCTATAAGAGCACCGCCGCCAGCTTCTGTAATCAGCCCTGCTATGATGCCCTCGCCTTCGGTATACATACCACTTTCAAAATATGCATTAGCCCTTGTGAATGCATTTATAAAAAGGACTCCTGTACCGACAAAATCAACCGTACCTAATATTGCTTTTCCACCCTTGCCTAATAATCTATATCTATCAGCCAGTTTGGTTAAATCATTTGCCAAATCGTCATTGCCACCAGTAATACCATCTGCTATTTTCATAAAAATTCTGTCAACATTGTTTAACTTGTCTGCTGTCTTTCCAGAGGCAGATAAATATTTCCCCATTGTTGCATCAGATATAGTCATTTTATCAAGTGATAAATTGAGTTTTCTGTAATCATAATCGCACTGTTTCACCTGAATCTTTTCTAAAGGTGTAAGGTCATTGTAACCTTTGTATGTACTTTCCATTGTGGCATCTAATAAAAATTCTCTTGCATCTCCTATTGTTATGCTATACACTGACTTGCTTGCCACTTCGGCAGATGTAACTTCACCTAATGCCACTACTTTTCCATATCCGTCAAGGAATATGTTTTTATTTGACATCACTTTTACGGCATCTGTATCTATACCTTTTACTTTGGCGTACTCATAATTTCTAAATTCATCAAGTATAGTTTGGTCTGCACAATCCGCAAGAAAACCATATTTTACTTTTATGTCTGAATCGGCATATAAGCCTAGTTTTCTAATGGTGTCATCGCCTGCGCCGATGGATTTTAGGTATTCGTAGGCACGGTAGGTGTTTACATCGGTTGTACTTGCATCATTTAGGAATGAGTGTTTTGCAAGAAGGTCATCTACGGATATGATTGATGTTGAGCCAGTTCGCACTCGTGCATCCATATCTTGTAATATTATCCTTTCAAGGCTTGTAAGTTCGGCATTTACTCCGTACTTTGCTTTGACTTCGCTTATGTCAAGATAATTTCTTGTGCTTTCGATATCTATCGTATACTTTGCTTTATTTACAGCATCAACATCTCCCACTTCGCCTATTGCTATTATCTTTCCATCTGCGTCAAGATAAATATTCTCCTTGCTTATGTTTGCTATGATTTCTGATTCGATTGAATTTGCTTTAGCATATTCAACATTTCTAAATTCATCTAATATTGCAGCATCTTTACATTCTGACAGGAAGTCGTACTTTGCTTTAAGTTCTGCGTCGGTGTCAAAGCCCAGTTTCTTAATCATATCATCGCTTGCGCCGATGGATGTTAAATATTCCTTTGCTCGGTAGGCGTTCATGTCTGTTGCTTTTGCATCTTGAAGGAATGGGTGCTTTGTAACGAGGTCGTCTAGGGATAATATACCGTTATTCTTTATCGTAATATCCTTTGCACCATTAGCCTCATAATAATCATGACGCATAAACGCCTCTACACATTTTGGATCAATATCTTTAGGTAAATTGTATTTTTCAATGGTTTCCATTTCAGATAATATTCCAACCTTCTCACTATATGTAACAATTATACCTGTATCATCAAAAGTTCCAACATTAATGTCATCCAAACCTGATACTAATTTTACGCCTATAACTTTACCTTCTGCATCCACACAAAATTCTGTCTTACGCAAATCTACATCACTTATAATCTGCGAATCAATGTCTGTTATTTTCGAAAAATCACTGACTATAGTTAATTTTATATTTAAAGCCTCGTCTATGTCTTTTCCTATCCAAGCGTCCTGAATGAAGGTTGGAATTTCAGTCTGCATACCCACACTACTAGACTTCCAACCTTGACCTGCCACATAGACAACTCTATTACCGTTTTCTATAGCTTTTTGAGTTAAAGTGCTAGAAATGAAATCGTCAAGTGCAAGTAGTTCTGTGCCTTCAATTGCATAAGGACCCATTCTTTCTCCTACAGTATTAGTTGTTGCATTCCATTCTTTTCCTGAAAGTAGTTGTGTCGATATTGTCTTATCACCTATAGCATCTTTAATCGCCTGTTGAAATTCTTTTTCCCACAATATGCTACCTGCATCTGTGTTTGATATATAGTAATACTCCGGATTATTTTCACAAAAACTGTCCATTTCTTTCCATATATCATTATTCTTTTCAACGGATTTTCCTGTGTATAACAACAAGGTCTGTCCATTTTTACCATTCATTGAAATATCATTATATATTTTTTCTTGTAGTTCTGTAACAAACTCTACAAGATATTTATCTCTTATCAATCCATTATATTCAGGATCATCTGATTCCCATTCTTTTACAAATTTTACCATTTTTTTTAATAAATCATTTTGTTCTTCTGTTAACGCCATAATTACTCATTCTCCTCCATTTCCGGTTCACAATCAAATCTCACAGAAATCGATTTTAAAAACTGTTTTTTACATCCACTACTATCAACAGAAAATGCCTCTTCAATCATTTTCATTATTTCATCTCTATTTTTCCATACTTTTTGTGGAATTGGTAGTTTTTCTATAATCCAAATAATATCAACTCCTGTTTCATAATTACCACTACCACCTTCAGAAATTTCCATTCTTATTGTGTTTCCGTTCCACCAAAAATCATAAAAATATGGCATCTCATGCAATCCACCGCCAATTCCTACTAAATATGCATTTTTCTCTCTATCTGCACACCACTCTGTATATTCTGATAAATTTTTACCTTCTCTTCCCCAACAGTCTTTTAATCCCATTGATTTAAAAAATTCTCTGTCTTCTTCTGGAACCACTTCATAAACAAATCCCATTTCATTTTCCTCGCTTTCATTTTTTTATATTCTTCTAGTAACTCCCTAATTAAATAAAAATTTCCACAAAATCCTCCTTCCACATCTATCTATATCCCCTTATAAACACACCCTGCATCGCAAGATATATTTATAAATGGACATAAAAAATGGTTGCAACGAAAATAATCGTTGCAACCGAACTATCATAGCACATTCTTTTTTTATCTGCCGTAGACTCCTAGCTTTGCGTCACTTACGTTTCCATAAGTTTTGCCCCTTAACATTTACAAAACATATTATCTTTTCCTTGACTAATTTTAACATTTAATAATATCAAAGTCAATCTACATTGCCATAGTCTCACTTATAAACTATTATGTTTAAAAACGCTTATCCTAAACCAACACTTATTGGTCAAATTGTTTTTTCTTTCGTTCCTGACTTGCTTTAACAAACTTCATAAAAAGTTCTTCTGCTTCTTTTGAAATACCACTGTGCCCCTTAATAAGACGAATTATTTCATTCAAAAAGTCATTAAAATCATCATATTGACCATTTTCGATACCTTCAAAATACCTTACAAAATTTCCATTCATCTTCGAAAAACATATCGCTTCTCCATCACCAATCAAATGACCTATAATCACTAAATCCTCTGGAACATACTTATTATTTACAACCATTCTATCAGTCCCCAAAAACTCTGCTGTTGTTCCCTCTATTATAGAGCCGTTTGAGAATCTCAACCATTCCTTATATGATTCTGGAATAGTTATGCTATGCTCTTCTTCCCAATTTACAATTTGCTCTTCGCTAGCAGCATCGTTAAAATATGAATTGCTCTTATCAATTCTTTCTATGCATAATTCAACGATATCTTCGATCACATTCTTTAATGTGTTATTTTCTGGTACCTTTATTTCATTTAAGTCCATTTCTTTCAGCACTCCTTTATAATATATCCATTATAATATTTAGTATTTGTCTAAAATCAGAATATCTCTCTTCGTCACCATGATCGAACCATACAAATTCTCCTGTAATTTTTGAAAAACATAAAAACTGTCCATCACCTATAAGTGTTCCTATAACGACAAACTCTTCTGGCTTAATAGGTGCATTTATTATAATCTTATCAATATCGTAAAAAGTTGCTGTATTTCCATTTATTATAGCTCCATTCGAAAACTTCAGCCAATCTTTATATGTTTCTGGTATCTTTACACCATTATTCTTCTCCCAATCAGTAATTATTTCATCATCAAGTCCATCGTAAAATATGAATGTATTATCATCTTCTAATTCCTTGCATAAACTAACTAATTCTTCTATTTCGTTTTTTAAACTGTTATTAGAAAGCACTATTTCATTAATAAACATATTTATTCTCCTTTAATTATGGCTTTAATTTTTCCATCAAAATCTGGTCCTTTATGTCTAGGGTCACCGCATATACCATATCCCGTCATCAAATCTTCTAATACATCATATACTTCGTTTTTATTAATCTTAGAAAATTCAGGTATTTTTATATCTTTAATAGACCAATATTGTACAATATTCACCCCAAACCTTTCTTTTGCATTTATTCCCCTTTCTCGTCCAACATCTTTTAGATACAATTCAATACAATTTTGTTTTTGAATACATCCCCAAAACAGAACAAACATATATCCATTTGCTTTTAAATCATAATCGTAATCATTTTCGTTTTTTAACATCCATATGTTCCTTCTTCTATCAACTGTACAGGTTTCACACAAACATTCATATACCTTATTTTTACATCTGGTAAGTGCATAATGACCCGTATTTGCTATTAATTTTTTCTCTTCATCTGTCAAATACTCATTTGAAAATCCCATTTATTTTTCCTCATTTTCATTTCACATTAATCTTATTGCTACTTGATTAATTATCATTTATTGTTCTCTTGTTTTCTTTTTCTAATTTCCGCAAGTTTTTCTAACATTCTTTTCTTCTCATCCATTGATATACTTAATTCACCTTTTATCGATATAATCACAGCATTCAAAAAATCTTTAAAATCTCGATACACTCCATTTTCCCTACCCTCAAAATATCTCACAAAAGTTCCATTTTCCTTTGAAAAACCTAATATCTCTCCATCACCAATTAAATGGCCTATAATAACCAAATCTTCTGGTATGTATTTACTCTTCACAACCATTCTTTCTATGCCTAAAAATTCCGCTGTTGGATCATCTATTAGAGAACCATTTGAGAATCTCAACCATTCCTTATATGATTCTGGAATAGTTATGTTATGTTCTTCTTCCCAATTTACAATTTGCTCTTCGCTAGCAGCATCGTTAAAATATGAATTACTCTTATCAATTCTTTCTATGCATAATTCAACAATTTCTTCGATCACATTCTTTAATGTGTTATTTTCTGGTATTTTTATTTCATTTAAGTCCATTATATATCACTCCTTTATAATCGCTTTAACCTTTCCATCAAACTCTGGTCCTTTATGTTTTGGATTTCCATTTACACCATATGCAGTCATCATTTCTTCTAACAAATTTTTAATTTCATATTCATCAACTTGTAATTGATTTGATATATTAATTTTCATAATTCCCCAGTGTCTAATGACTTCAACACCATCTTCTTGTTTATTTGCATCTACGTATTCTCTCCCCATATCTTTCAATGTAATTTCTATAACATTATCTTTATGTATCTTCTTCCAGAACATGATAAATAAATATCCGTCTTCTCTTGGGTCCCATTCTCGTATTTTTGTATTTGACAAAAGCCATATTTTTCTATCCCGATCAACTGTAACCTTTTCTTTCAAGCAAAACGCCGATGTTTCATCTATTGATGTAAGTTTATTATGCCTCGTTTCCGCTATTAATCTTTTCTCTTCATCTGTCAAATACTCATTTGAAAATCCCATTTTTTCCTCCTGTCACATCATAAGATGCATTCATACAAAGACATAAAAAAAGTCACAACGAATAAATCATTGCAACCGAACTATCATAGCACATTCATTTTTTATCTGCCGTAGACTCCTAGCTTTGCGTCACTTACGTTTCCATAAGTTTTGCCCCTTAACACTATCCAAAATATATCATAAATTTCTTTGGTTAATTTTAACATTTAACAACAGTAAAGTCAATCTCAACAAACAGTTCCACTTAGCCAAAACATATTCTAGTCGACAGTAGTGTATTTACATTTATAAGATGATTTAATTTTTCAATCGGCGTAATGCAAAAAATGTAGCTTCGCATTACACACTGTCCGAGCAAGTTTACTTGCGAGTTTGTGTAAGCGAAGCTTAATATCATTTTTGCATTATGGTGATTAGAAAAATAATCATCTTATAACAGTAAATTAAACTACTGTCGACTAGAACCGCCTAAACTTCTCATACCTCTTATTTATCAACCCATTCTTATCTTCAAAAGCCAATTCTTCAATAGCCTTCTCGATAAGCCCCGCCATATATGCCGCACATTCTTCTACATTTTCTGCGGCACCAAGTTTTGTTTCAGGAACAATGTCATCTATTATTCCAAAGTCAAGCAAATCCTCTGCGGTTATACGCATTATCGGAGCTGCCTCCTTTGCTCTCGAGCCATCTTTCCAAAGGATTGATGCGAAGCCTTCTGGTGAAAGAATTGAATAAATGGAATTTTCCATCATGTAAACCTTGTCTGCAACGCCAAGAGCTAATGCTCCACCACTGCCGCCTTCGCCAATTACAAAGGAAACTATCGGTGTTTTAAGCATTGACATTTCCATTAAGTTTTTGGCAATTGCTTCACCCTGACCGCGCTCTTCTGCGCCCATTCCAGGATATGCGCCAGGAGTATCGATAAAACATATTACAGGTCTGCCAAATTTTTCAGCCTGCTTCATAAGACGCAATGCCTTACGGTAGCCCTCTGGATTTGGCATACCAAAATTACGCATAACATTTTCACTGGTATTTCTACCCTTTTGTTCGGCGATAACTGTTACTGGCTTGCCCCCAAAGAATGCAATACCACCAACTATAGCTGAATCGTCACCAAAGTATCTATCACCGTGAAACTCCATAAAATTACTAAAAATAAGATTAATGTAATCTAAACCTGTTGGGCGTTCCTGCGCTCTAGCCATTTGAACTTTTTCCCAAACAGAAGATACATTTCTATACTTTTTAATTTCATCAGACTCTTTCTTTCCTGCATTTTTCAATATGTAACCTAAATGACTTAATGCCTTTATAGGATAGAAATTCTTAAAATCTTTTTCGGTCTGATGAGCACGCAATATATCCGTAAGCATCTGCTTCTGATTTTCTCTAGGTGCAATGGCATCTACAAATCCATGCTCAAGTAAAAACTCTGAAGTTTGGAAGCCTTCTGGTAATTTTTGACGAATTGTCTGCTCAATTACACGAGGACCTGCAAAACCTATTAATGCCTTTGGTTCGGCTAAAATAATATCACCTTCCATAGCAAAGCTTGCTGTTACACCGCCAGTTGTTGGATGTGTAAGAACGGTTACATATAATTGACCTGCTGCACTGTGTCTTGCAACAGCCGCACTAACCTTTGCCATTTGCATTAACGAAAAGATACCTTCCTGCATTCTGGCACCGCCTGATGCTGTATAAACAATTACAGGCACCTTTTCTGCGGTGGCACGCTCGAAAATCCTTGTTAGTTTTTCACCAACAATAGTTCCCATACTTGCCATCATAAAGTCGGCATTCATAATACAAAGATATGTTTCCATACCATTGATTGCACATCTTCCTACGCATATCGCATCCTTGTATCCAGTTTTTTCCTGTTGTGCGGCAATCTTTTCCTCATAATTAGGAAAATCAATTGGATTTCTAGGCTCAATGTCATCAAACATTTCTACGAAGGTTCCAAAATCCGCAATAAGATTTATTCTCTCTTCTACTGATAATCTAAAATATGCGCCACAATCACTACATACCATGTAATCTTCTTTAAGCTGCTTTGTATAAAGAATTTTTCCACAATTATTGCATTTTACAGCAAGGCCTTCAGGAACAGAAGGCTTCTTGCTTAAAACACCTTTTTTTATGTCCTCTTTAGTAATAACACTTTTATCATCCACATAAAGAATATCTTTGCCCTTATATTCTTTTTGAAGTGTATTTATTTTTATATATTTCTTTTTAAATAAAGCCATTTAGGACCTCCCACAGACATTTCGCATTAAAATTCTTCTGCAATAAATGCTGTATTGAAATTACCTGATACAAACTTTTCTTTTTCCAAAACTTTTCTTTGGAATGGAATTGTTGTATCAACACCTTGAATATCAAACTCATCAAGAGCTCTCTTCATTTTCGCAATAGCTTCTGCTCTGTCATTACCATGTACAATAAGCTTTGCAATCATAGAATCGTATATAGGTGGAATTTTGTACCCTTCGTACACACCTGAATCCACTCTTACACCAAGTCCACCAGGTACAACATATTTTTTCAATGTTCCAGGCGATGGTCTAAATCCCATATCAGGATTTTCCGCATTGATTCTACATTCAATGGCATGACCCTTTATTTCTATCTCATCCTGCTTCTTTGAAAGTTTTTCTGAAGATGCAATTCTTAACTGTTCTTTTACAATATCAAAACCTGTTATAAATTCTGTAACAGGATGCTCTACCTGAATTCTTGTATTCATTTCCATAAAATAGAAATCACCATTTGAATCGAGCAAAAACTCGATTGTTCCTGCATTTTCATATCCAACGGCCTTTGCTGCATTTACGGCTGCCTGACCCATTTTCTTTCTAAGTTTTTCAGATATTGCAGGAGAAGGCGCTTCTTCTAATACCTTTTGATGTCTTCTTTGAATAGAGCAATCTCTTTCACCTAAATGAATAACATTTCTATATGTATCTGCAACTATCTGGAATTCGATGTGGCGAGGATTAATAATAAGTTTTTCAATATACATTCTTCCATCGCCAAAGCATGCTATAGATTCACTTTTTGCTGTATCAAAAAGATTAATAAAGTCCTCTTCCTTGTGAACCTCTCTCATGCCTTTGCCACCGCCACCTGCTGCAGCTTTTATCATAACTGGAAAACCTATCTTTTTAGCAATTTCAAGACCTTCTGCAGCCTCTGTTACATCACCGTCACTACCAGGAACCACTGGCACTCCAGCTTTTATCATTGTTTCTCTAGCCTTTGACTTATTTCCCATAAGGTCAATAACATCTGCAGACGGACCTATGAATTTAATATTACATGCTTGACAAAGTCTTGCAAATTCACTATTTTCAGACAAGAAGCCAAATCCTGGATGTATAGCCTGCGCACCTGTAAGTATTGTAGCACTAATAATGTTTTCCATATTCAAATAGCTGTCTTTTGATTTATCTTTACCAATACAAACTGCTTCGTCAGCAAGTTTAACATGTAAAGCATCTTTATCTGCCAAAGAATAAACGGCTACTGTTGACACGCCAAGTTCCTTGCAGGCTCTAATGATTCTGACTGCTATTTCGCCTCTATTTGCAATTAATATTTTTCGAAACATAACTATTCTAAACCTCTATTTAATAATTACAGTAAGTTCAGCTGATGCTGCAACCTGATCTCCAACGTAAGCAACCGCTTCTGCAACACCAACAGGTCCCTTCATCTTTATTATCTTTGTTTCAAGACGAAGAACATCACCTGGAACAACCATTCTCTTAAATTTAACTCTATCCATACCACCAAAGAATGCTGTTTTACCCTTGTATGCATCAAGTGATAATGCAGCTACTGCTCCAGTTTGAGCAAGTGCTTCAAGAATAAGTACACCTGGCATTACTGGCTGACCTGGAAAATGCCCACCAAAAAATGGCTCATTCATTGTTACACATTTTCTTGCTACACAAGATACACCTGGTTCACATTCCTCTACCGCATCAATCAACAAAAATGGCTGACGATGTGGAATTATTTCCATAATTTCCTGAATATTTAATTTCATAGTTAAACTCCTATTCTACTTTATAACAAACATTGGCTGACCATATTCAACCATATCTTCGTTATTTACCAAGATTTCTACTATTTCGCCATCAACTTCACTTTCAATTTCATTCATAAGTTTCATTGCTTCAACAATGCACACAACCTGGCCCTTTTTAACTTTGTCACCAACTTTAACGTAAGCAGGCTTATCTGGTGCGCTTGATGCATAGAATGTACCAACCATTGGTGAGTTAATTGTCTTACCAGCTGGTGCTTCTTTTACGGCTTCCTTAACATTTTCCTCTACCTTAACTTCTTCTTTCACGGCAGTTACAACTGGTGCTGCTACTGTAACAGGTGTTGCTACTTTCATTGCTGCCACAGCTTCCTTCTTTAAAACAAGTTTAACACCATCCTGCTCTAATTCAAATGTTGTAAGGTTTGAATCATCTATTACTTTTACTAATTCTTTTATTTCTGCAATATTCATGTCAACCTCCAATTATCCGTTATACTTAGCTAATACTATTGACGCATTATGACCGCCAAATCCAAGTGAATTTGACATTGCATAATTTACAACTGCATTTCTACCTTCATTTGGAACATAATCCAAATCACATTCAGGGTCCGCTGTCTGATAATTAATTGTAGCAGGAATGAAATCTTCTTCAATAGCCTTTGCACAATAAATTGCTTCAACTGCACCTGCTGCACCAAGCAAATGACCTGTCATAGATTTTGTTGAACTAACAGGAATCTTGTAAGCATTTTCACCAAATACTGTCTTGATAGCTGCTGTTTCATACTTATCATTGTACTTTGTACTTGTTCCATGTGCGTTAATGTATGAATATTTTTCTTTTTCAATTCCAGCTTCCTTAATAGCAAGCTCCATAGCTCTTGCGCCGCCTTCTCCATCTGGAGCAGGAGTTGTAATATGATGAGCATCACATGTTGCACCATAACCGATTACTTCAGCATAAATATGTGCTCCACGAGCTAATGCATGGTCAAGACTCTCTAAAATAAGTGCGCCAGCACCTTCGCCCATTACAAATCCGCTTCTTTCACCATCAAATGGTATAGATGCTCTATTCTTATCTGTAGACTTTGATAAAGCTGTCATCGCGTTAAAACTTGCAACGCCAAGTGGTGTAATTGAACTTTCTGTACCACCTGTAACCATTACATCCTGATAACCAAATTTAATCTGTCTAAATGCCTCACCAATGCTGTGTGTACCAGATGCACAAGCTGTTGTAACACTTGTACAAATACCCTTTGCACCTACTCTGATTGCAACATTTCCTGCTGCCATATTAGAGATAACCATTGGTATGAACATTGGGCTAACTCTTCTTGGTCCTTTATGTTCCAATGTAAGAGTTCCTTCTTCAATATCACCAAGTCCACCGATACCAGAACCTAATATAACACCAAATCTTTCCTTGTCAATTGTTTCTAAATCAAGTTTTGCATCATTTACAGCCTGTACTGCTGCTGAAACTGCAAACTGACTAAAACGAGCCATTCTCTTTGCTTCTTTAAAATCCATATATAAAGTTGGATCAAAGTCTTTTACTTCACCAGCAAGTTTAACTGCCTGGTCTGCTGTATCAAATGATGTTATTTCATCAATACCGCATTTTCCAACTTTAACATTTGCCCAGTTTTCTTCTAATGTATTGCCAATAGGGCTAATTGCGCCCATACCTGTAATAACAACTCTGCGTTCCATATTTTCCTCCATTCCGAAGCGAAGCAAGGAAGTGCAACAGAAATTCGCGTAGGCGATTTCTGTTGTCACATCAAGACAATTTGTGTCGCCTCGTCACAAATTGTCGTGCGAAAAATCAGCACATCAGTGTGATTTTTCACACTTTTCCTCCAATCTATAGGTACAATCCGCCATTTACAGATATAACCTGTCCTGTAATGTAATTTGCTGCGTCTGACGCCAAGAAACCAACTGTCTTAGCAATATCTGACACTTCACCAAATCTTCCCAAAGGAATCTGTTTCTTGTATGTATCCTTCACTGCATCAGGTAAAACATCTGTCATCTGTGTATTGATGAATCCAGGTGCAATGGCATTTACTGTGATGCCTCGACTTCCAAGTTCTCTAGCCGCTGATTTTGTAAGCCCGATAATACCAGCCTTTGAAGCACAGTAATTTGCCTGACCTGCATTTCCCATAAGTGCAACAACTGATGTCATATTGATAATTTTACCGCTTCTTTGCTTCAAAAGAATTGGTGTAATAACCTTTATAGTATTAAATACTCCCTTTAAATTTACATCAATTACTGCATCGAAATCATCTTCTGTCATCTTAAGAAGTAATCCGTCTTTTGTTATACCTGCATTATTAACTAAAATATCTACTCTTCCCATTTCGCTAATCGCAGTATCAATGAGTTTTTTTGCTTCTTCCATCACTGCAACATTTGCAACTACATATGTAAATTTTCTTCCAAGAGCTTCAATTTCAGAAGCCAATGACTTAATATCTTCTGATTCTCTTGAGCTGTTTGCAACAATATCTGCACCCATTCTAGCAAGTTCTAGAGCTGTTTCTCTACCAATACCTCTTGATGCACCTGTAACTACCGCAACTTTTCCTTCTAATGTCATCTTTAAACTCTCCATTATTTCAATTCATTTTTTAATGCTTCTAAAGTTTCCATATTTTCAACATGGTAAGCTTTAACATTTCTGTCAATTTTCTTCATAAATCCTGTAAGAGTAGCACCAGGTCCGATTTCAACAAATGTATCCACACCATCTTCAATCATCTTTCTAATGCTCTGTTCCCATAATACAGAATTCATAACCTGTCTTCTCAAAATATCTTTTACATCAGCATCTTCTGTAAGATACTTTGCATTTATATTACATACAACAGGGATTTCATTTTTATTCAATGTTAGTTTTTCTAACTCTGCTGCCAATTTAACACTTGCTGGTTCAAGCATAGCTGTATGGAATGGAGCACTTACCGCCAATGGCACTGCCTTTAATATTCCGTATTCCTTTGTAAGTGTCATTGCTTTGTCAACTGCTGCCACTTCGCCACCTACAACAATCTGTCCTGGACAGTTAAAGTTAGCTGGGGCAATAAATCCTTCGCTGCTTGCAGCCTCACAAAGTTCTCTTACTGCGTCCTCTTTTCCCCCAAGCATTGCTGCCATCTTACCAACACCTACAGGAACTGCTTCCTGCATAAAACGTCCTCTTTTTCTAACTAAAGATGTAACTGTTTCTATATCAAATACTCCCGCAGCTGTTAAAGCTGAATACTCACCAAGGCTAAGTCCTGCAACAACATCTGGCTTAAAACCTGCTTCTTTAACCATTTCATATATAGCCATTGTTGTTGTAACTACTGCCGGCTGTGTATTTTCTGTTGTGTCCAACTCTTCCTTTGGACCTTCAAAACAGATTCGTTCAAGGTCAAGGCCACAAGAAGCCGAAGCTTTTTTGTATATTTCCTTAACTTTGTCTGAATTGTCATAAAAATCTTTGCCCATTCCTACATACTGAGCGCCCTGTCCTGAAAATAAAAATGCAATTTTTCCCATTATATTAACGCCTTTCTGCTTTCATAAACTTCTTTTGCTTCTGTAAAGATTTCTTCAATAATTTCCTTACATGTCTGCTCTTTATTTACAAGGCCTGCAATCTGTCCTGACATTACTGAACCGTAGTCCATGTCACCTTCTTCAACAGCTTTTCTAAGTGCTCCAACACCAAACTGTTCATATTCTTCAGGCGCAGCGCCTCTCTTTTCCAATTCAATCATAGTTCTGGCAAGTTTGTTCTTAATAACACGAACAGGATGACCTGTGTGCTTACCTGTAACTACTGTATCAATATCTTTTGCAGCCAATATCTTAGCCTTATAATTAGGATGAATATTACATTCCTTTGCTGATAAAAATCTTGTTCCCATCTGAACACCATCAGCACCTAACATATATGCTGCACAAATTCCTCTACCATCTGCAATACCACCTGCTGCAAGAACAGGTACCTTATCTCCTACGGCATCAACTACCTGTGGTACCAATGCCATAGTAGTAAGTTCACCTACATGTCCACCAGACTCTGTTCCTTCTGCAACAACTGCATCAGCTCCAGCTCTAACCATCATTTTTGCAATAGCAACTGATGGTACAACAGGAATTACAACAACTCCTGCTTCCTTCCATGCCTGGATAAATTTACCAGGTGAACCTGCGCCTGTTGTTACAACCTTAACGCCTTCTTCAATAACAAGCTTTGCTACTTCTTCGGCATTGTCAGCCATCAACATTACATTTACACCAAATGGTTTCTTTGTAATACTTTTTGCAATTCTAATCTGCTCTCTAAGTATATCTGTAGGTACATTCATACCTGCGATGATACCAATACCGCCTGCTTCTGACACTGCTCCTGCAAGGCGTCCATCTGAAATTCTTGCCATAGCACCCTGAATAACAGGATACTCTACTCCTACTAATTCACAAAATCTTGTAGACATGTTTCCTCCAATCTATAAGCAATTAAGCCTGCTTACTTTCAATATAATCAATAGCGTCCTGAACTGTGTTAATCTTTTCTGTATCTTCTGTAACGATTTCAACACCAAATTCTTCTTCGAAAGCCATAATAATCTGGAATAAATCAAGTGAATCTACTCCAAGGTCATCTGTAAATTTGCTTTCTGGCTTAATTTCCTCTACGCTAATACCTACCTGTTCTGCGATGATTTCTGCAACTTTTTCAAACATTTTTTTGTCCTCCTAAATTTTTGATTATCAAAATATTTTCTTAAAAAAATTTGAATGTTAAACATTCTTTATATTGTGACTCGTTATGCCTTAAGAAGTATGGCTCCTGCACTCATGCCACCACCAAATCCTGTCATAACAAGATTGTCACCCTTTTTGATTTTTCCGCTTTCAAGCAATTCGCTAAAAGCAATTCCAACACTTGCTGAAGAAGTATTTCCATATTTATGTAAGTTTACAAAAAACTTTTCATTCGGTAACGAAAGCATCTTAGCTGCCGTTTCAATGATTCTTACATTTGCCTGATGTGGAACTATGAAACTTATGTCCTCAACCTTCAGGTTAGCTTTTTCTGTAACCTTCTTTATTTGATCAGTAATAACTTTTACTGCAAACTTGAAAACTTCCTGACCGTCCATAGCCATATAAAAATCTGGCATCTTGTCAGGACGTTTCTTTAACATATTTCCAAATGGCACAGCTTCTAATGTAAGTATGTCGGCTTTATCTCCATTGCTTATCATGCTTTCTGCAATGATTTCCATAGAATTTTCATCTCTTTTTTCTCCAACAATAACAGCTCCGGCGCCATCTCCGAAAAGCACACATGTACCTCTATCTTCCCAATTTGTCACCTTTGAAAGCGTTTCAGCACCAACAACACAAATATTCTTGTACATTCCAGTCTTCACAAACTGGCTTGCAATCGTAATGCCAAAAACCAAACCACTACATGCCGCTGAAATATCAAATGCTGCCGCATTTTTAGCTCCAATATCTGATTGAATTCTACAAGCAGTTGCTGGCATAAACTCATCAGGTGTAATCGTAGCACAGATAATCATATCCAAGTCTTCTGGGTTAATTTTCGCATTTTCAAGTGCCCTCTTAACCGCTTTGACACCCATCTCGTAGGTCTTTTCACCTTGTGACAAATGTCTTTCTTTTATTCCTGTTCTGGTTGTTATCCATTCATCACTGGTGTCAACGATTCGACTTAAATCATCGTTTGTCACTACTGATTCAGGTACATAACAACCCGCACCTAATATATATGAACTATTCATTTTTACTATTACCTATCTTTTCATATGTTTCTTTTAAGAAATTATTTAATTTACCAAGACCTTTGATTAGAGCCTGAACCTCTTCTTCATTTAAATCAGTCATAACACTCATTACCATCTTGTAATGGAAGCCTTCATGCACTTTATATGCAAGTTTTCCTTTTTTAGTCAATGCAATGTAAACGATTCTTCTATCAACATCACTTCTATTTCTAACAACATATCCTTTTTTAATAAGCTTATCAATGGCAGTTGTCAATGTACCAGTTGTAATATCAAGGCTGGTTGCAATCTCTGACATACTTCTCTCACCTGATAGGCCAATAGCTTCAAGAGTATGAATTTCAGTGATGGATAAATCCTTAAAAGCACCTGAACTTAATGACTTGCTTTCAATCTTCTCAATGTCATCATATACACTTACTAATAAATCATTTATTCTTACAATATCCTTATTTTGCATGATTCCTCCATGTTATCTTTAAATTATTTTGGTGCACCAAATAGTTTGATTGATTTAACTTTTTGACAATCAAACTATATATCACAATACTTTGATTGTCAAGACTTTTTTCAAAAAAATTTCAGGCAACCATTTTCGATTGCCTGAAATACTTGATTTTTAAATAATTTTAGTCAAATATTTTATATTCCTTACCTTCACTTGTTGTTATAATTACCCCTTGCCTTTGATTGACAAATGTATCCTTATTAAAGGATTCATCAACATAAAATACTGTACAAGCCTCTAGATATGGATATATCTTATATATGTCACCTGATTCTAAAACCAGTTCAATATATAATTCCGAAAAATTATTCTCTTCATCAACTGATATCTTTTCTGAAAAGTTAATATCTACAACATCTTCTGTAGATGTTCCTAAATCAATAGTATTGTCAGCAAAAACAAATTTTGCAGACTCTATCTTATCATCGATATTTAAGTAATACTTTAAGCCTCCTGCCAATGTAAGTTTACCATTTCCATACATAATTTCACCATAAAAATCAGCCATTGCAGCTTTATACATCCATAAAGATGCACCTATTGAATCAATATATTGATTTCCCGTTTCAACTTCACCTTCATATATTTTGTAACTGGTATTGTACAATTTGTCATCTAACGGATATTGAAGTGTACCAACAAATTCATTTCCTTTTCTTTCCATTTCAACGGATTCTATACCATTGGTTAACACAACTCTTGTATCATTTGAAACATCTCTTGGTTCTACCGAAAAGCTGAATTTTATATATTCTTCTTTAAAATTAATATTTTCTATTCCAAATGAATCATCAGATAATACATTTTCTTCTATTTCACTTTCAAAATAGTTTAATCTATCTTCCATTTCTCTTAATTTTTGATTATTTTGATTAAGTCTATCTTCCATGTTAGATATAGAAGAACTTGTTCCACATGACTGAAACAGTAATATTACAATCAATATTATCGTAGCAACCTTATATCCTTTATTATCCATTACTCTGCCCTCCATGTATCTTCACTAATATCTGTATCAACAAATGTTACCTCTGCCTTTTGCTTCTTGTCATTTAAATTTACAATTATCTTCATATCTTCTACTACTTCAAAGCCATACATATAAAAATCATATCCATATAAATCATTGTATTCTGTCTGGAATAAATCAATTGTAACGCCAGTAGCGCCATCTGAATATTCATCCACAGACACTCTGCTAGTAAGAATTTTATCATTATCCTTCATGTATACATAACAGGTATTACTATGAGTCGATGCAATTACATGGATTTTTTTCTTTGAATCCTTGCACTTATCAAGCCAATCTTTCAAAGTTTCATTTTTCATCAAATCATCCTCTGTAATATTGTAAACACCTACATTTGCACCATAACCATAACTACTAGATACAAAATCTTTTGCGCTAAATATAGAAAATGCAATCCCCCCTATTATAAGCACGCCTATTATAATAACGCTAACAACAACTTTTGCTCCCCCTTCTTTTTTATATGCTTTTATCGGCTGCATGTAATTTTCGGGCAATGTATTTCCACATTTTGGACAAGTCGTCCACCCTTTACTTACTGGAAATTCACACTGTGGACAAGTTGTTGTCATCACCGTTCCACAGTGAGGACACATCTTATCATCTTTATTTATGTTTTTACCACATTTAGGACATTGTAAGTCCGACAATGGAGTTCTGCATATAAAATAAATTAGAAGCCCTAAAAGAAATGGTCCAAAAAATGCTATCACAGCCCATAACAATGGATTCATATTTCTTTTCTTTGCATCGACAAATACAAATCCTGCAACTACTCCCATCACTATAATTAAAATTATTCCAACTATTGACACACCTGATGCTACTGCCATATATATTCACCCTTTCTTACTATTTTCATTATTATTAATCCAGCAATTACAATATATGCAATCATCATTGTAATTACCGCAACAAATATTTCTTTATCAAAATTGTATACTTTATATAGGTAGAACATTGTAATCAAAAACATCAATGTACTTGCTATTAATGAAAGTATTATCAATTTTCTTCTTTGTTTTTCCTGTTTTCTTTTTATAAGCATTTCCGTATCTAAATACGGTGTACGATATTTTTCAAAATCATAAATTCCATTCATCTAAAAGAGCCTCCTTTAACATTTTTCTGGCCTTCATAAGTCGTGTTTTAATTGTTCCCACTGGGACTTGCATTATCTCTGCGGTTTTACCTACATCCTTATCCTCGAAATAATATAATATCACCGCTTCACGAAGCTTATGTGGCAATGTATCTATAGCCTCATGTATTTCGCTAAAATCTTCCTTCTCTTTCGCAGGTATTTCTTCTATCATCCTATCCTTTTCTTCCGTTGTGGAAAATAAATCAAGGAATGGGGCTAATTTTTGACGCCGTAAGTTATCCCTATAGCGATTGACACATATAGCGGTCAACCAACTTTCATACGCGAAAGAAGAATTATATTGTTCCTGTCTTTCATACGCCCTAAGCCAAGTATCCTGATATAAGTCCCATGCATCTTCTTTGTTCTTACAAAGGGTCATACATAGTCCAAATAGCCTCGGGCCATAGACTTTAATATTCTCTTCCATGTTTTCTCTCACTTAATTTTTTATTAATTATTATCCTTTACATACTCATATACGAATAAATTTTTGATTTGGTTCATTTTTTTTGAAAAAAATTTGAACCAGTATTTACTGGTCCAAAATTTTCTTATAAAATTCAATTTGTTCTTCTGAATATTTTTCTGCAGATTTTTCAATGGACTGGGATACATATTCTTCATATTTATCTACATCATTAATATAATTCTTGTCATTCAGCCACCAACTGTACGCCTCTGCAAAATATCTACATCCAGAAACATCTTCGTTGGTAAAATCCAGATTTTCCATAATTTGTGTTTGATACGCATGAAAACATTCGTGTGTAAGAGTCTTTATACACTGTTCATAACTTTTTGTAGCCTCATGGCTTAATACAATCGTCCTACTACCTTTATAATACATTCCATATATATCGTTTTGAGTTCCAGTCAATACAACTTGTATCGGTTTTATACCCAAATATGAGGTTTCTACATTAAGAACAATTTCCATCAACTCTAATTTTTCAAGAGTATTTAAATTTTCCCATTCTAAAAGTTTTTGCAAATCATTCGTGTATTCTGAAACAATTTCATCCTTTGTAGCAAAAACACTGGCTTTTAAATCAGTATCATCGGGCGTAATAATATACACCGGTTGTCTCAAATTTTGAATAAACGACACATATATAAACGGTACAAGCAGTATTATTGCTCCGCTTATGACATAGGATTTAATAAATTTATCCTTCTTTTCAAATCTCTTTTTAAATATAATAAACACAATCCCAAGTATCATTAGAAATGCTATTGTAAGTACCACACTGGTCTGGGTCAAAAAGATTAATGAAAATACTTCTATGATAAAAATACTATGAGCTATTGCTGATACAATATTTTTATAGCAATACTTTTTAATTTTTGTCGCAGTAAACCACAATAATGTCATCAATAAATACATTGTCAAAATAATATTTTTTTGAATTGTAATATCAAAAGTTTCAATGTATATGATATCGCAGTTATACAACTTCAAAAAATATAATACTGGTATAAAAATCATTATATATTTCATGCATAGCCTCCTTTTCATCTTACTGTTTTTTATATTCTTTTATTGCATTTTTCAAAGAATAATAACTATCTTTTACAATATTTACATCATCTAAAGTAACATTTTTATTTTGGAAAGATGCCTTTTCTACAGCTCTTTCGACTTCTCTTAAATCGTAATCAAAATATGCTCTTACTTTCACTGTAAGTTCCTTTGGTGTATAACAATCTGCCTTTGCAATGTATTTTGAAATCATACATACCATTCTGTTATACATCAATATAACTGCCTTATCTTCTTTTGCCCTGCTAAATCGTTTCATAAATCGCTTTTCTTCCACAAAAGGCGCAAGTATTTTTACTATAATGAGTATAATAATTATCAATAATGATATGATGGCAAATATAATTAATATTCTAAGTCCCATTGCCATAACAAAGCCTGCGACACCATTTTCCATTACATCTTCTTCACCTGCAACTGCAGCAATAGTTGGTTCAAATACAACAAATCCATAATTTTGAAGGTAAACTTCAGGATATGCATGGGCTGATTTTGTTCTAACTGCATAACTTACTGAACCATCAAGGTCTTGCTCATCCATTGCAACAAAACCTTCCACATAGCGAACTGTTAATCCTATGCTTCTTGCCATCAACACATATGCAGATGCAAAATCTGAACAGGTGCCTGTTTTTCCCTCAAACAAGAAATATTCCACACTATCATCCGGCGCATCATAAGATAAATCGTACAAAAATTCAGGTCTGGCAAAATATTCTGCCAAAGCTTCAGCTTTTTGCCAATCATATTCTAATCCGTCGGTTATTTCCAAAGCTAATTCATGTACGCTTTCAGGAATTTCTTCATTACTTTTACTCATGTCTTTTCTATACTTTTCAGCAAGAAGCGCCTCTTCATAGAATGCATTTACCGCCTTCAAAAAACTACTATTTTCGCGCTCTTCAAATATTTCTATCATTTCTTCAAACATTTTTATGCTTTCTTCATTACTGCAATTTGAACCTCCATTTTCAATCCATTCCTCAAGGTTCTTGTATTGGTCATAATAAAAGACTTCGTAAACATTGCTTTTTGACATAGTATTATCGCTAATCCACGCACCATTCTCATTAACGAATGTTTCAAAATTTGCTGAAATACTTGTTGTTCGTGAAGGTACAATAAAAAATTCCACTGAGAAATTTTTTGACATTACCTTTAAGCTAATTTCATTTTCATAAAAATTACATTTAGCAATTTCTTCCATATTATACTTAGCTAAAAATCCCGGTTCTTCTTTTTCTGCCGCTTTTAGAAGATTAACTAACATTTGAATATTTAAATATGCCTTGTTTTCTATACTTACTTTATTAGTTGTTTTGTATTCACTATAGTAATCATCAGCATACCATCTATTATTATCATAATCATAATAATCAAATACTTGTCTTTTTAAGTACAATGGTTCATTAATATAATTACCTTCCAACTCGTATAACTTTCGATTATTTAACTGATTATAATCATCAGCATTGCCTGAATAATCTGAATTTCCAGTAAATTTAATCGGTAAAATAGTACTTGTATTTCCACCTAAAAAATTTTCTTCAAAAACATGATAGTATTTTGTTTCTGTATTTTTAGGTATAGCCAATGACAAGAGAACAAAGAAAAGCGCATACAATAACACCGATATCAATCCATCTCTATAACCAACAATTCTCTTGCCCGCATCACGGTCTTTTCGATTATTTACCAAGAATGCACATACATTCAATACAATAATTGCCATTACATATATTAATTCTGGTTCGCGCACAATTTTAGCGTAAATAAAGAATGGAAACAAACTTAACAATAAAATTGACGATACCCTATATGTAACTTGCGTATAAAAAAATACTACATACGCAAAAAATGATGTAAAAATCAACATTAACGCAGCTAAAAATGATGGTCGTGTCTCAACAACATCTCCGCCCGACACAAACCATTGCATATATTCTCGTGGACTATCTGAAAACGCAAATCTAGACGCTAGAAACAATATGGTAAATACGGCAACAGTAAGAATTAAAAATCCTTTTATCTTATGTTTTCTTGCATATTTACACATTGCAAATATTCCGACTATTATCAATGCTTGAGCAATCGTCCAAGGTGAAAACCATGATACTCGATAAGCCGAAAAAACTGTTATACTAAGGAACAACGCTAGTAAAAATGGAATAACTAACAATGCTATGTTGTTCTTTTTTCTGTTAATATTGTTTCTATTATATAACAAAGATTGATTTACTTTTGAATTTTTCTTAGCATCATCAATAACTGAATAACTAGCTGTTGATTTAATATCTATACTTTTGCTAAGGGCTGCATATATTTCTTTGTATTCATTAGGAGATACAAAGATAAATACTTTTCCATCCTCTACTTCGCTAGCAGGTATTCTTTCTCCTCTGTCCTCCTGATTAAATTTGTATGAAGCTAAATTAACACGAATATTCTCTAAATCTTTCTCATCTTCTATAGAATATTTTTCGAAAGATTTATTCTCCTTTATGTAAAAATTCACTTTATAATTCATACGAATTAGAATATTTGAAAGCCCTAATCCGAGTTCCATTGCATCTTCACTAATTTTCGGAATAACTTCATCTGGCAGACAGTATTCATATTGACTTAATGTCATCATATTATTAACGTCAACTAGTTCTTTCTTCTGCACACTATCAAGAACTATATTAACCGAATTTGATGTAACTTCATCATCGATTCTTACAAGCAATTTACCTCTTTTAGCAGATTGTTTCCAATTTATTCGCTTAATAGAATCGCCAGGAACATACTCCCTATTCTCATATCCAGGAAATCCGCCGTATTTCACTAAAGATGATTCAGTTGTATCTTCACTATCATCTGCATGTAATGAAGCCTGCATAACTTGCAATATTCGCTCGTCTTTAGAAGAAACTTCACTGATATCAGGTATTACCTTTATATTACCTAACACAGTACCTGAAACCTTCTCCATTACTGACATTCTTAGTAATCCTAAGTAATCCGTTACAAATACATTTTCTATTCCTATTTTCGATAAACCAGCTATTTTCGCGTCAAATTCCACCTCAAAGGTCTTTTTTGACATAGGTAAAAGCGAAATAATAATGCTTTTGTCTTTTGACTTTACACCGTCACAATTCAATATTTTAATATCAATAGGCGTTGTAGGAAAAATCGATTTATTTTCTACAGTTATATTCAAAATATATTTACTGCCTTTTGATAGTAGCATTTCTTCGACTTTGCAATTAACATTTATGCTCTTTTTTGTGAGCACAGCAAACAATACTGACAACAAAACTGCCAGTATTAAAGAAACACACATAAACCATCCTACATTTGCATTAATAAATGTCGCAAAAAATATGGATAGTATCAATGCGGATATATAACTTATACATACACTAATTAATCTTCCCATTATCAAGCTCCAAAATACTCATTTACACAGGAACTGCAACCATTGAAACCACTCTATCAATAGCATCTTCCGTACTTTGAACCACAGATTTTCCCTTAGGAGTTAACATTATTCTATGTCCAAATACATATGGTGCCAAAAACTTAATATCATCAGGTTTCACGTAATCTCTTCCATTTATAAAAGCAAACGCCTTAGCCATCTTGTACATAGCGATACTTCCTCTTGGACTTACACCAAGTTTAATAAAGTCCGCTTTTCTTGTCATTGAAACAATATCTATAATATATTGTCTAACTGAATCAGAACAATGAACATCCTTTATTTTCTCACATAATTGCTGAATTTCCTCACAAGAGATAACAGATGTAAGTTTTTTTGTCGATATATTATCCTCATTTTTTAATAATATGTCCATCTCATCTTTTTTGCTTGGATATCCTAAACTTATCTTTATTATAAATCTGTCCATCTGTGCTTCAGGAAGGTGATATGTACCAAATGTTTCAATTGGATTTTGAGTAGCAAGAACCATAAATGGTTTCTCCAATTCAAATATATTTCCATCTATAGTAACCTGTTTTTCTTCCATAACCTCAAGCAATGCTGATTGAGACTTTGGTGAAGAACGATTAATTTCATCTGCCAATAAAAAGTTGCAAAAAAACTGCACCTTTTCTAAATTCGCTATTATGAGTTACTGTATCAATCAATGTAAAACCAGTAACATCTGTAGGCATAATATCAGGTGTCATCTGCAATCTGCCAAATTTTGCGTCACAAGAATTTGCCATTGCTGAAACAAGTCTTGTTTTACCTACACCAGGCACATCTTCTATAAGTACATGACCTTCCGCTAACATAGCTGCAACAATCAATTCAATACTTTGTCTTTTTCCTATTATTATTTTCTCAATATTATCAACAAGTTCTTTAATTTTATTTACCATTTCTGTCTCCTCATAACTTAAAAATGCTACTATGCAATCAAGAATAACTGCATAGTAGCTTTGAATACTTTATTTATTCCCCAACAAATTCATTCACACATCTTCTATATGCAGCAACAGGATCTTCTGCCTGTGTAATAGGTCTGCCAACTACAATATAATCAGAGCCTATCTCTTTAGCCTGAGCAGGAGTCATAACTCTAACCTGGTCTCCAATTTCTCCATCAGCAAATCTTACACCTGGAGTAATTGTAAGGAATTCTTTTCCACATAAATCGTGAACCTTACCTGCTTCCAATGGTGAACAAACAACGCCATCAAGACCTGCCTGCTTAGCATTTTTAGCATAATGAGCAACAACCTCATCAATGTTCTTATCAATCAAAAGGTCATTTGTCATTCTTTCCTGACTTGTAGAAGTAAGCTGTGTAACTGCGATAAGAAGTGGTCTTGTTCCATCTTCTTTTGTAAGTCCTTTAACTGCAGCCTCCATCATAGCGATTGTACCACCTGCATGAACATTACACATATCAACATCAAGGGCTGAAAGTACCTTCATAGCCTTCATAACAGTGTTTGGAATATCATGAAGTTTTAAATCAAGGAAAATCTTGTGACCTCTTCTCTTAATTTCTTTGATAATTTCAGGACCTTCGGCATAGTATAATTCCATACCTACCTTTAAATACAAACTATCCTCTGAAAACTTATCAAGGAACTTTACAAGTTCTGTCTTGCTATCAAAATCACAAGCAATAATTACATCTCTACCCATCTTTTTTTCCTCCATATGCGTTTTTCATATTTTATCATAAAAATTATATATAATAAAGAAGTTTTTCATCCTTTATGAATGTTTTTGCTTCTTCCTTATCATGAGTAACCATAATAACCGTCTTATCTTTAGTCATATCTTTAACATATTTGATAACTTTATCTTTTGTTTCATCGTCTAGACCTGTAAATGGTTCGTCCAAAAACAAAATATCATACTCACAAAGTAACGCTCTGGCAATTGCCACTCTCTGTCTTTCCCCTCCACTCAAAGTTTTCACTTTCTTTTTCTTCAATTTTTCAATTCCCAATTTTTCGAGGCAATCCACAATATCTTTATCAATAATTTTAGGATTGATTAATTTAATGTGCCCTTCCACAGATAAATTTTCAATTAATCTTTCATCTTGAAAAACGAATGAAAATTTTGGATTTTCCCATGGATATTTTATGGTTCCAGAGGTGATTTTCAACAATTTTGCCATCAAATACAAAAGTGTCGTCTTTCCGCAACCACTTGTCCCCATTAGGATTGAAGTACATCCCGCAGGAAAACTTGCAGAAAAATCTTTAAATACATTTTTTTCGTCATAAGAGAAACTTATATTACATATTTCGATTTTATTCACCTTTAACCTCCAAATAATGCACTACTTTTTTCAACAAATATTCACACAAGATGCTCAATAAAATTATCACAAAAGTCCAACCAAAAAGTTCTGTTGTCATTAAATAAATTTTAGTTTTATACAGTTCGTTTCCTATTGTATTTTTAGCTAAACCTATGATTTCTGCGGCAATTCCAGACTTCCATGCCATACCGATAGCTAAGGAACACGCAGATATTACTGCTGGCATTACTGATGGCACATATATATACATTAGTTTTCTAATAAAAGGAACCTTATATAAATCGGCCATTTCAATAATTTTTTTATCAGTCATTTCAATAGATGAAAGAGTATTAATATATAAAATCGGTATTACAACCATCATTGGTATTACAATTGACAATTGTTCAGGCACAACCCATAAAAGTAACAATATTACAAACGAAGCAACTGGTACAGATTTTAATACCACTATCGGAAACCATAGAAAAGCCTTTATAATCCTGCTCATTGACGAAACACTTGCCAAAAGCACGCCTATTATAGTTCCTAATAAAAATCCCAACAGTATATTAATAACAGAATGCAAAATGCTACTCCAAAACACATCTGAAGGTAATAAATCATTAATCAGCACTTTAAAAACATCTAAAGGATACGGCAAAAATATATCTTTATCAATTATTAAAGCTGTAAAATGCCAGATTAATAGCCATATCAATATAGATATGGCATAACCTAGTACTTTATTTATCTTATTAGTACATTTACTTTTCAATATAGAACATTCCTTCCTGTACACTTCCACCAACCGCATTCTTATTTTGCGCATAAATTACTGAAAGATAAGCCATGGCTTTTTCTTTCATCTCATTTCCAGTTATATATGTCACATTACAATATGGTATTGCGCTCTTTGCGACAGATTCAGCAAATATATCAAATTCCGCAAGTAATTTTGCTGTATCGTCTATATTACTATTTGCATATTCTGTAGATGCCTTATATTCTTCTAGCATTTCCTTAAAACTAGCCTTATTTTTTTCAATAAAGTCCTTTCTTGTCACCAAAACGCCAGTGACAACAGTACTACCTTCATTGAGTTTTTCCCATTCTTTTGTAACATCAATGGCTATTCTGCTGTTTTCGATTTTATTTAAAGCCACTGTAACATATGGTTGCGGAAGCATCGCAACAGCATCCTCATCTAAAAGCATTGCTGCAACTACTTCTGCGCCTTCAGATTTATACTGAATATCAACGTCTGTATCCGGGTCGATACCTGCACTTTCAAGCAAATATCTCAATGTATATTCTGGCGTTGTTCCCTGTCCTGTAGAATAGATTGTTTTACCCTTTAAATCCTCTACACTCGCCACGCTTTCACCATTTTCCACAATATACAACACGCCAAGTGTATTAATAGCAACAGTTACAATATCTCCATCAGTCTTATTATAAAGAACGCTCGCAAGATTGCATGGGACCGCTGCCACATCTAAATCACCTTTTATAAGTGCTGTACTGATTTCATCAGACGTTCCGGAAATTGTGTACTTGTACACATTTTTCGTATTACCTTTATTCGAATCTGAAAGCATTTTTATCATACCAATACCAGTTGGCCCCTTCATACATCCAACGTTTATATTTAATTTATCGTCCTCAACCGTATCATTGTTATCCTTTTTACAACCAGTAACGCTTATTGCCATCACAAAAAGCATAACTACAAACAATAAAACACTTTTTTTCATTTTTTCACCACAATGAATTACTTTTTAATAAGACAACCTTCAGCTATCTTTTCTGTTCCATCACAATTTGTATTCTTTCCTTCTGCGTCACTTGTAATCTTACCGCCAGCTATAATTATTGAAACAGTTGCTGTTATACTATCATCAGCCGCCACAAGATCAAGATTTCCGCCTTCCATATAGAAAGAACCTACAGTATCGTCAGAATTAGAAGACGCTTTAATAGCATCATCAGCTTTAACTGATATATCACCGTCTTTTATAGAGATGCTCTGCTTTGCTTTGATACCATTATTAACAGCTGTAACTTCTATTGTTCCACCAACAATCTTAATATCATTATTGCAATCAATACCGTTGTTTACATTTCCATTTACTACCAATTTTCCAGAACCATTGATGCTTAAGTCATCTTTACTATAAATACATCCGTCTGCATTAGAAGAATCCTTATCGCCACCATCAGAAAGAATATTTTCAGTACCTTCTACTAATGTTATAGAAACCTTATCCGCATTTTCAACAAAAATAGCCGCTGAATCTGAGCATGTGATATCTACGCCATTAAGTACCAGTTGGACCTTTTCCTCTGAATCAACATTTACATATATCTGTCCGTCATCCAATGTACCGCTTAAAATATAAGTACCTTCCTTTTCAATAACAACATCTTCATTAGATAATTCAATCTTTTTGGCTGTTGTATCCCATGTGTCTCTTTGGTCAAAATTTGTAAATACATCCTTTAATTTGTCAACTGTTGTCTGACTGTTACCGCCTGCATTATCTTTATTTTCGCTAGTTGCACCTGCATCATTTGTTTCTTGAGTTGTTTCCCCACCATTTGAACTGTCCTTACAACCTGTAAAAACAATGCTACAAGCCGCAACCAACACTAATGCCATACTTAATAAATTCTTTTTCACGATACTTCTCCTTTTCTTATAAATCTAAGCTGTTTTCGTTTAACAAAAATTCTTTTAAACTCATAGTTACGATTCCATACTCATCTCTTTTAAGTTTAATATCATCATGTACAACCAAAATTTTCTTAAAAGAATCCCTTACATAACTATATGTTTTCCACTTGTATTCAACCATTTTGGCTAATTTATACACGTCTCTAGTATGTGCCGATTGAATATAGTAGCGCTTATCATCTTTTGTTGCCACAAAATCAATTTCAAGAAACTGTTTCTTTCTATTGTTGAATTTGTCTTTGTAATTTAACTCTATAACACCCATATCAACATTATATCCACGGGATATAAGTTCATTATAAATAATATTCTCTTGTATTGCGCCCTCATCGTATGTCTCAAAGTTATTTACAACATTCTTAAGTCCTACATCTTCAAAATAATACTTCGCAGGCGTATTAATATACTTTCTTTTCTTTAAATCATACCTTAAAACCTTTGTTATTATACATTGTTCTTCCAGATAACCGATAAATTTTTTCGCTGTTTTATCAGTTATATTGGCATATCCTAATTCATTAAAATAGTTTTCTAGTTGAAGTGGATTAATCAATGTACCTACTGCTCTTGATAGAACATTAATAAGATTAACAAAAGCTGTTTCATTTTTAATATTGTAAGTCTCTATCATACTCGCAACGCACTTTTCATACATCTTCCTTAGATGTTCTTCCTTTTCCTCTTCAGAATCCATCCACCAAGTCATAGGTAATCCACCATACTTGAAGAAATAATCTAATTCTCTATTCTTCTCGAATTCTTTATTCAAAGAAACGGCATCTTTAAAAGAAAATGGTAATATACGTATCTGCTGACATTCTTCGGCAAATTCTTTCATCAAAACACCTGACAAGAAATTAAGGTCATCTCCTGTCAGGAAAATATCTGCATTATCTAATCTTTGAAGTCTTTTCATAATATCAGAATAATCATCCATCAATTGAATATTCTCAATGAAAACAAAATAATTGTCATCATCCTCAATCCTGTCTTTAATATATTCTATCAATGCATCATTATTCTGCAATCTACTAAATCCTCTATCACTTAAAGGTATCTCAATAATATGAGATTCACCAACCCCTTTTGATAGGAGATAATCATAAAATGTATTAAACAATACATATGTTTTTCCACATTCAGAAACACCTGTAACAACTTTAATTAAGCCATTTTCACTGCTTCTTTCCAGTCTTTCCAAATATGCTTTTCGCGTAAGTTCTACAGCCACGCTCACACCACCATTCCGAAATTTTTCTCAATTATATCACATCTCGGAATTAATTTCTAGTCCTTTGCCTGAATGTTCTTTCATCCAAACTATAAATTCATCTATTTTTATTGGCACACTGTATAGATTTCCCTGGAATGCATAACATCCCATCTCAACAAGTTCATCTCGTTGTTCTCTTGTAGTTACATATTCTGCTATAATATCAACCTTCAAAGAGCTACCAAGTTGTGCAATGACTTCAACAATTTTACTATTTCTCTTGTTTTCGAGAATATCTTTAGTTAATATACCATCTAATTTTAATACATCGAATTGGTTTGTCTGTAAATACAGCAAAGATGTGTGACCCATACCAAAATCGTCAATAAGGAATTTATGGCCCTTATTTTTTAAGTTCTGTATCTTCTCAATTGTATCAACCGATGAAGAAATCGCATCTCGTTCTGTTATTTCCAACCAAAGTCTATTATTTGGTACATCGTATTTGCTAACATTCCTTGCAATACATTCTTCCAAACCATCCCACTCTAAAGAACCATTGGTCAAATTCACTGAAATCTTGAAATCCACATCAACTTCTTCCTCAATTCTATGAATATCTTTACATGCTGATTCTATAATAAACTTCTCTACTTTATACAAAAATCCCTTTTCTCTTGCCAATTCTATAATTAACGGCGGGTAAATATACCCTGCCAAAGGATGTTTCCATCTAATCAAAGCCTCACCACCCACACAAATATCATTTGCATCAACCTGTGGTTGGTATACTAAAAACAATTCTTTTTTCTCAACAGCTTCTTCTAATTCATTGGCCAACAAACGAGCAATATTACCATATTCGTCTTGCAGTTCTGTATAAACAACCTCTTTGTTATTTTCCTCATCACGTTTCAAAAGTTCAACAAGTTCCTTAACATCTTCAGAAAATCTCTTATCATTCTGTTTCTCAAACAAATCAACAAATGGTTTATACACAAGCGTTCCGACTGTTATAAGAGCTATTTGAAGCAAAATTCCTCTCCAAGAACCCGTAGCCTGATATGCATTAAGTATAATAGGTGTCGCCCATTCAACTTGATTTGTCACATTAGGTACCAAATCTAAATAAACAGCAGCATACGAAACAAGATAATTAAATATTGGAAGGCATAAAAATGGCACCAAAAATGTTGGATTTAATATCACAGGCAAACCAAAAGCAACAATCTCCCTTATGTTAAAAATAACGGTTGATGATGCAAGGCTTGCAATATTACGAATATTTTTCTTCCTTGAAAAAATTAAAATAGCAAGTACAAGACATAACACGGTACCACAACCGCCAATAATTACAAATGAATCTTGAAAAGTTTTTGTATATATACTTGCGCTAATATCAGTATACTTATTTTCTACAATCGGCTGTAACACATTATTTCCATGAATACCAAAAAACCACATAATATGTGTCATAAAAATGATAACTAAACCCTCGCCAAAATTATTATCTACAGCATTTAACATATTATTAGCTACAATAACAAAAAGTTCTTGAAGACTATCTACATTAAAGATAAGTTCAAATAACAATCTAAACACAGAAAAGAAACCGATAATTACAATAGCTGGGATAAGGCCTTCAATTGCCCCAGTGTAAATATTGTCATTAACAGTTCCTCTATTTATATATTTAAAAAATTTAATTTTCTTAATACCATAAAACATCTTAGCTGAAACCAAAGATACAAACAACGCTGTAATTGTATTAAGGTTGCTAAGCATACTTACAGAAAAATCCTCATATTGAATGCCCAATGTAGCTACCAAAGAAGCAAGTGTAATAAGCGTGAGCACTAAAATATCACTAATATTAATAGGTTGTTGCATTTGCTTTTGCTTCTTAATAGAATAACTAATACTTGTAGCAACTGCCAAAATAATAGCAAACGCATCAAACACACCACTATATATAAAATCTAATAATTCAACAACTTTTCCGTCAAAAATACCATTGATAAAATCCTGATAAGCCGGAATAGGAAGACTTATAATCATCAAGGCAATTGAGGCAATAACCATCAAAGGTATAATACTAATCATACCATGTCTAATTGCTGTAAACGAACAATTTCCCTCTATTCTGTCCAAAAAACTTTTTTTGTTATTATCTGTCTTTTCTTTGCCCATTCTTTTGTCCTTTAATCCTTATGTATTTAACATTGCAATTATATCAAATCATATACCAAATACAACTATTTTACCAATGAAACGATATTTTCCACCTTTTCAACAATATATGTCGCTCCCGCAGTCTTTAGTTCGTCATAATTACCATATCCATAAAGCACGCCTATAGAATCCATATTATGCTTAGCCGCACCAAGAATATCGTATTCTCTATCGCCTATCATAACTGCCGTTTTAACATCTATATCTGCATTTTTGATAGCATACTCAATAACATCAGCCTTTTTACTTCTAACACCATCCATAGACGCAGCCGCAATATAATCAAAATAATCATAGATTTCAAAATGCTTTAATATCTTAATGGCAAACTCCTCAGGCTTAGAAGTCGCCAAAATAATCTTCTTCCCTTTAGACTTCAGTACAGTTAGCATATCTTCAATACCTGGATAAAGTTCATTTTCGTATATTCCCTTTTCCCTAAAGTATTCTCTGTAATCCTCAACTGCCTTAAAACTGTCTTCTTCAGTAAAATTATAATATTTCATATAAGACTCATGTAACGGTGGTCCTATAAACTTATACAATTCTGTTCTATCTTTAACTTCAATATTCCACTTCTTCAACGCATACATAATGGAGTTTGTAATCCCCACACCAGGGTCTGTTAAAGTTCCGTCCAAATCAAGTAAAATCGTATTATACATCATCAACCTCCGCTGCAACTTCCCACGCTGTAATAATTCCAAGCAATTTTTCGCTCTTCTTACCATTTTGTGTAACAAAAACCATACCCGTTCTATCTTTTCTCTTTGGAGAATTCTTAAACAACTCACTTATTTTACTAATCGGTGTATCTTGAGAAACAAATGGATATACCTCAACTTCCTTCCTCTCAATATCCAAATACTTTTTAATGTCAGTAAATTTCAAATTATTATCAATATTAAGTCGTTCTTCGTCAATGATTATCGAAAGCAATGTATTCTCGCAAAAAACACCTACAACTCTATCATCCTCTAAAAGTGGAATATGCGTGAAGGATTTTTCATGCATTTCAAACATAGCCTCCCTAACACTATCGTTCATACCTCGATAACAAGTATCCGACTTCTTAATCATAATGTTATTCGCTCTAGGAGGCATAGTTATTTTCGCTATAACCTTATCTAAAAGTTCAATCATTTTTTCACTAGGCTCAACCGCGTATTCTCCAGAAACCTTAGGATTGTGCGACAACAAATTTCTAGTTTCCCTACATAAATCTAACTGATTTCGAATATTTTGATAATCTCTGTTATTCATAATAAAATTCATAGGCGATTCCTTATCGCTTAATCGAAACTCAGTTTTCACAACATTTTCAAGGGTTTTATATTTATCTAAAAAAATGTCAGTTCTAGTACTCATAGCTTACCTCCCAAGAGTATTCGTAATAATACACATATATATTAGTATTATACAACTTTCGGGGGGGATTAGCAAGAAAAAACGCTCCTAAGGGATAACCTTAGGAGCGCAATGCTCTTGCGTATATAGAATATTGACGTTTTTTGATTTTGTGAATAAAATCTTCTTTTGTTCCATTCCAGTCGCGAAGCAAAACGGCATTGTTGCAGCAGTGTTCAGGAAGATGTGCATCACTTCCAGAAAAAGTTAGTTTCATATATAATCTTACAAAGGCTTTTTCTATTCCGTTGTACAATTCAATTCCATCTACATTACAATTGCGTATAATTCCATTTTTACAACGATTTGGATGTGCTTGAATAATCAAAAAAGAATTCCCATATTCTTTAAACAGTAACTTTTTGAGAGTAAGCAAGCCATCAGAAATGGTATTGCAATTATATATGTATGGATATTTGTCTAAAAATTGTGGGTCAGCGCCATAAACCAAAAACTCAGAATCCTGATGAGTTTCAGAAACATTAGGGTTGAATTTCAGTTCAAAGCCAAAAAGAGCACTTATATTTTTCTTATTAGCATATTCAAAAGCATCAGCATATAACTCGTAAAATGAACTTTCCAAGAAATTGACTTTTTCAAAATCAACATTATAATGATCAGTAATAAAAATACCACTATAACCATTATCAGCATATATATCTATCAACTCCTTATATTCCAGTTCACTACACTGGCTGACTGGCAGTATATGAGAGTGCGTTTCTATTAATTGCCAGCCCGAAGGAATTTTGTTTCTTTGATGATATATTTTCATTATTTCACAACCTCGCTATCCTCTGCAAGCATCAATGCATACACCGTATTATCAACCTGAAATGATTTAGAATCACCAGTCTTACACCAAATAGCAAAATGCTCACAATTATTTAATAATAAACTATATTTATCTTCTCCAATTCGGGATAATGCTCGCTTAACAGTTTCTTCTGGTGAATAAATTTTAACCTTCTTCTTAGAGCTTAAATTAACACATGATTTATATGCAACATCACTCAAATTAAAAGTTGTCCTTACCTGAATCTTATGAGGCGAAGTACAAGCTGCATCAAAATACAATACAAAATAGTCTTTGTCATCTTTCATAAAGTTCTGCATAGTATCTAACCTAACAGTAATCTTCCCTAAAAAATCACTACCTACACCAGAATAATGAACAACTTTTCCATCACCGATATATACGGCGTAGTGCTCATATATACCTAATGCCTTTCTTCTCACTATACCTATGACATCACCATGTTCCAAAAACTCTTTTCTTGTAAGCCTTTTAAACTTCTCTGCCATAATCACAGGATTTCCCCATGCTTTACGAATATAGTTTTTATCAATGATTCTCGAAAGCCCTGTCAATGGATTATATTGAAGTTTCCAACCATTAACACACTTCTTATCAATCCAAAAAAGTTTTCCTCCTGCTGTAGGAAATTCAATATTCGGACAGTCTCCTATTTCAGATACAAATGCAGGATTATTTTCAATTGTTTTCAAAATAGCAGACATGTCCGACATAAGCTATCTCCTAAAAAATATCATCTAAAATGCTTCTAATACATCCAATGGCACCACCAATGATTGCTCCTACAATCGCTCCTGGTATACCGAGAATCGTTCCACCAATATCCGCACCTGTATCCACACCATCAGATATAAAATCAGTAAATGAATTCATAAAACTATCTTTAACCGCATCACCATAATCCATTTCATCATCATTGTGCTCATAATTTTCAGTATCTGTATTAATGTTCTCCATAATAGCCACTCTCTTGTGAGATGGAACCGCATTTAATATGTAAAGTAACAATTTTGAAAGATTATATGGTCGAACTACATCTCCACTATCCTCCTTATAACCTGCACAATAATATACTGGATTAATATCAATTGCTGAATCCTCCTTAATTCGCGCTTTAATTGACTCAATCTTCTCCTCAAGATATTCGATGAGGGTTTCATCAGGTTCATTCTTTTCATAGTCCCAATGACGGCCTGTTTTCATTGCAATATCCGCTTGATTAAGTGCTACAAGTATTCTATTGGTTTCTTCGCCAAGTTCAGGAATAATCACTTCATTTAGCAATTTATATGAAGTTCCCAAGTCCTTTGTAGAACCATCCATTACTACAAGAACTAGGTCAATCAATGCATTGCCTTCCTCATCCTCTTCTTTAAGCAATTCTTGAATAACTTCCTTATGATGCTCATCAATCTCTGTTCCATCACCAAGTCCTGGAGTATCCCACAAAATTAGATTTCCAATAGTATATTTCTCGATATCCTTTGTTTCCGGGTCAGCCTTACTTCCAACCTTAGCAACTTCTACATATTCACCATCTCCTTCAACTTCTTCACCTAATCCGAACAACGCATTAATTGTAGAACTTTTTCCACAACCTGTCGCTCCTACCAACATAATATTGGTTTGCGAATTACTGAATTTACGAAGTTTTTTTAACATCTCCTTTTTTTCATTCTCATCAGTATCGCTTTTCACAATCTCTTCTTCTAATGCTTCACAAATATCATCCATATTTTCTTTGATACTCTTGTCATTACTTCCTGCTGTTACTTTGTTCATTAATTCCTCTAAGTTACTTAAAAATAAACTACTCATACTCTTTTCTCCTTTTAAAATGTATTGATTTTTCCTTAGTTACAACTATATACTACAATATAGCTATGACAAATTATGTCATTCAAAAAAAGAACTTAACCTTTCGATTAAGTTCTTTTAAATATGTCACTATTATTTAATTTTTTTCTTTTGATTTTTCCTTAAAATCTCTTCCAACGTGCTTTTCGGTGGCATTCCCATACTTGCACAATGTGGGCAAAACAAACCAACCCCCGCATCAGGATTATACGAATATTTCATTTTACAAGTTGGACACTTTTTTGTTTCTGGCATTATACTCATTTAATGACCTCCCTTCAGTATCAACGTACCTTTAAACACTTACTATTGGTAATTCTTTATCATCTCCAAAAGTGTATTCTTTATTTCTTGCCTTAGTTCATCAGGTTTTAAAATTTCCACTTTATTACCTTGACTTAACAACCACATGACAATGCCTTTGCCGTACACTTCCGCTTCAATAACCCATTCATTTTCCTTTTGTTCAATCACTTTTGCAGTAGGTAATCTATCTAAAATCGGTTCTGGATTATCACCATAAAACTTAAGTCTTATATTCATTAACTTCCCCGCATACATAAACTGTATTCTTTTTCTAAATTCACCTTCTTCGAAACGATTTGCATATGATACCCTGAATTTTTCACCTATTTTTTTATAATCTTTAATTCTGTCAATTCTAAAAATTGCAGGATAATTATATTTATGCACATACTTATCCGACTCATCTTTCTCAACAATGAAAGCATTCAAATAAAAATAGTATTCGGAAAAAAGTATAGCCACTGGCTCCACTATTCTTTTAACATATTCTTTCGAATCGTTTGCTCGCACATACTTAATTGACACAAGATTTCTCTCCTGAATATCACACCCAATATCCCAAAGTTTGTCCTTTATATACTCTTTTTGATGTAACTCCACATAGTGATATTTCTCATTGGCAATCAAGTCACTAACAAGTTTCATATTTTTCTGTGGAACACATCCTTCCACCAATTTATCTAAAATGGACTTCAGCTCACGCTTTGTAAATGCTCTACTTTCCAGAAGAATCTTTGATACCGCCAATATCTCACTATTAGTCATCATTGAACCTTCAGCACCAATCATTATAAATCCCTTTTGAGTTCTGTCGTACACAATTTCTCGACCATCGTTAGAATTGAAAGATCTTTGTTCGTCAAGAAACGCTCGAATATCATCAATATCTCGCTGGATAGAACGCTCATCTACACCAAATTTTTGAGATTCTTCTTGTTTATTTATAACTTTTCCCTCACATAATCGGACATACATATCCAAAGTACGAGTATTTTTAGCAACCTTCATCTCGTTATTCAAAATATAATCATCTCCTAGCATTAACTATTATAACATTTTTCCACACACAAATTATATAAACTATTATAATAAATTATCTAAACAAAATCAAGATATCTTATTTTACTAAGATACCTAAATAATTTAAATCATTATGATGACATAAAATGTCAATTTAAAGATAGATAATGTAAAATGTTATAAAATCAGTGATATATCACCCCCTTTACTTGTTGTTAAAAATTGATTGTTACCAGCAGATAAGATTGCTAAAGTTAGATGAGTCACTAGAATTGATTGGTTTAAAGAAATTGTTTTGCATATATATCACCTCCTTGGTGTGCAAAATTACTGTTACGATTACTTGCTGTCGATATAGTCAGAAAGTTCAGATATGCTACCTAGTAAATGAACAAAGAGTTCTGTACAAAAAAGAGTTTTGCGAATATAGCCTTGGCTATCTGAAATGTTTTGTGCAGCAATAGATTTACGTTCCTGGTTAAAAAAATGATGAACAGAAGCTTTGGTATATGGTTTGCCGTTAAATTTGATATCCATAATAACACCTCCAAAAATGAATATAAGATGAAAAGTTACGACTGAAACTAGAACTAGAAGTTGATGTTGATTGTAATATTGATACCCATATGTATCACCCCCTAAAAAAGAATGTGCTATGTGAACAGTTACTTTAAGTTGATGTTGATTGTAATGTTGATATCCATATGTATCACCTCCTAAAAAATGTGTGTTACTGTTGCTATCAAGCTTAACTATAGTATATACCTCTATTTCTATTCTGTACAGTGAACATTTTCAATACAATTCTGTTACCTTTTCAAATTAAATATTGCATTTTTATGCTTTTTCTGTTACCATACAAGTAACAAAATGTAATTATATGGAGGATTTTTATGGCTTTCAAAGATGAATATGGCGAAAATTTAATCAATGAAGAACAAAAACTTCGTATCTCATTAAGCGAACGTTCTTTAATTACAATGGCAGATGATATGGAAGTTTTTTCTGTTAAAAAAAAATCAACATTTATAAATACGGTTTTTAAGAATTACCGTGATATTGCCAAGTCATCAATATCAGTATATCTTTACGAAAAAGAAATTGAATTTAACAGACTATTATCTTCATTAAATTTAGCTGAAAAATCAAAACAAGATGTAATCAATCAATTAATTGAACATGAAAAACAAACAATTTTAGAACAAGTTTCAGAATACCAAAAGCCAAAATCATCAAGCAAACTGTATCACATTAATGATGATAATGTAAAATACTTAACCACTACTTGTTCCGAAGAACTATTTTACGAACGCCCTAGTCAATATATACGTTCAGTTATTGAAGAATACTGCTCTCTTCCTTTTATTAAAAGAGAACGAATATATAGAAAAAAAATATTTAAAGATATTGAGGATGCTTGCCGAGAACACAAAATCATCAAACTTACTACTAAACTATACGGAAAAGATCAAGATTTTTGTGTATATCCATATAAAATCATCCCTGATACATTTCATATGCAATCATATTTGGTCTGTTACTCATACAAAGACGGTGAAGTTGATAAAGATAAGAAAGTGGCTTCTTTCTCTATGGCCAGAATTTCCGAACCTCGTTTTTTACATAAATCTTTTTATTTAAATAAACAGGAGATAAATCATATTGAGAATTGCATTACAAAGCATTCACCTGCTTACCTTGTAGGCCAACCTGAACAAATACTCGTTCGTTTGACACCACTTGGAAAACAATCTTACAAGTCACGATTGTACTCACGACCTGAAAAGATTGAGGAACTTTCTTCTGAAGATGTTTATGCATTTCATTGCACACCGCAACAAATATATAACTATTTCTTTTCTTTCGGTGCTAATGCAGAAATCATCAGTCCAGAACATTTACGAAATAGATTTAAACAAGTACATTCAGATGCATTATCTATTTATAAATAGCATTTTACCTACACAAAGGCGCAGAAGCCAAAACTTCTGCGCCTTTATCATTTTTTCACCACACCTTTTATTCATAGTAGTTGCTTTTCTATTTGGACACGGGTTCAACTCCCGTCATCTCCATTATTTTATTATTGTGTAAATCCTCATAATTACTTCTCTACATGGCAATACAACATGTACATTCAAAGATCCTGTGTTAAAGGTGTCAATTCCTCATAGTTACTTCTCTACAAGAGCTGTGCAGTCGTATCGGGTGCAGTTAATATGATCATGGATGTGTCAATTCCTCATAGTTACTTCTCTACAGAGTTCGAAGATCATAAAAAAACAGTAGCTGAACTTCAGGTGTCAATTCCTCATAGTTACTTCTCTACGATTAGTTCCAAGAATAATTTTACTTAAGTGAAAGGTTAAAGTGTCAATTCCTCATAGTTACTTCTCTACACTATGACAAATGGATTTACAAAAAATTTAATAACTGTGTCAATTCCTCATAGTTACTTCTCTACAACACATTTTATCACACTTCCTAATACTATGTACATAAAAATTTACAATTTACCACTCATTTTTCGGTCAATCATTTTTTCTTTCAAAATCACTTAAACGCTAATAATTACAACTCATACATCTATTTCTGTAGCATACATTAATTTTAGCAATAAACATCGACCGGATTTTTTTGTAAAAAAAACTATTTTCCCACTAAAAATGTCCACGCCAATTCACGAATCACTCTATTTTTCGCGTTTTTGACTGACCGGAATATTTACATTTGATACTTATAAGCCTTGTACTTTTCTTTAGCCTCTATAGCTGCTTCCAATTTTTTAATTTCAGTCAATATCACACGTTCATAAGTATACGGCCTCCCACCGATAGTTATAATCTGTTGCATTTTGTTATTCAATTCAGATATAAACAAACTCTTCCCCACAGAATTTAAAAACACACCCTCTCCGTTCCTTTCAAAATGCTTATTTACTGAAATCATTTTCTTATTTATCATTGTAAATATTACTCTATCCACAATAATCGGTTTAAATATATCTGCTAAATCCAAATTTAAACTTTCATATCTTTTTGTCGCTGAATGAACGAATGATATTCGTATGTCTACAGAGCTTCGCAGTATCATTTGCGCAATTTTTTGATACAGATATGTATTTCCCAAACTAATCATTGCGTTTATGGCATCTTTCGGCGGACGCTTAGTTCTAACTGTCAATTCAAAATCTCGATTAGTTATGATTTCATTGAAACATTGATAATATTTTTGTCTGCACCTTGCTTCTTCCATCATCAATTCATTTACAGTTTTACACTCATTCATTTTAACTATACCATCACCAAGATAATGTATACCTTCATCTAATTTTGGGGGCAACTTCTGCTTCTTATAATACCTTAAATTACAACGCATATTATGAACTGACGCAATATCCATCTTTTTAGCATAATCTAAGCGTAGTTTATCATCTGAATATATCTTAACCTGTTCAACCAGCATTTTCATTTTATTTCGCTGCTTATTTGTATAAAAACTTCCTTGATACCTTCCGTACTCGTCAAAAATGTTAACATTAATATTCCTCTGCGATATCATTTTTAAAAATGTCGAATTTAAAACCACATCTGAATATATATTGATAGAATCCGTTACTTCCACCGGTATATTAACCTTTTTATCTGCATTTTCAAATAATAATGAAAAATCTTTTTTGGTCAATATACCATCATTCACTATAAAGTAATCATTATTGACTTTTTCCAATGAACTCTTATGCCAATGTGAATATACAAATTTATTGCTTCTTTTCTTTTTCTTAACTAAAATGGAACTCTCTGTCTTTTCAAATTCATATCCTAAATAACGTCTTGCAAATACGTTAAAAACCCCTTTTTTCGTTTCATTTACTGGCAAAACCATCTCATTTAATTTATGTATAACTTCGTCTAATATATTATATCCATCCTGCATATTTTCAATATATATATTAATATTATCTGCAAATCGCACAAATGAATATCCCTTACTTTCTGCCCATTTATCAAATTCAATCATATATATATTACTCAACAAAGAGCTTAAAGCATTTCCTTGCAAAATACCAATATTTTTTCGGCTAATTTCAAAATCATATTCAATATCACAAGATATGTATTTACATAACAGATTAACTAGCGCTATGTCATCAATAAACTTCGTTACATCATTTATCAACTTATCCTGCCTTATATTGTCAAAAAAGTCTTTTATATCAACTTCAACAACATATTCTTTTCCAGTTCCAATATATTCTGACACCTTCTCAATGGCTGCATCAACACCTTTATCCTCACGATAAGCATAACTATAGTTTGAAAAACAACTATCCAGCTCATTCTGCAATACCTGATGAATTGCTCTAACAATCAGCCTATCCACTGATGAAATCATTGAAATGATTCTATGTTTACCTTGTCCTGTAATTATAAGTTTATTATGCACTAATTTGGGCTGATACGCATTGTTTTTAATCAGTTCTACAATAGCACAACCATTCCATTTCCAATATTCATCTAATGAATGTAACCATATGCCCTCATCATCGCAAACATTCTTTTTAGTTTTAAGATGCTCAATAGCCTCCCTAATATTATTATCACTAAAAATCGCTTTCAATAGCTCTGTCAATATGCCTTTTACCTCCTCCGATACATACATATTTTTCTAAATAATCCTGTCCTTCGCTTCTATCATCCCTATTTCCCATCTTGATGTATATTTATGAGAATCAAGTTGATACACACAAACGCAATCTTCACCTACAATAATATTTTTCTCCAATTCCGCTTTCAGTCTTTCAATTTTTGTAAGAGTAATATCACCTTCAAACACAGACCTTTGAACAACATTTAAATGTTTTTTACATACCTTATTTATTTTGCTAACTCTTTTACAATTAACATCATATGCCAATATTATATACATGTTCATCTCCATTCTTTAATATTTAAATTCCTCATAGTTACTTCTCCACGTGTATACAGATGAAATTGTAGCTCTTTCTCAAAGAGAATGTCAATTCCTCATAGTTACTTCTCCACTTTTGCTATTATCGATAAGATTATGGCAGAAGATACTAATATCTAGTGTCAATTCCTCATAGTTACTTCCCACAAGTAATGAAGAATTAGTTAATGATTTTTTAGTTGAAAGTGTCAATTCCTCATAGTTACTTCTCCACAAAAAAACTGATAATTATGTGGTAGGTATCTTAACAGCCTACGAGTGTCAATTCCTCATAGTTACTTCTCCACTTTGATTATTGGAACGATAAATATGTTACAATGGTAAATGTGTCAATTCCTCATAGTTATTTCTCCACGAACCAATAATAAAAGGGAAATTCCCAAAAGATATTGCGCGTGTCAATTCCTCATAGTTACTTCTCCACAACACATTTTTTCACACTTTTCCACCATCGTCACTTTGCTTATTCTTCTTTTACACCCCATTTTCCGGTCAATCGTTTTCACCATAAAAAGTCTTCAAACCATTGTATTATCAAGGCATATCTAAATTCTATCATTATTTTAAAAAACAGTTCCAAAACACTGACCGGATTTTTTTATCATTTTCATATCTAAAATCAACTTTTCGACACACAACATCGTAACAAATGCCTATTTTTCGCCATTTTCATCGACTGGATTTTTTTGCAACAAGCAGCCAAGACCTATACTATTTCTAGCTCCTACACCAGCCAATAAAGCCATCTTTATCATATCCGTAGAACCTTTAAGTTCGAATACTCCATTCCATCCTATAATTACAGTTCCTCTGTACTTGATAATTTGCTTTTCCATCGAATTACCTTTAACAGGAATAATCTCAAATGTATCATCCTTAGGTAAATCACCATGTACTGCTTGATATTTTCTTACCAAATTATCCTTTATCATATTAGAAAAATCTTCTTCGCTTGGAGTATAGTAGTAAGTTCTTTTCTTTCCGCTTGGCAACTCAAAAGTCGAATGTATACTTATCGGTGATAATGTTTCCACTACACACGACTCATATTTCTCATCTACACGATACGCTTCATCCAATGGCAACTCATTGTTACCAAACCGTAGTTTCCTATTTGCCTCAATGCTTTTCTTAATATAATTCTCCATTTCATCAATATATGATGAAATAAATATGCATATCTTATCATCAAAAACAATCTTTCCACTTTTCCTATCAATGTGATTCTTTCCAATTATTTGTGAGAATGAATATAACTTAAAAGTTCGCTTTTCCCTTTGAAAACCTTCATCGTGCAAAAACGAGGTATATGTTTCATCCTGAATCCATCCTAATATTGCTGCTTGCAATATATGATTATATTGTATAGGAAGTCTAATTTTATCATTACATTTAAAAATCAAACAATATTTCATATGTTCTTGCACTCATCACTTTCCTTTTTTATATTTTCAAACACTTCTAACATTTGTGTAGCGTAAGATTTGCATTGGTTCAATAACACTATATGCCCAAGTGTTCCTTTGTTATTTGGTTTTAAATATGCTGACTTTCTCTCTTCTACCGTTCCCTTCTTGCCTCTAATATCTTTTAGCAACAAACCATATATTATTTCATTCTTATTGTAGAATTCATTCAATTGCACCTCGTCCATCTCGCTACCGCATATTTTTGACATAGAAAGAATTTCGTCAAATAATTTTTCATACATTTCTCTATACGCACTCTTGTACACATAAAACACGGGCTTATTGGTTGTATTTTCAACAAAAAAGCTTATCATTTCATCAATGTACATTTTTGCAACTTCTTGCTCACTGTATACCTTTTCATCAATTTCTACAAGTTGTGATTTTTTACCCTTAACAAGACTTTTTTCAACTTTTCTGTATAACTGGATAAATTGTTCAACATTAATCCTTACCTTCTCATTAATATTTTTTTTCACTGCTTGCATGATTACTATTATTCCTTAACCACACTAAATCATCATACTTTTCAATTAATCTTGCTAAATTATCTTTATTATCTTCGGTATTTCTTACATTTGTATATAAATGTAAACCTCTTAAATTTTTGTTCCTGAAAATACAATTCTTAAACTGATGAAACTTATGATTACATGATTTTATCAAGTTTTTAATAAAATATCTTGATACATCATTTATCAAAAATTTCTGTTCATCTTTTAAATTGTTCTTCTCATTAATAAAATATTTTTTTGCACTATTAAATTCAGCCTCATCACCTTGAACACAATAATAAAGTATATTATCTCTCACTATCTGCTCTGGAACTTTAGATTCCGCCAATGTTAAAGCTTGTTGATATAAGCCCTTCTTCAAACACCATTCTATTATAGCAATTCTATCAACAACAACTTTTCCACTCTTTTTAACACCACCTTTTAATAGGTTTCTGTATTCGTTATCAAGCATTGGAACTAAACTGGCAAATAATGGTTCTTTAACATCATTCTCCAAATTCATATACTTTTGTATTTCTCTTGCCAGTCTTTCTATGCCTCTCTCCATCTCTACAACATTACATAATTCTACGGCGTCAGATACATCTCTTATAAGATTAACAATTTTCTTCTCATAAGAATCTTCAGCCCCCGAACTATTCAATTTGTCGTAATATTCACAGAATTTCTTGCCTTTTCCATAACTGAAAAACTCATCCATTCCCGATACCAAATCAAATATGTTATAACTTTTTGTTTCGTCAATTATATTATGAATTATTTTTCCTCGCTGATATGCTATGGCAATGGATTTTTCAACACTAATATCATTATTCTTAAGCATATTTAACACCGCGTTTAGCGTAAATATAGTATTTCGTTTTCCTCCTTGCATATCTACAAATATGTTGATTTTTTCGGCCTCGTTTTTCATAGGCAATATGGACATAACTATTTCCGATATAGCACTGTATTCTTTCCCTTCAACAACTTCCACTTCGTTGAACATCTGTGATAATACTTCTTCAGTATACATTTTTTTATTATCTTCTAATAAATTCATACAGTTCATTTCATTATCACCAAAGATTTCTGTTGCACTATCATCTATTTGTGAGAAATCAATTTGTTGGCTTTCTCCTGTAACAAACTGCTTTACTTTTTCTATGTAATATTCCTTTGGTGAAATATCAGTCATTTCATTAAACTCAACAGTTTTTTTCAACGCTTCTTCTGTGCAAAGCATATATATTTTATCTATTTTTCTATTACTTTTAGCCAAATCACATATAATATATTTACTTCCCGGCTCTAATTGATAACGACTTGCCACAACCTCCATTTGCTTGCCTGTTTTCACATAATAATAGTTATCCTCTTTTATATGTGTATTGAATTCGCTTAATGCTAACAAAAGTACATTTTTTTCTTTTTGCATAATTCATCTTGCTCCTATCTGTCAGTTTTTATATATTTAAGCACTGGTAATGTATTATCCTCGTCATTAATATTTGGAAGCCTTTTTGCATCATTTCTATAACCACTATTAGAACCAATCTTTCCACCATTCTTATTTTGCGAGAACCATCTATGTGCTGCGATATCATTTGCTTTAGGCTCATCTGCACTATTGTAATCAACATAAGGATATCTAACATCCAAACCTTTCATACTGTTAATATTAGCTATTTTAAGCAATGACTCAATAATATCTTTATCTCCGTCAATTGTCTTTACTTCCTCAATATCGGCACATTCGTCCAAAGCATATTGTCCTTTCATTATGTTTCGTTCAATTTGCTTATCAATAACTATTTTTACACTACCTAATCCAAACGGTTTGCCATGACCTATTTTGTGACAATATTCACTATTTTCCTTATTCTCGCTTAATGTAAGTGACCAAATAAGTTCATCTAATTGTTTCTTGCTGATTCCATCATAATACACCCTAAATTCAAATACATTATTGCTATCAAGTGCTTCGTAAGTTGCATTCATTTTTCCTTTATTAACTGATACAATCTTACTCAAATCTGATTTTCTCATATCATGCCAATAATATTTTCTGCCTTTTATCTCACAACTTGGGTCATCATATGAAGCACCATTAGTGTAAAACAACAAGTATGATATTCTAGGTGTACTTAATTCGCCTAATGTCTTGTATTCAGACATAGGATTCTTACTTACACATATAGCATCTGTGATTCTCACTTTGCTTCCTGCACTTTCTTCATTTCCAACCATACCAAACAGTTGACATGCCTTACACATATCTTTTCTATTTCTGCATGGTCTTTTTGCGCCTACAATATTTCCCATTCTATTGTCATAAGCTTTTCTACCAATAGAAGCCAATGATAATTTAATATTTCCTTTTTCTTCTGTATACCATGCTGGAATATATCCATTATCTCTAGCCTCTTTATATCCTTTATAGAATTCACCCTTTTTCTGCTTGTTTATAGCAGCATTATTGTATGTATCATAGATAATATCCAACACCTCTATATTTACATCTTTCTTAATCGCCTCGTTTGAATCTAATGTAAATATTGACTCATTGCGTTTTTTTATAAAACGCTCTCCAATAAAGAGATAGCCTTCTTTATATTCTCTTTGCGCTGCAGGTGGCATCTTAGAATACTCCTCTTGAGTTATATATTCTTTTACCCTTCTACCACCATTTTTCTTTGGAACATATAATCTTCTTCCAAAACCTAATTTTTTTAATTCTGAAATAGTTACCTTCTTACAATTATTAGGTTCTTTTTCATAATCATTTTTCTTATAATCTCTAACAAAAAGTGCTTGTCTTTCAGCCTTATATAAATCCCATTTGCCTTCTTTATCTCTTATCAACATTCCTGGTTTATATACACTCTCATCCCTCATAGTTACAATCTGTTCCTCTTTTGTTGTTGAAAAGCAGGAATCTGTTGCTGTTTCATAAGCACTTCGCAATACCCCTCTTATACTACTTCCTGGAATAACAAATTTCTCATCATATCTAAAGAAATCATATTGCTTATGCTCTGGAATTCTATCCGATACCTTTTCTGTCATAACATCAGGTATAACTAATGGTGTTTTCGTAATTAATCTACATTCTAATACACCTGTATGTAATTTTTCATTTTCGGATTGAACATATGATTTTTTATCCTTTCCCACAGGCACAAAATTATACGGATTAACAAATCCCTCATCACTACAGAACTTATATGAAAAACTACTCTTCTTAAAATTTTTATTATATTTATTTCCACCATAGTTGTTATAAGCCATATTATTCACTCCTTCCCACAAAATCTGCTAATCGCCAATCATATATATATGCTTGTCCAGATTCATCATATCTAATGTGATTAACTAATTTAATTTTTTCTTTTCCTACAAGTGCTTCCCAGTTATTATCCTCTAAAATCTGGTAATCTTCATACATATCTGTTCCATCATTTTTTAGAATCCTACAATTAAACTTTCTTCCTACATCACTTCTAAAAATGTGCAATTCACAATCATTATCAAACACTCTCATATCTAGTAATTTGTTTATGTATTCTTCACTTGATAATGCAATTTCTCCATTATATTTACTCACTCGAACCTCATCTGTAAGAATAACAACTGCGTAACCTGATTTTATTTCACAGTCTTTCAATTTTTCAATAAATTCATCCCAATTATACATTTTCAAGTACCTCCATAATGCTCTCATACATACTGTCATTGCAAATAGCCAGCGATTGTCCATTTATAGTAATACTCTCAACTTCAAACAGACCATGACCAACAGATGTTTCACCACCCACAGCCATAAATCCCATATGCAAGTCTACTATAGATATTGCTAATTTCTCGTAAAACTCTCTTGTACATTTACATTCAATTGATATTGTAAGTTCTGTTTTTCCTCCGTAATACATCTTTTCTGTAAATAATGCATTATCAACACAACCTCCAGTAAATCTATCTATGGCATTTCTTGTCACGATTTTAGCTTTAGCACCAATTATCTCGCTTTCCGAAAAATAAATTTTTGATTTTGCTTTAGTAGAACCAAATATCTCATCTTCGTTCTTATATCCTAATTTTTTCATATTGTGAAGGAAACAGCCTGCCCAAGAGGTTCCTGGAATAACCGGAATCTCTGTTTCATTTCTTATGTAAGCCAATTGCTTGTGGTCTGGATTAGTATCTGATGCACTTATATCAGTTGTATAAACACGGATACTTATCGGTCCTTCTTGCTTTAACCCCAAAGTAATATATACACATTCATTGCATACTGTATCTACGAGTTTTTCGTCATTCAATACATCTTTTACACTTTCAATATTTTGCCATTTCTCGTCATCGTAGATATCAAATTCAAGCCATTTATCTATATCCGACGACATATCAAAACTAACTCTCTTTATATCCTTTACACAAACTTGTCCTAGTCCTCTCTGTGTTTTACCGCCAATATTAATGTTACCATTGCTCCATTCATTTGCTATAGTTTGTATAATATCAGCATCTTCATCAAATCTATCCTGCTCAACATAAGTTACAAACTCCACTCCTGGTTCCAATATTTCAAAATCAAATTTAGAACCACTTATGGCTGTTTTATATTCGTCAAGGCTTACACAATCTCTCTTTCCAATCTTAAATTCCATAGACTTAAGTGTAGCATCATATACTATAACTTTGCTAGTGTCAGCGTTTTGGCCATCTATTTTTCCAAAATAGTATTCTTGTTTATTTTTATCAAATAAAGCCCTGTATATACCCGCAAGTGTGGTCCCTGGAATATATGGTACTCCACGTCCATCTCTTACAATATCCTTATCCGTTGTATCATTAGCACCACTTCCAATTGCAAGTGCTGACTTAAGACTGAAATCTATTCTATAATATAATTTTTCCATACTACTTATCCCCTTTCGCCAGCTTATACTTTTGATTCACAAGAATACTCTTTAAATATTCATGCCATATCTCGTTTGCTATCTGCTGCTTTTTTACAAATTTATCATCACCATATAAAGCATCTATGTTAGAACTTATCTCTATTGCTGCTTTAGATTTCCCTATCATTTTTTCCATATCAGGAGCATTATCCGAGTTAAAAATATATTTGTAAATAAAACTCATTACTGCATCGTGTTCACTTTTTCTCTTTATTGAATCTACTCGCTTAATAAATTCTTCATAATCATTTCCACTTTCAATAAGCATAAGTGACACTCTACCCACTGTTGACGCATTTAGTTTCATATTATCTATTGAATAAGCATTAAGTTTAATCGCATCCAATAAATCATTCTTCATGAGTTTTTCAAGCATCACCTTTACTTCCTTAATGTTTATATCAGAGCCTGAAGTTGTATTTTCTTGGTTTTCAATATTTTCATTAATTTTGTATTTCATCGAATTTATTTTTTCTATTCTTATTGCACCATATCCTTCTAAATTTCTTTCTCCAACCATAGATGCATATATACTTGATTCTCCTTTAACTTTGAACACAAAAGCACTTCCTGCACATACAGCTGGCATAAATAATCTCTTCATATTCCATTTTGTATTGTATCCTGTAATTATTTTTGTGCTCATATAAGAAACACTTTCCCCTTCTTCATCATAAGCGTCAATACCTAATTGTTTCATCAATGCATGTCTTACCTGAGAGTATTTATTAGTATAAGCGTTATCCTCTATAAAAATACCATCGCTTTCTAATGTCACCACAATCTCTTCGTTAGCGTTAATCTTTAATTCTTTAGCTTCATATCTGCTCACTGTTATCTTATCAACTTTACATTGACCATACTGAGCAGTTTTTGACTTTCCTAATCTTAACGTCATAGTTGTTAAAATATCTTTCAATATATCTATATACTTTTTGGCCCCAACTATCTTTCCTGCAAATTTTTGATTTTCTTCCAACACTCTAAATGAATAAAGTTTTTCATCACTACTATCATTTTTGTGAGTATGGTGATAAATAATAGACATACTCGGTTCAATAAAAGAAATCTCTTCATTATCCTTAATATATGCATATTTTGATGTTATTTTCTTCGGTTGATTTCCATCATTTGTACTATAGTCTTTATCACTCCTGCATAACTCTTCGCATTTACCAAGAACATTAACTATTTTTTTGCTTTTTTTAAGTTTTCTAATATACTGTGGTACAGGTGTATATTCTCTATCAATATCATCAGTTATGTAAGCATTACTGAATTCCACTTTACCACTCAGAAAAATATCTTTAAATTCTTCATCATTTTTATTGTTTTTAAGATATGTTCCTGCCAATGCCCCAAGAATACTTTGTCCATTTACATAATTCTCACTTTTACCATCATCTGAAGCACTTAGCATAAGTGGCTGGGTATTTGTAAAGACATATTCCAAAACAACTTTTTCTTCACCATCAGTACCAATCGTATTATCTACATTATCAATAACATCTTCACATTCAATCTCTGAACTTATTATTCTACAACTCACATTACCAAGGCCTCTATTTCGCGACATTCCAATGTGTCTTAATGCCTTTACTAATTTTTCTACTGTGTCATCATCAACATTTTCATATTCAATTTCCGCATAAAATACCATTTCCTTGCCATCTAATGCCGAATATTGATTTACAACTCTCATAAATCGTAAAGAGTTAGATAATGCTATTCCATTATTGTCATCAATAGCTGTTTGTGACTTTACTCTAGTATATATATCTAATACTTTCTGTTGAGATACATAATTTTTGTATTCTGAATTTGAATTTTTAATTAAAGTAAGTTCTCTATCTATTTTTTTCATTTCAGCAGGATAAGCATTTGAGATAATCAAACCATTTGCAGCTATATCATCACCTTTACCAAATATCTTTTTTATTTCTTCTCTATCAAACATATATTTCGCAACATCACGCAAACATCCTTTTATTCTTTTTCCAGGTATATAAGGGATTCCATTTCTGTTGTAACATACATCGGTATCTATCAATCCAGCATACGCATATCCTGATGCTATGCACAAATCAGATTTTAATTTTATTTCTAATATCTTCTTACTCATCTACATTTCCTCCCATTTATTCTTTTTCTGCAAACCACAAATCATACACTATCGTAATATCATAAATTAAATTTCGTAATTTTTCTTCATCTTCTATCTTTAGCATTCTTTTTGTTTCTTCAAAACTCAAAAGTGTCTCATCACTAGAATGTGCACGAATTCTATTCCATTCCATTTTTAGGCTACTAATACTTTTCTTTGCCGGTTCTGCCAGTCCTTTTACATTTGACCTTGCCATTTTGTTAAGCTGTTCAACCAGCATTTCCACTTGTTGTGTGCATATACATCTATCGTCTATTATCTCCCCAACATACCAAGGCTTACTTATGATACCCTCGGACTCTGTTTCCCTTATAGACTCTAAATCTATACCTATACCACTCTGGCAATAATGAAAATCTACAAAATTCGCCTCCTCGCATTTCATATCTTTCATACGTATCTTGCCACTTTCACAACATTCTTCAGCTATTCTATATGCTTCGTAATATGGTGCATGACTATGAAAAATTGCCACACCTGCACACGCACTTCCTTTATCTTTTAAACCATCAAAATACACTTTAATAATATCTTTCGCATCAAATGCATTACAAATAAAGTTAATTTCATCACCCGCAAAAACTATAAATCTACTCTTTTTTCTATCTTCCTCATGCTCATATTTTTTTTCTAAATATTTTTCTATATCGTTCTTTCTGTCAGTTACATAATCTTTCTGTATACTGTCAGAAAACTCTCGCAAAGAATTTACACAACTTTCATAATCTTTTTTATCAGCTATGCAATCTTGCACCTTTGCTCCCATACCATTGCCATCTATGTATATAATTGCTAAATGGCTATCTACACCTTTTTCCTTTACTAAATTATCCAAAAACACTTCGCCAAACTCATCTTTATTTTTCTTATATTCCAATTCATATTTCTTATATTTTGCATAACTTTCTCTCGTTACTGCCCTTTCTTCCTTCTTGCCATCATTTCTAGTTATAATTATGTTTTTATATAAAGGCATTGATGTCATATAATCAACTTTTGTAAACGGAAATACTTGAGCAGGTACACTTGCAGACTCATGTGCTTCGATGCTTCGATGTTTCTTATACAACCTATCTCTGTCTCCTTTATAATCACTAAAATCATCGATTTCAACATACGTGCACAAAACTTTTAATGAATATGTCTTTTCAATAACTTTTTTCGTAAATATCTTATTTACTAACTTACATACCTCTTCATTTTTATACAAAACGAAGAAATTTCCTCCACCATCATAGACAACTTCTCCGATATATTGATCGCCATCCATTCTTTCCTTAAATAAGTTAGTATTAAAAGAACTTTCGCTTTCTCTTCTATACGAATATATTGCAGGTAATGCATCTTCATTTCCTCGAACTTCTACAGCTGCGTCAAACAAAGAATCCTCAAAAATATCTCTAATAATCGCTGACGCACCAACAATTTCTTTAATATGATTATTTCTAAATATATATTCTTGTTTTCCTCTTACGTCGTACATTGCAAGTACATATTTTTTTCCTTCATACATCATTTCGTAATCCTCCGTTTATTTAATATTCTCGAAATTGTATAAATTTAAATCTTGAACTCTTTTTTACTGTTCCATCCGGCATTATTTGCTCTTCTACACATCTTTTAGAACATGCTGCCACCACTTTAATATTTTTATTTTTAAGTTTATCCACCAATGCATATGTCAACGTAAATTCTCCTTGACACATAACAACTTCAGGTTTTAATTCCAACACTTCACAAACTATCTTATTAGATATTTCTTCTATCTCGTTTTTTGAAGCAGTTGCTTTCACACTTGGAAATTGATAATCAACAATTTCACCAAACTCGTTAGCTGCAACTAATTGTTCTTTTGACCAGTTTACAGAATTATGATTTGAAATGTTTAAAAACATACATTTTCCTCCACTATATTTAATTTTTTTCAACACTAATACATACTGTTTATTATAGCATATAACTAACTAAAAGTAACTAAAAATTCACTATCATTTTTTTCTCAATCATATCATAGTTCCTAGACATTATGTGTCTATGTAAAGTAATTCTTCTTTTCCCCTCC
>JAGBHK010000025.1 GCA_017935565.1 Lachnospiraceae bacterium
TAAATTTTTCAACTATTTAGCCTTGCAGTAGTTCATATATGTATTGTGCATGTGAGCTAGCTCGCAAAGCATAATACATATATGAACTACTATATGGCGTTTAGCCAAAAGTCCTCACACACAATTTATTGTGTGTGGGGACTTTTTATGGCTAAATAGTTACTTTTTTATTAATTTTCTAATTCCTTAACACCCCAAATTGTCACATTGCTACCCAATGCAGTAAATGTCATTGTAATATCTCTTGTTGATAATTCATTCTGTTGTTTTAAGAACACACCTTTGTACTCTACATTATCAATTTTAAGAGTAACATTTATATTATCTTTTGATTCCCATGTTCCAGTATAATCACCTGTAATATTACCATTTTCATTCAACTTAATTGTTTCAGTACCAGTTTTAGTAAAATCAACTCTAATTTTTACTTTATTAACAGTTGCTCCTACATTAAATTCTTGAGAAACAATTATATTATTTGATACAGCTGAACCACCTGCAACACCTACTTGCTTACCGTTATTATAATTATATACTAAAGCTGGTTTATGCATAATAAATTCATAAGTTCCACATATATCTTCCTTTGAATATCCTGTTGTTGATAAACTTTCCTTACCATATTCATAAGGAGCAGCAATTAACCAATCATTTTCATTTATAAACATCTGATGCACTCTAAGCTGATGTCCTTCTGAATTTCCAGCAAATCTTGTATGATAAATAAGATAAATCTTTCCATCATCATCTACAAATGCCGAGTTATGTCCCTGTGCTGCCTGTACTTGGCTTATACCATACATTCTATATGAACCAAAAAGTTTAACACCTATCTTAGTATTGTATTTTGACGTAGTAGCCATCTGTTGAAAACCTATTTCAGGGAACCAAGCTTTAAATATAGCTGACTTTCCATTTTCATCAACATATGGACCATTAATACTTTCAGAACGATAAACTCTCATATTGTAACCGCCACTTGTTTCCAAATTACCGAGAGAAATAAACAAGTAATAGTAATCTCCTGCTTTAAAAATATATGGACCTTCGCCTGAGTTATAATGACCACCTGCAATCTTATATCCTAAATATGCATCTGATTCATTTATCTTTGTTTCATATTTCATGTTGTAATCTCTAAGACCTGTTGTCTTATCAATTTTTAACTGATAAATACCAGCAGACCAAGAGCCGTATGTCATCCAATGATCACCATTATCATCAATTGTTACACAAGGATCGATACAGTTAATAAGACTCTGACCAGTCTTTGAATATCTTGATAAATCAGCACCTTCGCCAAGAACCTTATATACGTCTGTATAATTCACTCTCTTTTCGTTGAGTTTAGCATTACTTTTATCACCATTATCAAAAAAACCTGAGAAGACAACTTCGTCTACATAAGTATATGGGCCTTCAATATTATCAGCTGTTAAAAGAACGATTGCTGACTGCCAGTTACCATTATTAATACTCATGTACATACACCACTTGTTCATAACATCGTTCCAAACAACATCTGGTGCCCACATATTACCATTAAGATTTCCGCCTACACCTACTGAACAATAATTATTCCATACATCACCAAATAATGTTCCACTTTGTGTATTAATGTTTGTTGTAAAATTCTGCCAATTAACTAAATCTGTTGATTTTGCCCATGCTAAATGCGAACCAAATACATAATATGTACCAGTTTTTGGATCCTTAACTATAGAAGGGTCATGAACTGAAACTCTCTTGAAGTCAGAATTTGAAACCATAGTTTCTTCTGACACTTCTGCATTTACTGTGTTTACAGGTGCAACACCAGCAACGCTACCAGCTGCAAGGGCAACAACCAAAAGAAGTGCTTCTGCATTTCTACCTTTTTTCTTAACAATAATAATAACTACTGCAACTAAAACTAAAATAACAGCAACTAAAGCAACAATAATAATGATACCAGTTGAAGATAACTTTGTAACTGTTGTAGTTGTACCAGCAGCTTCATCAACTATAGTTTCTGTTTCAAGGAAAACATCCTTGATTTTACCAAAGAAACCGCCTTCACTTTCTGTCGCTGTAGGAGTTCCATTTGCAACACCTTTAACTTCAAACTTATGGAATTCACCTGCTTTAAGCTTTGGAATTTTACTTTCCATTGTTTTCTTATCAAATTCAACATCAGTTGGTAAACCAGGATATTTGATAGAAACATTTGTAACATCATAATCATTGTCGTTCTTAATAGAAACCGACATTGTTACTGTTTCTCCCGGTTCATAAGATTCCTTATCAAGAGAAACTTTCACTTTAATACCGTCAACTGATTTTTCATTATCAGCTGCAAAAACTGATACTGTTGACATAATAAGTACAACTAGACTTAATAATAATGTTAATATTCTCTTATTTTTCATACATTATACCTCCATATTGTTATTTAATTTGTTCTGACAATACTGTTTTAGCATATTCTAAAGCTTCACCAATCTTTTCAGGTTGTTTACCACCTGCCTGAGCCATATTCGGACGACCACCACCGCCGCCGCCAACTATTGCTGCTAAAGCTTTAATAATATTACCTGCATGGGCGCCCATTCCCATTGCACTATCAGTTGCCATCGCAATAAGGTTCACCTTGTCACTACCCATAGATGATGCAATTACAACAACACCATCAACAAGTTTAGTCTTTAACTGGTCACCGAGGTTTCTAAGTTCGTTCATATCAACATCCTTAACCTCTACTGCTAAAAGTTTAACACCTTTAACCTCTGTAACCTGATTCATAACATCACCTAATGAATCGTTTGCGATTTTACTCTTTAACTTATCATTTTCACTATGCAATGCTTTAATTTCTTCCTGCATCGCTTCTATTTTTCTAACAAGCTGGTTAACATCTGCTTTTGCAACCTTTGCAATTTCATTAAGAGTATTTTCCATATCTTTGTAATAAGCTGTAACACCTTCACCTGTAAGCGCTTCAATTCTTCTTACACCTGCAGCAATACCTGCTTCAGAAACAATCTTAAATGTAGCAATATTTGATGTATTAGCAACATGTGTACCACCACAAAGTTCAACTGAAAAATCACCCATAGATACAACTCTAACTGTATCACCATATTTTTCACCAAACAATGCCATAGCACCAGTCTTTTTAGCTTCTTCTGCTGACATTACCTCAGTCTTAACTTCAAGACCACGAGATATTTCGTCATTAACCATTTTTTCAACCTGTTCAATTTCTTCGGCAGTCAACGCCTGGAAATGCGAAAAGTCAAATCTAAGTCTATCTTTTGTTACTAAAGAACCTGCCTGTTCAACATGTGAACCCAAAACTGTTCTTAATGCTTTCTGTAAAAGATGTGTTGCACTATGATTCTTACATGTAGCTTTTCTAATGTCTTCGTTAACCTTTAATGTAACTGTATCACCAGTTTTAATCATACCTGATTTAACCTGACCTACATGTCCAATCTTACCACCTAAAAGTTTGATTGTATCAACAACTTCAAATACAAATCCATCTGCCTCGATAGTACCCTTATCAGCATCCTGACCACCCATTGTAGCATAGAAAGGTGTCTTTTCTACAATAATTGTACCATTTTGACCATCTGTAAGAGCCTGAACTATTTCAGTTTCAGTAGTCATAACTAAAACCTTTGATGAAAGTTCTAATTTATCATAACCATCAAATTCAGATGTAATGCTTGGATCAATTTCTTCATAAATTGTAGCATCTGCACCCATATAGTTTGTAGTCTTACGAGCATCTCTTGCTGCTTTACGCTGAATTTCCATACATTCCTTAAATCCAGCCTCATCAAGAGCATAACCTTTTTCACTTAAAATTTCTTCTGTTAAATCAACAGGGAAACCATATGTGTCATAAAGTTTAAATGTATTTTCACCATTTAAAATTTTCTCGCCATTTGCCTCCATATCAGCCATCATAGTTGCTAAAATATTAAGACCCTGGTCAATTGTTTTATTAAATTTATTCTCTTCTTCTGTAAGAACCTTGAAGATGAAATCCTTTTTCTCATCAAGTTCCTTATATCCATCTTTACTTTCATTGATAACAGTTTCTGAAAGTTTAGCTAAAAACTGTCCATCAATACCAAGAAGTCTACCATGTCTTGCAGCTCTTCTTATAAGTCTTCTAAGAACATATCCTCTACCTTCATTTGATGGCATAACACCATCTGAAATCATAAATGTAGATGAACGAATATGGTCTGTTATAAGTCTAATAGAAACATCTTTTGCTTCATCCTGCATATATGTAACACCTGCAAGTTCACAAATCTTATCTCTAATAGCCTTCATAGTATCAATATCAAATACAGAATCAACATCCTGAATAACTACTGCAAGTCTTTCAAGACCCATACCTGTATCAATATTTTTCTGGCTAAGTTCTGTATAATTGCCATGGCCATCGCCTTCAAACTGTGTAAATACATTGTTCCAAACTTCCATAAATCTGTCACATTCACAGCCAACCTTACAATCAGGCTTACCGCAACCGTATTTAACACCTCTATCATAATAAATTTCCGAACATGGACCACATGGACCTGCACCATGTTCCCAGAAATTATCACATTTACCGTTTTCATCTCTGTAGAATCTTGTAATTCTACTTCCATCAACACCTATCTCTTTTGTCCAGATATCATATGCTTCGTCATCTTCGCAATAGATAGATGGATATAATCTGTCTTCTTCAAGACCTATAACCTTTGTTAAAAATTCCCAAGACCAAGCAATTGCCTCATGCTTAAAATAATCACCAAATGAGAAATTTCCAAGCATTTCAAAAAATGTTAAATGTCTTGCAGTCTTACCAACATTTTCAATATCACCTGTTCTAATACACTTTTGGCAAGTTGTAACTCTTTTTCTAGGTGGAATTTCCTGACCTGTAAAATATGGCTTAAGTGGTGCCATACCTGAGTTAATCAATAACAAACTGTTATCATTGTGTGGTACCAATGAAAAGCTGTTGAGTCTTAAATGTTCCTTGCTTTCAAAAAACTCAAGATACATTCTTCTTAAATCGTTTACACCGTAGTTCTTCATGTCGTCCTCCGAAATATTAATTGGCTTTAATATTATTTTTCTTCATCTTGTACTTTTGCATCTTTTTTATCACGAAGTTTTTTTCCAACCATAACACCCGCGACCATTACAGCACATAAAGCTACAAATTCAACAGAATTAAATAATAACATTTTTAAAAATTCCATAGCCAACACTCCTTTTTGTGTTTAGTCTTCCAGTACTCTATAAACCTTTGACAACTTAAAGAAGTTTATCATAAGAGTACCTAAAATTCAAGTTAATCCCTAAAATATTAGAAAGTTAATTAAATTTTTATATTTATAATAATTATATAATATATAAACTAGTTCCATACTCCCTTTTCAAGGAAATACTCTGATTTACCATTAGCCGCTTCAATTATCGAATCATCAAATCCCATAATTTTCAATAATTTAATTGCATTTCTGGTTCTTGCTCTGCCCTCATTTAACTTATAATTAAACAATACATCATCATTTTCAACAGTTTCTTCAAAATGATAATTTGCATAATACCCTTCCAAAATATGTGTTAATTCAATATCATGCGTTGCAGCAAAACACATCACACCATTAGTTGCAAGATGCTTTAAAATTTCTGACGAAGCTGCAATTCGTTCAACCGTATTGGTTCCTCGTAAAACCTCATCAACAAAACATATAACATTCTTGTCCACTTTAACTCTATCAATAATTCTCTTAAGACTTTTAATTTCAACAATGTAATAACTTTCATTTTCACTAAGGTTATCCTTTAAAGCCATAGACGAAAATACAGAATACATCTTTGCAACATATTTTCTAGAAACACTTGTGTATATAGTTTGCGATAATATTGCATTTATAGATACAGTCTTTAAAAATGTTGACTTTCCTGAAGCATTTGAACCTGTAAGCAATACTGATTTATCTGTTGAAATGCTATTTTTAACAGGATTAACAATAAGGGGATGATATCCTTCTTCAATAATCAATTCATCACCTGAAAAATCTGGAATTGCATAAAATCCATACTCATTCTCAAGCATATTTCTATACGATGCAACTGCATATGCACTTTCAATTTTTCCCATAATTTCAAACAATTCATCAACAACCGACAACCTGTCCAATGTATGTTTAAGCATTGAATTAAACTTAATCAAGTCAACATGAAACAACATTCTGATGTATTCCATAATCATTTCACCAATTGACTCTTTCACACTGTTCGAAGGCAATAAAAATATACCTTTTTCAATATTTTTTAAATCTTTTGTCAGTTCAACTAGTCTTTTGTTGTACTGTTCAAATTCAGGCACAGACAGTTTCGCTAAATTCTTACCATCAACAATAAGTCTAACCAAATAACTAAAGCATATTACATAATTATCAATTTCAGCTTTAGTTCTATAATATTGGATAACATTAATCACAACAAATGTTATCAAAAACAAAACACCGATAGCAGGTTCAATTAGTAAAGCAACAAAGGATGCAAGCAATGCACCTGCCATCAAATAATGTTTCAAATTACTTCTCTTACCCAAATCTCCCAGTCTATGAATAAAATCAAAGATTGATATAGATTTGGTTTTTCCCATATCAGCATATATTCTTGCGACTTTTTCTCTTATAGTTTCATTATTTTCAAAAACTTTAACCAGTCTATCAAATTCAACTAATTCTTCCTTAGAATTCTTTCCTTTTCTCAACATAAAATACAGATATTCTTCACCAACAGACGAATATGTGTTATTCATCTGTTTAAAAACTCTATCCATATCTACATCATTCCATGTAATTTCATCTATATAATCTTCTAAAATACCATTTTCTACAAGGTATTCAAAATAATGTCTGATTTTTTCGAATTCACCAGGTTTGTAATCCTTTTCGCACCTTTTTCCATAAGAATTCTTGATTCTTTTCATCAACTGTTGCTCTTTTTCTCTTGAGTATCTAACACTATTCACCGCAAAAAAAACAACTAATACAGCCACTATAATTAAATAACCTATTAATTCCATATATTTATCTCCATTCCGAATCACTCATCATCGAAATATAATTATAGCAGAAATTTTCAAATTCCGCAAGGCTAATAATAATCTTCTCTTCAATTCGCAAAGTATGTTTTTTATTTGTTAACAGATTTTTATTTGTTTTAATAACACTCCCGTATTACTAGAAGATTATTATTTTCCTAATCACAGCAAGAGAAAAATGATATTAAACTTCGCATACACAAACTCGTAGGCTTTGCCTACTCAAACAGTGTGTATCGCGAAGTTACATTAATTCTCTTGCTGCGATTGGAAAATTACATAATCTTCCAGATATACGTACGTGTTATTAAAACAAATAAAAATCTATCAACACTTTAAAAACATACTTTGCGAACTGAAGTAATCTTCTCTATTATCCAAAACTAAATTATTATGCAAATCACCCCGCCTTTGCTATCATTTGTGATTTTTTGCAAGGTTTCTTGCATTTTTCCCTGTGTTTCGACAGACATTTTGTCGATTTTGGTCTTTATTCCGTCATTTACAATCTGTTCTATCGATTTTCCAAAGATATTAGCATTCCAAATTCCTTCTTCGGAAGTTTCATTTTGTTTAATAAATGAAATCAAATCATTTGCCTGTTCTTCACTTCCTACAATCGGAGCAATTTCAGTTAAAACATTGGTCTTTATCATGTGAATCGAAGGTGCTTGAGCCTTAATTTTGACTCCAAATTTATTTCCATTTCTAATAACTTCTGGTTCTTCTAAAATTATCTCCTCTTTTACAGGCAATACAACACCATAACCAGAGTTTTTCACTTCTTTTATCGCATCTTTTACATTTTCAAATTCATTTTTCATAGTAGATAAATACTTAATGGTGTGAACTAACTCGTATTCATTTTCAATACTTTCGCCCGTAAGTTCACTTAAAATATTATAATACAGGCTATCAAGCATATTTACGCCTAGTTCTATACTACCATTTGATAAATTCTTATTTTTTATCTTGATACTTTCAAAAACATTCTTTTCATTATTATATTCATCAACTGCAACAGAATAGTCATTAATATCTTTCATTACCCTTGCATCTTTAATGATGTTTTTTGCAATTTTTACAATAAAATCCTTTAACCAATGACCAGTTTCCAAAATTTCAATCCATTTTGGAACATTAAATGTAACCTCGCTTAACGGAAATTCAAACAAAATATTATTAATAATATTAAGAATATCTTCTTTTTTTAGTTGTTCGCAATTAACTGGCATAACTCTTACCTGATGCTTATTTTCAATGTCATTTGCAATCTTTAATGTTTCCTCTGAATATGGTTTATTTGAATTAAGCAATACAATAAACGGCTTTCCAATATTTTTCAACTCGTTAATTGTCTTTTCCTCAGCTTCTATGTAATCATCTCTATTTAAATCACTAAAACTTCCATCACAAGTCACCACAAGACCGATTGTTGAGTGGTCATTAATAACCTTTTTAGTACCAATTTCGGCAGCTTTTGTAAATGGAATTTCATAATCAAACCATGGTGTTTTAACCATTCTCTCATTGTCATTTTCAATATGTCCTGTCGCGCCATTTACCATATATCCAACACAATCTATCAATCTTACAGCGACCTGCGCATCATCATCTAATTTAATCTTAGCAGCATCCTTTGGCACAAATTTAGGTTCAGTTGTCATAATTGTCTTTCCAGCGCTAGATTGCGGTAATTCATCGCTAGTTCTTCTTCTTGCATGTTCATCTTCCATATTAGGAATAACTAATAAATCCATAAATCTTTTAATAAATGTTGATTTTCCTGTTCTAACAGGACCAACAATTCCTATGTAAATTTCTCCATTTGTTCTTATCTTTATATCATTGTATATTCCAACATTATCGGTCTTTACCTGACTCATAAATCCTCCTGTTACAATCAATATATATTGCTATAATATATGAACAAATCTTCAAAATATAACACAAATATATATTACAAAGCATTAAATATCATTTTTAGCAGAATACATCAAAAAAAAGCAATTGAGATATTTGTAAAAAAATAGTATAATATCTATAACTTTATATAAAATTTAATAAAGAAAAGGAGATTACTATATGTCAGAAATGGTAAACAATGTTAGAAATGACGCTTTAATAGCTCATTACAAGTTTGACGATGTTTCAAACATTGGTAAAGACAGCTCAGCAAATGGTATGGATGCCGTATGCATGGGTAACGTTTTACCTACTATTAAGGAGGTTGATGGACGTTTAGCATTACACCTTGAAGGTGGCCCTCACGGCACATGTTATATGAAACTTCCTGAGAATTTATTATCAGAAGTTGATGATAACGGTGGTTTAACTATCGCTGCTTGGGTTAATTTAGACACTGGACATAATGTTTGGGAAAGAATTATTGACTTCGGTTCTGCACCTGGTCAGCCAAATATTTTCTTAACAAGAGGTATGCGTGGTGTAGTATTTGCGGAAGGCGATATTGCTGCTGATCCAGCAAAAGCATTACCTGTTTCTGAATGGGTACATATAGCTTTCACTATTGCTGGTACAAGAACTGGTACATTAAGTAGTGCTGGTCCTGTTGTTTATGTTAACGGCGAAGTTGTTAACAGCGGACTTATCAGCCAGACAACAAGTGGTACATATGGAAGACTTAGAAGATTCTTTGAAACATTCAAAGATGCCGCAAACTATCCAACAAACACTATCGGTTGCTCAAAATTTGATGCTGATGGTGATTTACACGGTAACATTTCAGATATGAGAATTTACAAAACTGACTTATCTGAAGATGAAATTATTGACGTTATGTGCGGTTCTCTTTCAGATGAAGAGATTGTTAACCTTGCACTTAACAAATATCTTATTGCACCAAACAAGCTTATTAGCGATGACATTACATTAGATACTTCTATTATGAAGGGTAAGGTTAATGTTGTTTGGACAACTGACAGACCAGACGTATTATCAGAAACTGGTAAGATGATGGACATTAAAGAAGCTTATGTTGCTACTCTTACTGCTACAGTTAAGGTTGGCGATGCAAGCGCTAGTCGTTCATTCAAGATCACAGTAGTTCCAAAGTCAATTGCACCTTACGAACTTACTATTAATGCAAACGAAAAGGTTTGTGACATCAGCGAAACATTATGGGGTCTCTTCTACGAAGATATCAACAATGCTGCTGATGGTGGTATTTATGCAGAACTTATCCAGAACCGTTCATTCGAGGCATTCTACTTCGACACATATGATAGACGTTCTGGTGAAAATGGTACTTCAACTGGCAGAGTACACACACCACTCTTTAGATGGTTTGGTGACACAGATAAGATGACACCTGTTTGTGAAGGTGGTTTAAATGATTTCTTTGGTATTGATGACAAAGAAGCAAATGGCTACTATGTAAATGTTGCAAGTGGCGCTACTATCATCAACAAAGGTTTCTGTGATAATAACAACTATTGCTCTATTAAGATTGATGAAAATGATAAATATGATTTCACAATCTGGGCTAAATCAGCTAACGGCGGTACAATTACAGTTTCTCTTACAGACGAAGATGGAAATGCTGTTTCAGACAGCGCTACTATTACAGTTGAAGCTGGCAACACATGGAAGAAATACGGCGTAGACTCTAAGGTTGTATTAACAGCAACAAAGAGCTTACTTGGTCAGTTTAAGATGGTATTTGATGGTGACATTTCTATTGATATGGTTTCACTTTATCCAGAAAAGGTTTGGGGTGCAACAGCTGAAAGCACTTCTGCTACTGCAAATGCAAACTATAACGGCAACCCTAACTATAGACTTAGAAAAGACCTTGTTGAAGCACTTGTAGGCTTACATCCTACATTCCTTAGATTCCCAGGTGGATGTATTTCAGAAGGTTCTTATATTTGGGACAACGTTTATGATTGGAAAGATTCTGTAGGTGATGTTGAAATTCGTAAAGAAAACTTCAACGTTTGGGGCTACAATATGACAATGGGTCTTGGTTACATGGAATACTTCCAGTTAGCAGAAGACTTAAATGCTACTCCACTTCCAGTTATGGCTTGTGGTGTGCTTTGCCAGGCTCGTTCAGACTATGCTAATCCAGCTGGTGGCGCATTACAGGAAAAATACATCAAGAACTTTACAGATTTAATTGATTTTGCAATCAATACTGATTTTGAAAATAATGAATGGGCAGCTCTTCGTAAAAAGATGGGCCACGAAGCTCCATTTGACCTTCACTATTTAGGTGTTGGTAACGAAAACTGGGGACCAGAATTCATGGCAAGTTTTGAAATCTTCTATGAAAGAATTACAAAATATGTTAAGGAAAACTACCCAGGATACCCACTTTACATCATCTCTACAGTTGGTGCTCAGGCCGATGATGATGCTTACAAATTTGGTTGGAAGTTCCTTGCCGGCGATATGAAAGGCACAGCAAAAGTTGCTTTCACTGATGGTGTTACAAGCACTGAAGAAGAAGTTTCTTGGTACAAGTATCAGAAGCACTTCATGGAAACAATTGCTGACGAACATTACTACAGACCAAATCATTACTTATTAAATAATGCAGACAGATACAACTACTACTACAGAGCTTACAATGCAGACGGTACAATCGATGACAATGAAAGTTCAAAAGTATTCGTAGGTGAATATGCATCAAATGAAAAGAACACACTTGCAGGTGCTGTTGCTGAAGCTGCTGTTATGACAGGCTTCGAAAACAACTCAGACGTTGTTAGACTTGCAGCTACTGCTCCACTTTTCAATAAGGTTCTTACAGACAACCTTTACAGATGGACACCTGACTGTATCTGGTTCGATAACGAAACAGTTTGGTACACACCAACATACTATGTACAGCAGTTATTTGCTAAATACATTGGTAAAAAGGCCGTTCAGACATCATTCAAGGTATATCAGGATGGCGTACTTACAGATTTAATTCCTCGTGGTGGTATCGAAATCGCTACAGGTAATGCTGAAATTTTAGTTAAGAGCGTTAAGGTTACAAGCAATGTTGACAACTCAGTTCTTTTAGAGCATGACTTTGCAAACGGAATGATTTCAGGATTTGAAGTTCTTTCTCACGGCGAAGTTACATTCTCAGCTGAAGGTATGACAATTAAGGGCGACAGTTCTGAAAAACTTGCAGGTATCTACTGCATTAAGCCAGAATGGACAAACTACAAGGTTGAAGTTGTTGCTAAGAAATTATCAGGCTTTGACGGATTCTATGTAGGTGCTCTTGTTACAAATATGACAAATGCTAAGAACTGCATCGAATACTCTATCGGCTTTGCTTCAGATCAGACAGGTGTTAAGGTTTACAAAGAAGGTATTGAAGGCTACAAGCTTGGCGACTTCGCTTCAAGCCATATGGCAGGTAACTTAAGAAATGCTGCTTACGAAAATGTTGAACTTAACAAGGATTACACAATCACAGTTGATTGCGGTGCTGCTACTGGTAAAAACCTTGTTTGCTCATACACAGACGGTTCATGGAATAGCAAAGTTCTTGATTACAAACTTGAAGCATACAACAAAGAAGTATTCAACTCAGTAACAGTTGACGATAATGCAGCTTACATCAAACTTGTTAACGCTGATACTTATACTAAGAACACAAAACTTATCGTTAAGGATATGGACATTGCTTCAGAAGCTAAGGTTGTTACAATCACAGCTGCTCCTGAATACGCAAATGTTCAAAACGTAAACAAGCGTGGCAACGAAGTTGTTGTTCCTGTAGAAAGCACAGTAACATTTGAAAACGGCGAAGCTGTTGTAACATTACCAGCTCATTCAGTTGTAGCAGTTATTGTTAATAAGAAATAATCAAAAAATTTCTTTCTCATATTTCCTAATTTCAAGAAAGCCCCAGCGCAATGCGCTGGGGCTTTCAATGTTTAATATTATTTTTGTAATTTGTGTATAATTTTTTGTTTTCTTTTTCTATATACTTTTATTCAAAATTATGTTAAAGTTATTTTATCATTTTACTAAGGAGGCATACTACTATGTATTATTGTACTAATTGCGGATTTCAAATCGTTGATGATTTAGATATCTGTCCAAAATGCGGTTCTGTAAAACCAGCTTGTTTAAATAATCAACCAGAAGGTAATTCTACGGTTAATTTATTAGAAAATGAACCTAGTTCAGAGCATGTAACACAAATAAATGGAGCAAAAGTTTCTGATTCTGATACTGATGCTGAACCTACTCCAGTTCCAATTCCAGTTGTTGAACCAACACCAGAAGAACAAACATTATATAATCAACAGATTATGTACCAGCCACAGGCTCAACCTGTACAGCCACAATTCACCCCTCAATCTGCTCCACAGCCTATGCAAATGCAACAACCTATGGGACAGCCTGCATTTGCTCCTCAACCAATGCAGATGCAGCAGCCAATATATGGCAATAGTCAGCAATTTACTAAACCAAAAACAAATATTGCTAAATTAATTTTCGAGTTAGCGGCGCTTCTTTGCTCGATTTTGGTTATTGCACAGTTATTTATGCCACTTGTTGCAGTTGAACGCGGTAAAAACGATGAAGAAATCTCAGTTTATGAAGCAATAATGAATTCAATAGATTCTATTGATGATATTGATTTTGATAAAGATGATACAAGCACTATATTTGCTATAATTGCTTCACTATCATCATTGCTCGGATTATTTGCAATTATTTCTGCTATTATAGTTTTTATTTCAAAAATAATTGCATTAGTAAATATAAAAAAATCAAATAAAATTAAATTAGGCGGAATATATTCATTATTCTCGTTACAATTAGCATATTTATTATTTGGCAATTTATTGTTGTTTACTCATTCAGACACTGTTGAAAATTATTTATTCACTGATATGGAATTTTCAATGCTAGTTGGATGGATGGTACCTACAATTATTATTGGTGCAACAACTTTATATGGTGTTATTATTGGATTTTTATTTAATAAAAATGATAACGAAAAATTATCCTCACCAAAAAATATTATTAACGCTCTTTTCGGTTTAGTATCAGCTATTATTGCTGTTATTGGGGTTTTTACTGCTACTTCTGTATGGTATAAACTTGTAGAAGTTGAAATGACAACAACAGGTACTGTATATTCAATTTACTTATTATTCTACGAAGCAGCTAAAAAATATGTAGAATTTGAAGAAATTCTCCCTGTTATCAGCATGATGATTGGTGGATTTTTATTTACAATATTAGCATTTACAATGTTTGATTGTACTGTTAAAAATTCACTTATCGCAATTGCAAACAAAAAATTCAGTAGTATCAGTTGTTGTATAATGTCAATTTTCTCAATTTTAAGCATATATATAAACCAGACATTATTCAATATGCTTGATGAATATAAAATTGAATATGAATCTGGCGCAGAAATTACATTTACTACAAAGACAAAATCAATTGTAACGACTCTTTTAATCCTTGCAATTGTACTTCTTATCTTAAGCATTATACATATTATATTGAACAACACTGTATTTGCAAAAAAATCAGTTCCTATGCAGAATATGAACCCATATATGCAGATGAACGGTATGAACAATATGAACGGCATGCCAAATATGCAGTACGGCAATATGCCAATGAATAACATGAATGGATTTAACAATGTTCCTAACGGACAATTCCAAAATCCAAATCAAAATCAACCAATGAATTATAAATAAAGACATTTGCCAATCATTGCCAGCTATCATAACCTTGTATAACCTCAAACAAACTATTATAATTATAAGGTAAATAATTATGGAGGATAAGGCAATGAGCGACAACACGTTTTTTGACAATAATTCTTTTAGCAACTACAAAGTATGTAATTGTAATAATGTAAGTTATTTCGAAATACTTGATGCTTTAGAAAAACAGAAGCACTTTGATGCAGTGCTTGAAGCTTATGAAAAGGTAAGAGACACTACAAAATGCTCTACCGGTTGCGGCGGATGCTATGATAAAGTTATTGAAATTATATCTGAAGCTATGAGTTAAAAAAACAACCAGCGCACTGATGTGCGCTGGTGTTTTTTAGTTTATTTTTGTAATTCATATATAATTTTGTCAACATCACAGTCAACTTCATTCCTTATGGCGATATTATATATTCGCTCAATATATTCAATATTTTCTTCAAGTTCTTGGGCTATAATATCAAATGATTTGCCTTTTTTTATTTTCTTTACAATTTGTGATACTAAAAGCTTTATTCTACCAATTTCTTCACCTTCAAGCCTAACATCCATATCATGAAGTAATGTTTTCATATATTCCAACCTCCATTCCTTATTTTGACGTGCTTTATTTACTGCTATATCTATTTTATCTGTAAATGTATTTGTAGATTTTTTGGTTTCTATATAATCTAAAAACTCTTTTACTTTATCAGGTACATTTACATATTTTCCTTTTGTATTAAAGATAAGTATTTTCCTTCCATCTTCCAACGAAAACATCTCATCTTTTATACTATAATTTTCAAATTCGTAATAACATAGTCCTTTACCAAATGGATCAAATGTACAAATAAACATTATGTAGCAATTCTTTAAATCCTTATAAGAACCACCACTTTTTGAGTTTAGCATAATATGACGGGTAATGCAAGAAAAAAGGACCTAAAAAAGGTCCTTTTCAAACTAATATTCACAACCATTAATCTGGAGTAGCAATATTCAATACTCTCCACTCACTATCATATTTACCAACAAAGATAACCTGTTCATTTTCCTGAACTTCGTCTAAAGATAAATCTTCTTCCACATATTGTCTAAAGTATTCGTCAAAAGGCATGCCATACTCTTTTTCTAATTCTTTAAGCTGGTCTTTACCCAAACCTGTTTCCTCAATATCAACTCTTGTATCTAGTACTTTTGTTTCAAGTTTCATAACAGTATCAAATCCAAAGATTGTATCTTCATCAACATCATCAATATACTCTAATTCCTTTGCATCCTCTCCTGCAAAACTTGCCTTAAGATCTTCTTTAGAGTATTCTTTTTTGTCACCGATTTCAAGTGTAACATTTGCCTTCAATGTAACATAACAGCCTTTTGAAAGCATCATTTCAGTTTTACCATCTGAATATAGTTTATAAAATTCCTCATCCAATAAATCTTTAAGGTCAATTATATAGTATTTAGATGCTAAATCCATATTCTTATCTTCAAAGGCTTTTGCAAACTTTTTGACAACATCTTCTTCATCCTTCGCAGCAACATACTTTCCTTCTTTATCATCGTTGCTGTCATCTTCATCATCAGAGCAGGCTATTAATGCAGACATTGATAATAACGCAATAATCACAAGCAAACACTTCTTCATTTTTTTAATCATAACTAATCTTCCTCCCTTTCGTTGTTTTCAAGCCCTAAAACCTTCCACTCACCTTTATACTTTCCAACAAACATATATCCTGTATCATCTTCATTTTCAACTTTAAAGGATTCTTGAAAAACTGCCATCATATAATCTTCAATTGACATTCCTACCTGATTTTCAAATGTAAAAATTTGTTCTTCAGAAAGCCCCATAGCCTCAATGTCAATTTCAATATCCTTAACAGTAAAATTCATATTAAGAGTTAAATCGCAACGATATATCGGTTCTTCAATATCATCTATTTTACCATATTCTTTGGATTCATCATTGCAATACTCTTTAATTTCGTCTATGCTTGATTCAACGAAGTTTTTAAATTCCATAGATATGTCGCTATCTACAACAATTTTGGCACCTTCCTCCTCAATTGTTGCATTTTCACCATCAAGAAGTATGTATAAATCTTCATCCAAAGATTCCTTCATATCAATGATGTAATATTTTGAAGCCTTTGTCAAATCATTGGCCTCCATAGCATCACAGAAAGCTTTTGCTGTTTCCTTTGCCATATCTAAATCAGATAATGGTTCCTCACTTGATGCTTCTTTGTCATCATCCTTACTATCATTTTCTTTATCATCAGAGCATGCAATAAATGCAAACATAACAAACAACAGCAAAACTATCAACATAAGTTTTTTTAATATTTTTTCCATAAACACTCCATTTATAAGTACAAGCAAGAAATCACTATTAATGTGATTTCTTGCTTAAAACTCCTTATTTTATAATTTTTCTTAAGTACTTATTAAACAATCTACTTGTAAGGTTAGCCATTGATATTGCAATTACAAACAACAATAAATAGTAATACCATCTATAGTATTTGTAAATATTTACAATAATTTCAACCTTATTCGCATACAATATAGCTGCTGCTATTATTACAACAATAACAGAAACTACAGCATTTATAAGTAAATCCTTTTTGATTATGTTATATCTAACGCCATTATCCATACCAAGACAATCATATACAACAAAATCTTTCTTCTTAAGTTTCATCATCATATTAATGATTAATATTCCCACAAAGAACAATGCAATAGTCGCAGCCAAAGAAATAACTATTAACTGCAATTTTTCGTATACTGTTTCTTCGTCGTATTCCTTTGCTCCAACGCGGAAAACATTAAAGTTTTCGTATCCCTTTGAAGTAAGTTCGCTTAATACATCATCTGCATATGCATAATCTTCAAGATAAACAACCAACTGATTTGTGTTTCTTTCAGGGAACATCTGGTTAAATAATTCTTCACTCACTTCAATTACCTGGTCAGATGATTTTCCTGCTTCAGGATTAAGTGTCGCTATAATTGCTTTTCTTTCCTCTAATCCCTCATCATTTACAAAAACATACGAAAACGAAGCTAAATTATAACAATAATACTGATGAATAAATCCTCTGTTGTCCTGTTCAAATGTTCTTGAATAGAATTGGCTAGACATCTTTATCTCACAACCAGATAACTCTTCATTAACTATAAAAGTTCCTTGGTAATGATGCCAACTTTTAACACCCTCTAGTTCATTTCCCATTGCTAATTCATATATTAAATTATCATACTGCTCTCTTTTTACAGAAGACATTGATTCGTATTTTTCTAATGGGTAAACACCTGCACCAAGTTCATTATTCAATGTATCAACTCTTGAATTTACTTCAAGGAAATTAACTGAAAAATCTCTACAAATATCTTCAGAGAAGAAACACTGATTTTCTTCAATATCGGTAACACCAACGACTGTTAACTCCATATAAGCTGTAACATCCTTACCTTTCCATCTCTCAGAGCACTCAAAATAGAATGGTAAAGTTTTGCCAAGTAAATCCTTGTCCTTTTCTGACACAACCACCTCATATCTTGAAGTTGCATTTCTACCTTCGATGATATCTTTATTAGTAAGGCATGTAACAGATTTCATGAATTTATCCTGCTCAAGCAAAATAATATTTTCCTTATCTGGACTGTCTGTTTCGCTAGTTTGCTTATTAAACTCAATTCTATAATCTTCGTTTAGATTATAGTAATAGTTTATATCGCCAACATAATCATATCTATCCATATACTTGATATGTGCTACATTTTTTATAGTTTCAATATCTTCCTCAGTAAATGCTCCACCGTCAGTTCGCATAACTAAAACTCTGGTTTTATCGTCATTAGACATAGTTGCACTCGAATAGATTCTTGATGTGGCATCATCTGAATTTGCAATAACAGTACCAATAAATACATAAATGGCAAACATCATTGCAAGATATACACTAAACATTAATAAATTTCTTTTAGGCTGAGCCTTTTTGTTAATCATAACAAAACGATTAACAGTCTTTCGTTTCTTTTTCTCCCTGGCCTTTTTATCAAGTCCTTCATCTGGATCAACCTTTGTAACAACATTTTCAATGTCATTTTTAGGTTTCAAAACTTCATCTTCAGCCAATTCGTTATTGTAAAGTCGAATTTTTCTTGTTGCAAGGTCTTTAACCTGGTCGTAGTTATGTGTAACCATAATTACAAGATGGTCTTCTGCAAGTTCTTTAAACAATGCAGATATTGCACGACCATTTTCTTCATCCAAGTTTCCAGTTGGTTCGTCCGCAACAATAACATCTGTTTCCTTTGCAAGCGCTCTCGCTATAGAAAGTCTCTGCTTTTGACCGCTTGAAAGGTTAGTTGCTCTATTATTTATTTGTTCAGTAAGACCAACCTTATCAATATACTTAACCGCTTTCTCATACGCTTCTTCCTTCGATACACCTGCAATAAGTAGCGCAGTTTCAACATTTTGAAGAACCGTATAACTATCAATCAAATTATAATCCTGATATACAACACTTATGTAGTTTCTTCTGTATGCTTCCCATTCTTCCTTGCCATAATACGAAGTTTCCTTGCCGCAAAAATACAATTCACCCTCTTCGTAAGGAAGCATACCACTAATAATATTCAAAAGAGTAGATTTACCACTGCCGCTTTCACCTGAAATTACGACAAATTCACCCTTTTCAAATTCCATACTTACCTTTTTTATACCGGTAGTGATATTGTTTTCACTATCTTTATAAAATTTGGATATGTTCTTTATCTTTATCATAGTTCCTCCAATCTGCCGCTTAAATGTCATATTTTGCAGCTAAAGCAGCTGGTGGAAGTTTAAGTAACTTAATAACTGGTAAATACCAATAATTACATTTGCAACATAGATAAATACAATAGTTCCAACAAATGCATACCATGGATAAATAATCTCAATTCCAAGCGATGGAATATTTCCAAGGAAGTTTGTGACAACTGTTGTAAGAATAACTGCCACAAGTGATGTATATGTTGTAATAATCAAACTTTCAAGAGCAAACAAACCAATAATACTGTTCTTTGAAATACCTAAAAGTCTGTATACACCAAGGTCTGTAATCTTTGATACTGCATTTGATTTCATCATAAAGTACAAAATAACCATAGATACAATGAAAATTGACGCAGTAACAATAATTCTACCACTAAATGTTTCGCGCATTTCTTTCTTGTACGCTTCCAATGCGTCTGTATGAGTATCTGTTATAACAATATTTACAGAAGACTTAATCTCATCTGATAAATTTTTAAGTACATCTTCTGTAAGGAATTTAATTGCACCCTGCTTATCTTCGCTATAAACAACAAACTTCTTAGTTCTCTTTGCTAATGCAACATTCACTTCATCATACATTTCATCAGAAATAACCATATTAATGCCGTATTCATCAGGCACTTCACCTACTGGCTTAAATTCAACGCCATAATCTGTAGATATTGTAAACTCAACTTTTGTATAGTTTTCCTTAAGGTCAAGGAATTCTGCATATGTAAGACCATATTCAGGTGCATATTTTTCTTCTACACCTCTAATATATTCCTGTATTTCTTCTTCTGATGGCTCATAGCCCCAACCGCCTTGTCCTCTAAGGGCTCTACGTGCATCACTTTCAACATTGTCATATTTACCGTATTTAGCCTTCAAGTATTCAGCAGCCTTTTCAGCATACTTACTTTGAGAAAGTAATACTTCATTGTCTTTAAGTTCAACATCTGTATATTTATCATCACTTAAATCATTCAATGCATCTAAACTATGCATTGGTTCAACATTGTTTGATGTTGAAAGAATAAGGAATTTATCCATATACATTGAATTTTCTCCGCTATCGCAAATACCTGAAATAACGTATCTCGCCTTATTCTTACCCCATACTAATTCTTTACCAAGGAAATGCTCAATATTATTTACAATATTTGAAATTTCACTTTTATTACCAAGGTAATTTTCCAAAACTCGCTTGTCCACAACAATTTCATTAAATTCATCAGGCATTTCACCCATTATCAATGTGTCTTCTGACAAGAATTCTAATGGAATTAAAGAATAATTTTTAAATACTTCCTTAATCTGTGCCAACTGCCAAAATGCATTGTATTCATAAGAAATCGAAGGTTCAACTCTTGGAATAAATGTCAAATTATCACTTTCATTTACTGCATCAACGTACTTATTATAAAATTCATTAAAAGTATCACCCTTCATGGCAACTTTTTCATTTACTTCAACTGAAACAACATGTGAATCCACCGAAACGATTGACTTTTCATCAATATTTGTTACAGCTAAAATATCCTGTACAGTAAGAACCATAAGAATAGCCATTGCAATAAATGATACAATAAGGAAAATCTGCTTTTTACCCATCAATGCAATGTTTTCCTTAGCCATCTTCCACATATCTTTAAACTTAAGTTTAGGAATCTTTGAAGTTGAAATAGTATCAAGTTCGTATTCCATCTCAACGTCCTTAAGTTCAACAACTGGCTTCTTGCCTTCAAATACCTTCTTTTCATTGTCATCTGTTAAAATTTCAACAGAAATATCAGATTCAGGACAAATGTATAATTTATTATTTGTGTAAATCATCTTGAAATTAATTTTTGGAATTTCATCATTTGAGTACGTTGAAACCTCAATTGAATCATTAACAAACTCTTTCTTTTCAAATTCACCTAAATAAATATTTGTATTGTCTGAATATTCATAAGAAGCATTAACTTCTACCTTTTTATCGCTGATAATTTTACCATCACTAATGTTAATAATTCTATCCGCAAATAAGTCTGCAATTGAACGCTCATGTGTAACAACAATTACAAGACAATTTTTAGACAAATTCTTTAAAATACTCATAATTCTAAGAGTATTCTGCTCATCAAGGTTACCTGTTGGTTCGTCGGCAAAAATAACTTTTGGAGTTTTTGCCAATGCTCTTGCAATTGCAACTCTTTGCTGCTGACCACCAGAAAGCTGTGAAACAAGTCTCTTCTTATATCTTGTCATATCAACAGCCTTTAAAACATAATCAATACGTTTTTCCTTATCTTCATCACTTACATCATAAAGACTCAATGCAAGCATAATATTATATTCAACTGTCTGATCCATTAAGAGATAGTAATTTTGGAAAATGTAACCAAACTTCTCATTACGTATTCTTTCCTGTGTTTCAGAACCAAATTTAGTAACAACTTCGCCGTCCACATCAATTGTACCACTCTTGAAATCATCAAGACCGCTGATTGTATTCATAAGAGTTGTCTTACCAGAACCACTCTCACCAAGAATACAAACCAAGCCTGTATCATCAAGTACAAGGTCTGTTTCGTTAATTACATGAACTTCATTCGATTTACCTTTATTATAATACTTATTAAGTTTCTCAATTTTTATCATATTTTCTCCATTCCATTCCAATACATCTTAGTTATATTTTTTATCTAATGATCTGTTAAACAATTTTGCTGATAATGTACTAACCAACACTGTTAATGCACCCCACACTAAATAATAAGTGATTGTCATATATTTCGTGCTATTTCGTATAACTTCAATTCCTATATTAGCCATAACATTCATCGCAATAACTACAACAATTGCAGCAAATATAGCTAAAATATAATTATACAAATAGTTAGAACGATTAATGATAGCCTTCTTTACACCCAAGCCTTTCATTATAAGCAAATCTTTTGTTTTCATTTTCAACATTGCAAATATAACAAATATTGAAAGAACAAATACTACAACAAGTGCTACACCAGTAAGCAACAATGTTCTCATTCTCTCGGTTAATAATTCTTCATTATATTCAAGAGCACTGATATTAAATATGCTTACGCCTTCGTATCCATAATCATATAACGAATCCAATACTCTACTCACATATGCATAATCATCAACATAAATGCTACACTGAGTATGGTCTGCCTGCAATATAACTTTATTAAATGTGTTTGTATTTACTTCAATAATTCCATCTGATGAACCTGAACCCGCCTGTGAAAGTTTAAGTTCCATCTCCTTAGTTTCATATTCTTTATCCCTTGAACTAATTGTCATCTTAGTAATAAGGAATGAGTCTTCATCATATCCTTCGGAAATATTACTCTGATCACCATTATACAATCTATAAAAATAGTTCTGGCTAATTCTAACTTCATTATCCGCTAAATCATCATTGATAATCAAATCACCATAAACAGTTTCGTCCGAAGATGATATATAATCATCAACAGTAGGGTCATCATAATCAACGACCTTTGTTTTTACAATATCAAGAGTAACATCTAAATCTGTTAAATTTGTATTTAAACTATATACAAGTTCTTTAGCAAAATAAATCTGTTCAGTCTCTTCTTTTAATATACCAACGATTTTCGCATTAATATAACCATAATCAGATCTACCCCATTTAGTATTGCTAAAATAGATTTCTAAATCCTTATCAAGTCTGTCATCACCAGTATCGTAAATAACAATTTCATCATATTTTTCAGGAAGTCTACCGTATGCCAAATCATCTTCTGAAATACAGTATGAAGATTTTACAAAATTGTCAGTTTCCATAAAAGTAACTACTTTTTCATTTTTCTTAGTATGTTTCTTATATTCTACATTTGCAACATAATCAATATTTGCTTGATAATGGAAACTAATATCTGCAGAATTATCATACATATCAACTTCATTTATGTACTTAATATCCGATAAAGCCTTTATGTCATCCTCTGTAATAACTTCACCGTCTACTCTTTTTACAAGAATTCTGGTTTTATCAACATTGCTAAAATGTTCTTTACTGATAAATTTTGTCATAGTATCATCAACAGAACCAGCCAATGTACCAAGGAACAAGAAACTAGCAAATGCAAAGAAAAATATTAATACAAAGTTAAAGAACATTCTTCTTGGTTGCGCAAATACATTCTTTCTAGCTAATAAAACGCTTTTCTTTAAAATAGATGATTTCTTTTCTTCATCTTGCTTTAAAAGCAATTTATCTTCCTCAAGTTTCTTATCTTCAAGACTGTTAATAGTAACGTCTTCAGCAATCTTACCATCAAATAATCGAATCTTTCTATCACAAAATTCTTCCGCCTGTTCATAGTTGTGAGTAACTACAACAACCAATCTATCCTTTGACAACTCGTGTAATATCGCCATAACAGCTTTACCATTTTCAACGTCAAGGTTACCAGTTGGCTCATCGGCAATAATAATATTTGTATCCTTCGCTAATGCTCTAGCGATACCAAGTCTTTGCTTCTGTCCACTTGATAAATGACAAGCTTTTTTTCTTGCCTGTTTTAAAATACCAACCTTATCTAAAGCCTCTTTTGTTCTCTTATCAATCTCCTCGTCAGATAAATCACCATTCATCTTTAAAATCGTAGCAATGTTATCATAAACCGAATAACTGTCAATCAGATTGTACAACTGGTAAATAATACTAACATTATTTCTCCTGTAATTTTCCCAATCCAACTCGTCAAAATACGAAGTTTCCTGTTCGCCATAATAAACCTCGCCTTCTTCGTAAGTATCCATACCACTAATTACATTAAGCAATGTTGACTTACCACTACCACTTTCACCTGTAATAGCAACAAATCCCACATCATCAAGCGTCAAATTGATGTTATTTAACGCCATTGTAACCTTGTCCCCACTGGTATAATACTTTGATACATTTTTTAAACTTATCATACCTGTCTCCTATTTTTACTAATCCTTTTTTAGTCCTACATGCTCATGTGTAAACAAATGGTCTTGGCAATATTCATAATTACCTTCACATTTTGAACAAAATCTAAAAGAAAGATTTGGGTCATCTTCTTCACTTCTGCCACATATTGCACATTTATGCTTTGTAATCCCCATTCTAGGGCTAACAGCCTTTTTAAATTCGCGTTTTCTCTTGATTTCTGCTGGAGAAATCTTGCGATAATTTCTTGTTGCAAGGAAAAATATCAAGAAATTAAGCAATGCCATCACAATTGAGAAAATCCCCGCCCAAGCAGCACTCTTGTAATCTACACCAGAAAGCTTATAAATAATTTCAAATTCTTCGTTACTGTATTTTGTTAAAATACTTACATACTGCAATAATTCAATACCTATGAATATACAGTCAACAATAGCAAGCCACTTAATTCTCAATGGAATAATCATATACAACATAACCTGAACATTTGAAAACAGTGTTGCAAATGCCAAAAACGATGCCAAGTTGATATAATATGTGCTGACAGACATATTTATCGGACTTCCCATTGCTTCTGTTATAACATAAGTTAAAATAGCACCGAATGTCATGAAGAAATATCCAGAAAACATGTATAAATTATACTTAAATGTTCCCCAATGTCTTTCTAAAGTTGTTCCAATCCAATAGTAGAAAAAGAACATAAATATTAAAAATATACCCATATCCTGTGGATTTGTACAAACCCATGTAAACAAACGCCATACTTGTCCTTTCATAACAAGCGCCGGATTAAGTTCTAACATTGCATAAAGATTAGGATTCAATATATAAATCACATAACCGATAGCATATGCAATCATCAGATATAATGTTAGGTTGTTTATCGCGTATTTTCCATACTTTCTTTCAAGTTTATTTATAAAATTCATAGTAAAATTTGTCCCCTTTCACTTATTAAGTTATCGTTGGGAAATTCATTCCCAACAACAACTATTAACGCATAAAATAAGTATAAAATCATACTAATTATTTGTCAAATTCTTTCAATTTCTTCGCTAATTCACTAAATGTCATAGATTCCAAGTAATCCTTGATTTTCTCATCCTTTATTTCGTCAACTTGACTTATGTTTACAAAATTTTCATATTTGTTTATAATTTCATCATCATTTTTAATATTTTCTTTCGATTCTACGATATTATCAACACTCATAATCTCCATATCATCATTATAAACATTTTCTCTAGGATTAATCATGTTTTCATTTCTATTAACAGGGATACAGATTTCATCACCAATTCTTAAATTGTAGATATTAATATTTCTGTTGGCATTCATAATATCATTTACTGATACCTTATAATGCCTGCTAAGTAAGTATAATGTATCTCCTCTTCTAATAGTGTGCACAATACCGTTGCATCTTGTGCAAGTGCATATGTTTCCATACATATTTGCCATAATACTCTCCAAAAATACTTTCGTATTATAATATACAAATATGAAAACTATGTGACAAAATTATAAATTTATTATTTATAAATTCAATTCGCAATATACACTTTTCATGTAGTGACAGATTTTTATTAGTTTTAATAACTCGTACGTATATCTGGAAGATTATGTGATTTTTCAATCGTCGCACGATGATTAGAAAAATAATAATCTTCTAGTAATACGGGAGAGTTATTAAAACTAATAAAAATCTGTCACTCATTAAAAACCTATATTGCGAATTGAAGTTATAAAAATTGATGTATTGTAATTTTAGATTTTTTATATTATAATAAACTGTTGTACTTTGTCGAAATGACGCAAAATGTACACAATGAAAGGATAAGTTTTATGAATACGATTAAACGATTAGGTGTTGATATCGGTTCAACAACAGTTAAAATAGCGGTTTTGGATGAAGATAACAATATCCTGTTCTCTGATTACGAAAGACACTATGCCAATATTCAGGAAACATTGGCAAGATTATTAATTAAATCAAAAGACACATTAAAAGATATTACTTTAGCCCCTGTAATCACAGGTTCTGGTGGACTTTCACTTTCTAAACACATGGATTTCCCATTTGTTCAGGAAGTTGTTTCTGTTACTACTGCATTGGAATATTATGCACCACATACAGATGTAACTATCGAACTTGGTGGCGAGGATGCTAAAATCATTTATTTTACAAATGGTGTTGAACAGCGTATGAATGGTATCTGTGCTGGTGGTACAGGTTCATTTATTGATCAGATGGCTTCACTTTTACAGACTGATGCTTCTGGTCTTAATGAGTATGCAAAAAATTATCAGGCGATTTACCCAATTGCCGCTCGTTGTGGTGTATTCGCAAAAACAGATATTCAGCCACTTATCAATGAAGGAGCTACAAAGGAAGATTTATCTGCATCTATTTTCCAGGCAGTTGTAAATCAGACAATCAGCGGTCTTGCATGCGGTAAGCCAATTCGTGGTAATGTAGCATTTTTAGGTGGTCCACTTCATTTCCTTTCAGAATTAAAGAATGCATTTATTCGTACATTGAAATTAACAGACGAACAAATTATAGCTCCAGATAATTCACACCTTTTTGCTGCAATTGGTGCTGCTATGAACTACAAGGATGGTAATTCTATTGCAATAGATGAATTAATCAAGAAATTATCTGAAGGTGTACAGCTTCAGGCTGAAGTAAAACGTATGGAGCCATTATTTGAATCACAAGACGATTTTGACGAATTTATCGATAGACATAATGCTCACTGCGTAAAAACAAAAGATTTGTCTACATATAAAGGTAACTGCTTCTTGGGTATTGACGCAGGTTCTACAACAACAAAGGCAGCTTTAGTTGGTGAAGACGGTTCATTGCTATACTCTTTCTATAGCAGTAACAATGGTAGCCCATTAGCAACAACTATTCGCGCTATCAATGAAATTGACGCACAACTTCCTGCTGACGCAAAAATTGCTTACTCATGTTCAACAGGTTATGGCGAGCACTTAATCAAGGCTGCGCTTATGCTTGATGAAGGTGAAGTTGAAACAGTTTCTCACTATTATGCTGCGGCTTTCTTTGAGCCAGAGGTTGACTGTATCCTTGACATCGGTGGTCAGGATATGAAATGTATCAAAATCAAGAATAACACAGTAGATAGCGTTCAGCTTAATGAAGCTTGTTCTTCAGGTTGTGGTTCATTTATTGAAACATTCGCAAAATCACTTAACTACTCTATCGTTGATTTTGCCAACGCTGCACTTTTTGCAAAGAATCCAATAGATTTAGGTACTCGTTGTACAGTATTTATGAACTCAAATGTTAAGCAGGCTCAGAAGGAAGGCGCAACTGTTGATGATATTTCAGCAGGACTTGCTTACTCTGTTATCAAGAATGCTTTATACAAAGTTATCAAGATTACTGACCCAGAAGACCTTGGTAAAAAGGTTGTAGTTCAGGGTGGTACTTTCTATAACAATGCAGTATTACGTAGTTTTGAAAAGATTTCAGGTTGTAATGCAGTTCGTCCTGACATCGCAGGTATTATGGGTGCATTCGGTGCTGCCCTTATTGCCCGTGAAAGATATGATTCTTCAAAAGAAACTACAATGCTTTCATTAGATAAGATTAAGGAATTGCAGTTTGATACATCTATGACACATTGTAAAGGATGTACAAATAACTGTTTACTTACTGTAAATAAGTTTTCTGGTGGACGTAATTACATCACAGGTAACAGATGTGAACGCGGTATCGGTAAAACTAAAAATAAAGAAAATATACCAAACCTTTTTGAATATAAAAACAAACTTCTCTTTGGTTATGAATCATTGCCTGAAGACGAAGCACCTCGCGGAATTGTTGGTATTCCAAGAGTTTTAAATATGTATGAAAACTATCCTTTCTGGGCTACATTCTTTAAGGAATTAGGTTTTAAAGTTGTATTATCACCTGAATCTAGCAGAAAGATTTACGAATTAGGTATTGAATCAATCCCTAGTGAATCAGAATGTTATCCAGCAAAATTAGCTCATGGACACATTTCATGGCTCATTAAGAAAGGTATTAAGTTCATCTTCTACCCTTGTATTCCATACGAGAGAAATGAACATCCGGATGCACCAAATCACTACAATTGTCCAATTGTAACTTCTTATCCGGAAAATATTAAGAATAATGTTGAAGAACTTAAAACGGAAAACATTAAATTTATGAATCCGTTTATGTCGATGACAGACATAAATGCAATTGAATATCGTCTTATCGAAGAATTTACAGAAAACTTCAACATTCCTAAGTCTGAAATCAAGGCTGCTTGTGCAAAGGCATGGAATGAGATGGCAAATGTACATAAAAAGATTCAGAAAAAAGGTGAAGAAACCATTAAATACTTAAATGAAACTGGTAAACGCGGTATTGTTCTTGCTGGTCGTCCATATCATGTTGACCCAGAAATCAACCACGGTATACCAGAACTCATTACATCGTATGGTATCGCTGTTTTCACTGAAGATTCTGTATCTCATTTAGCAGAGGTTGAACGTCCTCTTATTGTTATGGACCAGTGGATGTATCACTCTAGATTATACAAAGCTGCAAACTTTGTAAAAACAACAGATAATATTGATTTAATTCAGTTAAATTCATTTGGTTGCGGTCTTGATGCCGTTACAACTGACCAGGTAAGTGACATTCTTACAAAATCAGGTAAGATTTATACTGTATTAAAGATTGATGAAGTTAATAACTTAGGTGCTGCAAGAATTCGTATTCGTTCTCTTATTTCAGCTCTCAAGGTTAGAGAGAAGAAAAATGCAAAACGCACTATTGTTCCTTCAAACATTGAAAGAGTTGAATTTACAGAAGAAATGGCAAAAGATGGTTACACTATTTTAGTTCCACAGATGACTCCAATTCATTTCGAACTAATTCAGCCTGCAATGCGTTCAGAAGGTTTAAATATTGAAGTTTTACAAAGTGATGTTACTGCACCAGACTACAAAGAACGTTGCAAATCTGCAGTAGACATTGGATTAAAATATGTAAATAATGATGCCTGCTACCCTTCTCTTATCGTTGTTGGTATGATGATGGAAGCACTCCTTTCAGGAAGATACGATACAAATAAAGTTGCTGTCCTTATGACTCAAACAGGTGGTGGTTGTCGTGCTTCAAACTATGTTGGTTTTATCCGCCGTGCTTTAGAAAAAGCAGGTTTAAGCCATATTCCAGTTATCGGACTTAGTTTCCAGCAGTTTGAAAAGAACAGTGGTATTAAATATACACCAAAACTTCTTCTCAAGGCATTTTACTCACTTATGTACGGCGACTTATTTATGAGATGCTTATACAGAATGAGACCTTATGAAGTAACTCCAGGAAGCGCTGATGCTCTTCACAGAAAATGGGCAGAAATATGTAAAGAACAACTCTCTGGCAAGTTTTCTAGAAAAGTATTTAAGAAAACTGTAAAACAGATTGTAAAAGAATTTGATGAACTTCCAATCCACGAAGATATGGTTAAACCTCGTGTTGGTATCGTTGGTGAAATTCTTGTTAAATTCCTTCCTTCAGCAAACAACTATCTCGTTGAATTGCTTGAATCAGAAGGTGCCGAAGCTGTGATGCCTGACTTAATTGACTTCTTCTTATACAGCTTCTACAATGTAAAATTCAAAGCTAAATACATGGGCTTCAAAAAGTCCGGCTTTGTTGTATCAGGCGCAGGTATGAAAATATTTGAATATATGAGAAGCCCTATTTCAAAGGCTCTTAAAGCAAGTAAGCATTTTGATGCACCTTCAGACATCAGAGAATTAGCTAAAATGGCAGCTCCAATCGCTTCTAACTGTAACCAAACAGGTGAGGGTTGGTTCCTTACCGCCGAAATGCTTGAACTCATCCACGGTGGCGCTAAAAACATTGTATGTGCTCAGCCATTTGGTTGTCTTCCAAACCATGTTGTTGGTAAAGGTGTTATCAAAGAACTTAGAAACCAGCATCCTGAAGCAAACATCGTAGCCGTCGACTACGACCCAGGTGCCAGCGAGGTAAATCAGCTTAACAGAATCAAACTTATGCTCGCTACTGCTAATAAGAATTTGAAGAAGTAAAGATATACACGAATGTAAATAAGAAAACTGGTAGAAATGCATTTATGGATTTCTACCAGTTTTCTTATTTTAATTTGTATAGGGCAATCCTCTCCCCTCTACTTCTCCTTCCCCATCTTCACCAATTCACTAGTATTCACCACAATCGCTCCAATTCCGCAAACAAGCAACCCTGAAAGTGCGCCTGAAACAAATACAATAAACGCAACCAAAAGTCCATAGGAAAAAAGCATTGCAAGACTTGCCAAGACCGCTAATACAGTGAGAATACTTCCTAATGTGATAAGTGTTCTGCCAAGCCAGAAGAAATCATAAACTGTGTTTTTCTTTTCCTTTACAATCTTGTCTTTACATTGAACCCCAAGAACTTCTTCAAATTTTTGGCTCACCAATCTAGCCTGTTGTTCATGAGCCATTGAGAGCCTAATATGCTTATTGATTATCACATTCCATCCACCATTCATATTGCATACATCCAATGAAAATGCGGATGTAATTTTTCTGACTAAATGTTTCAATAAACCATTTTGTTTTCCGCAAATATATATTGCGCAATCTGTAACAACAATTGCAACATTTTTAGCAAAAGATGTTGAATTTTCTGTAAAAAATGCGGATGTGAATGCAAATTTTACCTGCTCATTATTACCAATATGCTTTTCCAACTTTCCAAAACATTCAATGGTTTCATCGTCAATTCGTGGCGCGTATAATTTAGCCATGTTCACAATTTCTTCTGTTGTCATATCTTTCTCCTGTTTTATTGTAATGATAATATTTTTAATTGTATAGCAGCCTCTATTGTATGGAATTCTAAAGCATCATCCAAAAATGCTAATAATTCTTCTTTCGTTGACCCACTTATTTGCGGCATCTTAAGACTTTCACACAATTCTTTCAATTCTTTAAATTCGGTTTTATTAACACTATTACACAATGAACTAATTTCTTTATAATATTTCATGGATTTCTTATAAAATAAAGAAGCATTTGAAAAGTAGTCATACATGTCATCATAACTAGTTATGTTTTCAGCTAATTGCACCTCATCATTGGCATATTTTGAATATATTTTAGCAGACTCAGCATGTTCACTTATCTCATCAATAAGTTTATCTATAATATTTTCGGTTGTTTCTGCATCTACACGTTCAGGCTCTTGTTTATTATCATTTTCAATATATGTTGTTTTAGTTGATTCTGTTTTATATGTAATTAGATAAACACCACCAATTACTAAACCAAATATTAATGTAATCACTATTGATAAAGTGATTATTAATGGCGCATTGCTTTGTTTTTTAACGGGTTTTCTCTTAACAGAATTCTTAATATCTTTCTCTTTTTTAATGATATTACCATCAAAAAAGACTATTTTCCCATCTTCGTACATTACCTTATCAATAGTTATCTCAATTTTAGAAGTTGAAACATCCATAATTTCTATAGGCGCTTGTTGACCAAACGATTTGTTTTTTCCAGCCATCAAATCCAAATAATTATATTCAACGACATTTTCTTTTTTACCATTTTTACTGTAACAAGCAATCTTTACAGCTATAGCTTTTATCTTTTTTTCACCCAAATTTTTATATATACAACGTGCGTAGATTTTACCATTGTCATTATCTCTGATTAAAGCTACATCTTCTAGTAAAATTTGAATATTGCTAAAAATAATATGCTCTAAATTATGATATATATTATAATATCTTTTATTATTCATAAATCATTTACAATTAGCGTTTTATCTAATTTTCTCCTTATATAATTTACTGGTTATTTGGATTTTTCGCACTAAAAAAATCTGCGTATTCATTTTCTTTAGGCTTAACCTCTGAATTCACCGAACAATTCGCAATAAAATCACTCATATTTCTTGACATATCACGCATTATACTAAGCATTTCTTTTTCTTCAAATTTTTCGTCATCGTTCATACAATACGCTCCAAGCAAAATAGCTAATACGCCTAAGCAACAAACAACCACGCCAAAACCAATTGCTACTATTTGTGCCAATTCCGTTTGATTTCTTGATACAGTTTCTACACCATCCATTAATTCATTCATTTCATCTGTCATTACATCAAGTTCTTCCACAATCGTGTTTGACGCCTCATACATGTATGTGTAAAAATCTGCGCCAAATTTTGCATCGTCAACATAAAACTTTTTATCAGTTATAAATGCTGCTCCAAAATTCTCCAAATGATTTCCCATAAAGCACATCACAATCCCAACAATAATCATAATAACCCCCATAATTATTGACATAGTTCCTAAACCTTTTTTCATAATTTCCTCCATTCTAAAACGTAACAATCCCTATAATTACCGCATTTTGTTTTATTTAATTTTTCACAATTGAAACTATCTATAATTATACTACATATTATGAAATTGAATTTTAAACTGTAACAAAAGGACTATTTTATGTAAAAATTAGCATAAAAAATAGCGGCTATAACCGCTATTTTTAAAAACTTCTTCTACAATTATTTCTATATATCTCAAATCCTACAATGGCAAAAAGAACCATTAATACCGAGCCAACAATTATAATAACTTTAACTTTAACTTTCTTCACCTTTTGTTTTTCATCCTTTTCATCAGAAACTATTGGTTCCGTATCATCACCACTCTTTGGTATATCCTTCTGTTCTTCTAATTTCTCTTCTTTTTCTGTTTCATTTATAATAACATCTGAAGTCATTTCTTCAAAAATTTCTTCAAAACTTTCCTTTGATTCAGTATTATTATCTTCAATAAAACCAGCATTATCTTCTGATTCTGTATCTATATCATCATTTTCGCTTTCACCAAGCATATTTGTTATCACCAATGTAAATATACTAAAATGGTCTGACTGAAATGAAATTACCTGTCCCACTCTGGAACATCTTAATTCTGTGAGACTTCCATCATCTTCTTGTCTAAACACATAATATCCCATACCATCTATATAATCTGTTACTGTGATTGATACTTTAACGCTTTCATCAGGTTGAACCTTAATTTTAACAGTTACTCCATTCTCACTAACATCCTTAAATAATGAAATATCATACACATGGTATTTATATATATTCTCCACGTTATTTGTGATATTATTTAACATATCTTTGTAATTATCTAAATTCTTCAATTCTACAGCTTCTAAATATGTATTTTCATCAAATTTACCAATTACATTAATACTCGAATCCAAAATAGACTCTAATGTTCTATCAGTTTCATTGTCATTAATATTATCATCAACATCTGGTATAGGTGTTTCACCAACAATAAAACTTCCTGTATCATGCATAACAGTAACTCCATCATTTAGTTTCATCATAACATCATATAAATTCAAACTAGAATTTGGTATACATATCATATACAAATCCGACAAATGTTTTAAATCCGGTATTACTGTTAAATTTTTCAAATCAATAAATGAAAATGTACTTAACTTAGTTAAGTCTGACAAAAAAGACGCATCTGACATATTACATGAGGTTATATAAAGTTCCTTTAATGTTGCACATTCACCAATAATCGAATAATCTTCTATATCATACGAATTCAATATACTAAAAGCTTCTATTTTCTCGTAGTTTTTCAAAAAACTTATATCTTTTACATTTGATACATGTAGTCTTATAGGAGAAATACTTTGTAATTGCGAATAATCACTAATTTCACAATTAGTTAATGCAAGTTCGTCAATATTTTTCCCATTGAGAAAACTTATATCTGTAAGCCCCGAACCACTGGCATCCAACCATCTTAATTTATCGCAATAATCTATATATGAATAATCCACAATATTTACACAATAGGCTATATCCAACCACTCAATATTTGGCATATTAATAAGAAAATCCAAATTATCAATATTAGTATTGCGCAACCCTAAATACACAATATTATCTAACTCATATAATATCGAATAATCACTAATTGACTTACAATCTGTAAACGATAATTCATTCATATTTTCAAAAAATGATAAACCTTCTATATTTACAACTCCATCAGGCACGTATACGCTGCTTATTGCTAATGCATCGCTTTGGGTAAACATACCATCTTGATTATAATCATAATTGCTTATACAATGTTCATAAAACACTTCATCCCCAACATCTGTTAAGTCTATTATTTCATCAGCATACGCAGACATCGAATCCACAAAACTAAATCCTGCAATAAAAAACATTAATAAAATACTTTTTATACATACACTGAAAATACCATTTTTTGCTGTTACAATTAATTCTTTTCCAATATTAAAAAGTGCCTTTTTGGCATTGTTGAGTCCGAAGCCATGACCTTCCTCTGTTTTTTTAGTTTGAATTTTATCATCTACTATTAACAACTCTCCAGAATATGCATTTTCAATTATTATTTTCTCCTTTGAAATATCAACCTTTATAACATTATTCGTTGCACATTTCGAAGCCGCTTCAATGGCATTATCTAACAAATTTCCAATAATAGTAACATAATCAAATGCCTTTATATCGCAAAATACTTCATCAATATTTCCTGTAATTATTATTTTGCATCCATTTTCCTTCGCTTTTATACATTTTTTATCAAATAACAATCTGTATACATTAGTATTTGCGGTTTCTTTATATAATTCTTCAATTTTATTCCTTACACATTCAATATTTGAATTTTCAGTTTGAGCAGCTTCATTCAATTTATCAACAATATTTTTTATATTATTATTAATTGCAGATACTACTTTTTGCTGTCTGGTTATCATTTCATTCATTCTGATTTTCTCGCAAATAACCAGAAGTTCATAAATAGCCACAATGCAATACACAAAACACAAATATACGATGAACGCATTTATTTTATTCAAATTTTCTATTGCAATTCCTGTTATATATAGATAACAAAGTAAAGATATTGATAAAATAATAGCTATTATTTTCCCAGCAAAACTTTTTATTTTCTTATCTTTATTTCTGTTATGCCAGCAAATAAAGATATAACACATAATTGCTCCAACAGCTAGGGTCGTCAGCAAATATGCTATTTTTTCATCTTTTAAATAATTACCCAATATGGCTGCCATTCCGAATGCTATGTTCAATTCAACATACATTATTAATTTATTCATTAGTGTATTATCTATAACAAATACTATTATTAGCAATTCTACAACAATCTGAATAACATCGAGTAGCATCTTATATTCTTCATATTCAGGAAGCAAAATAATCATGTGACTAATGAATATCATTAATGCCATCTTGAACTTAGGCTCATTTTTATTGCTGTACATTGTATAAAATGATGCACTAATTAAGGATGCAGCTAAACAAAATATAATCTGTAAGCTTAAATTATACATTTTGCTCCACCTCCATCCAACCAGCAATTATTTTCTCATCTTTGCCATTTTCAAATATTAATGTACCATCAATATCTTCTATTATTTCTTTAAATAATTTTAATTCCTGGCTACATTTTCTTTTATTTGCAATACTTGAAAAGTCTTTACCCACCACACTGTAGGCAATAACATTGCTATTTTTTGTTCTATCTTTTACATACATTTTAACCTCCACATTTGAGGCTAAATACATTTCTTTTTCAATGACATTAAATAAAAGCATTATTATGTAATAAAAATCAAAAGACTGCACATCTTTCAAGCCATACAACGAAATATTATATTCAAAATTTGTAAACTCTTTTTCTAATTTTTCAATATTAAATATAAAAATATGATTAAGCATATCATTATCACTAAAATTCACAACATCTTCTCCATAAAGTAATGTTCTGATATCATTAATTATTGCAGATTTTTCAGGATACTTCTCTGCATCCATCAACTCCACAAGCACTTGCGAATGATTGGCAAAATCGTGCTTTAATTCGGCTCTTTTTTTCATAGCATTTTTCATATTAGAATAATATTCATTAAAATTCTCACAAACTATAGTTTTATCAATAGAAGCCTTACTTTCTCTTATTATCAAAACACCCCCATAAAGCACAAATATCACACCAATTAACATTGGTGTGATATTTAATACATCGCTTTCATATACTGTTTGCGCCATAAATATCATCATAAATAAATATACAATTACTATACTTACAGCTATTTTTTTCATTTGAATTACCTACTAAATTCTATTTAACAAATTATCTTTAATGCCCTTTTTGTAATATCGGCTCACTTGTATTTTAGTACCATCAAAAAGAGTTATCTTTGTTTCTTCATACTTTTTAATCATATTATAGTTAACCACGAAACTTTTGTGGCACTGTAAAAAGTCTTTGCCGAACATATTCTTTAAATTCTCAAGTTTGTTAATCGTAACAATCTCTTCATCCTTGATATGTATCTTCACATATCTGCCTTGAGATTCCAAATATTTTATCTCAGACATTTTCAATCTATGAATACCCTTTACAGCCTTAATTGTAACACATCTGTTTTTAGCATCCATAATATGATAATATAATTTTTCCATCACATCAGCTAATTTTTTGTTTTCAATCGGCTTAAATAAAACCGATAAAGGGTCAACTTCAAATACATCTTCAATTGCATTTTTATTTCCTGTGCAAAAAATAATATTGATATCTTTATATTCTTTTTTTATCTTCTTTGCAACATCGATGCCATTATTCTCCTTGCCTTCACCTAAAAATATATCCATAATTATGGCATCTGGAAGGATTTTGCTATCATAGATATAATCATATAAACCATTAGCATCACAAAATGTATCTATTATCACCGTATTATCCTTGGATAATGATGAAAAAATCTTTGTAATTTTCTTTTTTAAATCGTCTAATATTGTTTGATTGTCATCGCAAATTAGTATCTTCATATGTAAACTCTCCTATTTACATATGATTATACTAATTTTTCTTGAAAATTTTCCCAATCTGTCATAAATGGTCTTTTTTATGTAATAAATGGTTTTGCAGTTCCTTTCTTTTTCTTCTTGATAAAGGAACATACTCTTTTGATATTAAATTCACTTCATAAGTACCAATTGACATGATTTTTTCAACATTGACTAAAAAACTTCTGTGGCACCAAAACATCACATCTTTTGTCTTTTCATACCATTCAGTTAAATTGCCATTCAAATAGTATTCTTCATTTTGAGTATATACAATTATCTGCCTACCTCTGGCTTCAATATAATATATATCCTTTATATTTAAACAATAAACTACATTATCATACTTAAATGTAACAGTCTGATTTCCTACTTCCATCCATTCTTCTTCAATTCGCTCCAAAACGGAGTAAACATCCTCTTTTGTAATAGGTTTCACAAGAAAATGTGATGGTTTTGCTTTGAAAATTTGTTTTGCATAAGATATAAAACCTGTAATAAATACAACCTTCAAATTCTTATCTGCCTTTTGCAATTTTACAGCAATATCAATCCCATTACATCTCTTAAGCTTAATATCTAGAAATATCAAATCCGCTTTATTACCATTTTCAATGTAATCAAACAGTTGAAGTTCGCTATCCATTTTTATTATTTCAGTTCTATGCTCTTTTGGATTATCGGCATAATAATCTAAAATATGCCTTTCCAACGCTTCACATATAACTACTTCATCATCTACAATCAGTATATTCATCTATACATCCTCTATTTGCCAATCAATTGGAGCTAGTCCATTTTTAACTAAAAACTCGTTTGCCTGGCTAAAATGCTTGCAACCTAAAAAACCTCTATATGCGGACAATGGGCTTGGATGTGGTGCTTTTAAAAGCAAATGTTTTGGATTATTTACACATTTTGCCTTATCCTGTGCAGGCTTACCCCAGAGCAAGTATACAATCGGTCTGTCCTGTTTATTTAACGCTTCTATCGTTGCATCAGTGAATTTCTCCCATCCAAATCCTTTATGTGAATTTGCCATATGCGCACGCACTGTCAACACCGAATTAAGCATCAAAGCACCTTGTTTTGCCCATTTTACAAGATAACCATTATTTGGTATCTTGCAACCTAAATCATCATTCAATTCCTTATAAATATTGACCAAAGAAGGTGGTATATCAACCTTAGGTTTAACTGAAAAACATAAACCATGAGCTTGACCCACATTGTGATATGGGTCCTGTCCAATGATAACGACCTTAACCTTAGACAATGGAGTCAAATGATATGCGTTAAAAATATCATCAGCAGGTGGATAAATTACCTGCTGACTGTATTCATTATTAACCTTTGTATATAATTCTTTATAATATGGCTTTTTAAATTCATCATTTAAATAATCAAGCCAATCATTATTTATTGCTGCCATAATCTAACAGAAACTCCTTTATCATTTAAGTATGATTTTAAATCCATAATTTCAAGTTCCTTATAATGGAATAAGGACGCCGCCAATACTGCATCTGCCTTTCCATCAGTTAATGCATCATAAAAATGTTCTTTTGTTCCTGCTCCACCTGACGCAATAACAGGAATAGACACATTTTCAGAAATAGTTCTTGTAAGTTCAATATCATATCCGGCTTTTGTACCATCACAATCCATACTTGTAAGAAGAATCTCACCAGCTCCTCTTCTTTCCATTTCAATGGCCCATTCCACAGCATCAATTCCCATATCGATTCGACCACCGTTCTTGTAAATAGTCCAACCATCTGAGTCCTGACGTCTTTTTGCATCAATTGCTACAACCACACACTGTGAACCGAATTTATCAGCCGCTTCAGAGACAAGATTTGGATTCATTATTGCAGCTGAATTAACTGATATCTTATCAGCACCTTCTCTTAACAACTCTTTAAAATCATCAACAGTTCTAATACCTCCACCAACAGTAAAAGGTATAAAAACGTTTGCTGCAACATCTCTTACCAAATCAACAACTGTCTTTCTAGCATCGCTAGAAGCTGTAATATCAAGAAATACTAATTCGTCTGCACCAGCCTTATCGTATGCCTTTGCAACTTCAACAGGATCACCTGCATCGCGCAAATTAACGAAATTAGTACCTTTAACAACTCTATTATTATTAATATCCAAACATGGAATAATTCTCTTTGTGTACATATGTAATATTCCTTTCATTTATAAACTAGCAAAATTCTTCAACATCTTAAGCCCTGCATCACTACTCTTTTCTGGATGATACTGACATGCAAATACATTGCCCTGCTCAACAGATGCATGTATATGAACGCCATATTCTGTAGATGCTTTTACAATGTTCTCATCTTCGGCCTCAAGATAATATGAATGCACAAAATATACATATTCTCCATCATTTATTCCATCGAATAATCTGCCATTACCCGATAATTTCAATGAATTCCATCCCATATGTGGAACTTTCATATCACCGATTTTTGGAATTCGCTTGATTTTACCTTTTAAGATACCCAAACCTTCCACACCTGGTGTTTCATCACTTTCCTCAAATAATAATTGTAAACCAAGACAAATGCCAATAAAAGGGGTATTATTTGCAACTACAGCCTTAATTGTATCTACCAAATCATATTTATGAAGTTTTTCCATAGCATCACCAAAACTTCCAACACCTGGTAAAACAACCTTATCTGCCTTTAAAATAACATCTTTATCCCTTGTAACAATACATTCTGCGCCGATAAAATCAAATGCCTTCTCAACACTTTTTAAGTTACCTGCATCGTAATCAATAATCGCAATCATTATTCTTTATCCTCATTCTCTTTTTCTAACTTTTCTGCTTCTTCTAAAGCCTTCGCTTCAGCTTCAGCTTTTTCTCTAGCTTCTTGTGCAATAACACAAACTTCGTAAGCAAGTTTATCATCATTTTTAATAAAATTCAATTCTCTTGCCTGACTTTCTGTCAACCCATAAGTTTCCATCAAGCCTCTATCAATCCAGCCTAAAACCGTTTGCATATCATCATAACAATTTAAATCTCTACCGTCATTTTGATATTTATCAAACATTTTTACGCCTTTTAACAAAGAATACAAGCCTTGTTCGTATTCATCCATTTTAATTAAACTCTCATATGCTTCATAATGTCTGTTAACAAACATAACTGTCTGAATCTGGTTGAACAACTCTTGGTCGTCATCTTTCTTCATTTTAACACCAAATAACGTATCATAAGCAACAGTATAATTTTTGTCTACAAACTCTTTTGTAGCTTTTGACATCTTTTTATTATATATATAATAATCACCGCCAAAAACAACACTAAAAATCAAAATAAAAGCAATAGAGAACCAAAAAATAATAAAATGCTTTGAAATCTTAATTATTTCATCTGGTTGTTTAACTCTTTTTTCCTTTTCTTTTTTCTTCTTTGCTGGTTTAACCTTCTTTTACTTTTCCTTTTTTACTTTTTTCTTTTTTTATTTTTTTCCTTTTTTAGATTTTTTGTCAGAATCATCATTATCTAAATCTTCATCATCTGCATCTAAATCAAAGTCAAAATCGTCTTTAGGTGAGGATGCGTTATTATTTGATGACATATCTAAATTAAAGTCGTCTAAATCATTTAAGCCCATAGACATTAAATCATCATCCACAGGTTTTTCTTCATTTTCCTCATCATTTGACAATAAATCCATACTAGAAAAATCTAATGAATGTACTTCTTCTGTTGCTCCTGAAAACATATCACTCAAGCTTGATAAATCAAGCATATCTTCATTAACAGGCGCTTCCTCATCCACATCATTTTCACTTTGTACTTCTTTATCTTTTTTCTTTTTACCAAAAAGTTTTTTCTTCTCTTTTTTCTCTTTCTTTTTCTTTTTAGGTAAATCAATAGCGACATCTTGACTATTATCTTCAATGCCCATTACATCAAGTAATCCCTGCAAATCATCATCTGCAGCACTGTCATTTACTGCAATAGCCTCTTCAATATCATCATCCTTTATCACTTCATGAATTTTTACAGCGTCTTCTTCGGCAACTTGTGGTTCTTCCTTAACCTTTTCATTTTCAGGTTCTTCGTTGTATTCAACAGGTGATTCTGGCATATTTTCCGCTGTTTTTTCTTTGACATCTGGAATATTATTAACAACTGATAAAATGTCATCATCTAAATCAAACAACTCAGCTGTTGAAATCTCCTTTTCAAAGAAATCATCGTCATCATCAATAAGTTCAACATCCGTATCGTCAAATCCACCAAAAAGTTCATCTTCTAAATCCAATACATCATCAAACTTATCTTTAGAATCACCAAACAGACCCAAATCATCTGAATTAATATCAGAATCTGAGTCTGTTGTATCATTATTCATAATAGAATTTAAAAGACTATCAAGGTAGTCTTCACTGGTAGTATCCTTACTCACTCTAGTTTCCATACCTTTCTTCAAATACATCGTTTATAAAATCTATTGGAGAAATTTTATATGACTCTCCCTTTTGACCTATATCATCAGGCAATTGTGGAAATTTATCATTAACTCTGTATAAGAACGCTTTATTGTTGAGTGTGGCAATTTTTTCAAATGGCCATCTCACAAGTGTCGGCATATCAAAACCAACACCCAGTTCAATAAGAACCATATCTCTATTTAATGTAGTTTGTAACCAATTTGTATATGCATTCCATTTATTTTCATTCTCCTCTATAGGTATAGAATCATCTAATGGAATTGCAACATTGTCAAGGTTAATGGGACTTTGTTTAATGTTATTATCTGTAGATAAATTAACTATAAAATAATCCTTACCCTCAATCAATTTTGAAAGTTTTTCGTAGAAATCTTGAGAGTTTGAAATATCTATTCCACTTCCAATACCTATCAACACTTTGTTTGCATTATCTAATTTGTTATAAAATTCTGCGTAACTCATGATTTAACCGCCTATGTATTATTTTATAAGACCATCAATCAACTCAACCAACTGGCCGATTTCTGGTTTAGACAACTGCGCATTAGCACCAAGAGCTTCACCTTTAAGTCTCATTTCACTATTTACAAGTGATGAGAAAATAATAAGAGGAATGCTTTCTAATACACTGTCTGTTTTTACTAATTTTGTAAGTCGATGGCCATCCATTATTGGCATCTCAATGTCAGTAATAATACACTTAACCTTGTTAAGTACATTTCCTTCTTCTTTCATCTTTGAAAGCATGTCCCAAGCCTGCTGACCATTTGATGCAGTCAAAATATTTGTATAACCTGCTTTTATTAATGAATCTCTAATCAATTTGCCAAGTAATGGCGAATCTTCAACTGTTAAAATAGGCGATTCACTTCTGTTTCTAACTCCTAATTTATCAATATCAGATACCTTAAGACCTGTTTCAGGACTAATATCTGTAACAATCTTTTCAAAATCCAAGATGATAATAAGTTTTCCATCAATCTTAATAACACCTGTTGAAATACTTGAATCTGCTGTATTTATAGTATTATCAGGAGTAATAATATCTGCCCATGAAACTCTATGAATGCCTAAAACCTTATCAACATGGAAACTAATATCCAATTTATTGAAATTAGTAATAATCATCATATCATTTTTAACATCAGCATTCTCTCTAAGATGCAAATATCTTGGAAGATTTATGGCCGTAATCATAACATCTCTAGGCATAAAAATTCCTTCTATACATGTATGAGAATTTGGCACAGGTGTCACTGGATGATATGGTATGATTTCACGAACCTTTGCAACATTAATACCATAACTGTTTCCATCAATTGTAAACTCTAACACCTCTAATTCATTAGTACCATTTTCAAGTAAAATATTTGTATCCATAATACGTCCTCCTTGAGTTTTTTATTTAACATTAACGTTGTATGTATTATCATCTCTTGTAACAGATACAACCACTTTGTTCACTTCTGGAACTCGTTCACTGTTCAATTCAAAAATCAATGCCAATTTCTTAGTCTCACCCGCCGCAAAACTATGTTTTGAACCATTTAATGAATAATCAAGCGCCATCAAAGCATTAGTTCTCACGACACCATTAATAATACCCTTAAATGAGTAATTATCCGTAGTATCTAGTGTAATAGCATTCTTTGATGTGTTTGTCATCTCAAGTTCAGCAACAACTAATCTGCTTCCTGTAGATGCAGTAATAACAAAGGCCAATTCTTCACCGCTTTCAGGATAAGACTTACATTCCTTGATACCACTAAGTTTTACAGAAAAGTTATCATTACCTAAAGCCTTTGAAAAATCAACATATGTAGCAGTATCTTGCACACTATCACCTTGGTTAGGTTTTGTCGAAGAATCAGTCGAATCTCCACTTCCATCCGCAACTATATCGTCATCAGAAATCCAGATAGTTTCTTTCTCATTGTCGATTTCAACTCGTTCCATCTTTAACATATTATTCTTGTCATGATTAACAACAGCATTAACAGCATATTCAACATAAGCCTTTTTTGTATCTTCATCAAGATTAATACGCTTACTTGCCGGCAAACCAATAATCAATACTAAAACCACTAGTATTAACGCCAATGCTTCTATGACAATAGCAAATATCATAGATTCTTTTCTCATCGCTTAGTCCTTTCACATACAACCAAAATTTATATATATATTCTACCATTTTTGCGTAAAAACTTCAATAGATATTTATTGGTTTTAATAACTCTCCCGTATTACTAAAAGATTATTATTTTCCTAATCACAGCAAGATAAAAATGATATTAAACTTCGCATACACAAACTCGTAGGCTTCGCCTACTCAAACAGTGTGTATTGCGAAGTTACATTAATTATCTTGCTGTGATTGGAAAATTACATAATCTTCCAGATATACGTACGTGTTATTAAAACCAATAAATATCTGTCACTTCCAAAATATACATTGCAAATTAAAGTTAAGTAACTTCTCTTTCCATCTCAATATAAAACTCTACGCCGTCTTCTACATTTTGGACGCCACATTGCATATTTAAACTTTCACAAATCGCCTTTACAATGGACAATCCAATGCCACTTCCACCATATTCTCTAGTTCTTGCTTTATCCACTTTATAGAATTTATCCCAAATTTTGTCAATGTCTTCTTCTGGAATGTGTGCTCCACTATTATAAACATTGATTCTTACGGTCTTTTCATGTAATATCGTTGTAATTTTAATATTTTTATCACCATCTAAATGATTTATAGCATTGCTTAAGTAATTTGTAATAATTTCCTGAATTTGAAATTCATCAGTCCACACAAACACACTCTTTGTATTATCAAAAAATACATTTGCGCCTTTTTCTTTAAGTAAAATTGACGCAGAATTGAGTACAGTATCAATAAGCGTAATAATATCAAATCTTTCCATTTCAATCTTGCTATTGCCCGACTCAATTTGATTTAATGTAATGAGTTTCATAACCATTTTATTCATTTTATTGGCTTCATCAATGATAACATCACAATAAAACGCCTTACTCTCTTCATCTTCAATGACGCCTTCCTTTAAACCTTCTGCGTAGCCTTGAATTAAAGCAATAGGTGTCTTTAATTCATGTGAAACATTGGATACAAACTCTTTTCTCATCTTATCAATTTCATTTTTTTCTTCAATATCCTTCTGTAACTCTAAGTTCGCAGCCTTTAATTCAGAAATGGTACTCTCAAGTTTTTCAGACAATTTATTCATACTATTTCCAAGTACTGCTAATTCGTCGTTAGATTTTGTTTTGTACTTAACGTCAAATTCAAGATTTGACATACGTTCTGAAATATGCACTAAATCAAGAATTGGCTTCGTTGTATTAATTGTAATAATGATTGTAATTACAATAGAAAGCAATAATACAAGAAGAACAACATTTACATAAAAATCATTTGCAACTTTAACAACCTGCTTAATACTGTCAACATTGGAACGCATAACATAAACATTACCATTTGACATATCGCCCCACATTTCAATATACTCAACTTCATTCTCATCATCATTAACTATCTGAACTGTGTACTCATCATTTTCAATGATAACACGCTCAGCATCTTCACCTTCCTCAAACATAATATCACCCACACGTTTTTGAAGGCTTGTATCATCAAGGTCATAACCTGCAAGGAACTGAACATGTAAAGAATAGTCAACAACAATCAATGATACGTTTTTTGTTTCGCACAACGAGAATAAATCCTCTCTTTTCTCTACACTTATATGACCATCATCTAAAAACGACGAAGAGACTTGATTATAAATATAAACCAAGTCTTCAATCTTTTTTTCAGTATAAAATCTTTCCAAAAATGCCACATTAACAAACCAACTAATGAGCATTCCTGTTGTTGATAAAACACAGAAAATGAGTGTTAATTTCGTACGCAATGATAGTTTCATAAGTATTCCTTCCTAGCATCATATGCTCTAAACCTTCGGTTCAACGCAACACATCGCTCTAAACCGAAGGTTTATCGCTATCTGGCTGTCGCCAGATTGAAACATAGTAACCAATATTGCTTCGTGAGCAAGCTCCCACGCAATATTGGTTACTATGTTTCAGTGTTGCTCGTAGCTAACACATAAATTTATACCCCATGCCCCAGATGGTTTTGATGTAATCTGCGTCAGGGCCTAGTTTTGCACGAAGTTTTTTCACATGTGTGTCTATAGTTCTTGCATCACCAAAATAGTCGTAATTCCATACATTATTAAGGATTTTCTCTCTAGATAATGCAATTCCCTGATTTTCAATAAAATATAATAATAGCTCAAACTCTTTATAGCTTAATTCGACAACTTCTCCACAAACTTTAACAACATGGGCAGCCTTATCAACTTCAATATTTCCAGCAGAAATGCTACTTTCCATATCAAGACTATTTGTTCTTCTAAGTATGGCATCAACTCGTGCCACTAAAATCTTTGGATTAAAAGGCTTTGTAATGTATTCGTCAACTCCTAGTTCAAAACCTAACAACTCATCCTGTTCTTCACTTTTAGCAGTCAGCATAATAATCGGAACCTTAGATTCCTTTCTAATCTCACGGCAAACCTGCCAACCGTCTAATTTTGGCATCATTACATCAAGCAAAATCATATTAATATCATTTTGCTCGTAAAATATATCTAATGCTTCTTCACCATCTGCCGCTTCAATGACAACATAATCCTTTTTCACAAGAAAGTCCTTAACAAGCTTTCTCATTCTGCTTTCATCATCAACTACTAAAATCTTTAAAACACCCATACTACCCGTGCCTCCTTAGTTAAAAAGTTTTACTCTTCACTCTCTAACATTTTCTCTCTTTCTTCCAACTCTTCTTCCCACTCGGCCAAATCGTCTTCTTTTGAAGTATATTCAGCATCTAATCTATTTTTATAATTCAATATATTAGTATTCTTACTATTCATAGTTATTACAATAATTACAATAATCACGATAATAAGCGCAACATTTAAGAAAATAGAATTAAAAAACTTGTTCTTGTAATCAGCCTCGATATTTTTAATTCGTTCCCTAAGCTGCTTATTAGTTTCAAGAGTTCTCTTGTCTTCTCTACCTTCTACTGGAATATTTTTAATTTCTTCAGCACTAACAAGGCTACTTTTCATGAGAACTTCCTGTAATTCTCTCATAAAATTATAACCAATCTGTGTCTTAAATATGTTTTTTTCAAGAACTTTTTCGTAAACTTCTTTTACATTTTGAACATTATTCATATTAGTTCTACTTTTCATATAATCAACGCCCTTCTTTTCGTTAAGTGCATCCTTATACTCTGCTTCAGTAGAAAAAACATAACCATCCACAACATATTTTTCATCAATTGTTTTGTTCATACATTACTCCATATTAGTCTTTGTACTGATATATTTTAATAGTTTCTATTACAATTTCTTCATCTGGCATATCATTGCTATCGCATGAAACTGCAGCAATCTTATCAACAACATCCATACCTTCATACACCTGACCAAATACTGTATGAGCACCATAAAGATGTCCTGCACCACCAACTTCCTTGAAGTGTTCAACAAGTTCAAAATCTACATCTTTGTTTCTCATATCAATAACATACTGGATGTCATACTGGTCTCTCTGTACTATAAAAAACTGCGAGCCATTTGTATTTGCACCTGCATTAGCCATGCAAAGTGCACCTCTCATAGGAACCAAATCCTTTGTGATTTCATCTTCAAAATCTTTACCCCAAATACTCTCACCACCAGTACCATCGCCTTTAGGGTCACCGCCTTGAATCATAAAATCATCAATAACTCTATGGAAAGTTACACCATCATAATATCCTTCTTTCGAATGAGTAATAAAGTTCTCACATGCCAATGGTGCTTTACTCTTAAATAACTGAATCTTAATAGAGCCAAAGCCTTTTACAACTATTTCTGCACATGTAGCGCCTTCCTCAACCGGTGCGTACTGTGAAACAAAATCAGGATCAGGTAACACTTCATCCTCTTTTAAAACAAATGCAACAATAGCCACTATGATAACTGCCAAAACTGCCATTATCACTATAATTATTTTATACTCTGCCCAAAAACTTTTTTTATCTTCATTGTTCTCTAAAATTGTGCTCATTTTTTCCCATTCCTTTCGTATCATACAATGTAAATTTTACACCGATATACCATATTTTTCAAGCCAAAATTCAATCTGGATAATATATGCAAGCATCTGAGGTGCTGCCATTAATTGACCAAACCATGGTCTTCCATATTCAGCTGGCTTTTTAACAAATTCGTAAACCTTGTTTTTATCAATAATACTGTTAATTTTCGCATTCGAATTATCCATTATTTCAATAATCTTATCACTCAATAATTTCTCATACACAGGATTATATGTCTTTGGATAAGGGCTCTTCTTTCTATACAACAATTCCTTAGGAAGCACATCCTTCATAGCCTCACGGAGCAATGATTTTTCTACACCATCCTTATATTTCATAGACCATGGTACATTGTATAAATAATCAATGATTCTATGGTCCGCAAATGGAACTCTAGCCTCAAGTCCGCTATACATACTTGTTCTATCCATTCTATCAAGTAATGTCTGCATAAACCATTTTATATTTAAATACGATATTTCTCGTCTTCTGTAATCTTCATCACTTTCCCCGTCAAGATGCTCAATTTCCTTAACTGAGGCTTCATATTTTGCCATCACATAATCATTTAAGTTCAACTCATTTATAAATTCATCCTTTAAAAGAACAGTTCTTGCACTTATATCGCTAGACCAAGGAAATCCTTTCGCATTAAGTAAATCTTCTCTGTAAAACCATGGATAACCACCAAAAATCTCGTCCGCACATTCACCCGTAAGTGCCACTTTATTGTACTTTTTAACCTGTTTACAAAAATATAACAACGAACTTTCAACATCTGCCATACACGGCAAATCCTTCGCAATGACAGCCGAATACAAGTTTTCAAACAAATCTTCCTGAGTACACTCAAGATAAGTGTGATTTGTTTCATATTCCTTCACCATAATATCAACGTATGGCTTATCTCTTTCGGGCTGAAATGCATTTGATTTGAAATACACATCATTGTCCGTATAATCAAAGGAGAATGTGTTTAATATCTTGCCTTTTTTCATAAGAAACTTCTGAGCAACCGCTGTTACGATGCTTGAATCAATGCCCCCTGACAAGAAACTACATACTGGAACATCCGAAACCATCTGTCTTTCAATCGCGTCAGTTACAAGATATTTTACCGTATCAACTGTATCCTCATAATCGTCCTCATGTTCCTTTGGAATTAAGTTCCAATATACTCTATCATATAATTGTTTATTTTTTGTGAACACGAGATAATGACCAGGTTTCACTTCCTTAACATTCATAAACCCCCCGCATCCAGCACTTCTAGCAGGACCAATACCAAATATTTCTCTCAAACCCTCGATATCAATTTCCGCCTTAAAATCAGGATATTTAAACAATGCTTTTATCTCCGAGCCAAACAATAAAGTATTATCCTCTGTAAATGCATAAAACAAAGGCTTAATACCCACTCTATCCCTGTACAACAACAATTTTTGTTCTGTTTCATCCCATATTGCAAAAGCAAAAATACCATTCAATTTACTTACAAATTCTTCACCGTAATGTATATATGCATACAAAATCACTTCTGTATCCGTTGTAGTTTTAAACTCATAATCAGCATTAATAAGTTCTCTTTTTAAATCATCCGCATTGTAAATCTCACCGTTATAACAAATAGCGTATTCTCTGCCCTCTACTTTTCTGTAAATTGGTTGTACGCCATTGGAAATATCTCTAATGGCCAATCTTGTGTGACTAAGCCCCACATGACTTCTAATAAATGCCCCTGAATCATCAGCTCCACGATGAGCAATTACCCTTCTCATATCCAATAAAATCTTATCCCAATAACCGCATTTCTTGTGATAATCCTGTTCAAAATTACAAATACCTGCTATACCACACATACAAACCGCCTATGGCTAAATATTCCATACAGTATATGTGGTATGCAGGTTTTATATCCCTAATTCTTTATGAAAATATTTAAGTGTAGAATATTGATATCGTCTTTTATATTCCTTCGTATAACATAAACGAGAGGCTATAATGCCTCTCGTTATTTAACTTCATCACTCGGTCAGTTTTTATTTTACCGTCCTGTCTTTACCGTCACAGGACTCATCACTCGGTCAATTTTTATTTTACCGTCCTGTCTTTACCGTCACAGGACTCATCACTGATGAAGGAGAATTATCTTCTCACTTATATTATACACCAATGTACAAATTTGTAAACACATTTTGTGTAAAATAATGGAGATGACGGGAGTTGAACCCGTGTCCAAAAGCCCATTCAATGTTCTTCTACTATCATAGTCAGTTATTGTGGTTGCCCCATTCCCTTCACATATCGGAAACTAACAGCCGATATATGTCAGTAGCTTCTAAATCTATTTAAGGCTAGTAGCTTCACCTTAAATGTTCCCTACAAGGTCGATGCCTGAACTTAAGTTGTAGGACGCTTAAGCCAGACAGCTGCAACTAGGCAGCGTATGCTAAATTATTGTTAGCGTTTATATTTAATTTGCCATTTAACGCATTGCATGCGGATAGCTTCACCACCTGCAAGACCCCTGTCGAAACCAGTACATCCCCGGATAGATAGCCATAAAGACTATCGTTAGTATATTACATACAATTTTTTTTGTCAATAAACTGCTGGTTTAATTTTTTTCTAATTATTGACACTTTTAAAGAATTAAACATTTTTAATCTTAAAGTCTCTCTCATGTTCTCTTCTCTGGTCCTTTTTAGCAATATCCTGGCGCTTGTCGTACAACTTCTTACCTCTTGCAAGACCTATACTCATCTTTACAAGGCTTCCCTTAAAGTATACCTCCAAAGGCACAATTGTATACCCTTTTGTTGCAAGCTGACCATTAAGTTTATTGATTTCACCCTTATGAAGCATCAACTTTTTAGGTCTTAATGGATCTTTATTGAAAATATTGCCTTTTTCGTAAGGGCTGATGTGCATATTATAAACATACACCTCACCCTTTTCAATACGAATAAAGGACTCTTTAATGCTACATTTGCCCATTCTAAGAGATTTCACTTCAGTTCCGTGTAATACAACACCTGCTTCATATGTGTCCTCAATGAAATAGTCAAATCTCGCTTTTTTATTATTTGCTATTAATTTTCTAGATTCACTCATTTTCTTCTTCCTCTAACTCAAGTTCAAAATCTATTGTTCTCATAATCTTATCGGTAGCAGCCACTCTTATTTTAATTCTCTGACCAAGTTTAAAACTATTGCCTGTATTTTGACCAATCATCTCATACTTTTCTTCGTCATAGAAGTAATAATCACCTGGCAAAGATGCTACTCTAATCATACCCTCAACTGTATTATTTAATTCAACATACAAGCCATACTGAGTAATGCCCGAAACAACACCATCATACACCTCTCCAATGCGCTTACTCATATACTGAACCTTCTTTAATTTTTCAGTATCTCTTTCCGCATCTTCAGCTCTTCTTTCTGTATAACTTGAATGTTCTGCAACTTCTGACAATATGGAATCAAAATGTTTAACTCCCTTTTCACCTAAGCCACCATGCAAGTTTTGTTTAATAATTCTATGAATCTGAAGGTCTGGATATCTTCTGATTGGCGAAGTAAAGTGACAATAATACTGAGTTGCCAAACCAAAATGTCCTGAATTAACAGTTGTATACTTAGCCTGCTTCATAGAACGAAGTGTAAGTCTACTAATCAATGCTTCTTCATCAGTGCCACTGATTCTACCAAGCAATTTCTGCAATTCCTTTGGATGGATATCATAATCAGTTGTCTTTATACCATAGCCAAAATTGCTGATAAACATAGCAAGTTTAACCATTTTTTCCGGGTCAGGATTATCATGAGTTCTGTATACAAATGGTAACTCCTGCCAGAAGAAATCTTCTGCTACGGTTTCATTTGCAATAAGCATAAAATCCTCAATAATCTTTGTGGCTTCATTTCTCTCATAAGGCTTAATTTCAATAGGTTCACCCTTTTCATCAAGGATAATCTTACTTTCCTTAAAATCGAAATCAATAGCGCCTCTATCCATACGCTTCTTTCTAAGAAGACCAGCAAGTTCATTCATCAAATGGAAAAATCCAACAATATCTTTGTATCTTTCACATTCCTGTGTATCGCCGTCAAGAATCTTCTTAACACTTGTATAACTCATTCTTTCATTAACATTTATGACTGTCTCTGCAATTTTATGACCAACAACCTTACCCTTACTATCAATTTCCATAATACAGCTAAGAGCGAGTCTGTCACACCCTGCATTCAATGAGCAAATACCGTTTGAAAGCTTATGTGGAAGCATAGGTATAACTCTATCAACAAGATATACGCTGGTTCCTCTTTTTAAAGCCTCTCTATCAAGCGGACTCTTCTCTGTAACATAGTTGGTTACATCGGCAATATGAACGCCAAGAATGTACTTGTCCCCTTCTTTTTTTAGAGTAATGGCATCATCTAAATCTTTTGCATCTTCACCATCAATTGTAACCGTAAGTTCGTCTCTATAATCAAGTCGACCACCTATATCTTTTGAAGATACTTCATCAGGCATAGCAGCCACCTGTTCCATAACATCATCAGGGTAATCAGTTGGTATACCGTACGCCTTCACTATAGCCAAAATATCAGTTTTAGGATCATTTACATGACCAATGATTTCTTTTACAATACCTTCTGGTTTTCTCTCATCATCACCAAAGAAAGTTAATTCAACAACAACCTTGTGACCTGTCATAGCACCATTGCAATGGCTTTTTGGAATAAATATGTCTCTATTAAACTTCTTATTATCAGGCACAACAAAACCAAAGCTGGTATTTTTAGTAAATGTACCAACTATTTCTGTTGAATTGTGTGCAATAATTCTAATAATTTCGCCTTCTCTACGCTTCTTATCATCTGTAGCACCTTTTCTAATAGCTACCATAACTGTATCTTTATGCAAAGCATTCAGAGTTTTTCCTCCTGGGATAAATATATCATCATCCTCACCTTCAATGGTAACAAAGCCGTAGCCATTCTGATTAGCCACAAATTCCCCTACAACAAGATTTCCGCCTAATTTATCATATTTGCCCTTTTTAGATACACTAATCTTGCCTTCAGCAAGTAATTCATTAAGCACATAATCCAAATCCCCACGTTCCTCTCGAGGGACATTTAAAAGCATGGCCAACTCTTTAGCCTTCATAGGCGTATAGTTTGGACTATTAATAATATCTAATATAATGTTTTTTCTATTTTCTAAAAGTTCTTTTTCCATAATTTTATGCCCCTTTCTTTTTTATAATTATACCACAAAAAAATCCTCTCTTACAACAGTAAGAGAGGATTAATTCCATTAATAACTATGAAGGTATATTGATAACTACTGCGAGTACAAAGAATGCAATAACTAATACTTTAGTTATCTTCTCAAGTGTTCCTTCCATAGAACGGCCCTTGTTCTTTCCCCAGTATGTTTCAGCTGCACCACTGATTGTACCAAGACCAGCTGACTTACCTTCCTGCATTAATACTACTATTGTTAAAATTATCGCAATTATTACAAATAAAATTGTTAAAAAAGTTCTCAAAATTTACACCTCCTACAATCAAGCCAAATAATCTTATCACATATTTTTATTAAAATCAATAGTTTTCGTCAAATATTACCATTACATTTTCAGATAACGAATCAGCATCTGAAATAGTATTACCAACACACCAAACATATTCAAGATTTGATAAACCTGAAAGTGTCTTTAATGCTGATATATTATTATTGCTAATATCTAACTTTTCAAGTTTTGACATTGATTTTGCAAAATCAAGATTATCCAAATCAAGTTCTGCAACATATAATTCCTTTAATCCCGAAAATTTAGCTAATGCTTTTTCAATATCATCTCCAGTTAATTCAGTATCATCATAATATGAATAATACTCCATCTCAACTAATTTATAAACCTTAAGTCTAGCCTTGTTCAAATCAAGAATCTCTATATTTGAGTTATCACTCATCTTACTAACATCAATACCTACTGATGCGTCTCTTAAGTAAAATTCCTTAAGATTTTTCATAGTAAAGAGTTTTTCAATATTACCATAAATATTGGCTTCACTCATATCTAATACCTGAAGATTTTCTAACTTAACTAAATCATCCAAGGATTCTACATATGAATTCGGAGAATCAATCTTTAAATACTTTAAATTAGTCAACCCTGTCAATGGTGCAATATCATCAAATCCACATCTGTCTAATGTAAGATTTTCGATTTGTGTTGCCCCTGTAAGACATTTAAGGTCACGAGCACCATATATATACAAGGTTTTTAAATCTGTTATTTTTGAAAAATTAGGTAATACAGAATCATAATTAGCATCAATCTTTAATTCTTTAATTTTCTTTAATTCTTCAACTGTCGAATAATCATCCAAACTATAATTATCGATAAGACTCAAATTTGTCATAGTATCTGAATATTTTTTTAACTGTGACAAATCTGTTACCTGCGAACTAGAAAGTGTAAATGTTTTTAACCCATTTATATTTTCTAAAAATCCAAGGTTTTTTATACTATTCGAATCAATGTGTAATATTTCCAATTTTGTAAGTTTGCTTAACTCTGTAAAATTGTTAATATTACTTGCATAATCAATCTCTAGTTCTTTAAGGTTTGTAAGTTTATCAAGTCCCTTTAAATCTTTAAGGTATCCTGCATAAATATATAATTTTGTCACATTTGGAAAATTTTCTATTCCCTCCAATGTGGTAAAATCTGTATAGTCATCATTGATACCTAAAATTTTTATCTTTTCAGGATTCTCTACCATATTTGAAATTTCTGCTGGATCATTTCCTACCCACAACTCTTCAAGTTCAGTAAGACCTGCAAGAGAATCATCATAATAAAATCTTGACTCCTTAAGATTTAACACTTTAAGTCCAGTAAAGCATTTGATGTCATTATCAATACTTGCATATAAACTTTCATCATGATAATATGTCACGATTTCGCCATCATCAATTGCGTAATCAATTCTATCCTCATAAGAATCATAGCAAAGGTATGTCACTGATGCATATTGTTCTTTAGAAACATCTTCATATTCCTTGCCAAAGACATCCTTAACAAATGTTCTAAACACAGATGAACTTGGATAATTCTGTTCTACCTTTTCATAATCCTCATCAAACAAATCTTCATATTTTGGTATATCAAAATCATATGAAGGAATCTCATAATCAATGTCAGGAATACTAACTTCAGTATATGTCTTACTAAATTCTTCCACTTCATTTTTTGTATTAACAAAGTTTACCATCATAAAGATAAAAGGAAGTATAAAACTTGCCACAACAACTATAACAATGAAATTTCTTATAAATTTAATACTTTTAGTTGTGTCTTTAACATTACTACTTGTATTAGTAAACATTTGGTTTCCACTAGTATTTGTACTGCTATTCATACTAGCATTATTTGTTCCACCATTTCCATATGGATTGTATGATGTATTATTATAACTTTGTGAATCAGACACCTTTGCTTCACTATAACCACTAGTTTGTCCGGATACATTAATAATGTACCCACAATCCTTACATATTCTTTTGCCATTTGATTCATCCATCTTGCTTTTGCAAATCGGACATTTATCAATATTTCTTGAATCGTACATTTTATCTTCCCTTATTTAACTAATAATGATTTACCTGTCATTTCTACTGGCTGTTCAAGTCCCATAATCTCAATTAATGTTGGGATAATATCTGCAAGACAGCCACCTTCTCTTAATGTATAACCATTCTTATCATTTACAAGAATGAATGGAACTTCATTTGTTGTATGAGCTGTAAAGCTTTCGCCTGTTTCATAATCAACTAACTGTTCTGCATTACCATGGTCAGCACAGATAAACATTGTACCATCAACACTCTTTAATGCTTCTACAGCCTTACCCACGCATTCATCAACTGCTTCTACAGCCTTAACTGCTGCTGCTTCAATACCTGTATGACCAACCATATCAGGATTTGCAAAGTTACAGATAATTACATCATACTTATCAGATGTAATAGCCTCTGTCAATTTATCACAAACTTCATAAGCGCTCATTTCTGGCTTTAAGTCATATGTTGCTACCTTTGGAGACTTAACAAGAATTCTGTCTTCACCTGCATTTGGTTCTTCAACACCACCGTTAAAGAAGAATGTTACGTGAGCATACTTTTCTGTTTCAGCAATTCTAGCCTGTGTAAGACCTTTAGCTGCTAAAAATTCACCAAATGTATTTGTAATAGAAACCTTCTTGAATGCGATTTCCTTATTTGGAATAGTCACATCATATTCTGTGAAGCATACATATGTTGTATTAAGTCTTGCTCCTCTATCAAAACCGTCAAAATCATCAGCACAAAATGCTCTTGTGATTTCTCTTGCTCTATCTGGTCTAAAATTAAAGAATACTACTGAATCACCATCTTTGATTGTTGCAACAGGTGCATCATTTTGAACGATAACTGTAGGTAAAACAAATTCATCTGTTACATCAGCTGCATATGAATCAGAGATAGCCTTTACAGGGTCTGTTGCTTTAGCACCTTCGCCCAATGTAGTAGCCTTGTATGCCTGTTCAACTCTATCCCATCTGTTATCTCTATCCATTGCATAGTAACGACCTGTTACAGATGCAACTTTACCAACACCGATTTCAGCCATCTTTGCAACTAAATCAGCCATAAAACCTTCACCTGATGTAGGCGCTGTATCTCTACCATCTAAGAATGCATGTACATAAACCTTGTCAAGGCCTTCTCTCTTAGCCATTTCAAGTAAACCATATAAATGTGTATTATGGCTGTGAACACCACCATCTGATAATAAACCAAATGTATGAAGTGCGCTGCCATTCTTCTTGCAATTGTTCATTGCATTAAGTAAAGCTTCATTCTTAAAGAAATCGCCATCATTTATCTCTTTAGTAATTCTTGTAAGTTCCTGGTACACAATTCTTCCGGCACCCATGTTAAGATGACCTACTTCTGAATTACCCATCTGTCCATCAGGAAGACCTACTGCCATACCACTTGCATTACCTTTTACAAATGGATATTCCTTCATAAGACCATCCATAACAGGTGTGTTAGCGATAGCAACTGCATTGCCTTCTGTCTTTTCATTTAATCCGTATCCGTCAAGTATCATTAATACTACTGGTTTCTTACTCATTACTAATTTCTCCTTAATAAAAAATATTCAGGTGGCAAATAGCCACCATAGGCTATTTTACCACCTGTTTTAGTTAATGTAAAGTTATTTTATACTTAAAACACCACAGTTATCTTTGTACCTTTTTCAGGTTCACTAACAAGTTCAATATTTCCATTATGCGTTGCCGCACCATGTTTTACAATAGAAAGACCAAGTCCTGTACCACCGATTTCTTTTGAATGGCTTTTATCAACTCGATAAAAACGTTCAAATACTCGAGGTTGCTCACCATATGGAATACCAATTCCAGTATCTTCAACTGAAAACTTGATTTTTCCATCAGTTTCTTTCAATATAACTATAACTTTACCGTCCTCTTTGTTATATTTAATAGCATTTTCGATAAGGTTGTAGACCATCTCATCAATAACAGATGGTATTCCTTTCATAATAACATCATCACATTCAGATTCTATAACCACCGATTTTTCGCTGGCAACCTGTGTAAGTCTTCTAATATTATCGTTTACAATTCCAGTAAAATCAATATCCTCAAACTCAGTATTTCCACTGTTTTCATCAAATTTAGATAACTTAATAATATCTCCAACTAAAGTTATTAGTCTTTTTGCCTCGTTATATATATTTCCAGCAAATTTTTTCATATCCTCTTCTGGAACTATACCACTTTTCATAATTTCTGCAAAACCGGAAATGGACGTAAGTGGCGTTTTCAATTCATGGGATACATTTGCACTAAACTCTCTACGCAAATTCTCACGTTCTTCTTTTTCAGTAACATCAACGATAATAATGATTCCACCTGCAAGGTGATTTTCATTATATACTGGATTTGCAATTATTTGATAAATTCGCTCATCCAATTTAATATTACATTCACTATGTTCACCTGATAAAGCTAAATTTACAGCATTTACAAAAGCCTCGCTGCGATTAAGAACATATACACTTTGTTTCCCTAAAACATCGTCTGCTCCAAGTAATTTTAATGCGCTTGTATTATAAAAAATTACATCTGTGTTTTTGTCAAAAACCAATAAACCCTCACTCATATTTTCAGTGATTGTATCAAATTCCTGTTGTTTTTGTCTAAGTTCGTTAACTTGAGACTGAATCTTCTTATTCTGATGAGCAATCTTCCTAATAAACGGCGTTAATTCTTCGTATGTGTCCACTTTATCGATATTTCTTAAATCAATCTCATTAATAGGGCGAGTAATATTTTCAGAAATCTTCCTTGAAACAAATATAGATATAATAAATGCGATTGATAAAACAAGAAGAAATGGAGTTGTAAGTCCCATCAACAATGAAATAACTGTATACCTTGTTCCTGATATACGAAGAACACTGTTATCTTCCAACAGTGTTGCATAATAATAACTCATTTTTCCCATTGTATTGGAAAATCTGTAACTTTCACCACTTCCGGCCTTTAACGCTTCAATAACTTCCTGTCTATCCTTATGATTTTCCATTTCGTCTTCATTCATTTCACTGTCGTAGATAATATCACCATTTTCTTGAATCCACGTGATTCTACTATCGACTTTTCCCAGTTTTTCAAGGTATTCTTTACCATTTTGCTCAACACCAGCAGAAATAAACGTAAGTTCATTTTTTATTTCATTCATAGTAATTTTGGAGAAATATTTATATAACATACCCATAATTATTATTACAGACAAGCACAAAATAAAGCACGATTGCAAGAACATTCCTCTAAATATTCTTTTTTTCATAATGTATAATCACCAAAACCTTTCAACTAGCCAATTTTATATCCAAAGCCTCTAATTGTTTCAATATAATTGCCACAATCTCCCAATTTTTGTCTAAGAGTTCTTATATGAACATCAACCGTTCTACTTTCTCCATCAAAAGAATATCCCCAAATCTCATTTAGCAATGTATCTCTAGACAAAACAGTTCCCATATTTTCTAATAAAAGGCACAATAACTCATACTCTTTTGCAGTAAGAACAACCTCATTACCACAAGCTATAACTTTATGTTTTGTAGTATTCACAGTTAATTCATTAAATACATACTCATTAACCGATTCCCTTACATCTTCGGTTCTTCTAAGCAATGCTTTAATTCTAGCCATAAGTTCCATAATACCAAATGGTTTTGCAATATAGTCATCAGCGCCTTGTTCAAGTCCAATAACCTTATCGTACTCGCTTGACTTTGCAGTAAGCATAATTACAGGTATTTTTTTAGTATCAGCACCACTTCTTAATTTCTTAAGAATAGATAAACCATCCTCTTCTGGCAACATTATATCAAGTATTATTAGTTTTGGCTTTTTCTTATCAATCGCCTTCCAAAATGCAGATGGATACTCAAAACCTTCATTTTCATAGCCATTTGCTCTTAACGTATATAACACTAACTCTCTTATACTATTATCATCTTCAACTAAGTAAATCATCTGTATTCCCTTTCTTATGCATACCAGTTATAGAATATTCAACCCATTCTGCTATATTCACAGCATGGTCACCTATTCTTTCTAAATATTTTGCAATCATAAGCAAATCAACATAATATTCACTTTCATAAGAATTATTACGTAGTATGCTTATAATTTCATCTTTAATCTCGTCAAACAGTTCATCAACAATATCATCATCTTCCATCACTTTATAAGCAATATCTAAATCCTTTTTGACAAATGAATCAATACTTTCTGTGACCATCTTAACTGTTGCCAATGCCATTTCCTTAATATGAATTTTACTTTTGACATCACTGTTTCCAATATATCTTGTTATTTCAACAATGTCAAGTGCTTGGTCCCCAATTCTTTCCATATCCGATATCATTTTTAATGCCGATGAAATAGTTCTCAAATCCTTGGCAACTGGCTGTTGCTGCAACAATAGTTTCATGCACAAGTTTTCAACATCTTTTTCCTTTGCATCTATTTGTTTTTCAATTTCTTTAACCCTGTTTCTAACTTTTTCATCATCCTTATCCATAGCCTCAACTGCACCCATTATGCCTTCTTCACATAAAGAGCCCATTGTAATTAATTCTACATTTAAACTTTCTAATTGCTCATCAAATCTTGTTCGCATTATCCAAACCTCCCTGTAATATAGTCTTCTGTTCGTTTATCACTAGGAACAGAGAATAATTTATCAGTTTTATCATATTCTATGACTTCTCCCATTAAAAAGAACGCCGTATTATCTGAAATTCTAACAGCTTGTTGCATATTATGTGTAACCATAATAATTGAATACTTTTCCTTTAACTCCATTGCTAATTCTTCAATTTTCATTGTAGAAATTGGATCCAATGCGCTAGTAGGCTCATCCATAAGCAATATTTCCGGTTCTACCGCCAAAGCTCTTGCAATGCACAACCTTTGTTGCTGACCACCACTTAACCCCAACGCACTTTTCTTAAGCCTATCTTTAACTTCATCCCAAATTGCCGCATCTCTCAATGATTTTTCAACTATGTCATCCAATTTAGCCTTTGATTTTATTCTATGTGTTTTTGGTCCAAAAGCAATATTATCATATATACTCATTGGAAATGGATTTGGCTTTTGAAATACCATTCCTACCCTCTTTCTCAACACATTTACATCCATTTTTTCATAAATATCTTCACCATCAAGTAATATCTTCCCTGTTATTTTACAGCCTTCAACCAAATCATTCATTCTATTAAGAGTCTTTAATAATGTTGATTTCCCGCATCCTGACGGACCAATAAATGCTGTTATTTCCTTATTATCCAATGACAGATTAATGTTCTTTAAAGCATGGAATTCTCCATAATACAAATCCAAATTACTAATTGAAATACTTGCCATTTCTATATTCCTTTCTTTGACAATTTTCCTGCAAGTCTTGCAGATATTGTATTAATAATAATAACAACCACTAATAATATAACCGCTGTTGCATATGCTTCTTCAGCATTTATACCTTCATTCCATAATGCATACATATGTATTGACAGCGTTCTTCCTGACGAAAGCAGGTTATCAGGTATGCCAGTAACTGTTCCTGCAGTATAAATAAGAGCTGCCGTTTCTCCTACAATTCGTCCTATTGATAGTATCACACCAGACAAAACACCAGGTAATGCAAATGGTAATACAACCTTAAACACCGTTCTCAATTTTCCTGCACCCAATCCAAAACTTCCTTCTCTAAAAGAATCAGGAACTGAAATCAAAGCTTCTTCTGTTGTTCTCATAACTATTGGCAATATCATAATTGACATAGTAAGCGCACCTGCCAAAATAGATTTTCCCATATGAAAATATTCTACAAAAATCAACGCTCCAAATAAACCATATACAATAGATGGTATTCCTGATAATGTTTCTGTTGTTATTCTTACCAATGAAACAAACTTATTTCCTCTTTTAGCATATTCCACCAAATATATCGCTGAAAATACACCAATCGGAACTGCTATAAGCAATGATACTATTGTCATTATTACAGTATTAATAATTGCTGGCATCATTGACACATTATCAGAATTATATTCCCACTCAAACAACCTTAGATTCAATACAGGAACTCCTTTAATTAAAATATATCCAACAATACTAAATAATACCGCAATTGTAACTAATGCAGATAAATATACTAAAATTTTAAGAAATAATGATAAAAAATTTTTCTTTATTTTTTTCATGCTTTATTCCTGCCTTTCAAAAGTGAAAATGACAAATTAATTATCAAAATAAATACAAATAGTACAACACCTGTTGCAATAAGTGCCTCCCTATGTAAATCCGCTGCATATCCCATTTCAATTACAATATTTGCAGTCATGGTTCTCACACCTTTATGTATACTTTCAGGCACAACTGGTTGATTTCCTGCAATCATAATAACGGCCATAGTTTCTCCAATTGCACGACCCACCCCGAGTATTATAGCCGCCAAAATACCAGACTTTGCAGCTGGTAGCACTACAAAGAAGATACTTTTTTCATGAGTTGCACCTAATGCCAATGCTCCTTCATAATAACTGCTTGGAACCGCTCTAAGCGCTGCTTCAGATACATTTATGATTGTCGGAAGTATCATAATACCCAAAAGTATCGAAGCTGTTAAAACACTTTTACCACTTCCGCCATATAATTCCATCATCAATGGAACTATAACCATTAATCCAAAAAATCCATAAACAATAGAAGGAATTCCTGCCATTAAATCAATGGATGGCTTTATTATTTTATAAAGTTTTTCAGGACAATATTTAGCTAAAAATATCGCACACAGTATTCCAATAGGCACGCCCACAACAATGGCTCCTGCAGTAACATAAAGACTTCCAATAATCATTGGATAAATACCATATATATTATTACTAGGCTGCCAAATTTTTCCTAATAAAAAATCTTTTACTCCGATATCAAATATTGCTGGAATACCATTCGAAAACAAAAATATGCATATTAGCAGGACTGCAAGTATTGATACAGCCCCGCAAATAAGAAATATTGTTTTCATGAGTTTTTCTTTAAAATCTCTCATTTTTTTCACGTCAATCACCATAATTATTCAATTTCTGTCCAATCAGTTAATTTTCCTGTGTAAATATCTTTAACCTGGTCACTTGTAAGCGAATCAATATTTGATTCTTTATTTACTATTATAGCAATTCCATCAATTGCAATAGCCTTTGCGCTTACACCAGTTTCAGAACTTTTAAGTTCTCTTGATGCCATTCCGATATCACATGTACCAGAAATTGTAGACTTAACACCTGTTGAAGAATCATTCTGTTGCAATTCAATTGTTGCATTTTCATTTATCTTCTTATATTTTTCAACTAGCTTTTCCATGACAGGTGTTACAGAAGATGAACCTTCAATAACAATTTTGCCTTCAACCATTGTGCTTTCATATGCTCCATTATTACCTTCACTTATATAACCATTTTCTTCAACAACTTTCTGTCCTTCTTCGCTTAAAATAAAATTGATGAAATCCTGCGCAACATCTGAAACTTCATTTTTTGTTACGATGTTAAATGGGCGAGATACTTTATACGATCCATTTTTTATATTTTCCACAGTAGCTTCTGCACCATCAATTTCTACTGCCTTTACTTTTTCATTCAAAGAACCTAACGAAACATATCCGATTGCATTTTTATTTCCCTCAACTGTTGTCATCATTACATTTGTGCTATTTGTTATTTCAGCTGTTGCTATTGTTTTATCTACTTTATTTCCGTCAGAATCTTTTTCTTCAATACCAAAAAGTTCAACAAATGCACCTCGTGTTCCCGAGCCATCTTCTCTTGAAATAACAGTTATCTCATTGCTTGATTCTTTATTATTTTTACATCCTGTAAATCCCATCATTCCTACTATCGCTACTAAACCCAACACTACAATTTTACTAATTTTCTTTTTCATTTTTTCATCCTTCCTGTCACGACTGTGACTTTAAACATTTATTTCTTCGTTACAAGATGTATTATAAAAATATAATGTTAAAGATAAAATCATAAAAAAGTTAAGAATATGTAAAAAAAAACTATTGCTTAACAAATTAATGTTAAACAATAGTTCTTTTCATAATAATACGATATTAATTTATATTTACTGACTGAATAATATCATAGAAAGCATCTGACAATTCATAAGTTCCACCACCCATAATTACGCAAATTCTTTCATTTGAAGTGAATGAATACATCTCATAGTCCACAATATATCCAGCAATTTCAAATTTATATAATGTCATTTCAATATTATTATCATTAATAAATTTTTTCTGTTCTATTAAGTCGACTTCATCAACGCCATTAAGCAAGGCCATATCATTAAGAAATACATTAACCATTTCTTGCTCATCTGCGTTTTCACCATTTTTCTCAACACTTATCATCGCTACAGTCTCTTCCATATCTTCAGTCATATATACAAAAACATCTTCATAATCCATATGCACTGAATAAATATACTCTTCTGTTATAACATATGAAACATCGCCTACTACTTGAGTTCCATGGTCATCAAACTTCATCTGTTCAAGTTGATCATTATACGCATCTTGAATACTCTGTTGCATATCTTCATCTTTATCATCAAATTCTTTATTTGAATACTCATTATAGTATGCATCTAAAAACA
>JAGBHK010000026.1 GCA_017935565.1 Lachnospiraceae bacterium
ATGGTTGCTAATCATTTGGACGTTAATCCGTCACATATAAGCAATATTGAGTGCGGTCGTGCCAATCCGTCTTTGACTGCTCTTATAAAGATTGCCAATCTTCTCCAGTGTAGTGTTGATTACTTCATTAGCGGAGAATACACCTTTAAGGCTGATAGTGCAAAAGAACTTACATTAGACAATAAAATCATGGATAAGTTAAAATACTGTGATGTCGATAAGAAAAACAGGATATTAAAGGTGATTGATTTACTTTAGTCTGATAGTAGTGAAAATATCAGCTTTATTGCAAATCTCATACCAACTTCAAAGCCTGTTTGTTCTGCTGTTAAAGCAGTAGATGATAATAGGTCTTTCAATGTTTCCAGTTCATCATCAGACAATCGGGTTTGATATGGTTCTACAAGTAGATTGATTTCATCATCTACTACTTTACTAATATTTACCACATCATCTTCATATACAAGTACGCTGTTATAGATTTTCATTAACAATTCTTTCATGGTTATATCCTCACTTTCTCATAATCCCAATAGGTCAATATGTGTATTAGCTCGTACATTTCGTTGTAGCTTAGCTTCTTCCAGTCCTGTAATCCATACAGTTTCAACAGCAGGAAGTCAAAGAACTGCTTTGTAATATGTTTCTGCCTTATTAGTCGGCAAAGAATGTTATACTGTGCTTTGCTGTATGTAGGCGGTGTTTCTCTTACAACAGAACGTATATTACGAAGAATAAGTGTACGCTCATCATAATTTAGTAGTTTCATGGCTCATCAACTCCTTTCTCGACAATCGTCATGATTACAAAACTCACAAGCTACAAGGTCACATTCTCCAAAGATGTACCCATTAACAATAACAGGCATACAACTATTAAGATATTCGGGGCAACTACCACATGGACTGTGGTATTCATTTACTGGCTGATTATTCATAAGACACATAATTTTCACGCTCCTTTAGTTTAATGAATATTGATACGATTGCTTTCTGACAGTCTGACAACCATATTTGGATTTAATATCGCTAAGAGGTATTTCTTTCTTGTGGTAGCGGTGGTAAGGTTCGCTATGCCATACCCAAGCACGTTTCTTACTGCACCATGTAAAACCAAGAGCCTTTAATTGGTCTTTGTACTGGAAACAATCGAAGCACCATATCCAACTACCGATAATCTGAACAGTCATGTTAAATGCTGTTATTTCGGTCAGAATAGCCTTAAATTGCTCGTCTTCTTCATGGGTATACGATTGCTTATCTGTCTTATCAGCCTTGCTTAAAACGTCAAATAGAACGTCATATTCAGCGTTGATACTTTGCATATCAGATACATTACCACCATTGTCGGGGTGGTGTTCCTTTAGCAGTTCCCGATACCTTTGTCTTAATGTTTGAATGTTCGTTACTCCTGTAAACCATTTCATAATGCAACAACTCCTTTCAGATATGTTAAAATGTTGTAGATGTAAGCAGTTTAAAGTCATACTTAGGACATAAAAAAAGAACCTTGCACCAAGGGGGTGGGGTTCATAACTAAAGTTTGCTTTCAAGAACCATGGACTAACAGGCTCTCAAGAAATATATATAATTTAATGCCATACTGGTGTTGATTGGTGTTTATTTGGTGTTTAAAGTTACAACAAGATAGGAAATGATATTGAAAAAGATTAAAAGAAGTATCGTACAAAGTGCGATATTATGGGAAGTTATGAAAAGTTACAAAATCTTAGAAAATGCAGTGATTAGTACTCAAAGAGATAATAAGAAGAAAATTGATTTTTTCAAACATCAAGAAAAGCCCCATTTTATGGGGCTTTCTTTTATGCCTAAAATTGTGTGTGTTGCAAATTGAGTATCTAAAAGGGAGCTGCAGACAAATTAATGACTGTTTTACTCCAATTTCAATTTGTGTACCAAAGCAATGGTGCGTTTGGATTGTATTTAGGATGATTTCTATTATCTTGACATGTATATTTGACGGCGGGAGGAGTATTTCTACAAATGCGATATACTACTTGGTCGATTTCTTGGTCTGCTTCAATAAATGTGCGAATCCAACCATGTATGTATAATGATGGTGGGTCAAATGTACTCTTACCACCATATCCGATATCTTGTTCAATTATAAATAATTGAGCCAATATAGCCGTGATATCTATCGGATTAATATATTGTGTAAAGTGAATGTGAGTTAGTGGTTCAATTGCGTCTAAAGGTTCTTGTCCATAAAAAATTTTGTCAAAAGCGATGAGAAGTTCTTGTTTTGTTTGTGGAAGTTCTCTGGCACGCAATTTTAAATCAATAAGCAGGCGTAAGTGATTTGGACGAAATGGTCTGTCATTACCTATTTTAAGAAAAATTTGAAAATTTGTATTAACATCATAATTTTTAAATCGTTCAGATAATGTGCTGGGACGATAAATTAGAATTGCTTGTTCTCCGTTATTATAGACTTCAGTCATAGTATCAAAAGGAAGGTCTAAAACAATCTCTCTCATTTCATCATAGGTCATTCTGCATTTACCTCCTTGAAAAATTCACTTATTTCAACATCAAGCACATTGGCAATTTGATTCAAAACAGATATAGACAAGCTTTTATTGCATCCGGCAGCTTCGATTTTTGAAAGATAACTGATGCTGATTTTAGCCTGTTCCGCAAGTTGTACTTGTGTTAGTTTAGCTTGTTCTCTGTAATGTTTTATGTTTATACCGATAACATGATATAGACTCTTATCATTATGAAAACGCATGTAAACACCTCTTTCACTATTTGTGAATATTATCTCATGAGATGAATTATATATAAATTCACTTATAGTGAAAGAAAATAAGTATGGTTTTTTTTTACGAATTAATGTAGACTTATTGTTATCATCGGTGAGAGGAGTGGGTAGAATGAAATCAATTCAAGAGGAGCAATATGAATATGATAAGTTTATGAGTGAATTGTTTAGAAAAGGACAAGAAGTACAAAGAGATTTAAATAATCTCTCTCCTCAAAATAAAAGAAGAGTATATGACGAGTTAGGAAAATATGTACAGGTAGAGAGTGTGATTGCTTTTTTACAACATATTAACCAATGAACATAAGAAGGAGGAATGTCTTATAAGTTTACAACCAAATAATTTCAAGCTAGAACCAACG
>JAGBHK010000027.1 GCA_017935565.1 Lachnospiraceae bacterium
ACTACAAAAAACTGGAAGAATATATGTAGGTAGAACATCATTTTTTATAAAAAATCGCGAAAAAGTTCAGATTTACCAACTTTTTCAAAGAAAAATGGTGCCAGGACTCGCATCCTGACACCACTTTGTCTACAGTCTGAAAGGTTGTCTTACGACAACCTTTTAACATTTTCATAATTATAATAGGACTATTATATGAATGAAAGTATTGCAAGAACGATACCTACGATTTCATAAATCCAAACAAGAGTACCTACGATACCAATTAAGAAACCAAGTACTGGTACGCCTGATAATAAACCGAAAAGTAAACCTAAAACAGCTGCAACTACAACGTAAATAACGATTGTAACAACAAGGCTAACGATGTCACCTTTCTTTACTCTTGAATTAAGTGGAAAATATGGTGTTAACTTATCCATTACGAAAGTCCTCCTTTAAAATATTTTGATATATAAATATTATCTCAAAACATTTTAAATGTCAAATATTGTCGAAAAAAACTTGCAGAAAAAATTTTTAGTGCTATAATCTACTTTGGTAAAATAATACAAAGGAGTTTAGATGTTATGAAAAAGAAAGGTTTAATTATAGGAATCATAATATATTTTGTTATTATGATTGCTGCAGGAGTTATTTTCTTTTTTGTTAATCGTAACAAAGAAGAGAAAAACGAGGAGTGGATTGCAGAATCTGCCGAAAAAATAGACAAGGAGATTACATCAGGTCAGTTCGTACTTAATGATGTTGTATATACATTCCCAATGGATTTACAATATTGGCTCGATAACGGATGGCATATTTCAAAGAGTTATGATAATGTAGATGAATTTGAATTAGAACCGGGTGCATCATGTACAGAATTTGAACTTTGGAATGATGATGAACAGTATGTTAAAGTAACAGTAAAGAATACTTCTAGCAAGAATGCAAAAGTTCAGGATTGTATGGTTAATTATTTGTATATGTCATTAACAGAGGTTGATGCAATATTCCCATCTGGTATGTCAAAGAGAAATAAGCCAGCTGATATTTTTGATGCATATGGTGAGCCTACAACAAAGGAAGATTCTAACGGTTACATCGAAGCGGTATATAGTTTTTCAAGTGAAGATGATTGGAATTGTCTTGTAGAATTAGACGTAGTTGATAATAATTACACAATTGACCCATTTTCAAGCGTAAAATATTCAATTATTCAGTTTGATTCTATTTGGGATGAGGTAGTTGCTACAGAAGGTAAGGACGTTGCAACAGCAATATTCATGGATGCAACTATGCAGGCAAGCTACTGGGGCAAATTTGAGGATTATACAAAGTATTGTATAGATTCATCAAAAGGCGGTGAAAGCTTATATGAATCAGAGTATGAGTATTTTACAGAAACTATTATCTATTATCTTGATTTAGATACAAATTATTTAAGTGATGAAATGAGAAATAGAATAGTTGAAGTTGCAAAGAAGGCTTTAAGCAAAGTTGAATGGGAAATGAAGGATGTAGAAATCAATACATTTGACCAAGGTTCTTTAATTATAGAATTGTCGCCTACAAATTTCTTTACAGTAACAGAGGCTGCATTGAATGAAGCTATTGATAAGTTTGATAGTAAATATGAAGGTGTAGATTTTGAATCAATGTCTGATGAAGACTATGCTCAGGTTGAGATTGATTATACAACATTTATGATTGAAGCATTGGAGTCATGTGTTGATGATTTTGGTACATCTAAACCAATAGAAAAAGAATTTAAAATTAATATGAAAGAAGCAATAATTTCACATGATGACTGGTATACAATTGATGATTTAATCATGGGTATTGAACAATAATAAAAAAAAGTGTCCGAAAGGGCACTTTTTTTCTTGTAATTATGTATTAAATGTAATAAAATTTTTTTAAGAGTTAACAATATTTGTATAAAAGAAATGGAGGAAATAGTATGTCAGTAGTTGAATTAAATATTAATAATTTTGATAATGAGGTGTTAAATGCAGATAAGCCAGTATTGGTTGATTTTTGGGCAAGTTGGTGTGGACCATGCCGAATGGTGTCACCGATTGTAGATGAAATTGCAAATGAAAATACAGATATTAAAGTATGCAAGGTAAATGTTGACGATAACCAAGAATTAGCTGAAAAATATAATGTTATGAGCATTCCGACACTTATAGTATTTAAAGATGGTAAGATTATAAATCAGATGGTTGGTGCAAAACCAAAGAATCAGATACTTGATATGATTAAATAATGAATGGAGAATTTATGGATAAAATATATGATGTAATTGTAATAGGCGGTGGTCCGGGAGGATATACTGCGGCATTATATGCAGCAAGGGCTGGATTAAGTACGTTGGTTATTGAAAAGATGGCTGCGGGTGGTCAAATGACTCAAACTATGCAGATTGATAATTATCCAGGATTTGAAGAAGGTGTCGATGGTTTCACACTCGGTATGAAGATGCAGACACAGGCCGAAAAATTTGGTGTGGAAACTAAACTTTTAGAAGTATTTTCTGTGAAATTATCAGAAAAAATAAAAATTATTGAAACAGAAGTTGGCGAATATAGAGCGAAAGTCGTGATAATTGCAACTGGAGCGGACCACCGACATTTGGGACTAAAACATGAGGAAGATATGCTTGGAAAAGGTGTAGGATATTGTGCGGCTTGCGACGGTATGCTTTATAGAGGTAAAACAGTTGCAGTTGTAGGCGGTGGAAACTCAGCTGTGGCGGATGCATTATTATTGTCTAAAATCTGTGAAAAGGTTATTTTGATTCATAGAAGAGATAAATTGAGAGCCTCAAAGATTAACAGAGATTCAATTAAGAATATTGGTAATATTGAGTTTTTCTTCAATAATGAAGTAGTAGAGATAATTGGAGATGACAGATTAGATGGAGTTAAACTTAAAAATGTAGATACAGGTGAGGAACTTGAAGTGAGTTGCAATGGTCTATTTATAAGTATAGGTAGGGCTCCTGCTACAGACATTTTCAAAAATGAACTTGAACTTGATGAAAATGGATATATTATTGCTGACGAAAGTACATGTACAAACATACCAGGTGTTTTTGCTGTTGGTGATGCTAGAACCAAAATGGTTCGCCAGATAGTGACAGCTATGGCAGATGGAGCGGTTGCGGTGTATCAGGCAGAGAAATATTTGGCGGTAAATGATTAGAAATGCATATGACGTGTTAAGTGAATACTAAACATTTAGTTGTTTTACATTTTTTTGTACAGGACGTATACTATACAAAAACGTGGAGGTATATCGATGGAATTAGGAAGTAAAATATCCATATGCAGACAAAATATGAATATGACACAAGAGGAACTAGCGGTAAAATTGGGAGTAACACCTCAGGCTATATCTATGTACGAACGTAATGTTAGAATGCCAGATGTGACATTGTTATCACAATTGTGTAAAATGTTAGGCGTTAGTGCTGATTATTTATTAGGTATAAATGAAAATAAATCTTTATCTTGCGGAAATATTTCGTATCAGGAAGAATTAATGTGTAATTTAAGAAATTGCATCGAGCCTTTTGAAATGTTGATTGGAAAAGAACTTGCATTACTATTTGTAGATGGAACTTTTGAGGAACAAATCGCAAATATAAGATTGAAATTATCCAAAGAAGGCATAATTATGCCGATTGTACGGATTAGGGATGATTCGTTAATGAAAGATAAACAGTTTATGATACTTTCATATCAAAATGTACTGCATAATGAGATTTGTGATGATGTTAGTTTGGAGGATATAATGCAAAGGCTTGAACATACAGTTAGAAACAAATATGCAGAAATAATAACTCCTGATATTGCAAAAAATATGGTTGATAATTTAAAAGAAAAATATCCGGCATTGATTGAAAATATTATTCCTGAAAAGATTTCTTATGGAATCTTAACTTTGGTTCTTAAAAGCATTATGGTAAGAGGTAATGGGATTATGTATTTGCCTAAGGTTTTAGAATGTATGCAATATTGTTTTATAGAGAATCCTAATGCAAATGTTCAAGATATGATAGAAGCAGTGACAAAAGGAATAGAAAAAGAGGATAATTATTGGGTTTATATGGCAAAAAATAATCTATTATAATGGAGGTGTAAACTTGCCTATAGGTTTTGAAAACTGGCGTAAGAAGCCAGAAAATAAGCATATAAAATTAAAAAGACCACTTGAATTTACAAGTGGCCTAGTATATAATTCAAATAGAAAGGTTATCGGATGAAACATCCGATTGCCCTCAGTTAAATATGTTTATGAAATAAGCATCAACTTTGGACGGAGGATGCTTATTTCTTTTTATTTATCTCATTGACAAATGATAAAGCCGCAAAGATAACCAATAATAAAGTCAAAACTTCCATTGTATCCATGGCATCACCCTCCTTATGTACTAGAGGGAAATCAGAAATAACATCCGCAATCTATTAAATTATATAAATTTATTATATCACCTTGTTTATATTAGTAACTGGCTTGTTAGTTTGAAAACTGGCTTTATAAGCCATTGTAGAAGTTGAAATATTATTGTAAAATGAGTAAAACAGATTGAAAGAATAGGAGATAACATAAATGAATAATAAAATTGGAGGAATTATATATGCTCATAGAAAAGTAAAAGGGCTTACACAAGAGGAATTAGGTAGCATTCTTTCAGTTAGTGGAACCGCAGTCTCTAAATGGGAGCGTGGTATTACATATCCTGATATAGAAGTTTTTTTGAAAATGGCTGATTATTTCGAGATATCTACCGATGAGTTATTTGGAAGAACAACGAAGAATGTAGATAAAGTCGGAAAGTATAATGAAGAGAATATAGAAGCTTTGGATACAGCGTTTGAATTGCTAAACATATATAGGATTAGCTGTAAGGAAGGATTATTAGCTATCGAAAATATGGCTGAAGAAGGAATGTTGAATAAATTTTTGACATTTACAGTGAAAAAAGTGTTTGAGTGTTTTAGACAGGAAATGAATACTGATTTGATTCGTAGACTGTTAGAGAATTATTGTCAAGCAGAAGAAAATAAATTAACTGCAAGAATGACAGTAGACGTTGTGATTACAATGTTTGAAGGTGTGTCGGAGAGGACAATTATAGAAGTAATATCATCATATTTAGGAAGAGAATACGGAGAAAAACTAGTAGTGAATATGGATAATAAGAAAATAGATAGACAAAAAGTACTGAATAGTTATAGTGACAAAGATGCTGAAGTGGGATATATTGAAGAATTATTGAACTGTTCTGATGAAGGCATAAAAACTATAATTAGAAATGTTGATAATGTTATATTGGTTGTTGCTTTAAGCGGAGCGTCAGGAGAATTGTGCAAAAGATTTCTTTCAAACATTTCGGATAAATTATTACATTTTATTAACCAAGATATAAAGAATTGTGATGTGAGTTTGATGGAAATAATAGATGCTCAAAAAGAAATATTAAAATTAGCAGTCGGATTTGGTGTGATAGAGGTGAAATAGTGGACAAACAAAGATATATTAACTTTATTAAAAAAGATTGGTTGGCGGAAAATATTATTACAGTATACGAGGAAGAGGATAGAGCAGTTTATTTCGCAGATACGTGGAAGTATGGTGCAATAGCTATGAAAGTGAATGATAATTTAGAAGAATTATTAAATGAATATAATGCTTTGGATGGTTTGAGAGGTGACAGATGTGCTGCTATTTACAATGGTCTTGGTGGAGAGGCTTTAATTATTGAGAGAATTATTCCAGGGATTAGCTTGAGAGAAGAATTAGATTTAGAAAAGAGATTAGAAGCCTTTTGTGAAACATTTAAAGTAATTCATAAGATTCCAAAAAATGAAAAAATGCATTACAATTATCTTGAATGGCTTGAAAATGCAGTTGACTTTTGTGTGGATAATAATATTGATAGTGATTTAACCGAAAAAATGATAATTGCAAGAGATATTGGAAAAGAATTATTTGATAAGTATCCAGAACGTTATTTATTACATGGGGATTTACACCATGACAATATCCTATTGAAAAATGACGGAAAATACTCTATAATTGACCCTAAAGGTGTCATCGGACCAAAGATATTTGATATTCCTAGATTTGTTCTAAATGAATTAGATGAAAACCTAAATAAAACGGGTAAAGAACATATTTTGGAGGTAATCAACAAGTTGGCTAGTATGCTTTGTTATGACGAAGAAGATATAAGAAAACTTTTCTTTATGGAAACAGTGCTTGCAAATATTTGGTGTGTTGAAGATGATGAAGATATTGATGAAAGTGCCATAAATATGGCGTTTGAGATATTGCAAAACATTTGATAAATGGAGGATACAATGGGAACAGTTACAATTATTAAAGAAACTACAAAGAATCCAATTACACTTATGGGAGAGCGTGCTGGCGTATGTTGGGGTGCTAATATAGAGGATGAATCCAAAAATTATGCTAGAGGCCTTGATTGTATTAAATCAGGTCATCACAGAGTTATGGAATATGTTAACGTTGAGATGATTATTGACGGATATTCAGCAAGAGTTATTAGAGAGTGGTATACACATCTAGGAGGTGCACCAACTAGACTTCAGGCTAGTACAAGATATATCAATTATAAGGAATTTGATTATGTGATTCCGCCAAAGGTTGCGGCTAATGAGGAAGCAAAGAGTATCTATGTAGCGATGATGGAGGCTATTACTAAGGCGTGCTCTGAACTTGAAGGTAATTGTGGTATTCCTAGAGAAGATGCAGCTATGTTATTGCCACTTGGAATGAGCACAAAGATTGTAGATAAGAGAAATCTTAGAAATCTTATTGATATGTCGCATCAGAGATTGTGTACAAGAGCATACTGGGAATACAGAGAACTTATGCGCGATTTGATGAAAGCACTTAGAGAATATTCAGAGGAATGGGCATATTTGGTTGATAATTATTTCTTGCCAAAGTGCGAAGTGGTTGGATATTGTACAGAGAAGAAATGTTGTGGCCGTAAGCCATATAAAGAGATTTAAAAGGAGCTTGTTATGAGATTTGTTATTCAGAGAGTTACACATTCATCGGTAACAGTTGATGGACAAGTGATTGGAAAAATTGGTAAGGGCTTTATGGTTTTGATTGGCGTTGAGGACAGTGATACCAAAGCAATTGCTGATAAAATGATATCAAAGCTTATAGGTCTTCGTGTTTTCCAAGATGATAATGATAAGATGAATTTATCATTAAAGGATGTAAATGGTGAATTGCTATTGATTTCACAGTTTACATTGTATGCAGATTGCAAGAAGGGAAATCGTCCATCGTTTATAAGAGCAGGCAAACCTGATATGGCAAATGAAATGTATCAGTATATTATAGAAGAATGTAAGAAGCAGATATCTGTAGTAGAAAAAGGTGAGTTTGGTGCAGATATGAAAGTTGAGTTGTTGAATGATGGTCCAGTAACTATAATATTAGATAGTACAGAAATTATGTAATAAAAGGAGATAAAAAAATGAGAATTGCAGTAACATATGAAAATGGTGCGATATTTCAGCACTTTGGACACACAGAGTATTTTAAAGTATATAATGTGGAAGATGGAAAGATTGTTTCATCAGAAGTAGTCGACACAAATGGTAGTGGACACGGTGCTTTAGCAGGTGTACTTAATTCATTAAATGCAGAAGTGCTTATTTGTGGTGGAATAGGAATGGGTGCACAGATGGCATTGGCAGATGCAGGCATTAAGTTATACGGTGGTGTGTCAGGAGATGCAGATAAGGCAGTAGAAGAATTTATAGCAGGAAAGCTTGATTATAATCCAAATGTTCAATGTAACCATCATGATCATAATCATGAAGAAGGACATTCTTGTGGAGAACACGCTTGTGGAAGCCATTCCTGTGGACATTAGTAATACATATTAGAATAAAAACTATGCATAATTTTTTGCATAGTTTTTTTGTTTTTAATAAAACTTTAACATTTCGTGAACATTTCAAAAACAAAACAATATTATTATACAGCCATAAGATAAAACAAATCAAAAACAAAGGAGATAATAATTATGGCAGAAAAATTAATTAATGAAGGAATGAAATTTGAGTATAACTACTCAGCAACACAGCAGCAGGAAATTGAAAATATAAGAAATAAATATCTTCCAAAAGAAGAAAATAAAATGGAAACATTAAGAAAACTTGATAAGAGTGCAGAAAAACCTGGAATGATTACATCATTGGCTGTGGGAATAATTGGTACATTATTACTAGGCGTGGGAATGTGTTGCACAATGGTATGGAGTGATTCGTTTTTTGTATTAGGAATAATTGTTGGAATAATAGGTATTGGTGTGGCTAGCATCGCCTATCCATTATATAGAAAGATAACAAGGAAACAAAGAGCAAAAGTAGCAGAGCAAATTTTAGCATTAAGCGAAGAAATTGCGAAATAATTAAAGAAAATACTGGAGGTTTGCTTTGAACCTCTAGTATTTTTTTGATTGAAAATAGTATTGACAAAACGTTGGAAAAGAAATATAATCATATCTAATTAGGAAACTAATTAGATATGAAAGGGTGGGCAAAATGGAAAGAGAAAAGTTGTTTTGGGCATTGATTAAGGCTCAATCAGCACATGCAGAGGCTAGCCGTAAAGTATTTAATAAATTAGGATTAACAGAAGGACAGCCTAAAATTTTGTATTTACTTAGAAGGAATGATGGCTATGTACAGAAGGATTTAGCTGAATTTTGCGGAATTCGTCAATCTACACTTACGGCAATACTTGAAAAGATGGAAGCTAGAAACTATATTCGTAAAGAAAAAACATATGTTTCGGGAATGAAGCGAGCATTTAAAATTTTCCTTACTGATGAAGGAAGAGAAAAGGCTGAAGAATTGGAAGTTGAAGTTGAAAAATTGGAAGAACAGAGTTATAAGGGTTTTTCTGAAAGTGAGATAGATAATATATTGGATTTATTAGCAAGGGTTGAAACTAATATGAAAGAATAGTTTTTTTGGAGGCAAAAATAATGAAAAAAATATTATTGGGTTTGTTTATTATTAGTGCATTGATTTTTGTTGGATGTGGAGATGATGCATCAAAAGAATCAGAAAACGTAGCAGAAAGTGAAACAAAGAAGGAGGCAAAGAAACCTGTGAAAAATTTAGTTAAAAAAGATGAAACTATGGTTGCAGCTAATGGTAGGGAGGTTTATATAAAAGGATATATGCCTGATGATAAAGAAAAGCATCCAGCAGTTATTTTAAGTCATGGTTATAATGGTTGTCACGCAGATTTTACTAATGAATGTATTTATTATGCTCAAAATGGATTTGTTGCATATGCTTTGGATTTTTGCGGTGGCTCAACAAAATCAAAAAGTACAGGTAAATCTACTGATATGACTATTTTTACAGAAAAAGAAGATTTATTAGCTGTTTTTGATTATGTATCTAAACTTGAATATGTTGACTCTGAAAATATATATTTGTTTGGGGGAAGTCAAGGTGGTTTAGTTACCACCTTGGCAGCTGAAGAATTAGTTGATAAAGTAAAAGGTATTGCATTATATTATCCAGCATTAAATATTCCAGATGATTGGAGAAATAACTATAAAACCGAAGAAGAAATACCGGAAGTAAGTGATTTCTGGGGATTGCAACTTGGAAAAGGTTTCTTTACATCAATAAGAGATTTTTATACATTTGATAATATAGGAAAATTTTCTAAGAAAGTCCTCATTATTCAAGGCGACAAAGATACTATAGTTCAAGTATCTGTAGCCGAACGAGCAGCCAACCACTATTGCAATGCTGAACTTGTAATATTACCAGGTGAAGGACATGGATTCACACCTGCAGCAGGCACTATAGCCATGGAAAAAGTATTACAGTTCATGCAGGGCAAGTAAATACCTCTATAAAACCAAAAAATTATAACACATCATTTTGCTTATAGAATAAGTAGAATTGATGTGTTATAATTTTTTTATGATTTTTATAGAAGGTGAAATGAAATGGAATATACGATTAGAGAGATAAAAGAAAAAGATAACAAATTAGTTGAAGATTTAATTAGAACTTGTTTGATAGAATTTGGTGGGAACCATGAAGGGCTTGCGTGGAGTGATCCGGATTTAGGGAGATTTTCAGAAGTTTATAATAAAGAGGGCTATAAATATTGGGTTGTTGAGGATGAAAATGGTAAGATTCTTGCAGGAACAGGAATTGGAAAATTGATAGATAATGTATGCGAGTTGCAAAAAATGTATTGCTATAAAGAGGCCAGAGGAACTGGAATTGCTCACGAGTTAATGAAAATTGCATTGGATTATGCAAAGCAATATTATAAAAAATGTTATTTAGAAACATTGAGTAATATGGTGGCAGCTAACAAATTTTATTTGAAATATGGTTTTGTGAGATTGGATAAACCATATATACAGACTGAACATTATGCATGTGATGTTTGGTATATTAGAGAATTGTAGGAGTGTATGAATGAAAAAACGAATTATTTTTTTTATATTATTATTTACAATAATATCTACGGGTAGTATTACAGTTTGGGCCGATATGGGACCAAAAGAGAGTTTGTATATCGAAATAACAGGTATAGAAGGGGAATATTATGTGGGATTATTATCAGCTTTTGGAGTTGGGGGAGGTGAGTTCGCAACAGATTCAAAACTGTGTTCAGAGGAATTAAAAGTTCTTAACCAATATCAAGATAAAGATGGGTATAGTTGTTTAAGTAAATATTGGACAGTGGAAGGCGAAACACGGTGCGAATGGTCGTATAGACCGCCAAAAGAATTTAAAATTCTTATATATGACGTAGAAAAAGAATGCTATTATGTAAGTGAAAAATGTGAATTGTATTCATTAGATAGTAGCTTTTATGTGGATATAGAGGATGGTGAGATTACAGTAAAAAAAGGATTACTTTTGGTTAGTTTACGTACGCTTGTTAGAATAATAGAATTTATAATTAGATTGTTAATAACCTTATCGATAGAAGTAAAAATTGCGAAAGAGGCTTTGTATAAAAGTAAAGAAGGTTTGCAAATTATTACTAGAACAAATATTGTGACGCAGATTCTTCTAAATATAATTCTGTTTGTTTTGCCAATTTTTTATGTTATGTTCTTGTACATACCATTGGAGATAATTGTATTCTTGGTTGAAGCGATTATTTATGTATTTACTTTATATAAATACGATGAAAACTATATAAATGGGAAAGATAAAAAATGGATTTGTAAGTTAAGAGTCTTCAAGTATGCTTTTGTTGCTAATGCAACATCATTTATATTAGGTGCAATAATACATTTTATCGGCTATTTATTCGATGTTATGCTAACTGACGGGTTGCGCGGAGTTGCGCAAGTGTTGTGGTATTTGTGAAAAAACACATAAATGAGCAACGAATTGCGCTATAATTATGCAAAATGCACAAAAATATCATAAAAATAATAGAAAAACAATACATTGAACTATTAAAATTGTTCTGTTAAACTCATATTGTAGCTAAGAACGGAAGCGCAAAATGTGCGCAACACAACAACTTTTCATAGAAGGAGATCGTGAAATGAGAAGAAACATTCTTAAAAAAGTGGTTGCGGGAGTTTTAACAGTGGCAACAGTAGTTTCGTTGTGCTTTACAGGGGGTAATAAAAGCACAACAGCAAATGCGGCAAGTGCATCGGGATTGTCTGGTGTTTCAAAAGTATCCAATATGCCAAGTAATTTTGCTAGAGGTGTTGATATTTCCGAGGTAATTGCATTGGAAAAAGCAGGAGTGGCGTATAAGTATTATGACGGTTCATCTGGAGATATTTTTGATATTCTTGCAGGGGCAGGTGTTAATTATGTAAGAATTCGTATTTGGAATAATCCATATGATTCTTCATCACCATATAAGGGTTATGGAGCTGGAAATACCGACCTTTGGAATGCAAAGGTGCTTGGTAAGAGAGCTACAGATGCGGGTATGAAGGTATATATTGACTTCCATTATTCGGACTTCTGGGCAGACCCAGCAAAGCAGTTTGCACCAAAGGAATGGGCAAATTACAGCTTAGCATACAAGAAAGATGCAGTTTATAACTTTACATATGATTCGCTTTGTGAACTTTTGGACTACGGCGTTAACGTAGGAATGGTTCAGATTGGTAATGAAACTAATGGTTCTATGTGTGGTGTTGGTGGTTTGTATGACGGTACTTGGAATTTGAGTTCTGGTGTTGCAGACCTTATGAAGCAAGGTTGTTACGCAGTAGATGATGTAAATAGTGCATATGGCAAGTCGATGCTTAAGGTATTACATTTTACGGATTTGCTTTCGAATGGTGAATGGTATGCAAAATGTGCATATGAGCAGGGCATTGATTATGATGTATTTGCAACATCATTCTATCCAATGTGGCATGGTTCTACATCAGATTTAGCAACAACATTGACAAATATTGCAAAAACATATAACAAGAAGGTTATGGTTGCTGAAACAGCATATCCATATACATTCGATAACTATGATAATGAAGGAAATATGGTAGGTAGCTCATCTGCTATGAATTATTCAAACTATAGTGTAAGCGTAAGTGGTCAGGCTCAGGCTCTTCGTGATGTATTTAACGCAGTAGCATCAGTTAACAGCACAAAGAGTGGATATGGTCTTGGTGCATTTTATTGGGCTCCTGAATGGGTTCCAACAAGTAGTTCTGCATGGGGAACATATGGAACAGGTTGGGCTTCATCTTCATCAGGTAATTACGAAAAGGCAATGACTGGTTCTGTATCAATGTATTCAAGCTATGATAAAGGTTGCTCATGGGATAATATGACATTATTCGATAAGAATGGTCAGGCAATGAAGTCGCTTTATGTATTTAATGATATACGTGGTGTGGCTAGTACAACAGGTACAGGTTCAAGTAGTTCGGGAAGTTCAAGTAGCTCAAGTAGTTCAAGTAGTTCAAGTAGTTCTTCTTCACTAGAAGGAACATACTATATTAAGAGTAAATACAGTGGTTTATATTTGGATATTGCAAATGGTTCGTCAGCAAATAATGCAAACCTTCAGCAGTGGTCATACAATGGATGTGACGCACAGAAATTTAAATTAGTTTCTGCAGGAAATGGATATTACTATATTTATACAGGTGCTTCTGGTTATTCAAAAGTGCTTGATGTTGCTAAGAAGAGCTCAGCAGACGGTGCAAATATAGCACAGTACACATATAATGGTGCTACTAATCAGAAGTTTAAAGTGGTTCAGGTTTCATCTGGTGTATATGCAATTCAAACAGGTGTAAGTTCTGCAAAATCTTGTCTTGATGTATATAATTGGAGTACAGCCGCAGGTGGAAATATTGCTCAGTGGACATACTGGGGTGGCGATTGCCAGTTGTGGTATCTTGAAAAGGCAAATTAAATATATTTATTTAAGAAAAAGGCTATGGGAAGAAAATGATATGTACCCAGAATCCTGGACACATTGATTTATGAATTAGGCACAGCAATACATGGATGCTTCCCTGTATTTTACAGGAGGCATCCATTTTGTTTTTGCCTGAATTCGTTCATTGTTGTAATAATTAATATAT
>JAGBHK010000028.1 GCA_017935565.1 Lachnospiraceae bacterium
GAATATATTAATTATTACAACAATGAACGAATTCAGGCAAAAACAAAATGGATGCCTCCTGTAAAATACAGGGAAGCATCCATGTATTGCTGTGCCTAATTCATAAATCAATGTGTCCAGGATTCTGGGTACATATCATTTTGTACCATAGGCTTTTTATTTTATAACATTTTTTCGGTACAAGTACCACTTTTTCGTAATAAACTCATCATTGCCTATGAACGCAAAAATACACAGATGCAAGCAAGCTTGCTCTGTGTATTTCATCACTGCCATCGCAGATATAACTATCTCTTTGATAGCTCGAAAAGCCCGATAACAAGGGATTCCTTACATCACTTGTTGCATACGTGTTTTTCACGGCAGACTACTCAGGACGTCCCACGACTTCTCTGTACTTACAATCCACATATATCGTTAATTGAAAGGAGCTACTTATGACTAAAATAATTTTTGCAATGTATAACCCTGAAACCGACTGCGTTGAGGTTAGTCTCAACGATGAAATCCATGTCTCTTTTAACCGTCAAAAATGCAATGCTTCCGTTCATCTGAACGAGCCTTCCGATATTGCTTATCTTACAAAGCTTGCCCGAGAAGGACCCGGGCTGTATGCAAAATTGGCTTCCAGAGATGGCGGATTGCAGGGGTATGTTGAGGCGATGGTGGAGTTTAATTAGGGGCTCCCCTAATACAAATCAAAATATCCAAAATCATTAATATACTTTACTATCAACTCCGTACATTCACTATCCATACAAGTAATTTCTTTGATATTCTGCATGTAATATTCCTTATTCTGATAAGCTAATATAAGTTCAGCATCATAACGCATATCCTCATCAATTTCACTGTTCAAAATTATATGCAGTAGCTTACTTTCAGAATCCGAAACGTTCTTGATAATTATCTCTGCTATTTGTCCTAGTGACCCTCTATCAAAATAATGTTCCTCTATTATAGACAAAACATTTATTATATCTTCTTTCGAAAACATTTTCACCTTTTGCTGAACATATTTCTTCGATTCCTCACTGAACTCATGCCTTCCTTCTGTCAACCAATGATCTGGATGATAGTATGCATAAGAAATAGCGTCCATAAAATTAGCATAATCAACAATCGCGTCTCTCTTATCGTATAATTCAAAAGCTTTTTCCCACGTTTTTAATTTTTGTGAGAAAAAAATCAGTAACATATCCATTGCCAATGCCTTATCTACTGTACTTCCGCCTAGCAATAATAATGCCTCATTAAAATCAATACAAGGTGCTTTTTCACATACTAGAAAGAAAAAATACTTCCTAAATTTTTCTTTGGACAACTCATTATGTATAGACATATTAAATTTAACTCTTGATGCTGTTGGATTTTTCAAAAGATATTCTTTTATATCAACCCAAAACGCAGTCTTTACGCTTTCGTATTTTTCATCCATTACACAAACAACGCCAATTACAGGCATTTCAATTTTCATCCAATATTCTCTATGCGTTCCTATCGGGATATAACATTCATCCTTGTCCAAATCATAATAAGACCTGCCAGTTTTGACTTGAACACTTATTAGTTTGCCTATGGGTAATCGTCTCTCATCAAACAGTTCTATCTGCCCATCAATGCCAACATCATTTTCCTGTTCAATCTTATGAAAGCTACACATACATTCATCAACAATCGTCGTTACATAGTTTACACCCTTTTTCCCGAGTTTTATATCTTCATTTAGGTATACCACATGAATCACCTCTTATCTTTCACTTCTAAATACAAGCTTATCTTATTATACCATATCAGTTGCTATGTTACCTATACTATTTTATTTATTTTTTTCGATGCGGAAAATTTATTAATATTTTTTTATTTGTGGTTGTTTTTTTTCATTCCACTCATTATAATAGAGCATGGAGGAATATATCATGGAGAATTTTACTGTTTTAAACTATCAAGGAAGCAAAAATAACCTTAGTAGTTTTATACAAAAAAATATAGAACCTTATATACAAGATGGCAAAGCCATATTGGATATTTTTTCCGGTTCCGCAGCTGTCAGTAACATGTTCAGAGATAATTATCAAGTATATGCTAACGATGCTGAAAGCTATGCAAGTATAATTGCTGACGCGATATTAAATCAAGCAGATATTAACTCTGCAACCGAACTTATCAATTCATTAGATATTGAATATACAACTACAATAAAAAAACATGCAAAACCTATTATAGACTTTGTCAAGAAAGAACAGCTTGCTCTTGAGCAAGGAAACTACGAACAACTGATTACTTTATACAACCTGTATCCAACTGTATGGAACAATCAATATTCTGATATAACCAAAAACGAATTAACTGTAGACAGTATAAAGCAAACATGTGACTTCTACTTGTTTACAACGTACTATGCAACTAATTATTATGGAATAACTCAAGCACTTGATATTGATTGTCTCATTAAAATAATTAATTTACGATTTCCGCAATATAGAAATGCCCTTCTTTCATGCTTATTTTATGCTATGAAAGAAACCGTTTTTTCTAAGGATGGACACATGGCACAACCGCTCAGTCTTGAAAAAAACCAAACTCGCCTGTTTATTCAGCGCCAAAAAAACGTGTATGAGTTGTTTATAAAGAAGTTCAAAGAATATATAACTGTTCCTCTTTCTAAATTTTCAGGAAAGAATATGGTTTTCAATTCGAATTTTGAAGATTTATTAGATCAAAAGATATTTTCAAATGTTGGATTAGTATATGCCGATCCCCCATATACAGATATGCAATATTCAAGATATTATCATTTATTGAATGTTGCTGCCAAATATGAATATCCTGAATTGACTATTACAAAAAACGGATATACGAAAGGACTATATACAGAAGGACGTTACCAATCCAAATTGAGCCAACGAAGTTCTGCAAAGCAATCCTTGGAAAACTTAATTAGTTTTTGTGCACATAACAACACTAATTTAGCCATTAGCTATGCTTACCCTCAAGACAGAGAAAAACAAGCTACCGACAGATACACCATTTCCATTGATGAATTAATTGAACTTGCTCAAAAACACTATACCAACGCTCGCGTTAATGTTGTTACACAGAATTATAATCATGCCAATCATCGTAACAGCGAACATAAAAAGGTTTTGGAATACCTAATATTGTGTGGAGAAAAAAATATTAATCAAGTTAATATAGATTCTTTAAAAAATGAATTATGTAACTTAACACCTACCAAGAACAATCCAATATATAACTCACATATGTATTGGTCTCAAAAAGCCTTTAATATATGCGATAGCTTAGTAGATGCCTTGTCAAATAGGGGTGATGTCGTTTTTGATCCTTTTCTTGGTTCCGGAGTAACAACACTTGAATCAATCAAAAGCGACTTATCTCGTTGCGCTATAGGTTGTGACATTAACGATATGCCATTGTTTATTTCAAAACTTTTGTTATCTATCAATGCCACTCCTAATGTAAAAAACACACTTGAAAAGTTTATTCAAGAACTTAATTCTTTAGAGCATTATTATGACACGGCTTGTCCTAAATGCAATACTGTTGGTACCATTTCAAAAGTAGTTTTCGACAAGCCAGAACGTACTGGTTCCAATATAACTATAAAAACCATAAATTACAGTTGCGGTTGTACCAAAAAGGGGGTTAAATCACCTGATAAAATGGATTATACCAAGTTAACCGCAACACGCAAACTTGAAAATGTCACAAGCACTAGTTTGCTGTACAATTCTAAAATTGCCGTAACAGAAAATGACGATATAAAAAATATTTTTACAGGGCGAAATATTTCTGTTTTAGACGAGATACTTAGCATCATTAAAAAGTACGAACCCGCATATCAAAATATTTTGAAGTATATCCTTATGTCCATACTGCATTTATGCAAAATAACCGATAAACATTCAAATTCACAATGGCCATTATGGATACCCAAAACAGATTGTGTTGAGAAAAATATTATTGATATTTACACAAAAAAAATCAAGAAATTTTATGATGTCATTCCGTTTATGAAAGAAAATTATGCTGATTCAGAAATCGTTGAATCCTATAATATGCTTTCACCGGGAAAATGTTTACTTATGCAGAAGGGCAGTCAGTTGATTACAGAACAAGATATACCTAACAATGGTGTTGATTTAATCATTACTGATCCGCCCTACCTCGAACAGGTTTTATATTCGGAATATATGCAATTATATAAACCATTTTTAAATTTAGATTATAATCTAAACGACGAAATAATTGTATCTTCTGCCCCATCTCGTAACAAAAACAGAGAGGACTATTTTAATTTATTGGATTTGGTTTTTAATATGTGCTCAAAAAAGTTAAAACCTAATCATTATTTATGTTTATATTTCCACGATTGCAATCTAAATGTTTGGAATGAGTTAATATCAATTTTAGAGAAAAATTGTTTTAGATTTATTACCCAAATACATGTGGATAAAACCGTCACATTAAAAAACATTATTAGTCCTAAAAAATCATTAAATGGTGATTCTATATTGATTTTTTCCAGAAGTGCTGCCCCTATCAAGCATAATGCCGAGGAAGATGTGTCGGAAATTGAACACAATATAATTCGCCAAGCTAAATATATGGTAAAATCAAATGGTTCATTATCTACTCCTGAATTATACGATAATGGACTTATGGAAATTCTAATTCAAAATGGTTGGCTAGAAAAACTCTCCAGCAAATATTCGTCTCTTGTTGATATTTTTGAAAAACATTTAACTTGGGATTCTTCCACAGCTCGCTGGAAATAACAAAAATGCGAGGAAATCCTCGCATTTTTGTTTATACCTCTTGAATTCCATTATAATACTCGCCTGGGAAATATCTATTAAGTCGTTGCATCAACTGATTTCCATCAACAATTTCAACTTCTAAATCCATTGCGACTTTTTTCCCATCCTTTGTATAACCAGAAGTTGTTACACATACTGCATAATCCAATCCTCTTCTCATTCTTTCTGCATATAAACGTTGTATAGGATCTGAACCTACATTTGATGCCCAACGCTTGCATTGGAAAATATAATGTAATAATCTATCCTGATGTCGTTTAGATGCAATTATATCAACACCTAAATCACCAGCACCACCCATTTTTATAACATTTTCATAACCTTCTTCTTTTAACAAGCTCTGTACTAATATTTCAAAATCCGTACCACTTAATGTCGAAATATCAATAGCATCTTCATTAGGTTTGCTAATATCTTTTCTCTCAACATAATATTGCCCGTCTTTTTGGCAATAATTAGCTATCAGGTTTTCTATATCTCTCTGGTGACTTTCATCCTCTAGTATTTGTGCAATAGTTTTGGGGTTACCATCACATAATGAATTCACTAATTCAAAATAAACATCTTCCAACACAAACTTACCTTTGCTATTTAAGAGTTGCCTTATAAAAATAGGCATCAAATCATACAATTTGGTATATAAGTCTGTTGTATCCTCAATATCCAAATACAATTGATTATTATCTATTTGTATGCAACCAGCATCTACTTTAAAGTATTGCTCTAACAAAGTTTTTATTCTTAATATATCTTGCTCACTTGCTATATATGAATACTTCGACTTTAAATCGTTACAAACCAATGTGACAGCACTTGTCAGAGTTACATACTCCTTGGTTCGTATTAAATACGAATACACTTTTTTCACAAGCAAAAACTCATAATTTTCGTTTCCGATATACCAATATCTATCAGGCTCCGGTAACTTATAGAAAACAACTATCATCTCATTCATAAATGTATTGGTAAACGCTGATTGTTTTCGCATTGTTGGATCTTTTTTCTCAACACCAACTTGATATGCATATTCAAACCCATTTTTCCGTGCCAAATTTACAATTTCAATATATGTTTTAAAATACTTTGCTTTCCCTAGCTTCATAGTAAAGAAAACAAGCCCATCATCATTTAAAACTCGAGAAAAATGTGCAAACATATTATCAATATCTTTATAATAATTCTCTATATCTCTTTTTGTAATTCGGCTTTCCGCATTTGTTTGAACAATCTCTTGCTCTAACATATCTTCTGTTAAAGCATATTTAGAATCATAGAACTTTTCCAACCATACACGATATAGCTGATTTCTCTCCAAGTATGGAACTTGATCCGTATACGGAAAATCTGTATATATAACATCTACTTTCAAATCAGGATTTTCATCTATATAAGACGCATAGTCCTTATTTGCAATTATCACCTCTGAATCTGTCGTTCCGATTTGTTTTGTGTTATATGACGCCTTAAACTTGCAGAAACTTTTGAATTTATCTTCGAAAAGTAACCAAACATTCATATCTTGTGCACCATGCCCTACCACATGATACAAAATGTCTGTGCTTGAACCATACATTGCAATCCTTGCAAGGGAAATAGACGCAACTAAAACTTGTTCTAACACATCCCTTTCTCCAGATATTTCAAGTTCATTTATTGCATCCTGTAATATCAACAATGCAATCTTATTTCTTTGTGTAAAAATCCTATCATATTTATCTGCCCCAGTTGATGCAGTAATATTAATTCTACTGTTTACAATGTATTGATTTCTCGGAAATCTATCTACATTCACCTTATCCAAACTAATTAGTTTTTTATAATCCTGTTCATCAAATTTTTTCGCTTTTTCACCACAAACAGGACATTTTTCTACAAGTTTTATATTTTTCCCATCTATAATTTCTCTATTACCAGACGGATTAAAGTACCCCTCTTTACCTTCCTCTGGATCAAATAAAACTTTGTTTATATAGTTCTTACAACCGCAACAAGATGTTTCGTATAATGCCATTATTTCTTCATACACTTTACTTTTCACGACATTAAAGAGATCTTCCAATTTGAGCATATCCACTCTATTCATCAAGGCAGCAACTGCATTAAAAGTGTAATTGTCCAGTTCGGTTGCATAAATCTTCTTCACCTTTCCCATTGCTGCATACACAAACGAACCTGACCCCATAAAAGGATCATATACAATATCATCACTATCGCACACTGCTTCTATAACTTTTTCAGCTATATCTGGCGATTTACGTCCTTTAAAATTAAAAGTTGTTCGCATTTCATTTGGGACAGTATTAGGAACATCTTCTATTACCGTCTTGATTCTATTTAATCTAATTTTTACACTCTCAGGTATCTGCTTTCTCATCTGACTCACCCTCCTTAATTAACTCATATGTAGGTTTTCCCAATGCTTCCGCCATTTCATCTAATTTACTTAATGGTGGGGTTTTAAAATTTTCTTCTCTAAAATAAGATTTCAAAACATCTTCACTGACAAAGCCATAAAACAAGGCAGCCTTTTCACTCCAAGAAAATCTACCATACTGCATAAAGTATTCTCGTAGATTTGAAATCAAGGCATTTCTAGAATTATTTTTTATACATTCAATTTCAATAAACAGATTTCCGTCTTTTTGTAATAAAGAATACGAATAGCATTTAATCCTATCACCAATTTCATCAATTTTCTTTAACGAAGGAGACCTACTTTTATTTTGCCAACGTTTCAACGCATCTTCTGTAACGTCCAAATAATCTGCAATTTCTCTATAAGTTTTTAAATTATAATGCTTTGCAATTCTATTTATATTATCTACAAATATATCTATCGAAGGCACACTGCTTCACCTCTATCAATCATCTTTCGTACGTCGCCAATATTTATTGTTGCTTCTAAACGCCTCACCTCTTCCCTTTGTACAAACAATAATGACAACTTATTTTTCAATATCGTGACTATTGCTTTGGGATCACAAATATAAACATTTTCAACAACAAACTCTTTTTTATTAACAACAGCTAAAACTATCTTTTCATCCTGCATATATGATTCCAACACATTCTCAGAAATATCCTGAAATTTCCACGAATACTTCTTTGTCACCTTGTACTCATATGTTCTTCCTTGTTGATCACATGCATCATGTTTTCTTTGTTCTGGGTTAATTCTATGTCCTAATTCACCAGACACCAATAATTCCCACAGTTTATTACTAGTCAATATCCCTCTTATTCCTGTAATCAATTCAATTTCGTTTGCTACTGTAAAAACATCCCGAAGAACATTTGACACTTTTACTGGATTAGGTCTTATAACATTATACCTCATATTGTTAACAATCTGACGTCTGCTAATATTTTTCATTTTTCTATGATTCAAAATATTCGTAGTACTATTTTCTAAATACTTTGCTACTTCTGCTCCTTGTACGATATATACCTCTTTAACTTCATGGATAATAGGAGCATCATTAATAATTGCAAAATACACCTCTTTGACATCATACAATTTTTCTATCGTAGCATCCGTAAAATCATTAAATGTCCATGTAGGATTGGAACTTGACATTTTAAAATGTTTATATTCATATAAATTGCCATCCATATCTACTGCATCCAATGTTTTTGCATGCCCATTTATTATTTTGTGACCGAATTGTTCCGACATTAGAACTTCATATATCTTACTGTTAGTATAAACATCCTCTATACCACTAGCATAAAATATATCACTTAACTGTTTTAATCGCTCTATTAATTGCCATAAGTCCATATAAATCACCTCATACTATATATACAACAGCCGCCTTCATTATATGTGACTATTTGTCACTTCTTTATATGTATTATGTGACTTATTCGTTTTTTTATGGTTTGGAGGTCGGTTCACTTGCCATTCGCTCTTTTTTTGTCATCACCATGCACCTCGATTCCACTTATGTTCCATCTCGGTCGCGGGCTTCGCCCTATCCTTGCAAATGTCAAAAGGTCCGGCCAAGAGTAAACTCTTGCCGAACCTTTTACATTTACAAGCGCATGGCTCATTGCCAACGCGAATATTATCTCTTTGAGGTAAACTAAGCATTTTTTGTAACTTTTGTAATTTTCTCTAAACCCTTGTATTTTAATACTTTCTGAGCATTTTCGTCAATTAAAACTTTTCTATCTTTATCGACATTTTTCTATTTTTTTGTATCTTTAAACATCAAATAAACATCAAAACAACATCACCAATCAAGTTTATATATATATGCAATAAAGAGCCGTTTCGCAATTACAGCGAGGCGACTCTTTATTCATAAGCACATATTTATATCACATTTAAGAAAATTTTTAGTAGCGTAATCACAAAACAAAATAAGAATATTTTGCCATCAACTCCAATTAATAATAGTATTCTCATTAACTAAGATACTAACAAGTGGCTTAACAAGGGCTTGCTGTCCAGCAAGTTCTCATTTTCCAACGGTCATTTGAAATAATCTTTTAATAATTATTCTGTTACAGCAATGTCTTTAATTCCAGTAATCTTTGTTATATGCTTTGGTCTTACAGCCACAGCGTCAATCATTGAATAAATCTGGAAACCTACAGCTCCATTCTTAATACAGTAGTCTGTATCTTGGAACATTCTAAAGACAATGTTTTTCTGCATTCCAACCATCATAGCGTTAGGATCAAATACAATGGCGTCTGAGCCGTTTGTTTCATCTGCTACCAACTGATTAGAAACGACCTTGTTGAGTTCAGCAAAACTCTTAGGCTCAGCTAAAATATTGCCGTTTCCATCATAAAGTAAAGACAACGCCTCCTCAGTATTAGCATTCATACCCACAACAGTAGGTACACCGTTCTCACGCTTAATGGCCCCTATAGCCCTAACAAAATCATTATAACGCACATTAGTAGCCTCAACTTTATTAATGTATTTATCGTTCATAATTCCAGCTGGAGCGTGGTTAGAGTCACCCTGTCCATATAACATACCCTTATCAATAGAATTAGCCATTGCTTGCGCAAATACACGATAAAGAATATCTGTCAAATTCTGAGCTGAATTGATAGCCTCTAATGATACATAGGCGTAACCATAACAGGTTTTAGCCTTTAACTCTACACTATCTAGCGAAAAATCACTTTCCTCAGCCTCTGCCAATTCTTCTTTAAAAGAAAATTCTGGATCAGTTGCCACTCTAGCAATAGTCATATTGTTTGTGCTCATTGGTATAACTGGGACACCAGCACTTGTAAAAAGAGATGTATTTCTTGCAAGATCGATAATCTGAGCAGAAATGACTTGAGGTATGATAACTCCTGTAGCTGTTGTAATAAAAGCATTTCTTTCCTCTGTAGCTCCATCCCAGTTACCAGTCACAGCACCTCTAACATACTTGCCTAAATCAATAGGCTTTCTCTCAGACTGTGGTACTCTTGAAAGCATTGTCTCATTACTTCTAAGAGCATAACCATTAGCGTTTTCTGTCGCTGGAACTTTTCCTGTTCCTTGAGTAAACGAACGAACATTAGTAGTGTTCATATAGTTAAAATCAACACTTCTTGCTGTTTCTTCTGGCTCTGCACCAGTTTCGTCGTTTTCACCCTCATTAGCTTTTAGCTTTTCCTCAAGTTCTGCTAATTCCTCAGTAATCTTGTCAAGCGTGTCACCTAATGATCTAACCTCAGTAGCTGAATTAGATTTTTTAATCTGAGCTCTAAGCTCGTTTGCCTTTTTCTCTTTGTCATAGATGGCTTTTAAAATTTCTGTCTTTGTCATTAATCTTTCCTCCTATCTCGTACTTTATATATTTATGTGGTTTTCCACAGTGTACGCCGTTTACTAGCTATAAATTTTTGCATTACTCTGAAACTTTTCTCTAAGGTCTGGTGTATCTACAAAAAACCTTGTTTCTAGAAAGTTTGCGGTTGCACCTAGTCCAACGTGAATATTTTTATTTGACAACTTAATAGCTAAATTCATACAATCCTCAACAGCCTTTTTGGCGTCAGCCTCAGTTATATGATAGAATTGAGGATTTGGCACTGTAAAAACAGCTCCTCCAGACTTCTTAACTCTATAACTCGTAAGTGCGTCAGCAAAAATCTCATTCATAAAATCAACTTGTGTCTTTCCCTCAGCCTCAGCATAGACTTTCATATCTTCGATTAAATCTTCATCAAGTTTAATTGTAATATTCATTTTATATTTACCTCCAGTCTTTTATTAGTAAGCTGTTTCTCAACTCCTAGTGCTATTTTACAAAAGAAACAGCTTTAATGTAATGACAACCAACTGACATATTTTATGCCATTAAATGCCACTAATTTGTTGGTTTTAATTTATGCCACCAACAAAAACCAACATTTCAAAGTCAAAAATCTCAAAAAATTCAATTCTGTGGGAAATACCCCCACCGTCGGACTCCCCCAGAGTATTAAACGAAATTAGCAAAGGGGGGAGTTACTTATTTACATAAGCTATAAGTTTTTTAAGCAACTTCTTTTCATTTCTAGATATTGTTGTATAATCTACTCCCATAATTTCAGCAATAACCTCATACGTATAGTCTTTTTTATAACGTAACTCTATCGCTTTGTAATAATAGTTTGATTGTATGTATTTTAAGGCGTTTTCCAATTCTATATCACTATTGTCATATGTATCAGAATAATAAAAATATAACCTTTCTTTTATGTCGCCATATTGACTCTGTGTGGGCTCTTTCTCAAAGTATTTATTAAGCTGTTTTGATACCTCATCTTGTATAATCTCTCTCAATTCTTCTTTGTCCTTGTTATTCATTCATATACCTCCATGCGCCAGTCAGCATATTATGTAATCGCATTATTTCTTTAGTTCTAATTCTATATATATTTCTCTCCGCATAGCCTAGTTCATCTGCTATTTCGTTATATTTTTTCTTTTGGATATAATGAAGTTCTAAAACAGGGAACTCATCACCCCCACATAAATAACTCTCAACCCGAGTAAGATAATTACGCTCTTCGTCAGACAAGTCACTAGCCATATCCGCAAGGTGATAGTCATCCCAGTGCGAAAATAAGTGTTCTAATCTTTTCATTTTTTGCCTCCTATTCTCTACACTTTAATACACTTTTTTCTCAGTTTATATATATTTATATTTATTATTTTAAATATTCCTTATATAGAGAAAAAGTGTAGAAAGTGTATATATTAAAGTGCTTTTCTACACTTTCTACACTTTATTTTGGTTTATAGTATCTTTTTCCGTCTTTTGCCTCAGTTTTACAATTAAGCAAGTCTACAATTCTTCTCGTTAATTGTGTTAGAGTGAATTTTCTTTTTATATCATTCACACGACAAAACTCTAAGAAATCTGTGTAAACATCATTATTTGTTCTACCGATAATGTTATCTTTGTACTCTTCAATAAATTGCGAAATAGGGTCTGCCTCCAGTAAATAATCTCGCTCAGCCTTTTTAACAGCGTCAGGAATTGAAAAACTATTATTCTCAAATAAATCAGCTAAACCGTCCAACCCTCTTTGTATAAGAGCCTCCATATTATCCTCTGTTGTTAGTTTCGCTATGATGTCAATATCGTCTCTTGATGTTCCCTCTGGGTAATTAGCGTTAAAAGGGACTACAACCGTTCTCCCCTTTATAGCTCCAGTATCATCTGCAATATATGGTATTTTATTCGCTGTAAATATAAGCGTAGCATAAGGCTTTATAACTCTAGCGTCTTTGCCTTTACTCTCAACCATTAAAGCGTCTCCAGAAACAAATTTTTTCAAATCAGCGGTTTCTATGATAGAGTCTTTCTCAATATCGTCTCCCAAATTAAGGAGCTTATTTTCTATCGAGGAATTAGCAAATTGTTTCCCCATATTTTTTAACGGTACTCTGGTTGTGTTCTCTGATCCCATTAAACGCTCAAGCACATCTAAAAATTTGCTTTTTCCGTTCCTCCCACTTCCTGTAACTATAAACATTTTTCTAAAAGGGTTAGATCTTAGCATTGAATAACCTATAATCTCTTTTAGCAAATTAACCAGTTGCTCATCTCCACAAGCCCAGTCATTGAGAGCTTTTTTTATCTCTTCCCCTTGAGCCTCTTCATTGTAATTGTGTGGTATTAAGTTCGGTATTACAAACGCTGGCGAGTGGTCCAGTAATGTATCTGTATCAATATCATAGACGCCATTCTTAAAAAGAATATATCTCTTGTCGCTGTATTCTCGTTGAGGCGCTTTTATCCTTAATAGCTGGTAAATCTCATTTCTAGCGTTTATTTTAAGTGTTGAAACATATGACAGCATAACCCTTTCAATATCAAGTCTATTTGAGCTATAAACGCCGTTTTCAGTGTATATGTGCACCACATTGTTAATATTGATTATATTGTCGTGTTGGATCATAATATCAGCTATAGTCGTTACATTCGCTTGCTTGCCAGATACCAGAGATTTTTCAAGAGCTCCCTTTAAAGCCTCTTCTCTTGTAATTGCCTCCAGCTCTTTAGGTGTGAGCTTATCTGTGAAAATAAACTCATTTAGGATATTCTCATACAAATCTTTTATGTCCGGTTGAGAAAGCCCACTCATAAAACAATTAATTTCATATCTAAATAATGTGTCATTTCTACCGTCGCCCTCTCTGAGTCCCAATAATTGTGGAGCCTCCTTTGTTTGTACTGGTAAAAAGAAATATGGGAGTTCTGGTATTTCTTCACAATCACACACAAACTCTCTTTCTTTTCCGTCATACTTGAGCACTTGCAAGGCATTAGGACCTCTTTTTATATCAGCCTCCAACCCGCAAGCTAGTTTTATGTGTGATTTATTATCAATTAAATCATCATATACGCTAGGAACAGTAAACAAAAAGTGATATCCTCTTGTTGTTTTTAACACTATAAAATCTGAATACTTCTTATTCATAATTTTTAGTGCAATCTCTGCTTGCTCTTTATCGTCAAAGTCAACAATGCAACTATTTTCTTTTAATACTCCAGCGTACTCTGGTAAATGCTGAACAGACTCACGTTCTGGAAGCTTCACACCTCTAAACGCTTGTACAGGAGCTTTATTGTTTGTGGCAATATAGCCCCTATAAAATTTTTTGTCATTCAAAATTATTCACACTCCCCTCTATCACCGCAAAATTCTAGTAATGAGTCCAAATAAATATAGTACTTTACACCAGAGCGTATAAATTTTATTTTTCTGTCAATACACAGTCCTCTAATAAATGAATACGGCAAGCCTGTAATTTCTGAGCATTCTTTAATTGTTTTCATCATTTCTTATCCCTCCTTACATCTTTAATGTAGCTAAATACTCCACTAGCTTAGGAACATTAACTCTTACAGAACGTCCTATTTTTAGTAAAGCCCCGCAGTTTGACGCATATTTCTTTACTTGTCCAGCACTCAAGCTCACAACTTCGCAAGCGTTTGATATTGGCTGAATTGGTGCGTCTTTTCTTATCTCATATTGCGCTTTATTCATTTTTCTCAGTCCTCCTTAATTAGTTTTGTTATTAGTCGACTAAATGTGTCAAACAATCGTGTATATAAAAAAGTGTTTGACTTGTGTTCACAAATCCATTATAATTGTCTTAAAGGCAATTTTCATTGCCAAAAAATGTCAAAACTGGCAAGAAAGGAGTTTTTAATGTCACCAAGATTAAAAGAAGAGAGATACTCGCTGATAAATTACAAGCGGTTAAAAGAATTAATGAAAGAGGAAAATGTTACATTACAACAATTATCCGAAAGCATAAATGTAAACTATCCCAATTTATGCAGAAATCTAACAAAAGGCAAGATTCAAACTGAGTGGTTAAATAGTATTGCTGATTACCTTGACATAAGTGTCCAATATCTTAGCGGAGAGACAGATATAAAATTAAGACGTTTTGTTGATGAAAAAAACAAGTATAATTCTAGAGAGTTATTATCTTTATACTTAATTAGTAGAGGCTTTCAAATCGAAGAATTGTCTACAAAATCTATTAAAGACAGTCAATTGATTGAAATAGACGCTGTAATTCTAAATGCCCTAATGGGAAGAAATTGGATCAATGTAGAAATATTAGAAACTTTAAACAACAAAATAATTCCAGCAAATAAGCTGTAGTTATAGAATTAAAAGAAAGGAGTTTTTTCTATGAAAAACGAAATCAAAAACCAAAAAACAACATTATTAACAGCAAGAGTAAACGTAGGTTTATCTCAAGAGCAAGCGTCAAAAAAGCTAGGTGTTAGCAAGCGCACTCTGTGTAACTGGGAGAATGGTATAACCGTACCGTCTATAAATAAGATTGACGCTATATGCGAGTTATACGGTGTACATTACGACAACCTTAATTTTTTATCAATGGCACAATAAACAATATGAAAGGAGAATCATATGGCTAATAGAAAAGTTGACACTGGCATTGTACAGCGTGGTAGTTCCTATTTCTTTACTGTCTATATGGGTTATGATACAAACGGCAAACAAATAAGAAAAACCACAACATATACTCCACCCAAAGGCATTACAGAGAAAAAAGCCGACAAACTAGCAAAAGAAGAATATATCAATTTCAAAAATCGTTGCAAAGGTTTATCAGAGTTTAATGAAAATATGAGATTTTCTGAACTTGTAGAGGAGTATCTAAATGTATATGCCACAAGCAGATTGAAACCAATAACCAAATACAACTACGAAAAACAGATTAAATATCATTTTATGGACACTTTTGGTAATAAGAAATTAAAAGAACTTACTACAGGTATGATAACCCATTTTTTTAGCACACATACAATCATCAATAAAACTGGTGAAAGAGCTCCGTTATCACACTCAACCGCAAAAAAACTATATACCATTATGCAGAGCATTTTAACATTTGCTGTACATCAAAACTATATGAAAGATAACCCAGCCAGAAATGTAATATTACCTAGTAAAGATGTTACGCAAGACGAGTGTCGTAAGTTTTTGACTGAGGAAGAATTACCAAAATTCTTAGAACTTTTTAACGGTTATTCTAGCTTTAATACTATTATAAAAGTATTGCTTTATACTGGTATGCGTTCTGGTGAGTGTTTAGGGTTACAGTGGTCTAATATCGACTGGAATAATAAGAGTATTAGAATTGAACATACTTTGAGTGATGTGGCTGGAAAACACTTTTTGACAACACCAAAAACAAAGGGGAGTCGCAGAACAATATATATGAGTGATTATGTGGCAGATTTATTAAAAGAGCATAAGAAAAACCAAATGGAACTCCAAATGGCAATAAAAGATTTCAAACACCCAGAAATGGTTTTCACATCATCAACAGGGGATTATAAAGATCGTAGCTGTTTAAATACATCATTTAAACGCTTTTTAAGAGGTACTGAATTTGAATTTCTTACCTTACATTGCTTAAGACACAGTAATGCGACATTATTACTGAACAGTAATGTTGATATAAAAATAGTATCTGAGCATTTAGGACATTCAGACATAGGTACGACAGCTAACATATACGCAGATGTTCTAGAGTCAAGTAAAAGAAAAACAGCAGATATTATCGCTTTCAAGCTGGCAAATTAAATAAACATCAAATAAACATCAAACAAGGGTTTTTAGAAAAACAAAACCCTCGCAAACGCTTTGTTTGCAAGGGTTTGAAAGTTTCAATGATACAATTCTTATTATCTCTTTGAGAACTGTGGTGCACGTCTCGCTGCCTTGAGACCTGGTTTCTTTCTTTCTTTCATTCTTGGATCTCTTGTTAAGAATCCTTCTTTCTTTAATACTGGTCTGAAATCTGCATCAGCCTGTAATAAAGCTCTTGAAATACCGTGTCTAACTGCACCAGCCTGACCTGTGTAACCGCCACCACGAACTGTTACTACGATGTCATACTTGTCAGCTGTGTTTGTAGCTACTAAAGGCTGACGAACGATAACCTTTAATGTTTCAAGACCGAAATATTCGTTGATGTCTCTCTTATTTATTGTAATGTTACCAGAACCTGGTACCATAAATACTCTAGCGATACTCTTTTTTCTTCTACCTGTTCCGTAGAACTTACCTTTAACCTGTGCCATTGTAATTTCCTCCTTCCAGTCCTATTAGAATGTTAATGTTTCTGGCTTCTGAGCAGCGTGTGGATGTTCAGCACCAGCATAAACATGAAGTTTTGTGTACATCTGTCTTCCTAAAGGTCCCTTTGGAAGCATACCTTTAACAGCGAATTCGATAACTCTTTCTGGGTGCTTGTTAAGCATTTCCTTAAGAGTTGTTTCCTTCATACCGCCAACGTAATCTGAGTGGTGGTAGTAAATCTTCTGATCTAACTTCTTACCTGTTACTTTAATCTTTTCTGCGTTTACAACGATAACATAATCACCTGTATCAACATGTGGTGTAAATACTGGCTTATTCTTACCTCTTAAAACCTTAGCGATTTCTGATGATAAACGACCTAATGTATATCCTGTAGCATCAACTACATACCATTTTCTTTCAACTGTTTCTGGGCTTGCCATAAAAGTCTTCATTGGTTCATCCTCCTAATTTGTTTAAAAATTCATATCTACTTTATTATTTATGCGTCTTTACTTACTCGGGGCTAATGAGTTTTTTGAAAGACTGTGAAATTTTACATACGCCCAATGTCCGAAAAGCACTATGTAAAATGATATGACACAAATTGTCACATTGAATGATTATATAGTAGAAACCGACCTCTGTCAACTACTTTTTCCTATTTTTTCTAATATTTTTTATTGAAATCAACCTCAATATATTATACAATTTCTCTATTACAACGAACTTATTAACGGAGATTAATTATGAAATATAAAATTACTTCAGGAACCTTAAATGCATTTATAGGTATCGGTTTTCTCATATTTTTCATATCATTAGGACTGTATATTGCCATAAATTGTCGCATTTTTTATTATGCTGATATTCCTGATTTGTCCGCAGAAACTGGCTATAGTGAAGATATTATCAAGGAAAATTACGATGCACTTATTGATTATTGTAGCCCATTTTTCAAGGGCGACTTATGTTTTCCATCATTGCCAGCAAGTGAATCTGGAATTTCTCATTTTGCAGAGGTTAAAGTCATTTTTAATGTATTCTTTTACATAATGCTTGTAAGCCCTGTGATTCTTACGATATTAATATTTGCACAACATATGCGTAAGGACTATTCATTTATAAAATGGACACCAATCATCATGTGTGTCGCACCAATTGTGGTTTTCGCCCTTTGTGCAATTGATTTTGAATCAACATTTATAATGTTTCATAAAATTGTTTTTAGAAATGAAGATTGGTACTTTAAGCCTGATACAGACCCAATCATAATGCTTTTGCCAGAATCATTTTTCCTTAAATGTGCATTAATTATGGTTGCAACTGTTTTGATTGGCTGTGCCATATTTGTTGTATGTAATATATTTCGTAAAAAAAGACGCTAAGTAAGCGTCTTTTTCTATTTCTCATACTCTATTCCAATTAATGTAAGTCCGCACGCTGGCGCCTTTGGACCAGCCACATTTCTGTCGCAGGCATCAATTATTTCCTTTACATGCTCTGGCGGATACACAGACAAGCCGACCTTCATAAGCGTTCCGACAATGATTCTAACCATATTGTACAAGAATCCATTTCCTGATATGGTAATGTAAATCACATCATCTTTTTTCTCAATATCAAGGCTATGTACGCATCTTACCGTATTTTCCACCTGGGTTCTATTTGAACAAAAGCTTTTGAAATCGTGTTCTCCAACAATATATTCAGCAGCCTTTCGCATTTTTTCAATATCCAAATCCATGTACACGAAATGAGTGTACAAACGCTTTGTAGGTATTGGTATCTTTCTATTCAATATTTGATACTGGTACGTTTTTGTGCTATTGCAATATCTTGGATGAAAATCCGAAGGTACCTCTTTTGATTCAAGAATTCTTATATCATCTGGCAATCTTTGATTTAATGCAAAACATATTTTTTCAGCAGGAATTCTTGTTTCCGTGTCAAATACAGCTACATTACCCAAGGCATGAACTCCCGAATCCGTACGGCTAGCACCAATTACAGCAATCTCTTCGCCTAAAAGATTAGAAAGCTCACGATTTATCACTTCTTCAACAGTAATGCCGTTTATCTGAATCTGCCATCCGCAATAATTTGTTCCGTCATATGCAATTTTCATAAACACTCTTTTTGACATTATAATCTCCTACATCAATACTTTAATCGCAACAAATACTGCAAAATACAGTGCATAAACAACATAAGTTACATAATCCGCAGTTTTGTACTTTAATGGCTTCATTTTTGTTCTTCCTTCGCCACCTCTGTAACACCTTGCTTCCATAGCTGTAGCCAGGTCTAATGCACGTCTAATGGACGAAACTAAAAGTGGCACGATGATTGGCACCATACCCTTTGCCTTTTGAATGAAACCACCTTCATCAAAATTAGCACCTCTAGCTGACTGTGCTTTTATTATCTTATCTGTTTCCTCAAGCAATATCGGTATAAATCTAAATGCAATCGAAACCATCATTGCTATTTCATGAACTGGCACCTTAATCACTTTCAAAAATCCAAAGGCTTTTTCGAGGCCATCGGCAATGTCATTTGGTGTTGTAGTCAATGTAATAATCGATGTTCCAATTATCATAAGAATGAGTCTAACCATTATTTCCAAGCTTTTTATTAAGCCTTCTACCGAAATTCTGATGATTCCAAATTCAAATAAAATCCTTTCTCCATCCATGAAAAACAGTGTGAATGCCACACTAAAAAGCAAGATAAATACTATCGACTTTAGGCCTCTAAATATGAATTTTAGCGGTACATTTGACAGTTTAATAACAACCGCCACAAATAACGCTGCTAATACATATGAAACTACGTTATTTGACATAAATAATGTTACGAGAAACACCAATGTTCCAAATAACTTGACTCTTGGATCCAATTTATGCAATATTGAATCGGTTTTATAATATTGTCCAATTGTAATATCTCTTAACATTATTTCTTTCCTTACTGCAAATATTTTTCAAGTTCACAAACTGCGTCATCCACATTGATAATGTCGCATTTGACATCTATTCCACGCTGTTTTATCTCATTCATAAGATATGTCACCTGTGGAGCTGCTAAACCTATTTTTTCAAGATTTTTATACTCTTTAAATATGTTTTGTGGTGTATCGTTGTATTCAATGCACCCGTTATGCATAACTATTATTCTTTCGGCAAGATTTGCCATATCTTCCATACTATGCGATACAATAATAATAGTCATATTTTCTTCATCCCTAAAGCGACGGATATTATTCAATAATTCGTCCCTTCCTTTTGGGTCAAGCCCAGCTGTTGGCTCATCTAATATGAGAATTTCAGGCTCCATCGCAATTACTCCTGCTATGGCAACTCGCCTTTTTTCTCCTCCTGATAATTCGATTGGAGATTTCTCATAGTAACTTTCATCTATTCCCATCATTTTAAGGGCCCTTTTAGCCATTTTTAAGGCCGATTCATTATCTGCACCCATATTCTTAGGACCAAAGCATACATCCTCCAAAACGGTGCTTTCAAACAGCTGATACTCAGGATATTGGAATACCAATCCAACATGTTTTCTAAGTTCAGACATTTTAAAATCTTTGTCGTATATGTTTTTACCTTTGTAGAAAATCTGACCTTTATCAGCCCTGATTAATCCATTTAAATGCTGAATCAATGTAGACTTCCCAGAGCCTGTATGCCCTATAATTCCAAGTATTTCGCCCTTGTATATATCCATTGAAATATTGTTGATGGCCGTTGTTTTATACTTAGATGCATCGTTATAAACATATGATATTTTCTGGATTTCCACAATCTTCTCTTTTTCAAATGGCGATTTTTCAACCATTTCCACGGAGTTATCCACCACAATTGGCTTGTTTTTGGACTTTTCCACGAAGTTATCCACAAATTCCCTTATAAATAGGGGATTTTTATTAACAAAATCTAAATTTTTGTTTAATTTGTGTGAAATTTCTGTTACCTGAGGTACATCTAACCCAATTTTCTTTACGTTTTCCACATTTTCAAAAAATTCTCTTGGTGTACCATCAAAATATTTTTTGCCATCGTTTAACACAACACACCTTTTTGCAGCCGTAACTTCGTCCATATGATGTGTAATTAAAACGATAGTAACTTTCTCTTCTTCATTTATTTTTTTCAATGTAGCCATAACTTCTGCTCGTCCTGTTGGGTCAAGCATAGCTGTTGGCTCATCAAGAACTATGCATTTTGGTTTCATCGCTAATGTTCCTGCAATGGCAACTCTTTGTTTCTGTCCACCTGACAATTTTGACGGAGATTTGTGCCTGAATTCGGTCATATTTACAAGTGCCAACGCTTCATCAACACGTTTCCATATTTCATCAGTTGGTAATCCAATGTTTTCTGGACCAAATCCAACATCTTCTTCAACAATAGTTCCAATTATCTGATTGTCTGGGTTTTGGAAAACCATACCTGCATACTGTCTAATATCGTATATTTTTGCCTCATCCTTGGTGTTCATACCATTTACAATGACATCTCCAGTTGAAGGCAATAAAAGCCCATTTAAATGCTTTGCAAAGGTTGATTTTCCAGAGCCATTATGACCCACTATGGCTACGAATTCGCCCTCATTTATGGTCAAATCAATTCCGTTAAGCGCATATTCTTTTTCATATATATTTCCTTCATCGTCATATTCGCATATTGTATGATGAAGATTTTTTACTTCAATTCCGCTCATGTGCCTCAACCTTTCTAAAATAATACTTATTTATATTATACGATTTTTATCATATTTGCAAGTGGTAGTGTTTTTATAAGTGATAGATTTTGATTCGTTTATTAGATGCACTCATACTGTTAGAAGATTATTATTTTCCTAATCACCTTGCAATGATTGGAAAATTAAATAATCTTCTAAATGTATGTTTGCATCTAATAAACAAATCAAAATCTATCATTTCAAAAAATCCACTCTATAAATTAAATGTCTCATATATACAAAAACACATTTAGAATTTTATCATTCTAAATGTGTTTTTTACTTAACTATTTCTTAAACTAACTCAAGTAATACTTCCATAGCAGCATCACCTTTTCTTAAACCGATTTTAACGATTCTTGTGTAACCACCGTTACGGTCTGCGTACTTTGGAGCATATTCGTTGAATAACTTATCTGTTAAATCAACTGTCTTTGTATTTCTCTTCTTACCAGCAGCATCTGTTGGAACTTCTTTAACTGTGTAAAGAGTCTTTAACATCTGTCTTCTAGCATGAAGTCTTGAAGGAGCGTCCTTCTTGATTGTCTTTTCAACTTCATCATAAACAGTAACTTTCTTACCATCTACAACTTCTTTTACTCTCTTACCGTCAGCATCTTTTCTAGCAACTTTTGTCTTAACTGTAACTTCTTCGAAGTTATCTTTTTCCTTAACTGCTAAAGCGATTAAACCTTCAGCAACTTTACGGATTTCTTTTGCCTTAGCTTCTGTTGTAACAATCTTACCATTCTGTAATAAACTTGTTACCTGAGCTCTAATTAATGCTTTTCTCTGAGCAGCTGTTCTGCTTAATTTTCTGTATCCAGCCATTATATCCTCCTTCTTGTTTATGGAACAACCTACCACGCTTCTTCGGTCTTACTGATAGGCGCCTTCACCCACAAACTATTACTATCAAATGAAATTAATCTTCATTTGCTTTTAACTGTAAACCTAATTCTTTCAACTTAGCAAGAACTTCGTCTAATGACTTCTTACCTAAGTTTCTAACCTTCATCATATCGTCAGGAGTTCTGTTGATAAGTTCCTCAACGGTATTGATGCTTGCTCTCTTCAAACAATTGTATGAACGAACTGATAATTCTAATTCATCAATGTTCATTTCGAGAACTTTTTCATGCTCATCTTCAACCTTGTCAACCATAATTTCTGCTGTCTTAGCATTTTCAGACAAGTCAATGAACAATCCTAAATGTACGCTCAAAACCTTAGCTGCTAAACTAACAGCTTCGTCTGGAGCCAATGTACCATTAGTATATACATCCAATGTAAGCTTATCGAAATCTGTAATCTGACCAACACGAGTATTCTGTACTGATAAGTTTACTCTTTCAACTGGTGTGTAAATTGAATCAACTGCAATTACACCAATTGGAAGATCTTCCTTCTTGTTACGGTCAGAACTTACATAACCTCTACCCTTTGTGATAGTAAGCTCCATATATAACTTGCTATTTGCACCACCATTAAGTGTTGCAATAACCAAATCAGGATTTAATATCTCGATATCAGGGTCTACCTGTATGTCTTTTGCTCTAACTACACCTTCACCACTAAATTCAATGTATCCAATCTTAGGTTCATCTGTAGCACAACTATTTTTAATTGATAAATTCTTGATGTTCATGATAATCTCAGTAACGTCTTCTTTAACGCCTGGGATTGAACTGAACTCATGAAGTACGCCTTCAATCTTAACCTGACTTACTGCCGCACCTGGTAAAGAAGATAACATAATTCTTCTTAATGAGTTACCAATTGTTGTACCATATCCTCTTTCAAGTGGTTCAACAACGAATCTACCATATCTTTTATCCTCTGAAATCTCTTCGATCTCAATATTAGGTTTGTCAAATTCGAACACTGTAAAGCCCCTCCTTCTTTGGGTTTAAATATGTTATAACTATCCAGAGCAAGCTCTGAATAGTTAAAATTAATCGGATTATTTTGAGTATAATTCGACGATAAGCATTTCATCAACTGGAACATCGATCATTTCTCTTGTAGGTAAGTTCTTTACAGAACCCTTAAGATTGTCATGATCTGCCTCGAGCCATTCTGGTACAAGTCTTCCTTCTGTAACTTCAAGGATGTTCTTATATCTTACAGAATCTTTGCTCTTTTCTCTTACTTCGATAACATCACCAGCTTTAACAATGTATGAAGGGATGTTTACGCACTTGCCGTTTACTAAAACATGCTTGTGGTCAACGATCTGTCTAGCTTCTTTTCTTGTTCTGCCGTATCCTAAACGGAACATAACGTTATCAAGTCTACGCTCTAAGAGGATCATGAGGTTTTCACCTGCCATACCCTGCATCTTCTGAGCCTTTTCAAAATAATTTCTAAATGGTTTTTCTAATACACCGTAGATGAATTTAGCTTTCTGCTTCTCTCTTAACTGGAGACCGTACTCGCTAATCTTCTTATTAGCTCTTTTTAATTCTCTATTTGACTTCTTATCTATTCCTAAATAAATTGGATCTAATCCAAGTGATCTACATCTTTTTAAAACAGGAACTCTATTTACTGCCATCTATCTGCACCTCCTACTATTAGACTCTTCTACGTTTTGGTGGGCGGCAACCATTATGTGGAACTGGAGTAACATCCTTAATGCTTGTTACTTCAAGACCGCATGCCTGAAGGGCACGGATTGCTGCTTCACGTCCTGAACCAGGACCTTTAACCATAACATCTACTGTTTTTAAGCCATGCACTAAAGCTGCCTTTGTAGCAGTTTCAGCTGCCATCTGAGCTGCATAAGGAGTAGATTTCCTTGAACCTCTAAAACCAAGACCACCAGCACTAGCCCATGATAAAGCATTACCTTCAGCATCTGTGATTGTAACTATTGTATTGTTGAAAGATGACTGAATATGTGCCTGTCCGCGTTCAACGTTTTTCTTAACACGCTTTTTTGTCACTTTTTTTGTAACTTTAGCCATTTCTAAACTAACCTCCCTTATGGGTTTCTATTTTTTATTATTTCTTCTTATTTGCAACTGTTCTCTTAGGACCTTTTCTAGTTCTAGCATTAGTCTTTGTCTTCTGACCACGAACTGGAAGTCCTTTTCTATGACGGATACCTCTGTAGCATCCAATTTCCTGTAATCTCTTAATGTTTAAAGCGAGTTCTCTTCTTAAATCACCTTCAACAGTATGTTTTTCATCAATTACAGCGCTGATCGCCTTAACTTCATCATCTGTTAAGTCTCTAACTCTTGTATCTGGGTTTACGTTAGCATCTGCAAGAATTTCTGCAGCTTTAACTCTACCGATACCATAGATGTAAGTTAATCCGATTTCAACACGTTTTTCTCTTGGTAAGTCAACACCTGAAATACGAGCCATGTGTGTATTACACCTCCATCATTTTTTTTGTTCTTTGTAACATTTACATTTCTTTGTTTCTTGATTAATATCAAGTCAAGTCTAGATTATCTCTAAACTTTACTACAGGACCACTAGCTTAGCGTCCTGCATTTATAATTAAGTAATTTTCCATATCAATATGTAAAACAGCTTGAGAGTTTAACTATATTACATCTCTTTATGTTCCATTACTGCAGCCGCATGCTTAGACGCACAAAAACGAGCTGAACAAAATCAACTCATAAACTAAATTAATTAGCCCTGTCTCTGTTTGTGCTTTGGATTTTCACAGATTACTCTGATGCTTCCTTTTCTTTTAATGATTTTGCATTTTTCGCAAATTGGTTTAACTGATGATCTAACCTTCATCGTTTAAATCCTCCTTTCAAAAAAGTCCGTTTTAAAGTATATCACAAGTAAAAACTTAATGCAAGCGATTTTTTCAAAAATTTTATTTATCTCTCCAAACGATACGACCCTTTGATAAATCATATGGTGACATTTCAATTGTAACCTTATCACCTGGGAGTATTCTAATGAAATTCATTCTCAACTTTCCACTAATATGTGCTAATACTTTATGACCATTTTCAAGTTCTACCTGGAACATTGCATTAGGTAATTTTTCTAATACTGTTCCTTCTATTTCGATAACATCTGATTTTGACATATACTAAACTAACCTCCGTCTTTAATTCTTTTTATATAATTTAATGGCTTTTCTTATATCTTCATTTCTCAAATTGTCACTTCCTATATCTGACACATTATATATGGAAGAAATCCATTCAATATGTTTTTTATTTTTTCTTTTTGGTGATTCCAAAGTTTTATACTTTCCATCAACCACATAAACATAATTCTTTTCTTCTTTTATTATAATGTAGATACAGTCTTTATCATGACCGGCAAGCGATTTGCAAAAACTAAAATTCTCATATCTCATTTTCGAAACCTCAACTTATTTAAGAATTGTAAGTATTTCTGGTTCACCATCTGTAATTAAGATAGTGTTTTCATAATGAGCTGATAGAGAACCGTCATCTGATACTACTGTCCAATCATCATCCAACCAAGCAACTTCGTATGTTCCTATATTTACCATAGGTTCAATAGCAAGAGTCATACCTGCCTGAAGTTTGATTCCTCTTCTCTTTTGTGTAAAGTTTGGAATCTGTGGGTCTTCGTGAAGATTTCTTCCTATACCATGTCCTACCAAATCTCTTACAACACCGTAACCAAACTTTTCACAATATGCTGCAATAGCATTTGAAATATCATGTAAATGGTTACCAGCCTTAGCGAACTTGATTCCCTCAAAGAAGCTTTGCTTTGTAACTTCCATAAGTTGTCTTGCTTCAGGACTAATCTCTCCTACCGCAACAGTTCTTGCTGCGTCAGAATGATAACCTTTGTAAATAAGACCTGCATCAAGGCTAACTATGTCGCCTTCTTGCACAAATACATCTTTTCTTGGAATACCGTGTACAACTTCATCATTGATTGACACGCAAATAGATGCTGGAAATCCGTTATAATTTAAAAATGATGGTATACAACCAAAACTTCTAATTATCTCTTCGCCCTTCTTATCAATTTCGTATGTTGACATTCCAGGTTTTATAAATTTCTCAAGTTCTTCATGTGTTATGGCAAGGAGTCTTCCTGCTTCACGCATTAATTCAATTTCTTTTTGTGACTTAATCGATACTGCCATATTACCTCCAAATTAACGACTCTGTTTAACTATTTACTTAAAATGTCAACAATGTCACTGAAAACTTCGTTCATATCTTTTGTTCCATCAACTTCTACAAGACATCCCTTATTTGTATAATAATCAATAAGTGGCTGTGTCTGTTCATGGTACACACCAAGTCTCTTCTGAACTGTTTCTGGCTTATCATCATCTCTTAAAATAAGTTCCTTACCACATCTGTCACAGATTCCTTCAACCTTTGTTGGAATGTGAACGATATGATATGTAGCGCCACATGCAACGCATGCTCTTCTACCAGACATTCTTCTAACGATATTTTCATCTGGAACTTCTACATTGATAGCATAATCAATTGTATCTTCAAATTTAGCCAATGCAGCATCTAAACTTTCTGCCTGTGGAATTGTTCTTGGGAAACCATCAAGCACGTAACCATTTGCACAATCGTCCTGCTTTACTCTATCTACTACTAAATCTACTACTAATTCATCTGGTACTAAAAGACCCTGATCCATATATGTCTTAGCCTTCTGTCCTAATTCTGTACCATTTTTAATATTTGCTCTAAAAATATCACCTGTTGAAATATGAGGAATCTGATACTTATCAGCAATCATTTTCGCCTGTGTTCCTTTTCCTGCACCAGGTGCACCTAACATAATAATCTTCATAAAAACCTCTCATTCTGATACTAAAGTAATGTTCAAACAACCCGCGAGAAGATTTCCTACCGCGGGTTGTAAACATAACTTGTCTATCAAGTCGTACTAGTCGTTCAAAAATCCTTTGTAATTTCTAACAACCATCATTGAATCAATTTTACTTAATGTTTCGATAATAACACCAACTACGATGATAATTGATGTTCCCATAAATGATACACTAGCATTAAATATACCAGAGAACACAAGTGGGATTGTTGCAATGAATAAAAGCATTGCAGCACCAATAAATACGATACTGTTAAGAATCTTTATTAAGTATTCTTCTGTTGGTTTACCAGGTCTAATACCAGGTACGAAACCACCCTGACGCTTCATATTGTTTGCAACTTCAATCGGATTAAATGTAATTGAAGTATAGAAATAAGCAAATGCGATAACTAATACTGCATAAACTAAAAAGCCTAATGTGTATTTAAAGCTGTTAAATCCATCGCTTATATCGAACCATGAACCTGAGTTCAAAAGTCTAAGTATTTTGCCCCACAAGTTTATATCAGCCTGTGTCTTTCCAAACAAGTTTGAAATGATTACAGGGAACTGCATAATTGATGAAGCAAAGATAACAGGGATAACACCTGCTGTATTTACTTTAAGTGGAATATGAGTAGACTGTCCACCAGCCAACTTTCTTCCTTGCATTTTCTTTGCGTACTGAACAGGAATCTTTCTCTGAGCATCCTGAAGCAATACTACAAATGCGATAACGAATAATATTACTGCAATAATAATTACTGCTGCAAGAATCGCTGTAAGTGGAGCTCTTCCGTTAGCTTCAGTAATCTGAACCTTGTTAACGTATAAGCCGTACATATCAGTTGGAATTCTTGAAATAATATTTATCGCCAATACTATAGAAATACCATTTCCTACACCATTTTCTGTGATTCTTTCACCAATCCACATAAGAACTGCTGAACCTGCTGTTAAAGCAATAACAGTTATAACAACTGCTAAGAAATATGCCTTACCGGTAGCATCTCCGAATACACCCTGATTACCAAAACCAATTGCGATTGCTGTACCTTCGATTAAAGCTAAAGCAACTGTAATATATCTTGTGATTTCAGCAATTTTCTTCTTACCTGTTTCACCATCTTTCTGCAACTCTTCAAGCTTTGGAATAGCGATTGTTAAGAGCTGCATAATGATTGATGAAGTAATGTATGGGTTAATTCCCAGTGCAAATAAAGACATCTGCTCTAATGAGCCGCCTGTAAATGCACTGAAGAAATTAAATGCATCTGTGCTGCTAATGCTGCTAAACATGTTTGCAACAACGTCTCTATTCATTCCTGGTACAGGAATCTGACTACCTAATCTAATGACAACTAACATTAAAAATGTATAGAAAACTTTACTTCTAATTTCTTTTATTTTAAAAGCATTTCGAAGAGTTTTAAACATTAGATCACCTCACAGCTTCCACCAAGAGCTTCAATTTTTTCTTTTGCACTATTAGAAAATGCATTAGCCTTTACGTTGAGCTTCTTTGTTAATGTTCCATTTCCAAGAATCTTAACACCATCTCTTGGGTTCTTAACGATACCAGCTTCGATGAGTGTTTCTACAGAAACTTCTGCACCATTATCGAATTTTTCAAGAGCGCTTAAGTTAATACCAACGATTTCCATAGTATTTCTATTCTTAAAACCTCTCTTTGGAATTCTTCTGTATAAAGGCATCTGACCACCTTCAAAACCTGGTCTTGGAGCGCCTGAACGAGCCTTCTGACCCTTATGACCCTTACCAGCTGTTTTACCATTTCCTGAACCGTGTCCACGACCTCTTCTGAAATTATCATTATGAGTTGAACCTACTGCAGGCTGTAAATTTGATAAATTCATTTCTAGCACCTCCTATTAGATTTCTTCTACTTTTACTAAATGTCTAACCTGCTGAATCATACCTCTTGTAGCTGCATTATCTGGCATTTCAACAGACTTGTTAAGCTTCTTTAAACCTAAAGCTTCAACTGTCTTTACATGCTTTGGAACAGCACCGATTGTAGATTTAACAAGTGTAATTTTTAATTTTCCTGCCATTTTAATACCTCCTATTAGCCTAAAATCTCTTCTACAGTTTTACCGCGGAGTTTAGCAACTTCTTCCGGAGTTTTTAAACCAGCTAAGCCTTCGATAGTAGCAAGTACTACGTTCTGCTTATTGTTTGAACCCAATGACTTTGTACGGATATTCTTAATACCAGCAAGTTCAAGCACGTTACGTGCTGGACCACCAGCGATGATACCTGTACCTTCTGGAGCCTTCTTAAGTAATACTGACGCACTACCGAATTTTCCAATATTGTCATGTGGTATACTATTGTTTGCATCAACAGGTACTTCGATAAGTTTCTTCATGGCATCTTCTTTACCCTTACGAATTGCTTCTGGGATTTCTGTAGCCTTACCTAAACCAGCACCTACGTGACCGTTGCCGTCACCAACAACTACTAAAGCTGCAAATCTGAAATTACGTCCACCTTTAACAACCTTAGTTACACGCTTAATTGATACTACTTTTTCAGTTAATTCTAATTGACTAGCATCAATAATTGTACGTTTCATGTGTTCTCCTCCTAGACTAGAAATTCAGACCAGCTTCTCTAGCTGCATCTGCTAATGCTTTGATTTTTCCCTGATAAATGAATCCGCCTCTGTCGAATACAACAGTTGTGATTCCCTTATCTAAAGCTTTCTTTGCAATTACTGTTCCTAAGTATGCTGCTGCTTCTACATTGTTAGTCTTCTCAAGTTCAGCCTTAACATCTTTTTCAAGTGTTGATGCTGCTACAAGAGTATTGCCAACTGTATCATCAATAATCTGAGCATACATATGATTATTACTTCTAAACACTGCTAAACGTGGTCTTTCTGCTGTACCAGCAAAACGATTACGTAATCTTTTATGTTTATTTTCGCGGATTGCCGCTCTACATTCTTTACTAACCATCTTTGTCACTCCTTTAATTATTTCTTACCAGTCTTACCAACTTTACGTCTAATAACTTCATCAGCATATTTAATACCTTTGCCCTTGTATGGTTCAGGTCTTCTCTTATCTCTGATTTCAGCAGCGTACTGGCCAACTTTTTCTTTATCGATACCTTTGATTGTGATTTTGTTACCTTCTACAACTGATTCAAGACCTTCTGGGTCTTCCATCTCAACTGGATGTGAGTAACCAAGTGAAAGAACTAATTTCTTTCCCTGCTTCTGTACTTTGTAACCTACACCGTTTACTTCAAGAACTTTTTCGTATCCGTTAGATACACCAACAACCATGTTGTTTATAAGTGTTCTTGTTAAACCATGTAAAGACTTCATTTTCTTTAAGTCATTTGGTCTTGTTACAACTACTTCTGCACCTTCAACCTTAATTTCCATTTCAACTGGAAGCACTCTTTCAAGTGTTCCCTTAGGTCCCTTTACAGTAACCTTATTATTTTCTGCTACATCAACTGTAACACCAGCTGGTATAGCGATAGGCAATCTTCCTATTCTTGACATTGCCCGCACCTCCTATAATTGTATATAAATAAACTACAGTTTCAAAAACAAATACTCGCTTCGCTCGCGTTTGTTTTCTTTATAAATTAATCCTACCAAACGAATGCTAATACTTCGCCACCTACCTGAAGCTTTCTAGCTTCTTTGTCTGTAACGATACCTTTGTTTGTTGAGATAATAGCAACGCCTAAACCACCAAGTACTCTTGGAAGTTCATCCTTACCAGCGTAAACTCTAAGACCTGGCTTAGAGATTCTCTTAATACCTGTAATGATCTTTTCATTCTTATCCTTACCATACTTAAGAGTTACACGGATTGTTTTAAAGTTACCATCTTCAACTACTTCAAACTTCTTGATGTAACCTTCGTTGAAAAGAATTTCAGCGATAGCTAACTTCATCTTTGAAGCAGGAACATCTACTGTATCATGCTTTGCAGTGTTTGCATTACGAATTCTTGTAAGCATATCTGCGATTGGATCGCTCATTGCCATAATAAATTTTCCTCCTTTAGACTTTTGGGCCCTCGGCCCAAGGTTTCTATTGTTTCAATCTTACCAAGATGCTTTCTTAACACCAGGTATCTGACCTTTATATGCTAATTCACGGAAACAGATTCTGCAGATTCCGTATTTTCTTAAATAAGCATGTGGACGGCCGCAAATTCTGCAACGGCTATATTCCTGTGTAGAGAATTTAGCTTTACGCTGCTGTTTTACCTTCATTGCTGTTTTAGCCATGGGTTTACCTCCTCTAACTATTTCTGAAATGGCATGTTAAATAATGTCAATAATTCACGAGCTTCTTCGTCTGTGTTAGCTGTAGTTACGAATATAATATCCATACCTCTTACTTTATCAACCTTATCATACTCGATTTCAGGGAAAATTAACTGTTCCTTAATACCAAGTGCGTAGTTACCTCTACCATCAAATGAGTTAGGGTTTACACCTCTAAAGTCACGTACACGTGGAAGTGCAAGATTTACTAATCTATCAAGGAATTCGTACATCTTTTCACCTCTAAGTGTTACTTTACATCCGATAGCTAAACCTTCTCTAATTTTGAAGTTAGCAACTGATTTCTTAGCTCTTGTAAGTACAGCCTTCTGACCTGCGATTGTTTCCAAATCCTTAACAGCTGCATCTAACACTTTTGCGTTGTCTTTTGCTTCGCCAACGCCCATATTTATAACAATTTTGTCAAGTTTAGGTACCTGCATAATATTGCTGTAACCAAACTTTTTCATCATAGCATCTACAATTTCATTCTTGTAAGTCTCTTTAAGTCTGCTCACTTTGTGGACCTCCTCTCTTATTTAATAACTTTGCCAGTTGATTTTGCAAAACGTACTTTCTTGCCGTCTTCAATCTTGAAGCCAACTCTTGTTGCCTTACCATCAACAACTAACATTAAGTTAGAAATATGAATTGGTCCTTCCTGATTAACGATACCGCCTGTCTGATTCTGAGCATTTGGTTTTGTATGCTTTGTAACCATGTTTACGCCTTCAACTAAAGCTGTATTGTCCTTCTTGTTAACAGAAATAACTTTGCCTTCTTTATCTTTATCTTTACCAGCGATTACTTTAACAAGGTCGCCTTTTTTAATCTTCATAGCTGACATTATGCGACACCTCCTTATAATACTTCTGGAGCTAAAGAAACAATTTTCATAAACTGCTTTTCTCTTAACTCTCTTGCTACTGGTCCAAAGATACGTGTTCCTCTTGGGTTCTTGTCATCCTTTATGATAACAGCAGCGTTCTCATCAAATTTAATATAAGAACCGTCTTTACGACGTGCGCCTTTAACTGAACGTACTACTACAGCCTTAACAACATCACCCTTTTTAACAACACCGCCTGGTGTTGCTTCTTTAACAGAAGCTACGATGATATCGCCAATATTTGCATATCTTCTAGTAGAACCGCCCATTACTCTGATACAAAGTAACTCTTTAGCGCCTGTATTGTCAGCAACTTTAAGTCTACTTTCCTGTTGAATCATAATAATCCTCCATTCCTACAAATGTATAGCAATTTATTTAGCCTTTTCAATTATCTCTACGAGTCTCCATCTCTTATCCTTAGATAATGGTCTTGTTTCCATAACTTTTACTGTATCACCGATACCGCATTCGTTATTCTCGTCATGAGCTTTTAATTTATAAGTTCTCTTTACAATCTTGTTGTACAATGGATGCTTTACATTATCCTGTACAGCTACAACGATTGTCTTATCCATCTTATCACTGATAACTTTACCAGTACGAGTTTTTCTTAAATTTCTTTCCACGACAACTGTCTCCTTTCTTAAGATCCATTTTCAAGCTAATTAGTTAGCAGCCTTTGCCTTTTCAGAAATAACTGTCTGAATTCTTGCAATGTTCTTTCTAACTTCTTTGATTCTGCTTGTATTATCCAACTGATTTGTTGCGTTCTGGAATCTCAAATTGAAAAGTTCTTTTTTAGCAGCTACTAATTCATCATTTAATTCTGCAGCTGATTTCGCTTTTAAATCTTCTACATACTTATTAATTTTCACTGTTATCACCGCCTTCTAAATCTGCGCGAGACACGATCTTGCACTTTACTGGTAATTTATGTGTTGCGAGTCTTAATGCTTCTCTTGCAACTTCTTCAGCTACACCTGAGATTTCAAACATTACACGACCTGGTTTAACAACTGCTACCCAATATTCAAGTGTTCCTTTTCCGGAACCCATACGTGTTTCTGCTGGTTTTGTAGTTACTGGTTTATCTGGGAATATCTTAATCCAAACTTTACCACCACGCTTGATATGACGTGTCATAGCAATACGGGCTGCTTCAATCTGGTTTGATCTAATCCATGCTGGTTCCATAGCGACGATACCGAATTCACCGTTAGTAATCTTGTTACCTCTCAAGGCCTTACCTGCCATTGTTCCACGGAATTGTTTACGACGCTTAACTCTCTTAGGCATTAACATTAGTTCTCGCCTCCTTCTTTAACATCTTTGCTTGCCTTTGTAGGAAGCACTTCGCCATTGTATATCCATACTTTAACACCAACTTTTCCGTAAGTTGTGTCTGCTTCTGCGAAACCATAATCAATATCAGCTCTTAATGTCTGAAGTGGAATAGTACCTTCGCTGTAGAACTCTGTACGAGCCATATCAGCACCACCAAGACGACCTGAACAAGCTGTCTTTATACCTAAAGCGCCTGACTTCATTGATCTTGACATTGTAGACTTCATTGCTCTTCTGAATGATACACGGTTTTCTAACTGTAATGCAATGTTTTCAGCTACTAACTGTGCATCTCTGTCTGGTTTCTTTATTTCTTTAACATCAACAAAAACCTTCTTTGTTGATAACTTCTGAATTTCTTCTTTAAGCTTATCGATTTCAGCACCGCCTTTACCGATTACAACACCTGGCTTAGCTGTGTGTACGATAACCTTACACTTGTCAGATGATCTTTCGATTTCAATCTTAGAAACACCTGCGCTATATAACTTCTTCTTTAAGTATGTTCTGATCTTGTTGTCTTCTACGAGGCAATCTGCAAAATCAGCTTCTGCATACCATTTTGAATCCCAATCTTTAATAACGCCGACTCTTATGCCGTGTGGGTTAACTTTCTGTCCCATTTCGCGTTCTCCTTTCTGCTCATTATTTCTCATTAAGAATTACAGTGATATGGCTCATTCTCTTTTCGATTCTGTAAGCTCTACCCTGTGCTCTAGGTTGTACTCTCTTCATGATTGGTCCCTGATTAGCGAAACACTGTTCAATGTAAAGGTTTTCTGTGTTCATACCCTTAACCTCTGCGTTTGCTACAGCAGACTTTAATAATTTTTCTATAACTGAAGATGCATATCTTGGATTGTAAGCTAAAATACCAAGTGCTGTCTGAACATCTTTACCTCTGATAGCATCCAATA